>JABCTC010000078.1 GCA_018238545.1 Candidatus Heimdallarchaeota archaeon
CCAATGAGATCCTTTCTGAAAAGTAATGCTTTTCACAACTCCGTCAATTGGGCTTCTGTTCATGTGAACATTGAAAGGAGACATCAGAATTTGACATGAAAATCCATCTTTCATCTTTTTGACATTCATCAGAGTACCATCAGCTGGAGCCATAATCCCCTTAGGATTGATAATGACATCTCTTTTTGGATCCCTGAAAGTCCAGAAGATAAAAAATCCACAGAAGAGAATTACACCAAGTATACCAAAGTGCCAGTATATTGGTGTGTGCAATAGAATGCAAATGAGAATAGCTGCAATTGTACAGACAAACATGACTGAGCTGATTATAGTGACAATTTTTAATGACCCTTTAGCAATTTTCATTTTAACCCTCAAGACATGGAAATTTTAATAGCTAGGGAAATGAGCTAAACAACTGTTAAAAATGTTATGCTAATAGGATAAAATAATAAAAAGAAAAGAAAAGATGATTATCTTCTTCTACGTTTGATAAATGCCGTTATACTAGCAAGGGCTAAGATGCCAAACAAAACTGCAATGGACGATATTGGTGATCCTCCAGGATTCTTTGTGGGGATAATGAAAGTCACATCTAGAGTATTCCCACCAAGATCCTTTGACACAATCCTTAGGACATTATCTCCATCAATTAGGTTAGACGTGAATATCACAAAAGTTCTTTTGGTATCCGAAACGATTGTAAAATCAACATTTTCGTCATTCAATTTCACGCTTAGTGATACAATTCTGCTGATGGATTCAGAAACCGTGAAGTCTAATCTTGCTACTTCTGGTTTTGTATAGTTAACCCATGTTCCAGAAGAAATTTCTGGAGGTGAATTGTCGTATGTGAATTCACTTACATAAAAGTCATCATCACTAGTTACTTTGAATTTGTATACAGCTTCTGTAGTATAATCCATTCTATATGAATAATATCCAATTGATACTTCTACTAAAGACACTGTATCAGATTCTATATTTGCTACTGTGGTTTTTCTAATTGTAGTAGTTAAACTAGCTCCAGAATCGGTTGAATAGATATTAAATGACACACCATTTTCATCTTCAGTAAAGTTACCAACAACTCGTTGCTTCGCAACTAACCAGTTGAATATGTTTCTTGTTAAGATTGTGTTTTGTGTTTCACCCGGTGAGTAACCATTTAGGAACCCAGTTAAATCCATGATTGTATTAGTTGTTGAAACAACTACTCTTCCGCCATTGTTATTCTCATACACAGCTAAAGTACCTTCACCTTGTGTTTCAACCAATACTTGAGCATCACCTGTAGCTGACAATGTTGATCCACGATGGTTTACCTTGCTAACACCTTCAGTTAATCTGTGAATAGAAACAGCATTGGCATGTCCAGGTGCATCATAGGAATCGAAATAGTAATATTCACTAGATACTAAAATTCCATAAGGGGTCAGGAAATTGTTTATCACTGTTAGATTATTGCCTTCAACAATTGTTCCCCAACCTGTATAAGTAACTTCAGTGTTACCTTGAGCACTTAAGTATAAACTTCCACCATCTTCAACAAAGTCTTGGATAGCTTGGAATTCATCCTCATAATTTGGATGAAGTGCCATGTCTGTAAAAGCTGTTAGGTCATCAAAATGGTTATATCTTGCAGGATCTGGCATCCAAACCGCATCATAGTCTTGAAGAAGTTCTGCGGTTATAATATTTGGAACTCCAGTTATGTTCCAAGAACGAAACTCATTCACTGCAATTCCATTAACAAGCAAATCTTCAGTTGTTTCAGCATATTGACCAATAAAACTATCTACTCCCCTATTTGAGAATAAACTAGCCATAAGAATCTTACTTTTTCCTTCTATAACTTCAATCTGCATATAAGTTGACGCCGATACTCCTCCAGTTGTCTCAAAAACAATATATCCTTCATAAATACCTAAAGCTTCATCATCTGATATTTCAATTTCTACAAAATAGTTTTTAGACCAGTAATCTGTCCATGAAGTAGTATTTAGATTGATTATGGAACTTATATTGCCTGTAACAACAGGTACGATATCTCCATTTGGAGTAGACGATACAGATTGAACAAATAATTCTCCATGAAATCCTTGAGGAAGTGTTTGATATTTTGCTACTGGAAATTCAGGTATTGCCCACATCATAACTGGGAAACCTGTACCATTGGTAGGCGCATCCTCGATTAGTTGTAGAGATTGTGTTGCATCTGGAATGCCTGCTCCATATAGTAGATAATCATATTTTCCAGGATCTGCTGCTTTCATCATTGCTACTTTAATTAAACCTGGATCGTAAGGGATAACAAGTGATTTTAGAGCTTGGACAAGAATTGTGCTTATACCTGCAATGTGGGGTGAAGCCATTGATGTTCCACTTTTTGAAACATAATCAATAGAACTTTCAATTCCACAGCTCATTATGCTATCGCCTGGTGCAGCTAAATTTGGTAAAGGATAACCATCAACAGACGGACCGTTAGAACTAAAAGTAGCCCTAACTCCACCAACACTTGTAGCTGCAACAGAAATAGTATTAGGGTCAGTACCTGGTGATCCTGAAGTATAATACCCATCTTCTCCTGCATTCCCAGCTGATGTTACAAAAACAATCCCTTGTAACATTAATTCTCTAGATGCAAGTTCCCAGGCATCCCAACCTTCTTCATCTCCTCCACCCCAGCTAACGTTTATTACATCTACACCAACAGAAATACCATAATCATAGGCTGCAAGAAAAGCTTCGGTTGGAGCTGGACTGTCAAAACGCGCTACTAGAAGTTTTGCTTCAGGAGCAACTCCTATGTACTCAGAATTTCCGGTACCATCTCCTAACATAATACCAGCTGTGTGGGTTCCATGACCGTGAGAATCCTCGATAGAGGTGTCAGTTCTGGTAAATCCATAAGTAGGGCTTATGAAAGACTTACTTTCAGGCATAATTCATCCTGCAAAATCGACATGATCAGTTCGGATTCCTGTGTCTATATCATAAGCAACAATGGTATCTCCTTTATACCCCATATCCCAAAGAGGTTGGAGATTTAGTAAATCATTAGACGCAACTGTTCTTTTAATTCCTTCTGTACTCGCATATAGTAAGTCTGCGCCAGGTTCAGGTTGGATTTTATAGAACCTTGAGTTAGTAACATCAAAAACTCCATCTACCCCAACTAAGTTTCTGAGTGTAACCTTTTCAGTTAGTTTATCTTCTACTAAAACCATTTTCAAATTAGGAAAAGATAGTTTGTAAGAATATGTTTCAACAAAACTATTGTAAGCGTTTTTTGATTCGAAATGCATAATAAATTTCCTTACAGAATCAAAAACTATTTTGTCTTTAGGTATACTTTCACTAACTGAAGTATCAGTTGCAGGTTGAATAGTTGAACCTGTTTGAACTAGAAAAATGGTAAACATGAAAAAACCAACTCCGATAGCTAATTTTCTTTTCATGCGTTTTGTTAGACGCATATTATTCATAAAGTTTTTCAAAAACCAAGATAAAGTTAGACACTTCTTACAAATAATTGATAAAAAAAAGAAAGAGATGGAAAAATTATTGCTTTTTCCTTCTAATGAATGTTGCAATTGCTGCTAATGATAATATTCCTAGAAGTATTGCAAACGTTGAAACTGGCGCACTTGACGATTTAGTCGGAATATTGTAATGAACATTTAGAGTGTTTCCTGCTAGATCTACGGCAACAATATGAAGATCATTATCTCCATCTACTAAACTGGATGTAAATATTACAAATGTTCTTACTTTTCCTGAACCTAGGAAATCAATATTTTCTCCATTTAATTTTACAGCCATTGAAAGAATATTTGATATCTGATCTTTGACTTCAAAATCCAATCTTGCAAGCTCTGGTTTTGTATCATTAGTCCAACCTTCAACAGTAACTTCAGGAGCTGATGAGTCAAATAAGAAATCTGCAAAGTATACATCATCACCACTCTCAGCTTTGAAAGTATAAGCTGCTTCTTCACCAAAAGTAAGTCTATAGGAATACATACCAGGTGAATCTTCGGTCAATGTGACTGTGTCAGTTGTTTGACTAGTAGGCGTGACAATTTTAACGCTTGCTGAAAGAGTAGCGGATATGTTAAGGCTTTCAATAGTTATATCTGCTCCTGTAGCATCTTGAACATATGAACCAATGATCTGTTCTTTTGCAGTAAACCAGTTGAAGATATTATTGACAAATCTCATATTCTGTGTTCCAGAATTGTAAGCATCTATGTATCCTGAAGTGTCTAAGTGGAAGTTTGTTGTCACAATAACTACTCTTCCTCCTACACTATTTTCGTAAGCAGCTGTTGTTCCTTTATTATTCCACTTTGTTAGTATATTGGCATCTCCTGCAACCGTTAAAGTAGTTCCATAGTGATCAACTTTGATAACACTTTCAGTGAGAGCATGAGTTATTATTACATCTGCAGTAGCAACATTACTGAAATCGAAGAGATTCTCAGAGACGGTTATATCATATGGTGCGATTAGGTCATTGACCATTGTAACATTATTACCAGCGACGATAGACGTTCCTAGATGTTCGACTTGTTCTGACGTTTGCCCAAGTAAATCAATGAATAATCCTCCACCATTTGCAACAAAATTATGTATAGCTGTTTTCTCTGATTCTAACAAAGGTCTAGCTGTTATTCTATCTGTGTTTTGGTGTGTTTGATCGATTGCTATTAGATTTGGGAAGTCATAATCAAATGGATCAGCAAACCATATAGCATCATAACCTGCTAATTCAGCATCAGTAATCAGACCATGTCTATATTCATTTATTGCTATACCTTTATCCATTAAATCCTCTATTGCAAGGATATATTGACCAAGATAACCATCTATAGACCATGATGTATGTTGTTTAGCATAATATATCCTACCCTTACCTTCTGTTACAGTTATCTCAAAATTAGTTAAAGCTTGAACACCTTGTGATGTTTCAAACACGATATTTCCACTGTAATCTCCTAGTGCTAGATCTGTTGGAATATCTAAAACAAATTTGTAGAATTTTGTCCATGGTTCTGAATAAGGCAATGGTTCAATATAACCAATAAGACTTAAATCACCTGTTAAAACTGGTGTTAGATCTTCCCATGGAGTAGATGAAACAGATTCAACAAAGAATTCATGATGCCAACCTTGAGGTGCTACTTTGAGATCAGTTGTAGGCATATTTTTGATTGCATACATGAGTGTAGGATGACCTGTTGCGTTTGTGGGGGCATCGATTATCATTTGCAATGCATTACCAACATCAGGAATTCCTGCTCCTCCCCCTAAGTGATCTACTAATTTAGGATCAGCTGACCTCATCAAAGCTGCTTTTATCATTCCCGGTGTGTACGGGATACCAAGATCTTTGAGGGCTTCGATCATAACTGCTGCTGCTCCTGCAATATGTGGCGCTGCCATGGAAGTTCCATCATAAGAAACATAACCATTAGTTCCATCAATATCACAACTCCAGATATCAACTCCTGGAGCTGAAATATCAGGCTTATAAAATCCGTCTGCAGTTGGACCTAAAACGCTAAAGATAGCTAAATTACCACTTGAATCAACTGCTGCAACACTCATGACTTGAGGAGCTGAACTAGCTGATCCTACAGATATATAGTCTCTGGTAAAACTGTCATAATTTCCCGCTGAATTTGAGATGAACATTCCTTCACCCCATATGGTTTCCACAAGAATTTCTTGTAGATCCATGCCTTCTTGATCGCTTGAACCAAAACTCATGTTAATTACATCAATATCTTCAACAGTGGCTTCATACTCTAAGGCGTATTCCAAGGCTGCTAATATAGCCCAAATGAATAGCTCTTCACCTGTCCCTACTCTACCTACTAGAATATCCGCTCCTGGCGCCATTCCTTTGTAACTTGGGTTAGCAATACCTGCACCTGCTGCAGTACCAGCAGTGTGAGTTCCGTGACCATGTTCATCGTTAATAGATGTTGTTGTATATCCGTATCCATACAATTTGTTGATGAATGACATACTTCCTGGAAGGATTTTCCCTGTGAAATCTACATGATTCTCGTTAATTCCTGTATCAATGTCATATACTATGGTTCCTGAACCATCGTAACCCATATCCCATACTCCTGATACATTGATTTGATCAGCTGTTGCTACTGTGAATTTTATGTTCTCTAAATCATAATCACCTGAACTGGATGGCGCTGGTTCTAGATTCTGGAATATAGTATCTGTTACGTCAAAAACTTTTTTCACTCCAACCAAATTTAGGCGTTCTATTTTATTACTCAGCATATCTTCGATTGCAACTATTTTCAGATATGGAAATGCAAACAAATAGTCTCCATCAGTGACATAATTGTTAAAAGCTTCTTCAGAATCAAAGAGTACGACATACTCTCTCATCGAATCAATAAACACCTCTTCAGAGGGTAAAGCTTCTACAATCGCACCTTGTGTTGGTGAAATCATGACAGAACTAACCTGCATTATGAAAATAGTAAGTAAAAGAAAGCTGAAACTAACAATTGCTTTTCGTTTCATATTCTGACTTTAATTAATCTCATTCATAAATTTTTGCCAATATATAAAATCAAGGTAAAACTAAACATCTACTCTTCACAAAATACTTAATATTGATTTTGGATAAAATAAAACAAGATAAAATCTTATTGAAGGTGGAAAAGATAAAAAACGCTAATGCTATTCCTATATATCAGATTGATGCATTTGCTGATGAACCTTTTAAGGGGAATCCTGCAGCGATTTGTTTAATCTCAAGAAATTATCCTGATCTAACCTTGCAGAAAATTGCTGCAGAGATGAACCTTTCAGAAACCGCTTTTCTTTATGTTCCCAATATTGATGAAATTAAGGAATTGAATAGATTTCGTTTACGCTGGTTTACTCCCCAAGTTGAAGTAAAACTGTGTGGTCATGCAACTCTTGCGACTTCACATCTGTTGTTTCACATATTTGAAATAGATTCCAACTCTGTAACTTACGAAACATTAAGCGGCGAGTTAATTGCATCAAAGACTGAAGACGGAGCTATACTGAATTTTCCTATGAATGAACCTGAACCTACCAAATCGCTTCCCACACTACTCGATGCTTTGGGTGTAAAAACAGCTGAATCTTTTGCTTACTCCAAAGGCGTTACAGATATACTAATTGAAGTAGATTCAAAAGAAATCATTTCTGGTCTAAAACCAGATTTTGAGAAACTAAAAAACTTGTCTC
>JABCTC010000050.1 GCA_018238545.1 Candidatus Heimdallarchaeota archaeon
ACCGCTCCAGCCAGATGTGTTAGTACGGGATATATCCTTGAATTCATCTGATGTGAAATCTTCGTATATTACATCACTATATGCTTGAGAATTTTGAAAATCTATCGAAATTAGTATTTGTGATACCAATAATATGCCTATAATCAAATTTCTTTTTCTTCTTAATCCGCCTAACAACATATTATAACTTCTCCAACAGCAATGCTTAGAATTCCTAACTATATAAGCATTGCTTGGAAGTGAGAAAAATGATGCACATTCCACCTGCTATCAACCTGAACATTGTTAATCAGTTAATTTCTATGTTTTTTCCTATATCTTTGAACGATTACGATTATGATTGCCATGGAAAGAGATTTTTATGAAATTTTGCTAACAATTTCTTATTCATCTTGCATCAAGGTCACCTTCTTGTATATGGCTCGTTATTGTATGGAGAGCTTGTTGCCATATCCCTTTTTTTAATTCTCATTATAATGCAAATTACTAAAACAAATTTCAAGCAAAGTTTATATATTTATAATATTAAATCTCCATGATTTACAAAAGAGGTTGGTTCTATGCTAGATAAACAGATTACAGATCACAAAAGCACTCTTTCCCTTTTATATAATATTCTTATTTCAATTGGTTCAGCTGTACTCACAGTTGGTTTAATTCTTCCCTATATGCTTTATCCTAACATTGATGGGCATCCTGGTAATTCTTTTTTGTTTAGAGTAAATAGTATTGGTGATGAATATTACAAATTTGTCGATGTTGTAATATTGTTAATGTTAATTCTTGTTCTACTAGTATTTTTGTCTGGATTTCTTGCTCTTCTTGGAAGAAAAATCGAAAGATTAAGTTTATTTGGAAATCCAACTTTTTCCTTATTTCTTTTAATTTTCATTCTTTTTGTTCCTTTGTTTTACTATACATATGTCACTTTTTTAGGTTATATTGGAGACAATCTTACATTTGCAGCTTCCCATGCAGCATATTCACAACTTGCTGATAGTGGTTATAAATATGCTGTAAAGCTTGGTTCTGGTTTTTACTTGAGTCTTGTTGGTCTTCTTCTTCTCTTAATCTCATTTCTCCCTTCTATTATTTTAGTTGTTCAGAATTGGGGAAACCATAGAAATAAATCTAGAACTCCTATTAGTGAAAAAAAACTATTAAACTTACATCAAAATAAAATGAATTTGATACTCTCTATTATATGTCTGATTGCATGTGTTGGAATTATACTTGGATTAGTAACTCCTACATTTTATTGGGTCTACAGAGGTTCTGAAGGCGATAATACTGTAACTAGTTTCCTAACGCCAGAGAGATCCTATAATTCAGATCAAATGAAGTACTTAAGCGTAAGTGCTCTAATATATTTAACATATTTTGTTATGCTTCTTTCATTTTGCATTATAGTAATACTATCACATATTAAAAAACGCCAATTCACAAAACCAAAATTATTGATGTTTATTTTCTTGGTGATAGTCTTAATAATTCCTTCATCAAATCCTGAACATGAAGGAATTCTCACAGTCCCTGCTATAATTTTTACCTTTATGATATTTCATTCTATAATTAATGGTGCTAATTATTCTGCTGCAAGGTATGATCAACTCGTATCAACTGAAAAATATGTTTTATCATTCACATTTTGGTTTATGGTCGTATCTTTAATATTACTGTTTCTAATCTTTTTTGCAATCGTTTATATCAAGTACTTTGTGAGAAAGGACACTATAAATATTGAGCAAGCACAAAAATGATCTACATTCTTACTTAATTGGAAAGGAAAAAACAAAAGATGGATAGAGATTGTTATCTGTCTCGGTTTGTCTCTTTTCATTTTGCGCAAAATATTTTAAAGAGAAAATAGAACGAATATTTTTGAATAGTTTTATATATTCTGATTCTTAATTCAATGTAGTTATTTCGGAAGAGAGGTACAAATTTATGAATTATGCATATGTTCAACCTATTAAACCTATAGCAGAAATTAAGCAAGAATTTAGAAAATATGCTAGGAATATAGGTCATTCTCTTATTGCTATGGTTATTCTTATGATTGTTGTACTTGTATTACCAATTACTTTGTTTTTCTTAGTCGATCTAAACGAGTCAGCATCATTTTCCAGTTCTATAATCATTTTACCATTTATACTTGTAGTCTCATTAATTCTTACTGGTTTTCGTATCTATAAAATGGTTTGTGAGTACAAGTTAAGCAAGACGTTAGATGATTTAGGGCTTCATTATATGCAAGAAACCACTACTGCAAAGAAAGCAGGTGAAATGCTGAAGATTGCTTTACTTGTAAGTATAATCGCTGGAGGGATCATTAGTCTTGTTTTGTACATTATTGCTTATTATAGAGTTGCAGAAACTTTTAAAGAACTAAATAAAAATGAACTATTTCTTAAACAAGAGAGTAGATTAGTGTATAAGTCCTTTATAGCATCAATTATTGCGCAAATAGTATTTTTAATAGCATATTGTTCCTTCATCTTTGATTTGTTTTATGATTCCGTCATCTTTGATTTGTTTTATGATTATCACCTTTCACTAACTACTATAATCTTTGTAGGGATTTCGAGTGCATTAATGGTAGCTACATATATTGTTCAAATCATAGCTTTTTATCGTCTAGGTGATGATGTGTTGCTTATCGTTGAAAGACAACCTTCTTCTTATGTGACCGTTCAACAACCATATCTGCAGCAACCTGTTCAATACTCTCCAGGTTCTATTCATACTCAATCTACACCTTCTGAAAAGTTTCAGAAAGATCAAAACCAAAAAGAATTGTCATATTGTCCAAACTGTGGCACTCCGACAGATGATGTAATCACTTACTGTACAAAATGTGGAACCAAACTTGATTAATTCTTATTTTCACTCTTTTGTTGTTAAATTAATGAATTAGTATATTGAATTAAAATATTAAGGAAAACTTTTTATTTTGGAACTTTTGTAAAGCATTATTGAGGAAAATTAGTATTTGTTCATTGTGTGGGGTGCATAATTTTGAACAATGATAGTACAGCCAACAGAAGGGAAGAATTCCAAAAGTATTTTCGAAAATACCGTGAATATGTTTTTATTGGTTTTCTAATTATAGCCATTTACTTCACTAGTTTCTATGATAATTTTTTACTTTTTCATAACATTATAGAAATGATAGGTATTATGATGACTTTTACTATTTTTATTGTTTTCTGGAACTCAAGGAAAGCCATTGACAATCAGTTTTTTACTCTTCTTGGAATCTCGTTTCTCTTTATGGGTGTCATCGATTTGCTGCATACTTTCGCCTATAAAGGTATGAATATTTTCATTGGTTATGATGCTAATTTACCTACACAGTTGTGGATAGCAGGCAGAGCTTTCCAAGCAATAGCTTTACTTTTGTCAGTCTTGTTTATTGGTAAAAAATTGAATACCAGTCACGTATGGGTAGTACTTGGAATTGTTACGACTGTACTACTAACATTGGCTTTTACTGGTTACTTCCCAGATTGTTATATTGAAGGATCTGGTCTAACTACTTTCAAGATAGTTAGTGAGTTTGTCATATGTTTGATTTACGCTTCTGGTATCGTTCTGTTATTCTTTAGACGCTCTTCTTTTGGTTCCAATATATTTTATTTTATTTGTGCAGCAATTTCATTTTCCATATTAGGTGAGATTTTCTTCTCACTATATTTTGATATTACAGGCACTTTCAATATACTTGGACATATTGCACGATTCACATCGTTATATTTCTTTTATAGAGCTACTGTTCATGTTGGTTTGAAAGATCCACTTGAACTTCTTTTTCAGAATTTACAAAGCAAACATTCGCGGAGACTCCATTCTTTAATTGAAAATATTCCTGAAGGTATCGTGCTTCTAGATGAAGAATATAAAGTTATCATTAAGAACTCCGCAGCCGCAGAGTTCTTGCCCTACCTAGTGAAAGGAAAGCATACAAATAAAGTTCGGAATATAGCTGAACATTCTATTGAAGATGTATTAAATCCACCTTCTTCAGATTTAACATTTTATGAGATACATGTTGATAGTCCAGATGCAAGAGTGTTTCATGTTGGTGGAGCGAAAATCACTCAAGGGGCTCAAAAAGGCGATTCTATCCTTGTTATTCACGATATAACCACTCAAAACAAGATAAGGGAAAGAGTGCAAACACAGGAGAAGTTAGCATCTGTTGGTAAACTTGCTAGAGGCATCTCACATGATTTCAAAAACATTATTTGGACAATTTCAGGTGCAGCAGAGTTAATTGAATCTCAATCCAAAAATGAAGGTATTAGGGACCTTGGGAATATGATACTTGAGCAAGCAATAAAAGGTAATGAATTAATCAGCCAAATCCTCGATTTTTCTGGTCAATCTAAAGCGCAAGATGAAGTTCTGGATTTGAAACCAGTTATTGAGGAAACCGTAAAATTAGCTAAGTCAAGCCTTCCTGTCAATGTATCTGTAAATACAACTATTAAAGATTTTAAAATTAAAATTAACAAAATCCAATTTCAACAAATTCTATTAAACTTAATTGTAAACTCAAAAGATGCTCTTAAACAAGGTGGAAAAATTCAAATTCTAACTCAGTTAGTCCATTCTTCTAAAGTTAAAGATTTTGAATCAATGAATGTACCATTACCAGATTCTAATTTTGTAAATATACGTGTACGTGATGATGGAGAAGGGATTGATAAAAAAGATTTAAACAAAGTTTTTGAACCATTTTATACAACAAAACCTACCGGAGAAGGAAGTGGTTTGGGCTTATCTCAAGTCTATGGTTTAATCAGACAACATAACGGCTATATTAACATTAACAGCACTAAAGGAAAGTTTACACAAGTGGATATATTTTTTCCTTTGCATGAAAATTAACCTTCTTTCTTATTGATGCAAAAAGGATTTAAAGATTAGAAAATAGGACATCAAGGATTGTTTCATGTCATTGATAACAAAAATAATGGATTTTATGTTTGAAAAAGTAGGTATCCCGGAGTTCGAGAAAATTATTGAGATAGAAGATGCTCTTATTGAAGAAGATGGTGTGCTTGGTTTTTCACCAAAATCTGCAACAAGATTTGATATACCAATTGAAGCAAGTAAACGAAAAGGTGTTAACTTGTTCGTAACTCCAAGAATTTTACCTCACATCTTATCTAGCGCTAAAAATTTGAGAAAATCATTCAAGGATCTTAAACTTAATCCAACTAATCCTAAAATTGAAATTAGTAGCACTGATTTGGAAGAACTTAAGAAAATTGCTGAAACAGAAGGCATATGTGAAATTGGTTTTACAAAGGTTCCTCATGAATTAATTTTCCAGAAAAAATCTATAATCTACGATAATGCGATTGTTCTAGTCATGAAAATGGATAATCAGCTGATAAATACTGCCCCCAGTAAAAAAGCAATTAAGAATATTTGGTATACATACGATTATCTCGGAAGAGCTACGATGAAAATTGCTAAATTTCTTAGACAAAGAGGTTATTCCTCTCAAGCATCTCATCCTTTGGGTGGTCTAGTTTTATACCCTCGACTTGCAGAAAAAGCAGGATTAGGTTCTTTTGGAAAAGCAGGTTTGTTAATAACACCTGTTAACGGATCTACAGTACGTCTTGCTGCAGTTTTTACAAGTGTTCAAAATCTTCCAATAACTGATGGAAATGAGCATTCTTGGATAGGAGAATTTTGCAAAACATGTCTGAAGTGTATAAAGGAATGTCCCCCACAAGCAATATTGAAAGAACCCATAAAACATGATACAGGAAGGGTTACACACATTGATAACAATAAATGCTTCCCCTATTTTGCGGAAAATTATGGTTGTACAATTTGCATCAAAGTTTGTCCATTTAACGCTAATAGCTATGAAAAAATAAAAGTAGCTTTTGAGAAAAGAAAGTGAAAAACATAATTGATATTTCTTATTCTTTTTCTTTTTCTATAGGGAAAGTCAATTTGAATTTTGTTCCTTTGTTCACTTCAGATTCAAATGATATCTTGCTGAAGTGTTGATCCATAATTTCATACACCCAAAGTAGTCCCAAACCCGTGCCTTCATCAATAGATTTTGTGGTAAAACTTTCCTTGCCAATCTTATCCATAACATCAGAAGACATTCCAACACCAGTATCTTCAATTTCAATTGTCACATTATCTTTATTTTCATCGGTGAAGACATTTATCTTTATTTTTCCTTCAATCTCAATAGCTTGAGAAGAGTTTACAAGAAGATTCATAAAAACGTGCGAGATATCATTTTCTACTCCTTTGATCATGGTCGGGCTTTGAGCAATATAACTGATATCAAGATTTTCACATTTATATTTCCATTTACCTCTAGTCATGGTAATTGCTGTTTCGAGTGCATCATAAATGTTGAAAACTGTTAACTCGCCTTTCCTTGAAACTCTTCGAAGTCTTTGAGAGACATCCCCTATTCTATAGCATCCTTCTATCAACCTTTCAGTCAGTGATATCAGTTTATTCATATCTACTTTTCCTTCTTGCAATAGTACTCCTAAGAGTTCTGCATTACCGAGAACATATTGAAGGGGGTTGTTAATGTCATGTCCAATACTACCGGCTAATCTTCCCAGCATAACTGCTCGTTCTTGATCCATTAATTGTGCAGCTTTGTCTTCCACCATCTCCTCCAATCTGTGTGTGTACTCTGTCAACTGGTTTTCTAGCTCTTTATAGCTAGTAACATTTCTGACTTGAACAATATATGCATGAGGTTTTTCATTCTCATAAATAACAGAAATACTTGCACTCAAATTAATTAGGTGTCCATCTGGATGCGTCATATCAAAATCAAGATTGATGTATCGTCCTTCTTTGTTTATTTCCTCAGCAAGTGAGACAACTTTTTGTCCAAAATCTTTACCAATAAAATCAAGAAGGTTTTTTCCGATTAACTCCTCTTCTTTCTCAAACCCTAAAAAGACATATGTTTGCTGATTTGCCATTAATACATTCAAATTTAGATCAGTTTTTATAATTGCATCTGGAGAAATACCTACTAGTGTTTTGTAGTTCTCAATACTTTCATGAAGTGCAGTTTCTGTTGCTTTTAATAATGTTACATCCATGAGACTTACAAGACTTCTTTCTGTTCCAGGAATCAGTGCTACTGTATAAACGAAATCTCTTTTTTCTCCTGTTTTTGCGATAAGTTTTAGTTCTACAATTCTGGGAACAGAGGATGGGTCGATTCTTCTTTGTTGATGATATTGAATGATTCTATCTCGTTCATTCTCAGGCAGGTACTTCAAGAAGCTGTTTCCGATGACCTCTTCCTTTGTGTATCCAGAAACTTTCTCGAATTGAGAATTCATCAAAGTAACAGTCGTATCCGCTTCTACCATTACCATCGAGGATCCAGAGTTTTCAAAAAGCATCTGATACTGAAACTTAGATTCCCTTAAAGCTTTTTCCATAATTTTCTGTTGCGTGACGTCACGAATAATTCCTTGGAAACCTAGAAATTTACCTGAGCTAGAAAGTCTCTGAGTAGCTGTTAGAAGATTTGTAGTAATAGTTCCGTCTTTTCTTTTGTACTTTATTTCATAATTTCTAACGGATTTAGCTCTCGTAATATCTTCCAGAAATTGTTTTCTTGTTTCAGGACTATCGTATAAATCCATTGCTTTAATTTTTAGTAATTCTTCCCTATTGTATCCTGACATATCTAGGAGAGCTTGATTTCCATCTATTATCATACCTTCAACATCAGTTATGAACATCGCATCAATTGAATTCGTAAACATTGAACGATATATATCTTCAGTTTCTGATTCTAATGTTTCATTATCTTCCGATTTATTCTCAAGAGGTTTGTTGGAAAAATTCTTTTTTTCATCCATCGACTTATCTCCATATCAAGATTGAATAATAATAGTTTCATCTTTGCTTTAATAAATCTGTTTCATTGAGGCGAAAAATAGAAAAAAAGAGAAAAAGTGTTTTTCCATACAAAATATCATATTTTCTTAGCAATCACTTTAAGTGTGCTAAGCATCTCTTTTAGTATATCTTCTTCATTTAATGATGAAGCGATTTCGTTATCTGCTGTTACTGCGGCTTGACCTTTCATTCTGGAGAGAATACTACGTATCTTCTCTGTATATTCGTGAGTATTCTTTATACCTACTAATTTCTGTTCTGGTCGAGATTTCTGATTTGAACTTCCACTCATACCAGCTGTTTCAATGCCTATAGTCCCGAAAAGCGACCCACCTAGCAATCTGTCAAAAGGTCCTCTCCTTTGATTGAAATTAGTTATATTTCGATAGGGGACTATTTTTCGACTTTTTGTGATGATACCTTTTTCCACAATTATTTCATGGGTTGTGAGTGTGTAATTGATCGCTCTTACATATATCCGCGCAAATATTATTCCTAACACAAATAGAGGTGCAGTAAATCCAACGAACCAAGGATAAACTAGGTTCAGCAATTGAGCATAATTACCAACTCCCTCTTCTATTGAAACTACTAGAATCAACAAACCAGCGATGATAGTATTACCAATGTAGATTAATAAAAGCTCTATGACCCAGATTCTGAACAATGTTTCCCGTTCAGGTGTGAACTCTTCAAGAACTTTGTGTTTTCCAATTTTACTTAAATTTAAATTTTGATCATTCATTATTGTTCAAGGTATATCTTGTTTGAATAATTATAAACAATTTTGAAAAGAAAAGTTGTCAAACCCTTAAAATAATGGTAATTTAATGTGAAGTCAGATAAAATGTGAATACTCAATCTTAGTGTTTTATCTATATCAAATAAAAGTGAAATAAACATGCTCGTCTCAGAACTTGCTTTTGAATCAGAATGGGTTCTTAAAGCTATTACTAATAAATTGCGAAGAAGAATATTGTACCTAATTAAGGATTTTACATTTATGACTTATTCTGATCTTCTACGAGAACTCAATCTTTCAACGGGAAAATTGAATTTTCATTTAAGACAATTAACAGGATTAATAGAAAAGAAGGACGAAAAATCTTATGTTTTAACTTCAACTGGACTAAAATCTTTAGATTTGCTTAAACAATTGGAAGAATTAGAAGAAGATAAACAAGAGATAATCGAGCATAATTCATTTTTTGATAATTTACCAATTAGAATTTTTAAACCCGCTTCTGAAACATTGAAGAAATGGCATATATTGATTTATGTAATAATAATTCTCGCCTCATTGGTCTGGTCAATATTGTGTATTTATGTTGAATCTATATTTCCAAACTTATTTCTAGATATGAATGAATTCTGGGCAATTTTAGCGAAAATTTCTATAGGTCTTCCGGTAATTTTAGTAGCTTTTTTGATTGCACAAACTCTTTCAAACATTTATTTTCGACATCTAGAGTACGATTTATTGGATACAGAGATAATACTGCGTAAAGGGGTTATAACAGAGACTAAAACAATTATACCATTCAGGACCATCACAAATTTGCATATTAAAAGAGGACCTTTAGATAGGTATTTTGGTACATCCTCTTTGATTATTCAAACTGCAGGAGAAAGCAAATCAAACCAACCAGCAGGAAAAATTATTGGCATCTATTATCCCCATAAATTACTTGAAGAAATAATGAATCTAGTAAGACTTTTGGATACACCTAGATTTCTAAGAGAGCACAACTTACTCTCCTCTTCTCCCTTGCCTATTAGTACTCTTTATGGAGAAATTTTATCTGAATTGAAGCATATTAAAGATAAAGTTTCAAAACAAGATGAAGAATGATTTTAAATAATTAGCTAGCTTTAAATAAATTCAATAGAAAATAATCAAAGAGTATTCAAGGTGGAGGATTAGAATTATTTCAAACAATTATATGCCAATGAATCTAATTAAAGATAAAATGAGTAAAAGCTCCAAACGGGTTGCTTATACTCAAGTTATTCTTCTGTTGAGCAGTATTCTAATAGTGGTGCTGCTTTATAATGTTATAATCGAAATGCTCCAAATACCAATTGAGGTTCTTTACGATGAAGAAGCATTGACTATTTATCTAGAACAAATATTAGAAAATTATTCGTCTTCACTTCTCATAAGTTTTGTTTTGGGATTTGTGCTATTAATCGCAGCAATATTCTATCTTGTATCATTTGTGCAGTTAAGTTCAAGTTTTCTAAGGTTATCAATTATTGAACCTAAGGTTGAAAAAGAAGCAAAAAACACTGGCAATTTTCTAAGAATTGGACTTATGTTGCTTATTGGAGGCGTTATCCTTACTTTCATGAATTCTACAGTAATTGTTTACATTTCACTTTTCTTAGATTTTGCTGGAATAGTTTTACTAACAGTAGGCTATTTCTACATTGGAAAAACATTCAAAAAACTTCATGAAATCGGATTGTTCCCAAATAAGGAAAAGCAACTGATTTTTATTGGACAAGCTATCTCATTTCTATCAATAATTCCACTTTCAATCGCTGATCCTTACGCAACCACCATTCAACCGTTCTCACTGGCTATGTTGATTATTGCAGCTGTTCTATCTATAATAGGTTTTACAGTACTTGTAATAGGATTTTATAAGCTAGGAAACGATGCAAAAAACATTCAAGAAATCTTTGGTGTATCTCAACCTGTTATACAGGTTCAAACAGGTTTTAAAGAACCCTCTAGAGCTCAATCTTCATACGTCATTCAGCAATCAAAAATTATAGAAGCTGAGAGTAGCCCCATGGAAGATGAATCAGAAGCAAGATTCTGTTACAATTGTGGTGCAAAATTCTTTGTTGAAACAAAATTCTGCAAGAATTGCGGAATAGAACTCGACGAATAGATAATTGTTTTTGGTAAATGTTTTTTTATAACTCCGTAGAACTTAATCTATGTCTAAACTTTTTACTCCTTTCAGAATAGGAAATTTACTAATTAAGAACCGTTTTGTTCGATCAGCAACTACTTCCTATTGGTCAGATGATCAAGGAATACTCTCTGATCCCATCATTGAACTATACAAGGAATTAGCTGAGGGTGATTTAGGGTTGATTATCAAAGGCCATTCTTACATCAATGAAAAAGGAAAAGCTCACTCCAAGCAATCTGGTTTGAATAGTAAGAAGCATTTGCCTAGAATGAAAGAACTGACAGATTTAGTACACTCTTATGGTTCAAAGATCATTACTCAAATTAATCATGGGGGCTATACAGCAAGGGCAGATCGAGCTACCGCTTCCTCCTACTCTCGTGATAATCTAGAAGCAAGAGAGCTGTCTTTAGACGAGATATCTTCTATTGTAGAAGATTTTGCTAAAGCAGCTGAATATGCTATTGAAGCAGGTTTTGATGGAATACAAATTCATGCAGCTCATGGGTATCTAGTCTCTCACAATTTCTCTCTGATATAGTAAATAAGCGAGAAGATAAGTATGGTGGAAGTTTAGAAAAACGTGCCCAGCTCTTATTGGAGATTTATGATGCAATTCGAGAGAGAATCGGGTCAGAAGCTATCATTGGAGTAAAGATGAATTGTGATGATTTTGCTAATGAAAAAGGTTTGACAGTTTCAGATTCAACAAAAGTCGCAAAGATGTTACAAGAGAAAGGAATTGACTTCATCGAAATATCTGGAGGAGGTCCTGAACAAGATAGAGAGATAAGAAAATCACGAGGAAGAGCAGAAAAGGATAAGGACTACTCTGAAGCTACATGGGGTAAACATGCTGAGAAATTCAGAGAATCTGTTCCAGATCTTCCACTAATTCTTGTTGATGGGATTCGTTCAAGAGTAACTATGGATGCACTTCTAGAAAATAATGTTGTAGATTTTGTTTCTATGAGTAAACCATTCATAATAGAACCAGATTTAGTCAAACTATTAAAAGACGGTCAAGACAAGTCTTCTTGCATAGATTGTGGGGAATGTATCTCTCGGGAATATTTTGCTAAAATGATGTTAAGATGTCATTATTTATACCCTTAACCCTTTTCCTTTAGACTAATGTTTTTAAATCTGATTCTGTAAACATTGCTGGGGAAAATGGCAAGGCGCGTTAGTAGTGACATCAAACCTATTGTCAATAAGCTTCTAGAGGAATCTTGGCAAGTTAAGGAATACGAGAAAATACTAATTATTAGTGATTATCCAACCACAGAGGAATTTGCGAATAAGCCAACAGCTGTTCTTGAATCAATTGTAGAAAGAAACTTGTTAGCTAAGAGAATTTATGAAATTATTAAAAAGATCAAACCTGAAAAAACAGAATTATATTTTATCAAACCTACTTATCAACACTACGTAGATCCAAAAGATGAAACAATGAATAAGAAAATACTCGAATCTGATTTAGTAATTACATTGACAGAATTCTCCTTGACTGACGTTCCATCATTAAAAATCCCTCTTGATGAGAAGAAAATTAGACATGTTTCCGCTCCTCTAATCTCAGCTGATGTTTTTTATCCTGGTGGTCCTTTAGATGTGGATCTCATAGACGTCGAAAAAATCACAACAAAACTATTCAGTCTAGTTCAAGGAGCTAGAAAACTTGAACTGTTCGATGTAGCAGGAAGCCATCTCTCGCTTGAATTTTCCACACCAATAGACTGGTTATGGGAATCCGGTTTTTGTACATCGCCTGGTATGTTTTCTAATCTTCCTGCTGGAGAAATTACTCTGGAATTGCCATTTGGACAAACTGAATGCTCTGTCAATGGTACCTTAAACATCTTCCCTGGTTGGCAAGAAGGACTTACTCAATTACTTACTCTCACATTCAAAGATAACACTTTGATTGATTGTGTCGGAGGAGGAAAAATAGGTGAGCATCTTCAGCAAATGATTAGAAGTGAAGACGTAAAAATTACCCAAATGGGAATAGGAACAAACCCTCAAGCAAAGGATCCTTTTTGTGCAACTGTTGCTGACAAATTCTTAGGAATTGTGCATGTAGGTCTATTTCCAGATACTAGATTAGACCATTATTACTTCCCCTTAT
The DNA here is from genome assembly GCA_018238545.1 of Candidatus Heimdallarchaeota archaeon. Lineage (GTDB taxonomy): Archaea > Asgardarchaeota > Heimdallarchaeia > Heimdallarchaeales > Heimdallarchaeaceae > UBA460. The sequence continues at coordinate 12,988 of JABCTC010000050.1, forward strand.
CAAGAATGAAGATAAATGAAAAGGAATATCATCGAAACGAATTATTCGAATGATTATTTTTCAAATATTTCTGGATTAACAATATTTTCTGGTCTCTCACCACATAATGCTGCGTGAAGATTCTCAGCTGCCATAACAGCCATTTTCGACCTTGTATAGAGACTAGCTGTACCTATATGGGGAAGCAATACAACATTTGGGAGATCAATAAGACCCTTGCTTACTTTGGGTTCATTGTAATAAACATCTAAACCCGCGCCATCAATCTTTCCTGTTACTAAAGCGACGATTAAATCATCTTCTTTAACAACTTTTCCTCTCGCTGTATTAATGAGATAGGCTGTAGGTTTCATGATTTCGAATTCTTTCTCGCCAATAAGATGATGAGTCTGTTTACTGTAAGGAGTGTGTATTGTTACATAATCTGATTCTTTCAAGAGCTCTTCTAGTGAGACTCTTTTCATTCCCAATTCATTTTCTAGTTTTGGATGAGATGAAGTGCTATGATAGATAATATTCATACCAAACCCAGAAGCTCTTCTCGCGACTGCTTGACCTATCCTTCCCAAACCAATTATCCCTATTGTTCTTCCTGCGAAATCTCCACCTAGATACAACATGGAATCCCACCCAAGAAAATTGCCTTCTCTAAGATATCTGTCTGCTTCTACAATACGACGTGAAACACTAAGTAACAAAGCCCAAGTTAAATCAGCTGTTGCATCGGTAAGTACTCCAGGTGTATTTGTGACAGGTATATTGCGTTGTGTAGCAGCTGCTAAATCTATATTATCAACACCTACAGCATAGTTGGCAATAGCTTTTATTCCTGTCTCATCCATTACTTCTGCATCAACTTTGTCAGTCAGTAAAGGGAGAAGACCAACACAATCCTTGGCACCTGAAATCATCTCTTCTTTGGTAATAGGCCGTTTTTCGGGAAAAATTTCTACTTCATAATGTTGTTGGAGAATATCAATACCTATTTGAGGAATCTCGCGTGTCACAAAAATTTTCTTTTTCATGAATAAAAGAAAAAGGATAGAAAAGATAAAGATTTGCCTAAAGACCTTTTAGATATAACCTTCTCTCAATCTTCTAGGGGGTGGGGGAGCTTGTTGAGGCATAGTTTTTTGCTTTTCAGCAACCATTGATAACTGTTCTTTGATTTTTGCTGCTTCTTTAAGCAAAGGTTCAGTATCTATTGAAAGATTGTAGTAATCATTTATCACATTGATTAGATTAACTGCAGCTTCAGGGTCAGGTAAATCTTGAGTGGCAGGGGTCATAAGTGTAACGCCAATTATCTCTCTAATCAAAGCCTCACTCATGAATGCTCCAGATAGACCGAGTACTACTCCGTGATCATACAGTTCTACTGCGTATTTCTTCAACTCATCAGCTATACCCTTTTCAGCTGCTGTGATAACTACTGGTTTCGCTGGTCGTATTTTAACTGGTATACCATCTAAACAGATAATCTGCTGAGCATCAATATGTTGTTCTATGAAGTTGATAATTCCTTCTGCTACAACTAAGTAAGCTTCTTGAGGTACTGGATAATCAATTGTGATAAGAAGTATAGTACCTTCTTCATTTGCGTATAATAAATAAGGATGCTTGAGAGTGTTTTCCATAAAAATTGTTACAGGGCTCAAAGCGTCCGATTTGAAAAAGCCTATCTCTTTCAATCCCAATGATTCTATCATCTGTCTACCTATAATCGGTCCGACAATTCCTGGACTCGGAAATGTCACAAAGACTTTAGGTTTATTGAATTCAATTTCTTTTGTTTGCACAACTAAAAAATCATCTTTATGTAAACAAATACTTTCTTCATGTTTTTTCATACTACTCACTGACATAAAATATCACATAGAAACAAAAAAAGCTTTCTCTCTAACAACTAATATTTATCAATCGATTCTTCTTTCTCCGATGTACGATTTTGTCCATCATCTACGCCTTCTATTAGATGCTCTTTAATTTTCCATTCAACTATGATAATCCCAATGATGATCAATACTCCACCAATGCCAAAAATGTAAGATATTGATTCATTGAGAAAAATGAAAGATAATAATACAGAAGTCATAGGAACGAAACTTTGAATGATTCCTGTTTGAGTTGTAGGCAGTTCTTTCAACAGAGATAACCAATAACTAAAAGCCAGAGATGTAGATAACACTGCAATTACTATCACAAGAATTATTCCAAGAAAATCAAGTGTCATACTCACATAAGGTGGGATTACAAAAGCAAAAAATACAAGATAGAAAGATCCCATAAGCAGGGAGATAAATGTTACCAATATTGGATTTTCATCTGCAAAACTTTTTTTCAAGAACACAGTATATAGCGCCCATGAGACTCCAGAACCAAATGCCAGCAAGTTTCCTATAATTGCATCAAAGGAAAGATCTGCTAAAGCTAAAAGATTATTGTCAAAAATCACTAAGAACAAACCTATAGTTGAGATTGCAATCCCAATGACATAATTTTTCCTCATTTTTTCTTTAAGAACTATTATTGCAATAATTGGTATTAAAATTATATTTGAATTGAGAAGAAACGAAGCTGAAGAAGCAGAAGTATTTTCTACAGCAAGAAAAAGTAAAACTGGCATAAAGGCTGACAATATTGAGACCAGAATGTATTTTTGCCATTTATCTTTCAGAGAATTTATTATTTCTTTGTTCTTTACTTTCTGCTGTAAAATCAATATGAAATAAAGAGCTAAAGCTGCTAGAAAGTATCTAAAAAAAGCTAATTGATAAGGTGATAGTTGTCTATGATAATCTATCAAGTATTCTCCTATTACGGGTGTTAAAGCCCATCCAATTACCACTACGGAACTTTTAAGTACTATAGATAAGCTCTTTTTCATATTATAGTTTTAGTTCAATCTGTATTAAATATTTCTTGCTCTTAAATTGGGATTATTTAATTCTGTAGCACAAAATATTTCTTATATTTCTCTATCGATAAAGTCAAATATTAATCAGAACATAGTTCCAAGCATGTCTACTGATGATTTTATGCAAGAAGCTATTCTAGAAGCTAGAAAAGGTTTGGAAGAAGGTGGAATTCCAATTGGTTCAGTCCTCGTTATTGATAATCAGATTGTGGGAAGGGGCCATAATAAACGCGTCCAAAAAAGAAGTTCAATACTTCATGCTGAGATGGATTGTCTGGAAAATGCTGGAAGGTTGAAATCAGCCGATTACAAGAAATCTATTCTTTATTCTACTCTTTCTCCTTGTAATATGTGTAGTGGAGCAGTTTTACTTTACAAGATTCCTAAAATCATTGTTGGTGAAAACTCCACTTTTAAAGGACCAGAGGATTATCTCCGACAACAAGGAGTTGAGATTATTAACTACAATAATGAAGAATGTAAGCAATTGATGAAAGATTTCATCAATCTTCATCCTGAATTGTGGTATGAGGATATAGGGGAATAAAAATCAAATAGCATTCAAAAGTTCTTCTTATTGCCTAATTTTTGTATAATGTAATTGTTCTCTGTTCATGAAAACAAAATAGCTTTTTAATGAAGTTGTCATTTTTGAAGGATGTGAAAATCAAAGTTATCACTGATTCTACCAGTAATCTTACTCCAGAACAAGTCGAAAAATACGATTTAGAAGTTATTCCTTGTTATGTAGTAATTGATGGTGAAGATATTCTAGACGATGGCTCCATTCCTCAATCAGAATTTTATGATATGATTGACAATTCCAAGAAATCTCAAACAAGTTTACCTACACCTAGTAGCATCTGGGAAGCTATAGAAAAATATCAAGCTTATGATCATCTTATTATGATACATGTTGGTGAAAAGCTTTCTGGAACGATAAATGCTATAAGAAGCGTGATTAAGCAATTCAGAAGAAAAAACCCCGATTGTAATAAAATAACTGTTTATGACTCTAAAGGTGTTTCATTTGCTGCTGGGTATCTAACTATGATCGCTAAACAATTGATAGATCAAGGATTAGGAGTAAATGAGATTATTAAGAAATTAGATGAGAGTAGAGACCATGACATCAAAGTTTTTCTTACAGTTTCAGATTTAAAAAAACTATTTGCAGGAGGAAGAATCGGAAGAGTAACATATATGTTAGGTGACCTTCTCCATGCTTACCCCATATTGTCACTTGTGGATGGGAAACTAGAACCTGTAGGAAGAGAGATAGGATTTGAGCGAACAATAAACAAGATTATTCGATTGATTCAGGAATACTATAGGGATGATAAAATTCACATAAGTTTTGCTCAAGTAAAACCTAGAGAAAAAAATGATTATTTCAGAGAAAAACTTCTTGAGATGGAGAGTCCGAAAATAACCAAAATAGTTGATTTTCTTTTAGGTAACATAATCACTTGCCATACTGGAACTCAAGTGTATGGATTGGTTATAGCTAGAAATTTCAGAGATGATTAGTCTTTATCGTGCAGAGTGCCTATTAACTCCTATTAAAAAACAACTTTATCTTCTCTTTTAACGTCTTAATAGATGTATGCCGTTCGAAGTTGAACTCACGAGTATATTTTGTACCTCTTGGATCTAATAGAATGTGAACAGCTTTATCTCCCTTATTTCTTATCGCTCTTCCAAAGCTTTGCGATAAACGTTGGAGCATTGGGATTATTAATGAAAAATCTCGTGCCAGTTTAGAATCAAATTGATTTGATAAATCTTCATAAATAATTTTATTCTCTTCTGATGGAGGGGGGAAGGGTAATGCGGTAATAATTATTCCTTTAATTAGACTTTTGCCATCTACTGTAAATTCAATACCTTCTGCAATTTTCCCTCCAGTTACACAAATTATCAGTTTTTTCTCTTCTGAACTTGCTATAATTGCTTGAAGTGTTGTAATGTCTTGCCCTGGTGATTCTACAATATCTGGTTCAAGCACGTTTGTATCAAGTAATTTTTCTATGTAACTATAGCTTGGAACAAAAACAAGTGTGTGCCCTGGTATTTCTTCGAAAAGATTTCTAATCGTACTACTTACAAGGATATAATATTCCGGTGTCCTATTAGCGAACTTGGCATTCAATTTCTGGTTAACAACAACAAAGTATCTACTCTCAATTTCTTCTTTAGGAGGTAGAACTCTCAATGTTCTAGAGCGAGGTAACTGAAATATTCTTTGATAAGAACGTACAGGTTCCAAACTTCCAGACATAAGAGTCAGTCGTTTTGCTTTGCTGAAATTACCTAAAATCTCTGATGATCTAGTATTAACTATTGATAATTTCTTTCCATCCGATATCACTTTTTTATTTTGAGCTGATTTCAAGAAATGATACGCAAGGTATGCATTGAAAGCCATAGGTTTTTTATAGGCTATCTGAGACTGAAGCAAGCTGAATAAATCCTCTTCTAATCTTTTGATTTCTAGTTCAGAAAAATTGATTTCAACTACTTGGTTATCATTGAACAAATCATGCAACTCGGAAAATATGCTACTTGGTAACTCTTCTAAAGCTCCTTCAATGAAAGTTCTACTGATTTCTTGATTGATTGGCTTATACAAATTGTGCGCTTCATCAACTAGGGTAAGCATCTTTGAAATAGGTGTGTCAATACTATAGAACAATCTTGCAAATAATGCTTGGTTCTCAAGGAAAGGGTATGATGTGATGATGACATCGGCTTTTTGCATAAGATAATATGAAAAAAAGTAAGGGCAATAGTTTTTGGTATTCAGATTCGAATAAAGATCTTCTCTAGAAATGACATGTGAAAAGGAGTGATATAGACCTCTTACTGAATCTAGCAAATCTTCTCTTGTCGCTCTCTGTGTTTTAGCTTTCAAAGGACATCGGGTTAAGTTGCAGATGTGTGTATACATCTCTCCAGGGTACTCTTTTTTAGCTTTTAAACACAATTCGTTTTTCCCTAGAAAGGGTAAAAATATTGGAAAATTCCCGAAATGGTCTTCTAAAAGATTCCAGTGTTGAACTATCTGATTGTGAATATTTGATAATTCTCTTAGGAATACATTGATTTGAGCTTTGGTTCTTACAAACACAATTATCTTTTCATCGGGTTTTTTGATAGCTAAATATGCAGCCATAACAGCAGCTGTTTTCCCAACACCTGTATGAGAACTTACAAGCAAAGGGTTAGACGAAGAAATTATTGAACGAATTATTTTCTGTTGGGGAACCTTCATCTGAGGGTAAGGAAATAAGATTTTTACTGTTTCCCAGTGTAGTGTCTCTTCTTCGTTAAGTTGATACAAGTTCTTTCCTTCCTTTTATGTTACTAAAGAAATGGTCTGCTTTTCCTTCAGAGAAAATATTTTTCAATAATTTCTGTGTAGATAAATCGGGTTTGAGTTTTTCAATTTCTGGATTTTCATTGAAAATCAACTTAGCTTCTTCAATTGAGCATTTTGTGAGAAATTGGATATACTTCAATTCTTCCAGATTCTGTTCAACTTCTTTTCTTATTTCCTTTTTTTCTTTCCTATTCTTTGCTAAAACGCTAACAACATTGACCATTGCTCTAGTTCTAACATCCATTTTTTTGTCCATGTTCTTCTTGAAAATCTGTTGCTGGTTTTGAACTAAAATTTGATGAATACGAGGGTCATTTAATTTATTTTTAAAATTCTTCTCGCGGTTTCTGAAATTGTGATACACTCTCTCTTCATTGGATCTGTGAGTGAGTAATATGTAAACCTCGCTTTCACTCGCTACTCTTTCTACAATAGTTGCATATTTTATTGGATTATTAAAAAAGATCAAAGCGTCTGATTTAATACTCAAAATCTTACTAGAGATAAGCACTTGAATCTTTCCATTCTTGAAATCATCAATAACTCTCTCTTTCTCCTTTTTTCTACTTGAAGATACAATCTTACTTTGCATTCCAATTTCATCGAAATATGCTGGAAGACTAGCTAGAACGGCTTTATTTGATGCAATAACCTGAAATTGAGAAAAATTCCTTTTCATTTTTAATTGATGGACTAATTGTTTTAATCTTGAAAATTTTGGGTGATTAGTCTTTTCGCTTATTTGATTAAGTTCTTCTAAAAACTCAGTGAAAATTGGCGTTCGAACGAAATTCACATGTAGATTTTTGATATATTCAGCTTCTTCTGTTTTGACCACTCTAGCTTGGAGATTTTCCATGTAACGTATAGCTGCTTTCGTTCCTGAAGCCTCTATTAAATCTTTCAATATCTGAAAATTAATTAACTCGATAGTTTTGCGAATAATGATTTGTTGTTCATCTTGTTCAAATTTGGAACGGACATCCGAAATAAATTGTGGGAAATTCTTTCTGACAGTTATGGGTTTAATGATCCCTTTGCTTTTTAGAAATTCAGTGTATTCTCTAATATAACGGTTAATTTCAAAACAGAAATCGTAGATTGGTTTATTCAGAGGGACGATTATAGATTGTTCTTTTGTCTTTGCATTCTCGTAAGCAGCTCGAGGACTAAAGTTTTCATAAACCTCTATCTTCGTAATTAAGAGATTCTTACAAATCTCAACTATATCTTCAACCTTGCTAAGACTCTGAGAAGTATATCCTATTGTTCTGACCATAATATTATTCTGATGGAAAATTTCTAGAAGCTTAACAATTGCATGTTTTCCTTTTGCTAGATGAGATTGATCAACAATAAGTAAACTGAATTGATTAGGAGAGATAAATTTGCGGAAAATATCGTTCCTTAATAAGTGAGGGGTGATGATTATGATGTTGTTTTTGGAATACTTCTCTCTCCGACTATCCTCAGAATCTGAAGAATTAAATGTGGTTAGCTGAAAAACCTCTTCCTTTTCTGCACTGAGTTTTGTATAATACTCATTGAAAATATCCGTGTCTGGGAGGATTATACCAATTTTTTGTTCAGGTTGATTTTTTAAGAAATATCTGATTAGAATTGATGAGACCTGAGATTTGTCATAATATGGTGTGAGGAATAAGAGCGTGTTTTCCTTTGAAGCAACTCCCAGCACAATTTGACTAAATGTATCTCTTTTGTCCTTCATCTTACCCACACAATATATCTAACTGAACTCAATTTTTTTTGAAATTGAATTGCTACAAAGATCGTTTACCTATTATTCTGAAATCGGTTTATATACTGAGAACAATTTTCATGGAAAAAAATGATTTTTTTTAATATTTTTCTCTTATTATTGGAAATATACCTGAAAACAAGAAGTGAAGGGGTTCTTTTATTGAATCTTCACTTCCTTTTTCAATGTCCTTAAGTTCCTCATTTAGATCTTTTATGAATTTGCTAAATCTCTTTTTTGCAATATTCGCAGCTTTCGAAGAGAAAATTTGCATTGTAAATGCGAAATTGTCCATATCAATCTCTTCACTCTTCTTCTTACTAATTTCTGTAGCTGTATCTTTCATCAAATTCGATATCATTTGTAGTTGAACAGTGGCTGATTGGAAAAACAGAACTTTCTCACTTTTAACTCACACTTCAGGTTTAGGAGATTTCTTTGGACCAGAATTTTTCCGTAATATGGACAAATACATAGAAATCAAGGATATATTACAGCTTATAGAAAACCAATCGCTATCCTTTGATCCAGGTAATCAGTTTAGATACAGCAATGCTGGAATGGAAGTTTTGGGTAGAATAATAGAAAAAATAAGTAACATGTCGTATTTTGATTTTGTCAAAGAATACATTTTCAAACCTGCAAATATGGATAATACTGATAGCTATTTCATTGATGATCCTACACCAAATCTCGCAACGGGGTATACTAAAATGTATCCATCAATAAATGATGATGAGAAAGTATGGAAATCTAATACATCTATGTCTCGTAAAAGAGGAAGTGCAGCTGGAGGGGGATATTCAACAGCAAGTGATTTAGCGCATTTTAACAAAGCGTTACAAACTTTTCAGGTTCTAAATTCAACTTATACACACCTAATTCTCTCAAATAAACTAATGCATTATGATCCTAAATTTAACTCAGAAAAACAGGATATTGCTGTCGCTGAAGATAATAAACAACAATATAGAATAAATATTAATGGTGGCGCACCAGGTATCAACTCTCATTTTGCAATATATCGACCATATACCGTTATTGTTCTTTCAAATTATGACCCACCTAGTGCAATGAGAGTAGGGAATAGAATTCAAAGGCTTTTAATGAATATGGAACCTGATCTATTCAATAAACAAGGGAAAAATAAAATAGAAAAAAGAAGATGATGACTAAAACAAACAGATTATATCTGCATATTTTATCATTATTTTTTCTTTTTGAATTTTTGTTTAATAGCTAATATTGGAATTACAACACATAATCCTATTATCATTAGACCAATAAATGGGTTGAATTCTGGTATTTTGACTAAAACTGTAACAATTACTGTATCGGCAAATGAATTACCTGCAAGATCTGAAACTACTATGGTGTAATTATACGCTCCTACAGCTAAACCATCTATCAATATAGTTCTGATCAACATTATAATTGGTTTTGCTTTCAGTATCTTAATGGGGGTTCTGATTTGGTTGATGGGTAGAGAAATAGGTGGAGATAGTTATCTCATTGTTCTTCTCACATTAGGGATTGGAATGGGTGCTGTTCTCATTCCTTTTGTAATTGTTTACATACTATTGCGAAAAAAAGAAAAATCACAGGAAAGGGGTACTAAACTTGATTCTGGATCGATAACAGAAAAAAAAGTGATATCAATAGATACAGCAATCTCAACTATTTCAGAGATATTGAGTGCTCCTTCTACTAAAACTGAGCCAATAGAAAGAGCATGTGAATACTGCGGGTATGAATCTGTAACTGAAGGAAAAATATGTCCAAAATGTGATAAATATATTGTAATCAAATCTGAAATCAAAGAAGAACTTTAGCTCTTATTCTTTTTCATCCGTATGAGCCCGCAATTAGGGCATTGAAATTTAGTCTGTTTATGGAACCCTCCTTTTCGTTTAATGGCTTTCATAGAAACCGTTTTCTTATGCACATTACGACAACGAGGGCATAACATGAGAACAAAAAAAAGTAATAAAATATAAAGTAGATGTAATAGGAAAAAAAGAGGGAAATAAATTAACTATCAGTTTTAAGAAAATTATTTACACCATTATAGTTTGTAGCTTTACTTCGATACAGAAACTCCGCATTGAATCCTTCATGAGGTGCGGCGATATCCATTAAGAATGTTTGATCATTAACGAAAACTTTCTGGATAGTTGGATTACGAAGTAATCTCTTAGCTTTTACTGGATTGTCTGTAAGATAGCCTACAGATAAGGAATTTTCTAGAAGTTCTTCAGGATAGTAATCTATTGGTTTGGTTATCGTTCCAAAAGAAAATGGATATTCGTCTGTTCTCATCTGGTGTTCTTCGCCCAACTCTAGTAAAGTTGGCATAAGATAAGCTAAATCATCTTTTATTACTAGAAAGTCTTCTGAGTCTCTGAATTTAGCTGTAACAT
>JABCTC010000002.1 GCA_018238545.1 Candidatus Heimdallarchaeota archaeon
CCCAATGTTGCAGCACCTGAACCAAAGGCAGCGGTAATGCGTGATGCCAGGCCATAACCGGTCGATGCGCCGATCACGAGAACCTTCTTAGGGCCGTTTGCAACAGCGCCATCGGTTTTTACCTGCGCTATCTGTTCTTTGACGTTTGCTTCACAGCCTGTAGGGTGAGTTGTTATACAGATAAAACCGCGAGTTTTTGGCTTGATGATCACGTTAGATGTTCCCGTTTTAGTTTGGATTGAGAAAGCTCGCTATTTTCGAACAAACGAGGGAAGAGAGCAATTGTTTCTGAGAATTAACTGATCGATATAGAATGAACCAGTCGATTCGTATGGGTCTGCTGACCGGGTCGGACATAGTCTTGTCTACATGGCTGCTGTATCTACCGGGATCTTATATAAAACCAGTTTAGGTTTAGCTGATTTATAACGATATTGTGTAAATGGATTTCTATCTAACCAACCATACTGGTAGGGGAAACGTTGCAGATTGGACTCATGGAAACACAGTTTTCTGGGATATGGAAGAAGAAAATGTTTGCTATTTCAATGCGAGACATCTTCACACAATCTATAAGATTGACATGACAACTGGGGATATAATTTGGACTCTCGGTGAATATGAAAGTGATTTCGACTTGTACGATATCAAGGGTGATCCTGCTACTACTTTCTTCTATGGAGCCCATTCAATCGAGCGCATAGGTCCCAACAAATATATCATCTATGATAATGATGCATTCAATACAACTGATTTTGCATCTAATTGGCCCAGATATGTTGAATTTGAAATTGATGAAGAAACTTGGACAGCTCAAGAAACATTCACATGGATCATTCCAGATAACTCAACTTATCATGGAGATCATTGGGGTGATGCTGACCATCTTCCTGGAGATACAAGATTAGGCACTTTTGGAGCAGGTGGATCGACAGATTTAGATCTTCTAACAGAGGTTAATGAAGCCGGAGAAATAATCTGGGAATTAGCTATCAATGGAACTGATACTTATAGAGCAGAAAGATTTTACAGTTCTCCTTTAGTACGTTTTGATGGAGCTACTTTACTCACAGATACCAAAACTAGTGCTATTGTTAACTTAACAGTCTGGAATTCCTTCAAAGAAAGAATGAGTTCAGATGGACTGGTTCAGGTTTATGATGGTGAAAATCTAATCTACACAGATGCTTTCGTTTTTCTACCATATTGGCAAGACACTGATTTGTCTCTCGTTCTTCTAATCGATGACTACAAAAAAGGAACATACAACCTTTCATTGATTATTGAAAATAGTGACGGAATATCTACTATTCTCTTCTTCGATTTCATCATTGAAAGAGCACCAACTGCTGGTTGGGTTATTGCAGTATCGATTACTGTTCCAGTTGTGGTTCTAGGTGGAGCTGGAGGAGGAACATACTTTTATCTAAAAAAGAAGAAGAAGAAATAATTCTCTTTTTTTTCTTTTTTCATTTTTTGTTTTAAATTTCTTCCCCGAAGAAACTTTCTAGTCCTTTCTCTATAGAGATCTTCGGTTTCCAACTAGTTTCCTGGAGAATTTTTGAGATATCTGCTTGATGAAACATTCTTTCTGATTTTCTCATTCTTTCTTGAGAGTGTTCAACAGATATTTTCTTGTTAACAATCTCTTCTAGTTTATTGATTATTTTTTCAACACTCCAACTTTCTCCTGTCCCTATATTATATGTATGAATACCTTTCAAGTCACTTTCAGCGATAGATATGAGGGCTTCTGCAACATCATATGCATGGATATAATCTCTCTTAGTTTTGATGTTTCCAAGTTCTAGGACAATGTTATCATCCTCAGATTGTTTGTTCATCTGTTGAAAGATTTCTGTGATAACATGAGGGTTGAGATCTCTTGTGCCATAAACATTAAACAATCTTGCATTTACTCCAAGTAATTCTTTCAAATTATCCTTGAAATGAACACCAAGTGTATGCTCATTTACCGTTTTTGAGTATCCATAAATTCCAGGTGGATCAATTGTTGAATTCTCTGTATGGGGAAGGTCATCTGGAGCATATACAGCAGCTGTGGACGTTTGTATAATATTGCTGTTATATTTGTTACATAAAAACTGTATATTTGATGTCCCTCGAACATTTACATCAACCACTTCATTTGGATGTTTGTTACAATAAGGAATGAAATGGATCGCGGCTAAATGAAAACAGATTTCTGGTTTAAATTCTTCAAATATCTTATCAATTGTATCTAAATCTCTAATATCTTGTTTCTCAATTCTCACTCTTGCTTTAACTTCTTCTGGGAGAACGTCATAAGAGAAATTATTATCTATAACCAAAATGGAAAAATCACCAGTTTCCAGTAATCTTTCTACTAGATAAGACCCAATAAAGCCAGTCCCACCCGTTACTATGATACTACTAGCTTCAGACAGTTTCATACAAAAAATAGAAAGATGGGATATACTTAAACATTTCATTTAGGACTTTAAGGTTATTTCTCTTCTGCAAAAATCACTATTTTCCCAAATTCTTCAAGATCGAATAATTGGGTATGAAACTTACTTATCTGGAGATCTTGTTCATATTGCTCTTTCCAAATTATCTCTGCGAAATTCTTAGAACTTAATGGATCTTGAGGAAAATTTTCTTGGTCGATGATACTTCCATATCCGAAAAGTATGTTCTCAACAAAAACAAATTCAGGTTTCTTTCCTTTAACCCAATCAAATATAGCTTCGAAAACTTCATCATCCAAAGGATCATGTGCAAAAATGAATAGTTTACCTATTTCATATTTGTCTTTAACAGCTGGTTTAACCTCTTCCTCTTCTTCTTCGTCTATATACTCTTTTGAGGTTATAATTGCTTCAACTTTAGCTTTTTCTTTACTTGCTCTTTCCTTAAACTTCCAATCATCAGGAGAAACATCTATAGCTTTTGTATATGATTCAATTGCCTCATGGAATTTCTTTTGCTTCACCATTAATATCGCATAATTTAACCATAAATCACTTTCACCAGGATTATCTTTAAGGCATTTATGTAGAATAGAAGTTGCTTCAGAGTAGTTCTCCTGTTTGCTGTAAATAGCTGCGAGATTAATTCCTGAAGAAATACGTTTAGGATCAAGTTCTAGAACTTTGAGATAATAATCAATAGCCTCGTCAAAATTTTTCTTCTCATAGAATAACAAGTCGCCGATTCGAGCATAAGCCAAAGCATTTTTTGGTTCTCTTTCAATTATTGTTTCGAATTGTTTGATCGCTTCATTAGATTGACCTAGTTTTCCATAAAGCATACCTAAATTGTGTAAAACAATCATATTTGTAGAATCTTGGTTTAGTATAAATTCGTAAAAAATTATTGTTTCGTCTATCATACCAAGTTTTTGTGATAGAGAACCCATGAATATAAGATATGACAGTATGCAAAAATCACATATATTTTCCTTAATTTTACTTGATAATAAAGAGATTATATTACGCAGATTTTCTTGATCACCTGTATTGAATTTGTAAGCTATGAATTTTTGCCATTCTTCTTCTGCTGTGATACCAATTAGTTTGTAAAGATGTTCCATCAATTTATCCATAGATTCATTGACCTTTAGATGTATGAAGTTATGATTTCTTTCATCATCTTCCTCAAGTTTGTCTGATTCTTCAAAAAGTATTTTTAGATTGAACAACGAAACTGTGAAAGGAGTATCTCCTAGCTCTTTTAGTATTAATTCTTCTTCTAGATTACGTGATTCTTTAGTTTCTTCTTCAAGTACTACTTCTTCTACTGCTTCGATAGTTTCTTCTTCAAGTACTACTTCTTCTACTGCTTCGATAGTTTCTTCTTCAGCAGGTGGTTGAAGATCTACTATAGGGGGGGTTTCTTCACTGATAACTTCTTCAGGTTCCACTTGTTGTGGTGTTTGATCAGCTGTAACGTCAGGTGTAATTGTTGAACTTAATTCACTAGTTTCTCCTACACCAAACTCTTCAAACTCCCAAGCCAATGTCACTTCAGTATCATTACCTGAAACAGCTGCTTGTTGATGAAGCTGTTCTTCTTTTACAGGTTCAAAGAACCCTTCTTGAGCAGGAGAATCTTCTGCTTCAACTACTGTCTCTTCAGTTGTTGAAGGTTGTTCTTCATCAGGAAGTGGAATAATTGTAACATCTCTATCCATTTTCGACAATATTTTTTCAGCTTTCTTCTGCACTCCAATACTGTTGGAATTCAGAGAAGCTTCTATTACGGCAATTACTTCTTGAGATATCTCTGATAAGCCTGCTAGAACATCTAACGCATTAATACGAGCAAGGTCGTCTTCATCCTTCTTGACTAAACGAATTAAAGCTGAAACGGCAAAATTAGCGGTATCACCTAATTCTTTTAACTCGTGGATAGCGTCTAATCTCTCAATTAACATCTTAGATTTAATCAATTTAAGAATGTTTTTTTTAGCTGCTTTAGATGACATAGGAATCAGCATTACTCTTTGATTCTATTGTATAAAGAAGTGTTTTAAAATTATCTATTCTGTTAATGACAAGTCTAACAGAAGCTGACCATGATGAGTTTTTGTCTTGTTGTCATATTAGGACAACTTTAGTTGAGCGTCTTTATTAGAGGTCAACATATAGCACTATAACAGTTCTATACTCACTCTGAGTGGATACATCACGTATCCTCCTACCCCGTTCACCCTGCGTTTAGGCAAGGCTTTCGGATCGCTTTTGAGTAAAATGTTGTATGCAGCATTAACATCAGCGTTAATGAGATGCCCTTGAGCGGATTTAAACAACCCTCTAGTAACTCTCCGACCAGCGTACTTCTTCCTGGCTTGGGGGAATTCATTGTCAAGGAAACTACACTTGGAAGTGTATTCTTCGGGAATCATTTCTACCTTTATCCCTCGCTCTGCTCCTTTATACTTCAAGATGTTGATGATACGTAGAAAGGGGATGGTGACGAACATCTGGGTGACCTTCTTCCAGAAGTGTACCCCTTGCTTCCACTTCTTGTTGTAACCGACGATGACCTCGTGGAGGTCTCTTTTCTCCCACAAGTCAAGTAAATAACAGGTGAGCTTGTGGATGGCGTCTTTTAATTTCCTCCTCCACTTTTCTCGGAGTTTGTAGTAAGCATGACCATATCTGAGCTTGCTTAAAGCAGGTTGATACTTTACTTCTATACACTCCACTCTAGGAACTTTAGTCATCTCTTCTTCACCTAGAGATTCTTATAAAAACTCCCGTAATATTTGCTCAAGACTGTCTATTTAAATTGATACAATGGTAGTTAATATGACTACAAGACAAAAATGTATTGTAAATATGACGAATTGACATGATTCAAAGAATAGGAGGGCTTAACTCTTCTTTTTTTTCTGAGTTTTGTTTGGATTCTCGATTTGTCTTGCGAATTTGTGTGCAGATTGTTTTAGCTCATCTTTATCCATAACCTCTGCTAAACGTTGTATAGCTTGAAGATGATGAACGAGAGAATCAAGCCAAGAATACACATCTCCAGGATACAATTGAATATTATTTTCTTTGCGCATTTCTTCAGAGATTCTTGAGGGTGAATAGCCTTTCTGACGTAATTCAAATATCATTTTAGAGAAATTAATTTCTCCACAATCGCAAAATGGTTTATCAAGACATTTACACGTAAAAATATTTGCTGTCCACTTTGAGAATGTTTCCAAAATAGCTTGGGTTGGATTTCTTTTTCCCCAACTATTTCCTAAATAAAGATCTAAAATAGTACCAGAGAATATATTTGTTGAAATAGTGGATTTTAGTGCTCTTTCTATCTCACCATGTATTTTTGGTGAGAGATGCGCTGATCTGAAAGTTTGAATTTTAACAGCTAATGTTAGAGCCAAATCATCAGCTAGATATTTTTTCTTAGAACGTTGTATCTCTTGAACCAATCTTATTGCATATGATGGAGCAAGAAATGATAGGGAAACAGCTTTTCCAAGATCTGTAGGAAAAATTGTTTTGTTTTCAACATAAATCATTTTCATTTTTTTTAGGGCGCTCATATTATCGCTCAATGGAGTGTTTCTTCCCAGTATATTTGCAAAGATCATTTTATCTTGAGTAATGTTGACGTCCTTAAATGCTACCACGGTTGCCAATATTTCCTCTTCTTCCTCAATTGTATCTAGAACTGGGTCGACATCTTCAATGGGTAGTGTTAATAGTTCAAAAGCTATCTGTTCTTCAGTTTCCTTTTGTCCTATGAAAATTTTTCTTCCTGGTTCTACTAATAAATATGCTTTGCCTTTATCATGAAACCCTAATCTTCCTGCTCTTCCTAACATCTGATGAAATTCTGCTACTGACAGCCAATTAATTCCCATCGCTAGATTCTCGAATATTACCATAGAAGCAGGAAAATCTACTCCAGCTCCTAAAGCAATAGTAGTCACTACAGTTGAGAATTTACCCTTTTCAAACCCTCTTTCAACTATCTTTCTTTTTCTAAAGGTTAAACCAGCATGATAATAAGTTGAGGAAACTCCTTTCGTCTTCAAATTCTTAGCTAGTTTCTCACAATTCCTTCGGGAATTGGTGAAAACCAAAGTTTGCCCTTTATAACCAGTGCTTGACCTGATTCTCTCTTCTCTCAGACATAATTTAAACAGGTGCTTAAATCGATCTGCATCATTTTCAGTGATAATTGCATGTCTTTCGAGGGGGACAGGTCGAGCAAGATATAGAACAGTTTCAGCATCTAAATCTTCAGCTAGTTCATCTGGATTTCCTATTGTTGCAGATAAATAAATGAACTGAGCACTTGGAAAAAGAGCTTTTAAACGAGCGATTAACCCATTTAACCTAAAACCTCTTCCCTCTGATACTAACATTTGAACCTCATCAACAACAATAACTCCAATTTCTCCAATAGCCTTACTTCTACCATCTCTAAGTAGAAAATCAAAAGCTTCGTAAGTAGCTACTATTATATCTGAGTTCCTGATATCATCATCAACAATTGGTGTAAACTCCCCCTCAACCTTTATTCTACTCATTCCAACTCTAACTGCTGTATTGAGACCTATTTTTTTGTACCGTTTTTTAAATTGTTCATGTTTTTGATTGGTCAAAGCAACTAGTGGAGATAAGTAAACAAACTTCTTTTTTTGTAAAGCCTTGGTTACTCCTGCAAGTTCTCCAACCAAAGTTTTACCAGAAGTTGTTCCAGCAACAACTAAAAGGTCATTATTTCGAAGTAATCCCTTTTCGATAGATTTCTCTTGAATCGGTAATAGTGTTTTAATTCCTTCAGCAATTAGCAAATCTCGGAATCTACTAGGTATCCCTTTTATCTTATTTACTGCTAAACTTGTTTCTTCCTTAACAGGTTCAATAATATCAAACAAAGTTGAAGCTGGGTTCTTTATTGGATCCTGTTCTGAACCAAAAGAAATGTTTTCTAGAACCACGTCGAGATTTCCTTCTCGTTCTACTTGTTGTTGATAGAATTTTGTTAAACCTCCAGAAACTACTAAATTACTCCTTTGCAATTCCTGAGTTAACTCTTTTTTCGAGCAGTAATCACAAATTCTTTGACCCTTATAAATTACTGAGTCTTTTTCCAAACTTGTCCACTTATATCTCCTATCTAGACATGTTCTACAGAGAGTTGCTATTCTAGCTTTAGAGATTTTGAAGGTTTTACAGTACTCAAGAAATGCTTTGTTATTCCAAGGTGAATCAGTATCTGGGATTATTATGTACTCGGCCTCTCTGAGATCCTCTGTAACTTCTCGGGGTTTCATATAAAAATTCGAATTCTTACCGAGTTTCATGTATTTGTAAACTCTAAGGTATTCCTTTTCATATGTGAAATTCAGTCTCGTATGTGCAATAAAACTCTTTTCCTTTCCTTCTCTTAAATTGAAATAGATGATGTCGGTTGAGAGTTTTTCCTTATTCCAGTTAAACATAACTGCAATATAGGGTCTATGTAGCTTCATATTTATCACACATGGAATTTTTTCTAGAAAAGATAATTAGGTCTAAGCTTTTTCTTTCTTTTCATCAATTTCCAGAGGTTTCAGAGCTTTTCCACATTTTGTACAAAATTTAGCTGTAATCCTATTAACTGTTGCACAATCAAGGCATTCTCTTTGTAACTGAAAACCACAAAATTTGCAGAATTTTCGAAATGGAACTTCGTCTTGACAAGATGGACAAACTAATGTTTTCTCCTTGGGTTTTTGAGATAAAGGTTGTTGTCTGTTTGGTTGACTTATTGCTATTGAGGGAGGAACTTGGCTTTGACCTGTAATTCCTCCTAATAGAGCGGGTTTTTGAGGTTCATAAGCAGGCAAGGGTTCAGAACTACCAGTGATTGTTATCTCTTTTTTTGATTCTGGATCAACTTCAAGAATGTACTTTAAGACATCTGTTTCTTCAGGAACAACAATCTTCCTTTTTTGTTGCTTTAGCAGAGCTAGAACAAAGAAATCCTTAACCTCTTTTTGATCAGAACCACAATGTTCACATATTCTTGCAGCTTCTGGAATATCTTCCCAACATGCCAAACATTTCATGTTATTCACTTTTTAGTATGTCCTTTTCTCAACGTGGTCTCTTATAAAACTAGCTTTTGGAATAATATCTCATCGAAAAGATTTTAATCATGTTAACTGAACGATATTTGAGATTTATGGCAAAGATGAAACTGATAAAATGTAAAGGCTGTGGAGAAGAATGGAAACCACTAGATGTTCCAACTAAAAAAGAATGGATGATGAGAAGTCCTATGCCTGACAAAAATGGTAACCTTACCTTTACGACAATGGCTACTTGGGATTGCCCAAAATGCGGTAAAAGCCGAACTGGAGCCAAGGGAAAAACAAAAGGTGAGTTTAAGAAAGAGGATACTCCTAAATACAAAATTGAATACGCTCTTGGTTCTGGAGAAAAATTCAATATAATTGAACTTTCTGAATCAATTGGGTTTGATGTTGAAAGTATCAGGAAAATAATTCCTATGTATGTTAAAAAGAAGAACATCAAAGGAAAAATTGATGGCGACTTCTTCATTCCTGAATAAATAGAACTAGATAACAAAAATTTTTAAAGCATAAGATTAGAGACGATACAATCAGTAAGAAGGGACAATAATGGTTTATACAATATACAACGGAGTTCTAACCGGTGGTTGGCTTACATTTTTCTTAGTGCTATTTTCAATCTTGACTGTAGCCTCAATAATTTGGTTACTTCTTTACATAGAGATGTCTCAGAGACGAACTTGGAAATTAACAACTTTAATTGTAGTAATAACTAGTTTAGTTACAGCTTTTGAGGTGCAACTCATTTTACTAGTACTTGGAGTAATCATCTAGATAATATCTTTTTTCCACTCTTATTTTCTTTTATATTCAACATTTTTGCTATTTTACCACTTCCTCCATCGGCAATCATAAAAATATTAAATAATCATAAGAATATAGGCACAACAAGACACTAATTTTTAAAGTGTCAGAAAAAGCTCAGTGGTGAATATGAATAAAGAAACTTTTCTGAAGTATCTTAACAAGAAAGATCTGCTTCCTCTCATACCAAATGCCACTGCAAAAATCAAAAAATCTTCTGAAGAGGATATTAAAAAACTGATTCTTAAAAACTTAAAAAATAAGAAAATTACATCCTCTAAAATACGGAAAATCTGGATTCTATCATTACAAAATATGTTTTTTGACGTTTATCAAAAAACCTTTCAGATTACACCTTCTAAAAAATTCGATACTACTACGAAAATTAAAAACACAATTCAAAAAAGCTTAGATTCTGCAATTAAAGACACTGAACAAATATCGTATTCAATCTACACAGCAAAAATAAGCTCTAAACCATTACATTACGCAATTCTGCTAACTTTCGAAGAAGTAACTGATTTTAACAGTTATTTACTATTGCCTTTAGAAAAACAAATTATGATTTCAATCTTTCCTGAGATTGGATTATCGATTTGTTGGCCATCTAGTAAAGATGATAGCCACAAAATCCTCATAAAAGCTCTTTCTTTAACATTTGAAAATGTGTCAGAAGTCAAGATAAATGCGCTTTTCCTAAGAAAATATACTGCTCAAGAAACAATAACAAAATTGGTGATCTCAACGCCTCAAGAGATAGCAGGGTTTGCTGGGTTAGATGTTATAGAATTTAGGGGACCTGATGTTGTTATTGGTTTATCTGGATTAAAGAGAAGGCATGATGCAAACGTTGATGTAAT
This sequence comes from Candidatus Heimdallarchaeota archaeon, assembly GCA_018238545.1. Taxonomy (GTDB): domain Archaea; phylum Asgardarchaeota; class Heimdallarchaeia; order Heimdallarchaeales; family Heimdallarchaeaceae; genus UBA460. Next base: position 10,255 of record JABCTC010000002.1, read on the forward strand.
AACGCGAGTTGGACCTTTTACTGAAATAGAATCAGAGACAATAAACTTAATCTGTGGAAAAGGAATTAAGGTAAAAAATTATGAGGGAATAAACAATCTGGTAAAAGTCTTAAAATCATGATTTGGTTATGTTAAACCCCGTTTTTCGAGTACTTTCCTATTTTGCAACTGCGACACCTAAACAATTATAATAAGAAGTGAAATCTACGAAACATCATAATTTTAGGTTATAATAGATGATAGAAGTGATACAAATAAGTCGTGGTGGAAGCGGAGGAGTAACGGGAGCAAAGATTCTAGCTGAAGCTGCAATAATGTATGAAGGACTTTATGCTCAAGCGATACCAAAATATGGCTCAGAAAGAAGAGGGGCAATGGTCCAAGCTTATGTCAGATTTGATAATAAGCCAATAAGAATACACAGTCCTGTGTATGAAGCTAATCATGCTCTAATACTAGACTTAAGCCTTCTAGATAGAATTGATATCAATTCAGTGGATAAAGAAGGTGTAATTATAGTTAACTCTAAAAAAATTCCTGAAAGTCTGAAGGGCAGTGGAAGAAAAGTTGCATATGTCGACGCAACAAGGATCTCACAAGAACTAGGATTAATATTAAGTGGGTTTACTTTAGTTAATATGACAATGCTAGGTGCTTTTGTTAAAGGAACAAATGTTGTGAGCATAGATAATCTCGAAAAAGCAATAGTTAGTTTCTGGGGTGAAAAACGAGCACCTAAAAATGTTGCAGCAGCACTGCAAGCTTATGAAGAAACAAAGGTGGTAATTGCATGACAAAAGGTCCAAGTTCCCCTATATTATTCCCAATTGAAGGTGCAGCTGGAAGAACAGGAGATTGGAGGACACACAAACCTGTTGTAGATCCAGAATTGTGCATAAAATGTAATATCTGTTGGAAATTCTGCCCAGATAATGCAATCTATCGAGCAGACAAAGAAAAAGATCAGATTATAAAATTTGATTATGAATACTGCAAAGGATGCGGTATATGTGCTAGTGAATGCCCGAGCAAGGCAATAAAAATGGTCTCAGAGGATGAATAAGATGGTAGTGAAACATAATAAAAAATCAATGACTGGAAACGATGCCGCATCATATGCAGCACTCTTTGCAAAACCAAAAGTAGTATCAGCTTACCCAATAACACCTCAGACGACAATAATTGAAAAACTGAGTCAATATGTTGATGAAGGAAAACTTGATGCAGAATTTATTATTGTTGAGAGTGAGCATTCTGCTCTTGCTGGATGTATGGGCGCTGCTTGGAGCGGTGTGAGAACATTCACAGCAACTTCATCACAAGGTTTGCTCTATATGGCCGAGAATGTTTTTTGGAGCGGTTATGGAAGATTACCAATCGTAATGCCAGTTGTAAACCGCTGTTTAGCACCTGGATGGTCTATTTATCAAGATCTCCAAGATTCAATGGCATTTAGAGACGCTGGGTGGATTCAAATATATACAAAGAATAACCAGGAAGTTTTCGATACCGTACTTCAAGCATTCAGAATATCAGAGGATAAAAGTATAGCATTACCATCCATGCCATGCTTAGATGGTTTTGTAATTAGTCATACAACAGCTCAAGTTGATCTTCCAAGTGCTGAAGATTCTTTCAATTTCGTTGGTGAATATTCTGACCCAGTTATTGAAGTTGATACAGAAAAACCTTGGATTTTTGGTGGTTTAGTTGGTCCAGAGAAATTCATAAAAGACAGAACAGATTTGATGGAAGCAATGGAACGAGCAAAGAAAAAGATTGTTGATATGAACAAAGAATTGGGAGAATATTTCGGTAGGACTTATGGAAACGGTTTAATCGAAATTTATGGTGATGACGTAGCTGATTTAACAATAGTTTCTATGGGAACCATAGCTGATGAAGCTCAAGATGCCGTAGATAAGCTAAAGGAAGAAGGATTAAGTGTCAATGAAATGAGAGTTAGAACTTTCAGACCATTCCCTGAAGAAGATATTGTTGAGTTTGCTAAGAAAAACCACAAATTACTCGTAATAGATCGATCAGTAAGTTTTGGTCATGCTGGACAACTACGAATTGAAATAGAAGCAGTATTGCATAGAAATAAGGTTGATACTTCAGTTGAAGGAAGAATCATGGGGCTTGGTGGAGAAGATGTTCCTTATACGAAAATTGTTGCTGCTGCTAAAGAAGCATTAAGGAGTAGGATGTAAATGAAAGTAACTCAAAAAGATTTGTTGAATATACCTAAGAAAGCTCTCTTGAAAGGTCATTTTGCATGTGCAGGATGTGGTTCTACACTTGCTTTTAGACATGCGATTGGTGCAATATCTGATAAAGTGATTTTAGTTGTACCAGCAAGCTGTGCAAGTGTTTATCAAGGTGGTGGAAAAGGTGCAGCCTTTAACGTTCCAACTATCAATACTGCTTTTGCAGCAAGTGATGCCGTTGCGTCAGGTGTTAGACGCGCAATGAAAATGAAAGGATTGGACGACCGTAAAATTGTTGTATGGGGTGGAGATGGTTCAGGAGCTGATATTGGTATAGCTACCGAAATTGGCGCTTGTGATCGACAAGAAGATATTTTGCATATCATCTATTCTAACAATGTTTATGGAAATACAGGGGGACAACGTAGTGGTGATACAATGATTGGAGCAAAAACTGCAACAACACCTTATGGTAATACAACTCCTAGAAAAATGGTTCCTTTTATCATGATGGCAAACAATGCTCGATATGTTGCAACAGCTAGTTCTGGTTATCTTGAGGATTTAGTTTACAAGGTTAAGAAAGCTGTTTCTATGACAGGTTTTAAACTAATTCAGATAGATGCACCATGCCCTCCTAACTGGAGATCTGATTCAGCTGATACAGTAAAAATAGCTCAACTTGCGGTGAAAACTGGTGTCTGGCCATTATTTGAATGGGATAGAGAAACTAATATTGTGGAAATTAGTCGACCAAGTAAGAAATACGAGGATATGAACAATCGTGTAAACTTGACAGAGTGGACAAAATTGCAGGGAAGATTGAAAACCATCACCGAAGACCAGCTCAAATCTTTGAAAGATGATACAGAACGTCAATGGAATTTCATAAGAAAATTCATGTAAGGCAATTCTCTTCTTTTTTTACTCTTTTTCACTTTCTGGTTACCCTCATCGATGTTTTTAATAACTCTTTCACATCTGTTTTTACTGACAAGATTGAAAGAGAAGAGTGAAGTGGACGAACTATACCAGATGATTTATGGATTTATTCAGAGTTCTATCCAGCTTAAGCGTTTACCTCGCCAAGGTTGGATAAGAGTTGGCATTTCTTTGTCTGATGTTGAAAGTGTTGCTGATCACTCTTACAATACAGCTATGCTCTCACTTCTGTTGAGCGACCTTCATAATGCTCTTCATCCAAACGATCCATTAAAAACTGAAAATGTTATGCGGATCGCAATAATTCATGATTTACCAGAATGTCAATATCAAGACTTTGACAAACAACTGGAAATACTGCTGGGAATAGATCAATATACCGAATTTAAAAATCAGGTTCTCACAACTGCTAGCAACGAATTACTCTCATTAATTCTTGATGAAACTGTGAAAAATACTTGGAAAAACACATTTTCAGAATTAAGAGATAAAGATTCAAAGGAAGCTAAATTTGTGGCTTATGTTGATAAGTTAGAGGTGCTCATTCAAGCTTTGTCTTATGAGGCACTAGGTTATCATTCCACTTTGTTTGATGATTTTTGGAGAACATCTAAAGAGTATCTACTAAACTGCCCATTTGATGTTATTAATGACATAATCCCTGTTCTGGAAAGTGAAAGAAACAGCTTGAATTAGTTGGATCTAACAATAGTACACCTTCAATCGTTGAATTGGGAGAGAACTATAAAATATTTTTGTCATCTCGTCATATTAAACACACCAAAAATCAGTTTACAGGGATGCCTTTAGGCGAATATTACCGGGGTTTTTATAAGAAAATACTTCTAAAAAAATGATGACTAAGGTCCTACGCGTGGAGTGTATAGAACTAGACTATCACCCCAATTTGAGCAAGATTTGTCATCAAGTTAAGAATCTCTACAATCGCGCAAATTTTCTGATAAAAGGTTCATTGAAGAACCAAAATAAACTCCTCTTCTACAATCATTTGGATACACTTCTAAAGCACGAAGAATGTTACCACGTCCTTCCTGCTCAAACTGCCCAACACACTCTCAAACTCCTCTGTAGGAATTGGAAGGGATATTTTAGCGCTTTGAAGGAATGGAAAAAGAACCCTTTATTGTTCTTTGCTATACCTCAACCGCCTAACTATAAGCGTAAAGATGGGGAAGTAGTAGCTATCTTCACCAACCAACAAGCGCGGATAGTTAACGGTTGGTTGGTTCTCCCCAAGAAAGTAGGATACAGTTACAAAACAAGATTAACAGAGCACACAGAATTAAGAGAAGTGAGAATCATCCCCCGCAGACCAGGATATACACTAGAGCTAGTTTATAGGAAAAGTTTACCCAAACTCCTGCAGAAGAGGATAAGAAAAGGTGCTGTCGATTTAGGGATGGATAACCTTGCAGCTTTTGTGGATAACCAAGGTGGAAAACCAATTGTTATCAAAGATGCAGGGAAAGGAATAAAATCCATAACCCAATATTATTTGAAAAAACAGAAAAAATTACAGATACAGTATGCACAACAACAAAAAAAACAGCTGAAAGGAAAGAACAGATTGATCTATGGACAAGCTTACTACAAACTTAAGGAGAAGTGGAGGAGGAAATTGAAAGATGGAATTCATAAGTTAACGAGTTATTTGGTTGACTTGTGGGTCGAACGCGATCTCCATGAAGTAATTATAGGCTATAATTCTCTGTGGAAACAAGGATTACATTTCTGGAAGAAAGTTACCCAGATGTTTGTCACCATCCCTTTTCTGAGAATCATCAATATCTTGAAGTATAAAGGAGCAGAACGAGGGATAAAGGTGGAAACCATCCCAGAACAATATACTTCTAAGAGCAGTTTCCTAGACAACGAATTTCCCAAAAAACGAAAGAATTACAAAGGGAAACGAATCAAGCGAGGACTGTTCCGTTCTTCTAAAGGTTATATAATCAATGCTGATGTTAGTGTTGCATACAATATATTAGTCAAAAGCGATCCGAAAGCCTTGCCTAAACGCAGGGTGAACGGGGTAGGAGGATACGTGATGTATCCGCAGAGAGTGAGTATAGAACTCTTGTAGTTATATATAATGATCTCTACGAAACTAGCTCAACCATGCTGTCTTAATATTGCAACATGACAAAAACCCATCATGAATCAATTTATTAAAAATAAGGTGAACCTCAAATTGATATAATACCTTGAAAAGATTTATTATACATAAGGCATTTGATTTACTGCCATAGAGATAGTGGTGATTAAAATTAGTGAAAGCGACAAATACCATGAAATAGAGATTTCTCCTTATCATTTACCATTTTTGCGAGACCTTGGAATTAAAGTCGTTTCCATGATAGTTTTTGATATCATCTATGGACCAGTTTGCTATATGAGAGAACTGTCACGATCAAATTTTGGAGACAAATTAAAGGATGTAAGTTCTCTTTCTGAAGTTTATACGGGTTTTGCACGTACTAATGCTGATGTTATTACTAGTTTAGAAGAAAGAATAGTTATTGGCAGATACATTGTAAGAGAAGATGATGTAGAGAACATTGTTGTCCTTCTTCTAGTATGTGTTCCAACAGCTAATCTCGATAAATTAACTAAACATGCACGATCTCTATCTGAAAGAGCTAAAGGAAAGCCTGAATTACTTAATGAAGCTTTGAAACTTCTTATTGAAGCTGAAAAAACAGCTGTACAAAAGATACCTGTTTCAAGTCGTGATGGAGTTTTAACTAAAGGTATAACTATTAATGATACTTCCATGGTAAGAGGAGATGAGTTTAACAATTTCTACGGTTTCTTATTTGTTCAATATCATAGAGCAGAAATGGACGGTAGATTCCTTCCCAAAATGGTTGATGGAAAAAAAATAGATTTACGTCATCTTTTCAAATTTATTGATACTCAAAAGAATGAAGCTGAGTTGAAAGAAGGTGATTTGATAAGCCTCTATTACAAAGGTTTAGAGCTACTGGTTTATCAACACATCGAGAAGGATGCTATCTTAATAGGAGCTAAGAAACCTCAGAGCCGAATTAATTATAGTTATATCGATGAATGGTTTAAAATATTGTTTAACTCTTACATCAATATTCCTGGGAATAGCAAGAAAGTATCAACCATCGAGGCAATAAAATTCTTGGACAAAAATGTCTCAAAGCAACCTAAGAAATACACAATTGATGAAATAATGGATCTTATTATAAACTCAGAAGATGATTATCCGGAGTTATCAAAAAGTAAGAATATTCTAAGACAACAGGGTTGGATTACTCTTCATAATAACTATCAACTTTTCTTAGAAAATTTAAATTTGATTAATGGAGATCGATCTGTTTATGGATTGAGTCAAGATTTATCTGTACCTGTTTCCGCGGTCGTAGAATTCATAATATTTCTTAAATCGAGAGAGTTCATAGACGTTTATAGGAAAAAATAGCTACTGTTTCCCCTGTAATATTTTTGTTTTTCTAAAAAAACTATAATAAGATTAAAAATACCTTATGTATTCTTTAGCATATACTTTCCTATACTGGTGTACTTTATGAGAATGTACGAAGCAGAAGAATCATTATCTGATGAAAAAATTAACAAAAACCTAGATATATTACTGAAATTAGCAGCCTTAAAGGCATCCAAGATGTTTGAAAACCTAGATATTTACAACATTCTTAATCGCCCTAGATCTCCTGAAGAAATATTTCATATGTCCAATTTCAACACTTTAGAAGAGGAATTCGTTAGAATCTTTGATTTGCTAACTTATAACGAATTATTAACAAAACAAGGAGAATTTTACGCTGAAAATCCTAGAAGAAAATTTCTGGAAGAGTATATGGAGAATGATATAAAAGAGTTTGATAATAAGTTAATTACACATTTCAATTCATTGTTTGACCGTCTTGGTTCTATATATGAATCTATACTTAAGGGAGAGTCAAGCAAATTACAAGAGGTTGATTTAATCAATTCGCTTGATTCTATATTAGGATCAGAATATTTCTTTCAACTACGTAGTTTATTCTTCAAAACAATATCTCAACGAATGTCATTATTTTTCTCCAAAGATAAGCTGACTTTTCTCAATTGGGGAAATGGTTCAGGTTATGATGCTCTACACTTAGCAGATTTTTATAGGCACAATGTCAAAGTTATCAGTATAGAACCACCAAACTCTCTTCACAGGTGTCAAGTTTTACAAGACCTCTATGAAATTTATAATGTTGAGTTCATAGAATATGATGATTTCGAAGTAAAACAATTCGCAAATTCTGTTGATTTAGTCGTTGGAACAAGTTTTCTCTTCAAAGATGATCTAATGAAATTTATAGATGTGAGTAAAATTGTTTTACTCGATGAAGGTTATTTGGCTTTACCTCTTATCCGAAAACTTTCTCTATCTTTTGACTGGATTATGGGTGTTTTTGAACCTTATTACTTCAATCTAGAAAGAAATGCATTCATTGCTAAATTGAAGCATTATGGAATTTCAAAATTAAAATACATCGGACTAGATGAAAGTTTTATTATGATGCAAAAAACATAGAAGAAGAAAAAATCACTTCTTCTTCTTTTCAATACCTATATCGGTTCTTTTAGCTAATTCAGGAACAATTTGTAGAAATGGTAGGATTGCATTCGCTATGGATGAGAAGGCATCTTCCTTACTTCCAGTTATTATCATTTTATCAATCTCTAAATTCTGATAAATCTCTGGAAGTTTCTCAATAATCATTTCTTGGAACAGACGAGAATCTGATTTGTTTAAAGCTTCAATTCTTTTAAGAATACCTTCAGCTTCAGCCATTTTGGCTTCACGAATAACTGTAGCTTCACCTCGAGCTCTTGATTCAATTTCGAATTGTTTAGCTTCAGCTAATTTCTTAATTTTATCAGCTTCAGCAGCAGCTTCAATCTGAATCTTTGTTTGATAAGTTTGAGCTTCGACTTCTGTTCTCCTTCTCTCTAGTTCTTGAACTTGAATGTCTTTTTCTTTCTCCTTAGAGTCGACATCCATCCCAACTTCTTGTTGTTCAATACCTACTTTACGGCTAACTTCAAGATCTCGTAATTTAGTTATTTCTTCCATTTCAGCGTTTTTCAGTCTAGCAAGCTTCTCTTGTTCAATTTTCATAATAGCACTGACATTTGATTTCAGGTTAGGGTCGATAATCTCGATCTCTCTGATTTCACATGATTCAATAACTAAACCCCAATCTCTTGTCAAAGTGTGTAATTCTTTAGTTACAGCTTCGATAATAGCTTGCCTGTCCCTAATAATTTTTTCTAGTGCCATATTTGCACAAGCAGTTCTGATAATACTTTCTGCTGCATTTTTAATGATTTTCTCTACGTGTGCCTGTGATTTTATATCCCATGAAGTTCGTGAGAAAGCTACTTCAGGATCAACAACACGCCAGAAAATAAATGCTGTAACACTTATTTCCTGAAATTCTCGTGAAACTACTTTTTCTTTAGCTTCTAAAAATGTTGACTGTGTTGTGACAGGTATCACTCTAACTTCATCTATAAGTGGAATGACTACAGCTTTTCCTCCAATACCTGCTTTGATGACTCTCCCATTCCTGAAATGTATCATATAAGTATCAGAGGTAAATTTCCGATAACGACTTGCAAAAAATAGCAAGAATAGTGTTGCAACTACAACGATTCCAATAACTATCCAAACAATAACCATTGTTATTTCCATCTTCTTCATACCCTCTGTTTTCTGTGAGTAAATTTAGCTTTGGTCGCTTTTTAAGGTATCCAAATGTAAGTATTTAGCAAAAACAAAAATGAACTAGATAATATCAACCAGGTATACTCTCTTCTTTACGGCAACTATACGGACTTTTTCTTCTCGTTCAAATCTCTTGAAATGGTCAAAGCTTTTTGCATTAAGTTTCTGTAATCCCATACCTTCTCCGAGATCAACGTGAATGATTCCTCCTCTTGAATCAACGGGAACATAAACTATTGCAATTTTGCCTACAAGCTGAAGGCCACGTATAATTGGTTTAACAGTTGTAGCTGAAATTCTCTTCCAAATATTGGTAATGGCTAATGCTAATAGAAAAGGCGAGACAACTATTACGACTATTCTGAATATTCTAATTCCAATGCTTTCAGAACTAATTTGTAATGTAGATACACCTAAGATTCCAAACATAAGGAAATAAGTAGACATTAGTAAAAATATAGGGGCTGTTGTATGAGTGATGTCCTTGAAACCATCTGCATGCACTTCAGTAATATCCCCATCATGCCCAGATAAATCCAGTTCATCCCCAGAAATATCATGATCCATTGACACATCATGGTCAAGTGATACATCATGATCTAACGATATATCGTGATCAACAGAGATGTCATGATCTATTGATATATCGTGATCAACAGAGATGTCATGATCTATTGATATATCGTGGTCACCAGAAATATCGTGATCACCGGATAGGTCATAATCTCCTGATACATCATGATCACCTATCCCAAAAGCATGAGCCATACTTTCCAAGTTCAGAATAACTGATAGTAAAATCAAAATTCCACCAGATATAAGCAAACCTATTGCTAAATAATAGAGAACACTCTCAAACCCATTGAGGAATGTATCAAATGTCATAATTTCCCCTGCTGTTTCTTCTATGTAAATCTAGACATACCAACTTAAAAACGTATAGAAATTCAGTGATTAACGAAATAGTCAAATAATTAGTTTACAAGTATAATTTGACTGCATTGAATGGTATCAACGTATCTGATTTCTCAATTTGTATGGAAGAAATAAAAAAAGGTGGACTTGAGCCAAAGGTATACACTATTCCGCAAAATTTGATGAAAAAAGTTAGTAATAATATATTGAAGAAAATTCATGTTGTAATGAAGTTAGCTGAAAAACAGGAAGTTTCTTTGGCTATAGTTGGTGGTTTTGTTAGAGATTTACTGTTAGGTAACCCCAGTCAAGATGTTGATTTTGTTATTTTTAGAGGAGATATTAATGAATTCACAAAAGTACTGGCAAGTAGAACCGGAAGCAAAATAGGTAAAATGAACAATAAGACTCTTACAACACAGATTAGGTTTGCAGATGGAACTTTTTTTGAATTTAATTCTACAAGAAAGGAGGAGTATCAATACCCTTCTAGAACTCCACAAGTGATAACTGGTACAATTTTGGATGATCTATTTAGACGAGATTTTACTATCAATGCTTTATTGCTGTTTGATGATAAAATCATAGATATTTTCAATGGAAAGGAAGACCTAGAAGAAGGGATAATTCAAACAACTCGCGATTCTGAAACAGTTTTTAAAGAGGATTATCTAAGAATGCTTCGTGCTGTAAGGTTTGCAAGTAAATTAGGCTTTACTCTATCTGAGAGAGTTCAAATTGGCATTCGAAAAAACGTGACGAATTTGTTAGACGTTCCAAAAGAACGAACATTAAATGAACTGAAAAGTGCTCTCAAGAATAATCCAGTTAGAACATTGAAACTATTGATAGATTTGGATATACTGGAAACAATGTTTCCTCTTATTCGAAACATAAATTTAGATAAGAGTATTTACTCATCTGATACTGTTTTTTTGAAGATTGAAAATAAGTACAAGTTCTTAGCAGATAGGGAAGTATCAGAAATGTCAGTTTACTTTGCAGTTTTACTAATGGAAACCCATGTAGAAGAAGAGAGCAAAAAAAGAGAATCTGTTCTAAAATTGAAACTTGACAAACTGTTGAGGTTTTATAAATTTTCTAACAAGCAAAGAGATAACATACTTTTTCTGATTGAAAATCGCAACTCACTTTTGAACTTAATTGGCTGTAATCCATCAAAACTTGAGCTCAGACAACTAACTAAGAAACTAGATTTACATATGGAAAACATATCTTACTTAACTGAAGCTGAATTATCTGTTAAAGTTGATGTGTTAGATTTCGCTCATTTGAAAAAGGCTCTAGAAGAGATCAAGCAAAATCATGATCTTATTAGCTTTCAACTACACATTGATGGTCATGAAATCCAAACAATTTTTGGAATTAAGGGGGAAAAAATCAAGCAATTAAAAAGTGACTTGATGGGAGCTATTATGAACGAAGAAATCGATAACACAAAGGAATCTTGTTTGAAATATATAAAAGAAAAACTAGAGCGTTGAATGCGAAAAAGATTAAAGTGTTTAAGCAGAGAATAATCCTCAAGACACAAATGTAGGAATTAATAGATAGGAGTTGAATGAGATTACTTCTAAGGCTAAAATATATCTGGTTTCCTTTATTTTATTTTCGCTCATAATTACTAGCTCTTATCATTCGTACGCATACCCTTCGTTTGAACACCCTAATAGTTTGGTTGAAGATTCCCAAATAGCCAATATCGATAATTCTTTGGAATATACCTTTATGGAATCAATGAAGATAGAATCAGATGAAGATTTCATTACACTAGGTTTTCCAGGTAATGGAGCTCTTGAGAACCCATATAGAATAGAAAATTTCCAAATAGGAGGCGCCGATATTGCCACTGGATTATTCATCTCAAACGTCACCAAGCATTTCATAATCACAGATTGCCAAATCGCAGCAGCAATTGCTATTCATATCGTCAATATTCCAGATGTAAGGTTCAATATCTCTGATAATAATATAGAAAGTTCAAGTTTTTATTATCCTATTAACACGCTGACTGGCATTAAATTGGTAAATTGCGGCAATGTTTCACTAACACTTAATTTTATTGAATCTTCATATATTGGGTTAGAAATGATTTCTACTGAAAATATTCTTGTGTTAAATAATGAATTTGCTGAGAAATCTGATGAAGATTCTAAAATTAAATACACCGGGATAAAACTAAGACATACTGAGAATTGTACGTTTATAGATAACTCCTTTACACAAGGGGGTTTCTATTTTGATCTAGATTTTGAACAGCTTAACACTCTTGTACTTGAAAATAATTCTATAGGTGATAAGAAAATCTTATTCTGTAAAAACGTAACTGAAACAACAATTTCTAGTCAGATATATGGTCAAATATTACTGTTCCGTTGCAAAGATATAATTGTAAAAAATCTGGTGCTAACAAATCTTTACATCGGAATTGGCATATTTTTCTCAGATATGTGTGAAGTCTATGATAATATAATTCTTGATTGCCATTTTGGAATCTATGATTATAATTCTTACAATACTGAGATTAGCAATAATATTTGTGACGGTAACAGCGTTGGTATTGCAGTGGTGTATGCTAAATTTAGTATTCTTAATAATAACACATGTATAAATTCGAATTTTTATGATGGAATCCAACTGTCTAATTCTATTTATTCTACTGTTGAAAATAACAATTGCTCTTTCAACAAGCTAGGAAATGGTATTCTCGATTCCAGTAAAGATTCTATTATTATGAACAATGTTTGTATGAATAATAGTTATGGAATACATTTGTGGTTTTCTGATTATACAACCATCATGAACAACAAACTGAATCATAATTCTGGTGGTATATGGGCTCTAGATGCTCATGACATTAGAATTTATAATAATACTATTGAATACAATACGAAATTTAGCGGAATTATAATTCAAAACAGTATTGAAGGGATTATCTCCAATAACCTAATATTGGAAAATGTAGGATATGGTGTAATATTAAATGCTGGAACGACGGATTATGTTATCCATCATAATAGTTTCTTCAATAATCTGGTTTATTCAAACGCCTTAAGTCAAGCTTCTGATGACGGAGAAGGAAATTATTGGTACCATCCCGATACTTTGGTTGGTAACTATTGGTCCGATAGAGGTTTATCGAGTAAGTACAAAATAGATGGAACAGCGGAATCTATTGATTTATACCCTCTAAAAGATCCAAGTGTACAACCTAGTGATGATTATACTAACAGAAGCAATTTCTTCTTTATTTTGACACTCACAGCATTAATTCCATTAACTTTCAACCATAGAAAAAAGAGAAGGAAAATTTGAAACTTTTAACACTTTTAAGGTTCTAGCAATTTTTGTAATTCCTCTTTGTTTTCTAAGTCTGATTCTGAAATAATTTCTTTGATTGTTTTATCAGTTTCATGTGCTCTCATAGCAAGTTCTGCTGCTTCATCATAACCTATTATTGGTGTAAGTTTGGTTACAGACATCAAATTTCTTTCCATATGCTTATTGATATTTTTAATATTTGGTTTCAAACCTTTCAGAAGATTTTCTGTGAAAGATATGATACCTTTGGACATAAGGTTGATTGAATCAAGAATAGAGACAATAATTAGTGGTTTCATAGTGTTAAGGTCTAATACGCTACCATGACTTTCAGCTGATGCAATTATGGTGTCATTTCCCAGAACCTGTAAGCATACTTGCATTAACATCTCAGATTGGGTTGGATTGATTTTTCCAGGCATTATTGAAGAACCAGGTTCGTTTTGAGGTAAGATCAATTCTCCTAATCCTGCTCTTGGTCCGCTCCCCATCCAACGGATATCATTAGCCAATTTCATTAAGGATAAAGCAATATTTCTCAAAATACTGCTTACAAAAACCATAGCATTGTGGGAAGCTATTCCTTCAGCTTTAAGTGGATTTGAAGTGAAATATAAATCAGTGATCTCACACAGATGTTTCGTAGCAGTTTCACTGAATTTCTCGTGAGCAGTAATTCCTGTTCCAACAGCTGTTCCACCTATAGGAATTGAGAGAAGATTTTCAAATGTTGATTGCAATCTTTTTTGTCCTTCCATCAGTTGTTTCTCATAAACAGAAAATTCCATTGAAAGAGGTATTGGGACGGCATCTTCTAAATGAGTTCTGCCAACCTTGATAATGTCGTTAAACTCGTTGATTTTAACATTTAAAGCATCTCTCATCTTCTGAATAGCAGGAAGTAAATCATCCTTGATACCTTTAATGGTTGAAAGATGCATTGCAGTAGGGATTATATCATTTGAAGATTGACCAAGATTAATATGATCATTAGGATGAACAGGTTGTTTCTTGCCTTTTGGCATACCTAAAATTTCATTTGCTCGGTTAGCTACAACTTCATTCATATTCATATTTGTTTGAGTTCCTGAACCTGTTTGAAAAATATCTACTGGGAACTGATCAAGAAACCTCTTATCAATGATGATGTTATCTAAGGCTTGTTCACATGCCTCCCTTAACTTTGCATTGATCTGGTTGAGTTCAATATTCGCTAAGAGACAGGCTTTTTTTACTAATGCTAAAGAAAGTATGAAAGATGTAGGAAATTGCTTTCCACTTATTTGAAAATTGAGGATAGCTCTCTGGGTGTTAATTCCCCAATAAACTTCTTCGGGAACTTCTAACTCACCTAAAACATCTTTCTCTATCCTTATCTTTTCATTCATTTTTTGACCACTTATCTCTAATGTTTTTTATCGCTGTTCCAGGTTTTACGCCTTTAGGACATACTCGATTACATACAAAGTATTTTTCACAAGCTGGAACACCGTTTACTTGCCAAACTTTTTCTATGATTTTTTCTCTGTGTTCATCAGAAGTGCGAGTATCAGCTATGAATCTATATCCTTTTGCAAGTGCTGTAGGACCTAGGTACTTCTTATTATTAGCATTTACTGGACAAGACCAACATAAACCACAAAGAATACAATAAACAAGATTCTCTATAGATTTTGCATCTTCAGAAGATTGTGAGGATTCAGGTGCTACATCATTCCATTCTCTCTCCAGATACGGTTCAACTTCTCTATAGAACTTCCAAAAAGGATCCATATCAACAATTAAATCTTTGATGATCTCCATGTTAGGTAAAGGTTCAACCAGTATTTCTTCTTCTTTATTCCAATCGGATATATCACCATAATGGAATTCAGGTAATTTAGGTGGTTTCTTTGCTGTTTTAACATTTGAAACCTGAGTTTTACAAGCTAATTGAGGAACTTTGTCAACTGTTACACTGCAAGAACCACAGATAGCTCCACGGCAAGAATATCTAAAAGCTAGTGTAGAATCTATATGATCTTGAATATAGAAAAGTGCTTCAAGTATTGTCATCCCTTTCCTTTTTGGAACTTCATATCTTTCATATCTTGCTTCTTCATTGGGTCTTTTTCTGAAGACTAAAAATTTCTGTATTTCTTCCATCAATACACACGCTCCTTAATTTCAAACTTACCTAATTTGACTGGTTTCGTTTCAAGTTTCAAACCATCTTCTGTTTTGTAGACTAATGAATGAACGAGATAATCTTCATCATTCCTTGTTGGATAGTCCTTTCTGGAATGAGCACCACGACTTTCCTTTCTCCATAGAGCAGCATAAGCTGTTACAGCTGCAATGTCAATCATGTTTCTTAATTCCAGGTTTCGTAGAATCCCAAAATTGAACTCTCTTTCTGAAGTAGGTAGTTGAACATTCTCGAAATCCTTCTGCAGTTGAGCTAATTTGTCATAAGCTTCTTGAAGCGCTCCTTCTGTTCGGAAAACACCAACACTTGTATCCAAAGTTATGCCCATTTCATCTCTAATCTCAATGGGTCTTCTTCCTGAATTGTTATTCCATCGATTGAACAAATCTTCAATCTCTTTATAGACTGCTTCCTCTGCTCTCTCTAATTTATCAATAGAAGGAAGTGCTACTAAGCCTTTCTCGAGAAGTTTTCTACCTATATATCTACCAAAAACCGAGGTTTCCAAAAGAGAATTACCTCCTAACCGATTAGCTCCATGGACGGAGATACTAGCTGTTTCACCTACAGCATAGAGACCAGCAAGAGGAGTTTCGCAATAATCTCCACCGAATTTTGTGGCAATACCTCCCATCGAATAATGTTGTCCAGGCTGAACAGGGATAGGTTCGTTAATAGGATCAACACCAGCAAAATCGATACAAATCTCTCTTATACCAGGTAGTCTTTCGTTGATTTTCTCTGCTCCAAGATGAGTTAAATCAAGATGAACATAAGCATTCTCAAACCCTCTGCCTTCTTGAATTTCTGTATCAATTGCTCGTGCAACAATATCTCGAGGTGCAAGTTCCATCGCTTTAGAAGCTACGTTTTTCATAAAACGTTCTCCTTTGTTATTAAAGAGGTAACCACCTTCCCCTCTTGCACCTTCTGTAATCAGAATATTTGTCCCATACAATGTTGTTGGATGGAATTGTACGAACTCACAGTCTTGCATAGGAACTCCAGCTCGGAAAGCTGCTCCAACTCCATCACCAGTATTGATAATAGCATTGGTCGACCTTTTGTATGTTCTACCAAAACCACCAGTTGCCAAAATAACATAACCTGAACGGAAAATAATTAATTCTCCAGAAGCCATGTCTATAGATAAGATTCCAGTAATTTGGTCATCAACTTTAATCAGATCAACTAAAAAGAACTCGTCAAAGAAAGTAACTTCCTTGCGAATACATTGCTCGTATAAAGTATGAAGTAAAGCATGGCCCGTTCTGTCAGCTGCATAACATGTTCGTGGATATCCTGCCCCACCAAAAGGTCTCTGTGCGATTAAACCCGAACCCAAACGTGAAAAAGGGGTACCCATGCTCTCGAATTCGATCACAATCTTAGGTGCTTCCTCACACATGAATTGGACTACATCTTGATCTGCAAGATAATCAGAACCATAAACAGTATCATAAGCATGCCTTTCAGCTGAATCCTCCTTTCCTTCTAGAGTATTGCCTAAAGAAGCATTGATTCCTCCTTGAGCGGCTCCGGAATGACTTCGGACAGGATGAACCTTGCTAATAACCGCTACTTTCCACTTTTGGGAAAGCTCAAGAGCTGCTCTTAAACCACTTAGACCGGCTCCTACAACAATAACATCAAGCTCTTCTACTTTCATATGAAAACCTACAAAGGTAGTTTATATAGAACAAGCGCTTTATTATATAATTTTAACCTTGTGTCAAAAAATAAAATAAAGTAAATAGATTTCAATTGAAATCTATGATGCTTTGATTATTGTAGAGCTAAGATAATTATTGGAATTACTAAAGCAGCTATTCCAGTAGATATTACAACTACTGTGAAGAGAATGTATCTTACATTGTAAGTACCTAAAATTGATGAATCATAATATCCACTAACTTTTTGATCATCATATAATCGAATCAAACCCTCTAATAACTTCTGTCGAGTTTGCTTTCCTCTTGTTAAACCAAAGAATACCACTGTATTAATTACAATAATCAGTACTGCAATAACAACGAAAATAGGTATAGCATAAGCCTCATCTCCACCAGCAAATGCACCATTTGCGATTGCACCTACAAGATTTAGTAGAATTGCAGTAATGATGAAAATTGTGTCTGTTCTAGTATTAGTTTTTAATTCATCAAGAATATGTTCATGAACCCTTTCAATCATTTTTGTTCTCCTAGATATTCTATCTAATTATTAAGAGAGATAAGTCTCTTTTAAACTTAGTTAGAAAATAAGCAAGTTAGTATTGATCGCATCTAGAAAAAACTCATTAGAAAACATTAATATTGCAGTTTGTGTAAAATATGAAAGTAAGAAATAATGGTAATGGGGTTGATAGTGACTTGAAGGGTGACAAGTCTTATGAGGACAAAAACAAAGCAGAAAAAATAGTAAATAATCTGCAAAAATTAGTAAATCAAGCAACTTTGAGTAGGTTGAAGCCTACAATAGAGAGACAACTATATGAAATGAACTACGAGATCGATATAATGGTCTCAACAATGATAACTCATCCAAGACCGATATTTTTGCATTTTGAGGATATGGAGGAGATACCAATGGATGTGTTTGAGTGGTTAGGCGATTTCAGTAAGAAGAATGGGTTGAAGTATGTAAATAGCAAGGGAAACCTGTTTAGTCTATTCTTAAAGAAAGACTATGACGATATTAATGAAAT
This sequence comes from Candidatus Heimdallarchaeota archaeon, assembly GCA_018238545.1. Lineage (GTDB taxonomy): Archaea > Asgardarchaeota > Heimdallarchaeia > Heimdallarchaeales > Heimdallarchaeaceae > UBA460. The sequence continues at coordinate 28,335 of JABCTC010000002.1, forward strand.
ACAAACAACTAATACTTCGTTGTATTCAATTTATAGAAAAGAAAAAGCATCAATACTGCAAAGAGAGAAGATGAGTGAAGAAAATCTTTATACTTATACTGTGAAAAAGTAAGCTAAAAAAAAGTAAAAAAAGCTTGCGGGTATTAAAAATATTTATAAGTGAAATTACAGCCATGCTGAAGTACGATTCGGGTTGAATTGAAGTCTAGACTACTTATTGGGCGAAATTTGCAAAAAACTGAAATACTCCGATAATCGGAAGATTTAAAAGGGAAAAGGACACCAAAACATTTATAAGCAGAAAAAATGGGCGCGTTGGTGGGTTGTCTTTAGCATTTTTATGAGGGCTAATCATAAATTAGGGTAGAGATTCTCACTTAGCAAGAAGAAGTGTAATTGGTATTAATTGCCAATGAAGCTAAATCGCCACCAAGCTTTCTAATCCCCAAGGAAAGCTCAAAACTAGAAAATATTAGAAAATAATAGAAAACACACTATTAGCCAAATTTACAGGTAGGTCAAGGAATGAGTAAAATACCAGATAAATCATCTCATAGAGAAGAAGAAGAGGACATTGAGTGCCCTGAATGTGGTAGCATTGATGTTATTCTGGATGAGACTAGAGGAGAGCATATTTGCCGCAATTGTGGTACCGTTGTTCAAGAGAAATTAATTGATGATGGTCCTGAATGGAGAGCATTTACAGCTGAAGAAAGATCCAAAAGAAGCCGTGTTGGTTCTCCCACAACAATCACCATCCATGATAAAGGTCTCTCTACCCAGATAGGTTGGGAAGATCGAGACGTTTATGGTAAGAAGCTTTCACCAAAAAGGAGAGCTCAAATTTATCGTCTCAGAAAGTGGCAAATTCGAACTCGTGTTCATAGTTCTATTGATAGAAACTTAGCTTATGCTATGTCAGAATTAGATCGTCTTTCATCACAACTAGGTATTCCTAGAAGTGTAAATGAAACAGCTGCAAACATTTATCGTAAAGCAATTGAAAAACGTCTAATCCGTGGAAGATCAATCGAAGCTATGATTGGAGCAACAGCTTACGCTGGAGCAAGAATTCGTCGTGTTCCCAGAACACTAGATGAAATTGCTCGTCATTCTCGTATTTCCAAGAAAGAACTTGGAAGATGTTATAGATTAATAATCAGGGAATTAGATATCAAAATCCCATTAGCTAATCCAACAGACTACATTGTTCGGTTCGCAGCAGAATTGCGTTTAAGCGGTAGAACTGCCAGAAAAGCAGTTGAACTTCTTAAAAGAGCTAAAGAGCACAACCTAACAGCTGGTAAAGATCCAACAGGGTTAGCAGCTGCATCAATCTATATTGCAGGTATAACTGAAGGAGAAAGACGAACACAAAGAGAGATAGCAGAAACAGCAACTGTAACTGAAGTTACCGTAAGGAATCGTTACAAAGAGCTAGTTCGCAAACTCAAAATAGAGGTTACAATTTAATCCTCTTATATTTTTTTATTTTTTGAATTTACTCGTACAAGCTTTTAAATTGAAAAAATTTCATGTAATTCTATGGGAAGCGAAATTAAGGATTTTGCAAATCTAGTTCTTAAGAAAGTTCAGGAATTTTCAGATGAAAAACATATAAAAACAGTTGAAGCTTATACTAAAGTAAAGTCAAACTTCAAAATCTTGGGCTTAAGAGGACCTATTATACACAAGATAGCTAATGAAACTTTTAGGGAGTTAAAAGCAAAAGGCGTAAAAGATGTTGATCAAATTCTAGAATATTGTGAATTTTTACACGCTTTCAAGATAACTGAACTACGTTCAATAGCTGTAATCTGGAGTTATAAGGCAAAAAAACAATTTCGATTAGAACATTTTTCTATCTTTGAAAAATGGTTAAAAAATTATGTAACGGGATGGGGGTCGACAGACCATCTTTGTACTAAATCACTAGGCTATATTCTATTTACTTATCCCGAATTAATGAAGGAAGTAAAGAAGTGGACAACTTCTCCAAACCAATGGGTGAGGAGATCTTCGGCAGTTGCACTAATTTATGGATTAAGAAGAGAACAGTTTCTTGAAGATACCTTTGAGATAGCCGATGCTTTGTTTAATGATCAAGAAATGTATGTGCTGAAAGGATATGGTTGGATGCTAAAAGAGGCTTCAAATAGTCACAGAGATGAAGTATTTAACTATGTTATGACGAGAAAAAAGAACATGCCAAGAGTTGCTCTGAGATATGCAATTGAAAAAATGCCTCAGGAAATGAGGAAAGAAGCAATGAGCTAATCTTCCTGTTTTTTATAGTCTATGGTAACCATCTCTCTTTTCAAAGAATTTAATAATCATTTTTCTTTTGAAAGTTTTAGATATAGATGACCGAAGAAAGATTAATGGATAAAATAATCGATGTTTGTCTTAGAAGAGGGTTCATAAGCCCTGCAGCTGAAATCTACGGAGGAGTCGGGGGATTTTACGAATATGGACCATTAGGTACATTGATGATGCAGAAAATAATTGATCTCTGGAGACAAATATTTGTCTTAGATGATGATAGAGTATACGAAATAGCTGGTTCAGTACTTCTGCCAGAATCGGTATTTCAAGCCTCTGGACATCTAGATTCGTTTGAAGATCCACAAGTTCAATGTAAAAGTTGTAAGTCAATGTTCCGTGCGGATGAGATAATTTCAGATGCAGTAAATATAAAAGCCGAAGGTCTTCCACTTGAAGAATTAGATAAAATTGTTGAAGATAATAATATCAAATGCCAGAAATGTCAAGGAGATCTTGATAAAGCCAAACAATTCAACTTAATGTTCAAAGCTGAAGTTGGTTCAACTGGTGGAATTAATGCTTATCTTCGCCCCGAAACAGCTCAAAACATATTCATTAATTTCAAAAGATTAGCCGGTTTTATGAGAAACAAATTACCTTTTGGTATAGCTCAAGTTGGGTCAGCTTTTAGAAATGAAATCTCTCCACGAAACTTCATCTTAAGAGTTAGAGAATTTCAACAGATGGAAATTGAGATGTTCTATGATCCTGATAAAGAGAATGAACATGAACATTATGAGGAAATACGCGAAATTGAAGTCAACCTCGTTACTCGCGAGATGCAAGAAAAAGGCTGGACCAAACCTTTGAAAATTACTATTGAAGAAGGATTGGAAAAGAAACACATTCCAAACCAGTACATGGCTTTCTTCATGGCAATGGAAACAGAAATGTTGAAAGTTCTAGGAATACCTGAAGATGTCTTCTGGTTTAGACATATGCAAGATCATGAAGCACCTCACTATTCTGCTGGTAATTATGACCTTGAAGTAGATTTATCCATCGGTCACATGGAAATTATTGGAAATGCTCTAAGAACAGATTACGATTTACAGAAACATGCAAAAGCTTCAGGTACTTCGTATGAGATAGTAGCGGATAACAAGAAAATCGTTCCTCATGTCGCTGAGCCATCTCTAGGTGTAGGAAGAATACTATATGCAATACTTGAAAAGTGCTATCAAGATGATGGAAGAGGCTGGACTTGGTTCAAGTTTCCTTCAACAATCGCTCCCTTAGAAGTAGCCGTTTTTCCACTTATGAAAAAGGATGGTTTAGCTGAATATGCCTACGATTTGCATCATGATCTAAAAGATGCAGGATATCTATCGTTCTATGATGTCAGTGGAAAGATAGGAAAGAGATACGCACGAGCAGATGAAATAGGAATACCTTATTGTGTTACAATAGATTATGATTCTTTGAAGGAAGGGTCTGTGACTATTCGAGATAGGGATACAATGAAACAAATTAGAGTTCCTGTAGAAGATCTAGAAGTAGTAATAGGCGAATTAAGTGAAGGAGAAGCTAAATTTGAAGAGTTTGGAGATTTTCTCCCATAAAATAGTACGAACAGAAAAGAATAAAAAGAAAGGAAAAGGAGAAAAGAACGATGACTAAATATATCTGTCAACGATGTAAAAATGAGATAACTCCAAGTGAATTAAGATTACTACCTGGAGTTAAATGTCCAAAGTGCAGCAACAGGATCTTGTTAAAACAAAGAAGTCTTATCGCAAAACCTGTAAAAGCTAGATAATTTTTGCAATACTTTTTATATTTCTCTTGTCATAATTAAGTTGATTATATGCCAAGATCATGTAAAGTATGTGGGAGCGGAAATATAAGTTTAATATGGAGCAATCGATGGGGAATAACAGGATATTGTTCTTTTAGATGCAGTATGATAGGAAATGTTAACTATAATTTTGCTATTGCAGTATTTCTTGGTATAGTAGCTATATCTTTGATACTTATAGCATTAGTTATCCCAAATCCAGAGCCTAAAGCATTAGCATATGGTATAGCCGCAGGTGCGATATCTATTCCACTATCATTTTTAAGTGCAATTGGTTTCTATTTCAAAAGACAAGATAGATATTGACAAAACTTTATTGGAAATCAATGCACAAAATCTTCTCATGTTAATACTCAAATTTTAGATTCTTCGTGAATGTATACCCTTGTAGCTGAAAATGAAATTCTATAAAATAGATGATATTCTCATTAAAAGAACATCTAAGGAAAATAGTATGAGTCTCATTTACAGGAATAAAAAATGGAATAATTTCTACACTTTCGTTATTGTATACTCCTAAACTTATACATGGATTACTTGAAACACTAACTAAAGTAATAGATGCGTTAAGACAAGTGATATTCACAGGTAAATCCAACAGATCACCACTAGCACTCTGCAACTCCCCTATTTCAAAAACAACTGTTGGTTCTTGAAAGTTGTTTCCTCCAGGCAAAAGTAGAACGATAGTTGTGACGATTCCCCCAATAGTTATCATTGTGAGAATAATATAAATTGCTTCTCTCTTAGTCATTATATTACGTTTCACAATAGTACAATAGAATAAACACTTTTACACTTTTCTATGAGAATTAATTGTTTTGAATGCATAGTTTATTCTAGGATTTCAATTATCTCTCCTTTAACTAATTTATCACTTAACATCTTTGATATCTCTACTTTAGCTACTCTTCCTAGTAACTTCTCTTCGGATTCAATACTGACAGCAGGACCACTATATAATGGATAACAAATGTAAGTATTTTCTCTTACTTTGTCTTTTTCAGCTATTATGACTTCTATCTTTTTCCCTATCATTTGTGTTTTCTTGTGTTTATTGAAATTTATGATGGCTTTTTTCAATTCTTCACGTTTAACCTTCATCAGATATCTGTCATGAGTGATTTTAGCTCCTGTTACAGAAAAAGGTGAATTAGGTAAAGGTAGATAGCGATAAACAGTTATTTTTTCTGCAAAATCTACCAACTCCTTTTCAACAACTTTTCTTGTTATATCAAGAGATTGTACTGTCTCTCCTGGTAAAGAATGTATAAGATATATTTGTGAATTAATTCCATTCTCAACAAACATTTTTGCTGCTTCTAAAGCTTTGCTCGGACTGGATGGTCTCCCAATTTTATTACTGAGTATCTCATCGAAAGTTTCGCAACCTATACTCACAGCTGTCTTGGGAAGATGTTTCCCTACAATCTCAGCGATTTTTGGAGTAACTAGGGGTGGTTTAATATTTTCTATTGCAATACTACATTTGTGTTTTTGTTCATCTCGAATTTTTGCTAATGTTGACAATAATTCCTCTATTTTTTCTATGTTAGCTGGTGGATAAGTTGGAGAGTATATTGGTTTATTATTCGGTTCTCTATAATAATCAAGGAAGCCAGGAGCCGATAAGATGATTTTCCTTACACCCTTATTTAGAAGTGCTTCTATCTCGTTTTCAACCTGCTTTATTGGCTTACTTAATGGTGCTCCAAAAGTTGCTGGAACACTGCAAAAACCACAACCTGGAGGAATATCCTCAGGACAATCACCATGTTTGATGGTATCTATGTCGTCACAGTTTCCACAATTACTGCAACCTCCTAAATCTCTTACTGTTTCCCCTCTATAATGATTAGAACACCCTCTTACTAATTCGACATAAACCTTAGAAAACCAATAATCTGGATAATCTGTGATATTGCCAACAGAAGGTTTGAATTCGTCAAATGCATTGAGTTTTTTCTTGTTTTTCTGTTCTATTAGGAATGATTTTCCTTCTTTAGTCCAAAAATAATCATCTTTGCTCTTATCTTCAAGAAATGCGTTTGCTGAGAAATCATTTTTGATTAGATCATCTAAAACCCACTCTCCTTCACCTACTATACCAAGATCAATTTCATTTGTGAACAAAAATTCAGGTTCTGATAAAATCGGTCCACCAAGAATAATCATGCTTTCAGCATTTTTTTCTCGTATTTTTTTTAACGCTCGCTTTACTGCTATTTTGTCAACTGACATTGCACTAATTAATATTGTATCGGAATCATAAATTTGTGATCCCATCTTCCCCTCAATGATATCTTCCACCCGAGCAATTTGTGAATCTATATTATTCTTCAAACAGATTCCTGCTAATAGCCGTGGTCCAACACCTATTGCATCGCGAGAAAATCTTCTTCGTCCTTCATTAGCTGCTAAAGCATCAATAATTAATATGCTCACATGAACCCCTTGTAATCCTTTTATTTAAATTATTTTCTCAACTGGATACGAAAAGATATCTTTCAATGACAAAGTATAAGAAGTATAATTCTTTCTTTGTAATTGTGTCAGAAGACGAACTCTGCGATATTTGTGGATTACCAAAATTAGATTTGTGTGTTTGTGAAGAAATAGCAAAAGAAGAACAAATTGTTCGAGTTGTTATGGAAACCCGGAAATGGGGGAAGAAGTACACTGTTATAACTGGAATTGACCCTCAAGAGGTTGATCTTAGTGCTCTAGCCAAGAAACTTAAAACAAAATTTGCTTGTGGTGGAACTGCTAAAGAAGGCAGAATTGAATTACAAGGAGACCACAGACATAAAGTTAAGGACCTTCTTGCTAAATTCGGCTACCCAACTGATAATATTGAAGTACAATTCTAAACAAGGTGTCCTATATAACAGCTAATGATGAAGAACCTTTTGAAGAAATTTTTGGAGAACCTAGTGTTCGTAGGAGATCTATTAGAGAAACCCTTACCGTGTGTCCAAAATGTTTCTCACCATCTAAGATGACTCCTGGATTTTTTATAGCCTCCAGCTACAGTTGTGAAAATCCAGAATGCAATTGGACTGGAACTCTAGCTATTGAAGTTGATAGAGAAGATTATAAAGAATTTTTGGAGAAACAAGGTCGCAAACCCATGAAGTGAAAATCTGCGAAACATAAGATTTATCTAATATGTCAAATAAATTGACCTATCACGATGAATACAGCTATTGTAATAGATACAAGCAGAGAGATTCCTGACCAATGGTACAGTCTCTATAATATTTACCCACTAGGTTATGTTATCGAAGATAGCTCTGGACAAAAACATATAGAGAGAACGCAAATTCAATCTATTAGAACTCCTGAACTAATCAAATTGGTTTGTGAGGATAGAAATTCTAACCTCTTAGCTCCCAGCATCAAAGATTATGTTGAGCTTTATACCTATCTTTCTGAAACTTACGATTCCATAATTAGTTTACATTCTTCTAACATTACTCCTGCTGTTTTCGAAAATGCTTTAGTAGCTAAGAAACTTGTTTCCGAAATTGACATTGATATCATCGATTCTCATACATTTGGCGCTTCTTCAGGTATTTTCGTAGAAGAACTAGCTAAATTTGTCTTGGAAGCTAAAAATATCAATGAAATTCGTAAGGAAGCAATCAGCCTAAACAAGCATATAAGTTCTATAATCCTTTCGAAGAATGATCAGTTGAACACTATTGGTCTTCGAAAAGGCAATTGGCAAACCGCTTTTGTGTCATCTTTCCGTCCATATGTTTTATATCAAGAACTATATGGTAGATGGGAAACTGTCAAACGAGGGAGAAATATCAAATCCTTTGTAAATGAGATAATCAAACGGGTAGAGATTGTTAATCGAGCTAAGGAAATTAAAACAGCTTACATCACTCACCATGGATCTTTATCTAAAAATGCTAGAAAAATAAAAGATATTGTTTCTCATACAAATATTGTTGAAACTAGCCCATCTCTTGTTACACATTATCTTTTAGGAAAGAATTACATTGATTTTGCATTTCTCTGATTTCTACAATCGATAAAAATCTTTTACATTTTTAGTAGTGATATAAGCCAAATCTTTCTCCTCGACTTCGAGCATCTTTGCAGCTTTACGACATAGAATTGGTATGCTGGAAGGATCATTCTTTTCTCCTTTCTCCAATGAATGAAAAGGACTATCTGTTTCAAACATTAAACTATCCAATGCTACAGCTTTCAGTGTTTTTTGAAAATTCTTTCTATAAACAGCGCTGGTAGGTACAGTTATGTACCAAGATAATCTTGATATCTCCTTTGCTTGTTCTTCAGTTCCTCCAAAACAATGCATTAAAACCTCATCTGCTCCCATTTCCTTCAAAATATCTATCGCTTTTTCTTCTGCCGCGCGTGAATGAATTACTAATGGTTTATCTAATTCAATTGAGAAACCAATTAATTCTCTGAAAAATTCTTCTTGTTCCTTTCGCTTCTCATCTTCCTTAACCCAATGAAAATCGAGCCCTATCTCTCCTATTGCAACAGCATTATCAATATTCTCTAGATGGAATTTTTTAAGCTCTTGAACTCCTTCTTCTGTTATTTTTGATGTATCTAATCCAACAGATAGATAAACTCCCGGCAAATCCTTTGTTTTGAGACCAAAATCATAATATTTTGATTCTATTGCACTGTTAATAATGTATTTTACACCACTTGCAACTGCTTTTCTAGTAAGTTTGACTACTTCTTCATATTCAAACCATTCTGGAACTAAGTGGCAATGTCCATCAGCGTAAACCATTTCAGAGGTTCTTTCAATGTTTATATTAGCATCTGACTGCATTAAATTCCCGAAATAGTAGTGTGTTTTTTCCTATATAAAATTATAGCAGATTATCGGCGAAAAACTTTAACATTTTAATTCCTCGAATTTCTCGGTCAAAGGCGTCAACAGAAGTTAAATTGTCCTTCCCAAAAACTGATTCAATATATTTTATATTTTCCATATGCTCCATACGTCTATGTGAACAATATTGACAATTAGGGTTATCAGGATTTATCATATTTACAACAACGAATTTATGTGCAATCGAATGAGAATCTAGTTCCTCAACAAGTCTTTCAGTTTCAAATATACTCATCATTGTTGGTATCATTACTTTAACGAATTGTGTTCTCTCCTCATCCATAAGCAGATCTCTTGCTATGAGCACTTTTTCTTTCATAATCTCTAAATTCTCAATTGTGTTATCTTTTTCTCCCTTTGCACCAAAAAGAGACTTCATCATGGTCATCGCATTAGAAAGAAACGAGCGCATTTTCAGCATTCTCCCAAGGAATGAATCTAGGAATTCTGGAATATTTAGAAGTCTTAGAGTATGTCCTGTGGGTGCTGTGTCTAGAATAATTGTATCATATGAATCATCATCTGCATACTCAAGAATTTTCGCAAAAGATAAGGCTTCATCCATCCCTGGCTGTGGCATAGATTGCATATCTTGCCCCAACCCCTGTATTTCCGATAATCCTGGAATGTTTGTTAAATCTGAGAAATCACTGGAATCCATTGGTTTTCCTATTACTTTTGAGATTTCATCTCCTGCTTTTTCAGGGTTAATTTCCAAAGCATATAGTTCACCTTTTATTCCTTCAACCTTCTCAATTTCTCCACTAGAGAAATCTAAATCGAATGAATCGGAGACGCTGTGAGCAGGGTCTGTAGAAATGATTAGAACTCTTCTACCGCTTTCTGCTAGAGAGATAGCTAGGGATGAAGCAACACTTGTTTTCCCTACTCCGCCTTTCCCTCCAACTAAAATGAATTTAAGATCCATCTCTAAAAGATTAGTAAGTGCCATTGTTTTTTCTAAATAACAGCTATATATAAAAATAGAGAAGAAAGTAATTATCTTTTCTTTTCGATTTTTCTCTTCTCTTCTTTCTTGCTTCTATGTTTATCGGGCAATATTGAACTACCCCTTCTGGATTTTCTTTTATGCACTTTTTGAATAGCATATCTATCAACCAGAACCACAGCCCCTAGGATTCCTACTACACCTAAACAGAAGTACAAAATGTTTAACCATAAATCAGCTTCAAGTACATATTCTACTTCAACAGATTCAACAAACAAACTAAATCTCTGTGAACTGGAGAAATATTCAATTCCTGTTCCATTTACGTAACTTACAGTGGTAGCTTCTAATGTGAAATTACCTTCTATTTTAGCTTGGAAATAGTAAAAATAGAAAATTGTTGCATTAACATCAACTTGAATGTATCTTTGAGTAGTTAAATTAAGAATTCCTATTGCCCATTCTTCGAAACTTGGATCAACTGTAGTTAGATTGTAAGCTGATTCATTCCCCACATTAGTAATAGTCAAATTAACTCTTATCCATTCATTTGGTCTAACTAGGTGTGATGTTACCTCTACATCTTCATTTTGGATTGGCGATGCATTGATTGACTTCTCTACAACCAAAATTGGACGATTTTTTAGTGTATCATTTTCTTGGTCTAAATTAGGAACAATGACTGTTTGTTGAAAATCTTCCGTTTTTATTAAGTTCCCAGTAATGGGTGTTGTATTTAGCGCTCTTGATACGGGAAGTCCTATGAATAATAGTGAGATGAACAAGACTAAACTAATTGTGAATTTTCTTTGCATTAGATTCTTTCCGTTTAACTTCTAAACATGCTTCAAACAGCCAACTTAAATATTTTGCTCTTTGGTATTTTTCTTAAGAAAAGTGAAATAAATTCACTTTACCATATTATTTCAAAGAGAGTGAAGATTCCTAAGCTCTATGTAATTTCAACTCTCTAATTCTCTGTTATGTCCCTAATTGTTATTTGACGCGATAATATGCTCAACTATTATATGACGAGATAATCACCAAATGTTTAATAAAAACCTCATTCTTTTGCACTTTATGACCGTTAAAATTATATGTGACACTAGCGCAGACTTGAATTTACCTAATGATGCTACACTTTATGAAAAATATGATATTGAATGGGTTTCAATGAATATACTGTTTGGTACTACAGAGTATAAAGAGCTGATTAATTTAAAACCATCTGGTTTTTACCAACTTGTTCATGAATCTACCGAACACCCTACAACATCACAATCAACTCAACACGATCTACTTGCTGCTTATGAGAAACATGGTTCCAAATATGATGAAATCATATCAATACATCTTTCAAGTGCATTAAGTGGAGCTTATGCCAATGCAATAATAGCTAAAAAAATGTACAAAAGAAAGAATCCTGATGGCGCTGAAATATACGTGTTTGATTCTAAACTAGCAAGTTCCCCTTTTGGCTTGATCGCAATTAAAGCTGCTCAACTTGCAAAGCAAGGGTTGAACGCTGAAACCATTATTGAAAAACTTACAAATTTCTTAGAAAATGATGATGTGATATACTTCACCGTTAAAGACATCAAATGGTTATTTGAAGGTGGCAGACTAAGCCGAGCTAAGTATTTTCTTGGAAAGATGTTAAATGTGAATCCTATTCTTACTTTAATTGATGGGAAAATAGAATCAGTTGGGAAAGGATCAGGACTTGAAAAAACTCTCGATGCAATGCTAGATATGGCTATAGACAACTTGGATGGGGATATTGATAATATTACTCTTCACTTCGTTGAGGCTGAGACAAGAACTGAAATTGAAGAGTTTATTGGACGTGTAAAGTTGACTTATCCTTCAATTAAGATCGGAGAGACATTCACCTTAGGTGGAACAATTTGTACTCACACTGGTCCAGGCACTATAGTAATAGTGGCAACAAGGAATTTTGAATATTAAGTAAAATGAGTAAGGTTTAAAACTTTCTCTTTTTTTTCTATCGTTAGGTTGTTAATTTGACTGTAAAAATAATGACAGATAGCGCTGCAGATATTCCGCAGAAGTATATTGAGAAATATGATATAGGAATTGTTCCAACTGTTATCCGTTTTGGAGATGAGATTTTTTATGAAAATGTAGACATAAATCTCGAGCAATTTTATGAAAAATTCCAAAACTCTAGAACATACCCTCAAACTGCAAACCCTACGTTAAACCATCAGTATTCTTTGTACGAGGAATTAGGGAAACATTCGGATGAAGTTTTGAATATTGTGATATCTTCTGGTATTTCAGGATCTTATAATACAGCTCATATTGCTCATCGAAATTATAAACGCAAAGTTAAAAATCCATCCGATATTCATATATATGATTCTAAGTTTGCAACATTTGGAATAGGGCTTTTAGCCATAAAAGCTGCGGAAATGGCTAAAGAAGGGTGTAGTGTTGAAGAAATTGTACCTGTGCTGAATGATTTTAGATCTTCATTGAAAATAGGTTTTACGGTTGAGAACCTCAAATATCTACATCGAGGTGGAAGACTAAGTTTATCCAAATTTTGGGTTGCTAAAATCGCAGATATGAAACCAGTGATTAATTTTATTGATGGAAAAATGGACGTCATAAAGACAGTGAGAGGGCATGAAAAAGCTGTTATAGAATCATTCAATTCAGTTTATGATGAACTTGGAAGACCTAGTAAATTCAACACCTATATAATGCATGCTAGAAATGAAGATTCAGCTCGATTAGTTAAGGAGCATATAGAAAATCAAATTCAACCAGAAGACTGGAATGTTTCTATTAGAGAAGTAGGAATGACTATAGCAACACATACTGGATCCGGAAGCATTGGAATATGCGTTGATACAAAGTACAAATTTTTGGATAAATAAGGATAGATGAAGATGAAATATAAATACATACTTTTTGATTTAGATGGAACTTTAATCCACTTTGAACCAGTGGATTTTATTAAAACCTATCTTGGTGCTGCTTCAAAATTTTTTATGGATTTGATTCCTGATCCAAAGAAATTCGTGAAAGAAATACTTAGTTCAACAGATGCTATGGAAAAAGGAGATGATGAAACAACAAACACCTTACAGGAATTTCTGAATGATTTTTGTCCAAAATTTGATGTTAATTGTGAAGATATCAGACAAAGATTTCTAGATTTTTATCAAACAGAATTTAAGGTTATTAAGCCTTTGATTACCAAAATGAAGGGTGCAATGGATTTACTAGAAATGTTAAAGAAAGAACATCCAGAAATGAAAATTATTCTAGCAACTAATCCTGTTTTTCCCTTCGTTTCAATAGAAAAGAGAATGGAATGGGGCGAAATCTCTCAAGATTATTTCGATTTAATAACTCATGCTGAAAACAGTACATACTGTAAAGGCAATGGCAAATATTGGAATGAAATTCTCGAAAAAGTTGGGGGAACTGCAGAAGAATCTCTTGTAATAGGAAATGATGGCTATAGAGACATGGGGGCCAAAATTTATGGTTTTAGTACATTTTTGATTGAAGAAAATCTTGAAAATGAAGATAAAATGACTGAGGATATACAACCAGATTATCGAGGTACTTTGGAGGATTTATACCATCTCCTCAAATGAGATAGCTAAACGAAAATGGTAAGACATTTAAAAGCTTCAACAGATATAATTTGAAGATAAATGGCACTTGTTAATCCTGAAACATCTATTATTTTTGTTTATATATCATTCTTTTACAATTCTTTATTAGCTATTAAACTAATATATGATACTTTTGTAGGAAAGGTAGAAAAAAACAAAGTCGCGTGGAATATTATATCTGCTTGCTTAATTTTCGCTGGAACTTTACTCATGTTTATCTGGTTCCCTCGAGCATTTACTCCTGAAATTGGATGGGATGCTTTCATTGGGCTTATCCTTCTTTTTGTGAATAACCTTACCGCAACAATTTTAGCTTTTATGAACAGAATTGAAGCTAATAGAATTGCAAAAATTGGAAATGTAATACTCACCTTATTAGCTCTTGTAACAATGATGCAGTATTTGCACAAAATATCAGCATTAACACCATTTATTCTTCCTCGTGGACTAGGGTGGTTAACTCTAATTCCAAGTATTGGTTATGCTCAATTTCAAGCCTTTTTCTATGGATCAATTGGATATTTCTATCCAACATTGATATTCATTCCTATTGCTGTACCTATCAAATTTAGAAGAAAAATCGTGAAGAAGGATAAAAAAGCAAAAAGTTCTTCCAAAGCAATACAAAATAAAGAGAAACCAAAATCAACCAGCAGCAAATCTACATCTAGCCCGAAAAAACCTAAACGGAACGTGTTTCTTGATAAAATTGAAAGAGAAAAACCTGTAGAAATAGAAAGACCTCCACTTTTTGCTAGCTTCAGGAGGTTTATGGATAATGCAACAAAATTTGTTTTTGGTGGTTTAGCTATACTAATTCTTGTTTTTGCAGGATTAGGAATCAGTACAATGACTTCCTTCAACCAATATACATCTGCTGATTATCATCCTGTTTATCTCGATAGACCTGATTTTGAGTTCGGAGTCTCGTTGAAATCGGTTTCTTATCAAACCATTGATTTATCTGATTACCAATCATTATTTCTAGAAGAGTTAGATTTGGTTGAAGATCTGGGTGTAACTGTGGCTAGATTGGATGTACGAATGGAGCTGTTAAACAACTTTGCAACGGAACTTACACAAATCATTGCATCTCTTAGAGCAAATGGGGTGAAAATAATGCTATCTACATACGGTTATGCTCCCCCTACTTGGTTTTTCCAAAATGTTAGTTTTGCAGATTATACTCAAGTTATTCATAATCAATCTGTTCAACTTGTACAATTGTATGAGCCTGACTATCTATTGATTTATCCCGAACCATTCGGTTTTTCCTCTGCTTTTGTTGCAGAATTGCAGGATGCGGATACATGGGTAAGTGTAATCGATGACACTTCCAACTTTATTCATTCAATATCAAATATAACTGAAGTGGGGATTAATCTTTCATTCAATGACTTTGATCCCTCAATAAATCTGTTCCAAAACTTGTGGGAAAATTCTACACTTGATTTCGTAGGTCTAGATTATTACATAGTGCATGCAAGGGATTTAGATTTTAGCTATTACCTTAACATGGCAACAAATAATACTAAGGACTTTTGGTTCACAGAATTCGGTGTATCAGCAGTTGTTTATGGAGAACGAACTCAAGCAGGAGCATTAGCTGGAATGCTAGAGAACTGTCTTAACGACGAAAAAGTCAAAGGATTTGTCTATTATTCTTTACTTGATGATTTTTATGGAGCTAATACTCTAGGTCTTGTAACAGAAACAGGATATAGAAGAATGGCCTTCACAAAATACAAGGAGATTATCGCAGAAATATTGGGTTGAAACAGATAATGAAGAATTAGTCTCAGACCGCCCATCACATCTCCTTTCCTTTCGGATCATAGACCGTTGTATCATCATGAACGAATTCTTCGTTCAACATAAAAAACAGAAAATGTTTAAGGTTTTCTATCTCGTTTTTTCACAACATAGCATTGGACATAGATATGTAGCCTTCAATTTCGTTTTTAGCGATTCTAACAAATTCTAACAACTGATCAATATTCCCTTCAGTTGCAAATCTTTGAGTTTCTTCAAGTTTTCTCATCGCTTCCTCGAATTTTTCTTGTGCTTCTTTGAAGTTTTCTTGATCAAAAAGATAGATACCTTCTGTTTCTAGGGCGAGAGACTCATAAAATGAGCGTTGAGCTGTCATATTGTAGATTAAAGTCTTACTTTTAATACTTGTTAGCAGTCCTAACGCTATATCAACAATTTCTACTGCTTTCAGGAATATTTCACTTGCTTTTTTAGGCTTGTCTTTCCTCTTATATAACTCATTGGCCTCTGCTTCGAATCTGCTAGCTTGAGTGATTCTAGATAATGCTAGATAGAGTCTTTGTTCCAAAAAATTATCGCAAATACCACTAGCACGTGCATAGTATTTTGAAGCTATTGCAAAATATCGTAAAGCTTCATTGAAAAGACTCTTTGATATGTAATCGGTGCCTTTATCCCAGAAAAATTCAGCTCGGTTAATAATATGAAGTTTAGTTATTTCATCGATTTTATTGTGAAGCTCATCCATCTCTTCGTCAAGAGATTGTAAAAAGAAATTAGCTTTCATTAATTCGGTTCGAGCATGAAGCAGATATTTTTTGTATAAATTTGTATTTTCCAATTTTGTTTGCGCTAAGGTTTTGTTAAGGGTATATTTTGCTAAGGCAACCCTTGATTTTGCTATAAAATAATCTATTTGATTTTTCTCCTCATTTCGATTTTCAGAAAAAGCCTTGAAAAAAGCTATTCCCTCATTAATTATCGTTAATTGCTTGTTTGGATCTGTTTCAATTGATGTTCTGCATATTCTTATCATACCTTCAGAGTAGTTTGTCCATTTGATCATTTCCTTGTAAACTAAATCTCCATCTACACCTCTTGAAGCTCTTGACCTAACTATCAATTTAAGGGCATCTTCAAAATGTTTGAGAGCTTTAGTGTAGTCTTTATTATTGAACAAATCATCAGCTTTAACTAAATATAGCATCCCTTCATAGAAATAGGAGAGCACCTTTGCATTAACGTTCTCCTCGCCTGCTTTTTGATAAGTGCTGAGAGTTTCAGAGTATTCAGCAAAAAGCTTGTTTAAATCTGAATAAACGGGCTCATAATGAATGAATTTAAAATCCGAGATATTTGAGCTCAAGTATATCAAACTAACATCTCTGCGTAAGAATAAAAAATTAACTGTTGTTTTCACAACATGAGTGTTTCTAAAACTTAATTAAAGAGCAGATTGTGAAACCAATTGAAATTCATGAGTTCTATACAACTGATTGTATTTGATCTTGATGGAACATTAATCCAATCAAATATCGATTATATGGGAATTCGAGATGATGTAAGGAAACTGTTAAAAGATCTTGTTCCTCCAGATGAATATCAAATCATAAAAGATACGCCTACAACCATCTTGAACTTGGTTGGACTTGTAAAAAAGAAGGATACACTAGGTGGGCTTTATGAAAAAGCTTGGCAGCTTGTTGAGGATGCTGAACGAATAGGTTATGAGAATGCTCAGCTAGATGAAGATGTTCATTCAACCCTAAGTAAATTACAACTGGAGAATTTTGATATAGCTATTTTTACCAATAATTCCAGAAAACTAACTGATTATGGAATGAAGAAATTTGAACTTGATAAGTATACAGACATTGTAATAACTAGAGATGATGTCGAAGAAGCAAAACCAAATCCTGAAGGGCTTATTAAGATTATGAATCACTTCAACCGATCAATAGAACAGACAATTTTCATAGGTGATTCCTGGTTAGATGCTGAAACTGCTCAAGTAGTTGGTGTTGATTTTATCTATTTTGGTGATTCAAGTGCTCCAAGTACTCGTAGAAAGAAGATAGAGGTTACGAAAGTAGTTAACAAAATAAGTGAAATATTAAACTATGTTTGATTTTACTAGATATTTCTATGCAAAAGAAATTTAACCTATATAACACTAATTTATACGATTAATATGAATCCATTTAAGATTAAAAAAATGACTATTTCTCTCTTATTAGTTGCTCTTTTTGCTATTTCTATTGTTCCCACTGTAAATGTTTTGAGTGAAACCAATGGTGAAGAGGATATCAATACTATAAAGAGAGTTATTGTTTTTAGTGCTGATGCTTTCAGACATGATTACTTCGAAAAAACTAGTTTGCCAACAATTGAATGGCTAATTGGTGAAGGTGCAAAAGCCCTATACAATGTTCCTTCTAATCCCTCAGTAACAGCAGTTAATCACGTTTCTATGATTACTGGAAATCATCCTGATGTTCATGGAATACTAGGAAATACTTTCTATGACTGGGTCGATAATAAATCATACTCATTGTTTGATGAAGCTACTGATCCTTATCGTGACACAAATACAGGTTTGCATTTGTTATCAACCCAACCCTCTGTCCTACATGCTGAAGAAAATGATATAGTAACTGCTGTGTTCGCGTGGCCTTATGTAGACGACGGAACAATGTATGGTGGAGCTGCTCCAACTTATGTTTATGACTACGATTATTTTGGTACAGAAAATACCCGTACTAACATGGGAATTGCAAGGAAAACTGTCGATACAATAATTGCCCATCCTGAAATTGGGTTAGCGTTTTCTTGGTGGCCAGCTGTAGATTCTAGAGGACATTATGCAGGTATAGATTCAACCTATCTTATAGATGAGCTAGTAAATGTGGATAATGCGCTAGCTTATGTTATCCGAAGATTGCAGGAAGAAGACATGCTAAGGGAAACTATTATCATTTTAACCTCTGACCATGGAATGGCTCCTGTCCATGATACTAATTTCTTCTTAGAAGAAAAATCCTATTTTGGGGTAGCCATGAACATGACTGGACTTGAACCTTATATAGCACATGATGCTGCTTTTGAATTACTTTACTTCATGGGAGAAACCAATGTCTCCAAAGTATCAGATTTTGCTAGTTGTCTTGAAGGACAAACTGGAATTGAAGGAGTGTTTGTTAATGAAGAGAACGAGGATATTGACATCTTTAATGCTAATAGAGGTATTAACATCTCAGTTTTTCTTGAACCAGGATATTCTAGAAACTTTGGTGGCACATATGTAGGTATGCATGGCTATCTTAATACTAATACTGATATGCATGGAATCTTCATTGCTGCTGGTCCTGGCATTAAACAAAATATGACAATTGATGGAATTAGTATGATTGACATAGCTCCAACAGCACTATCACTTCTGGGTTCACAAAGTGATTTCGAAACAGAAGGTGTAGTACTAAGTGCTGCAATAGGCGATAGGACAACTGAATTTCTTAACTCAAATTACGTTGTTGAGTCAGGAATAAGTTTAATTCCTGTTATAGCTTTCTTCGTAATCGTTCCAATAATAAATGTTATTCGTAAAAAGAAGAAGTAAGTTTCTTCTTTTATCTTTTTTTTAAAAAAAAGCAATTATATACTAGTGCGTATATTGTAATTTGATACTAATGAAATTAAGGTTAGTTTTCAGAGGGATGCTTACTCTAACATTCTTATGGGGGTTAGTGTATGCACTTGTAATGGGCGCTGTTGCGTTAGCATATTATTATGGTAGTTTTACAGAAGCACTAGGCATGTCTGCTCTTATCCTATTTCCCGTGGTTGTATCTCTGGGTATAATTTTACTGCAGTTTCTAATATCTCCTTGGCTGTTAGATCTGAGTTTTAGATGGATGCACAGAATGACTTGGATAGAAGTATCACAGCTACCTCCACACCTTGCTCAATATATTGTGGATCAGAGTCAACTTCATAATATCTCGATTAAGAAAGTTGGAATGATACATGACAATATGCCAACAGCTTTAACATATGGAAGATTCAAAAAGAATGCGCGAATAGTTCTTTCTGATGGGATTCTCAACTTACTAACTCCAGAAGAACAGAAAGCAGTTGTAGGTCATGAAATAGGTCATATTGTCCACATGGATTTCTTATTTATGACAATAGCCTCGGCCGTACCAATGATCATGTATACTTTTTACATCTTTTCTAGAGGCTTACTTAGGTCTGGAGCTTTATCTAGTGGAGGAGACAATAAAGCTGGAGCAGCTATTGCTGCAGTGGCTGTAGTAACTGTTGTCGTTTCCTATCTTTTCTATTTAATTAGTCAATTTATGGTTCTTTTCCTAAGTAGAGTCCGTGAGTACTATGCTGATAGATTCTCAGGGGAACAAACGGGGAATCCGAAAGCACTTTCAACGGCTTTAGTAAAAATTGCTTATGGAATGGTGAGCACTCAAGCTCAATATTCTGAGACAATAAACGATAAGACTGTTGATCGAAGAACAAGAGTAAGAACATATCGCAGATCATCTATGTACTCGAACTCTACCAGATCATTGAATATTTTCGATATTAAAGCTGCTAAAGGTTTAGTAATGACAGCTTATGCTCAATCCGCTGGTGGAGAACTCTCACCTGAAATGATTGTTAGAGCCGCTGCTTGGGATCTTGAAAGTCCTTGGGGTGGTTTCCTGGAATTGCAATCTACTCACCCGTTAACTGCAAAACGTCTTCTAGCTTTAGATGATTTAGCAGAAGAAAACAATATGAAACGAGCATTTCCTACACTTGGCACAGATCAAATCAAAGAAAGCCTTTGGGATGAGTTTTTGGTAGATGTTTTCCTACTTTACATTGTTCCTATACTCACTTTTGTACTTCCAGGTTTAGGGGCTTTATCCTACTTTTATGATTCTAGCACACAGTGGATGTGGATTGGTATAGGTTCTGGACTAGGGTTAGCTGTTCTATTATGGATCTGGAGAGTGGTTGTTCGATATCCTAAATTAGATGAAGAACTCCAATTGGTTAATGCCATGACTGCAGTAACTGATGTAAGTGATGATGGATATGCAGAAGCTTCTCCATTCAGAGGGAAACCTATAAGGCTGCAGGGGACAATAATTGGTAGAGGAACACCCGGCTATTACTTAAGTGAAGATGTTGTTCTTCAAGATCCTTCTGGAATTATTACTTTGGATTATAATCCTCTTTTTGGCTTCATGAGATGGTTTACTGCTCTATTTAGAGTTGATAGATTGATTGGAAACCAAGTGACAGTAATTGGATGGTACAGAAGAACACCAAGACCTATTGTTATGATTAAAAGAATGGAAACACCAGATGGTCAGGTATTTCGTTCAAATAAGAATATAGCTGGTTGGGTGTTAGTAGGTCTTTTAGCCTTAGGGGCTTTAGTGTGCATCTTTATGGGTTTGCCTTCAATTGGTTGGTAATCTTTTTCCCTTTTTCTTTTTATTTGTAACAATGTGTTAAAACATCAAAGTTAAATAATCACAAAAAAAGTTGTTTTCATTCTGGTGAAAGCAATGGCTGAGAAAAAGACAAGTACAAAAGAAAAAGCCAAAGAAAAAGTTGAAGAGACCATAGAAGAAGAGAAAGAAGAAACAATTCTCGAAAAATATCAGAAGGCCGGTGAAGTTGCTAAAAGTGTTTTGCAACATGTAAAAGAAATGGCTAAACCTGGTGTTAAAGGTCTGGACTTATGTGAAACTGCAGATAGAATGATAGAAGAAGCAGGAATGAAAACTGCTTTTCCACTAAATGTGTCCGTTAATAATCATTGTGCTCATTATACCTGTCCTTGGGAAGATGACCTTGTTCTGAAGGAAGGAGATGTTGTAAAGCTTGATTGTGGGGTGCATTATGAAGGCTACATAGCAGATACAGCAGTAACTGTAGCATTTGATGATGTTCATAACGACCTGATTAAAGCTAGTAGAGAAGCAACAGAAACAGCTGTTAAAGTAATTCGTGTTGGTGGATATACTGGAAAATTAGGTGATTTGACAGAAAGTATCATTGAAGGATATGGATTTACAACAATTAAAGACCTCTCTGGTCATATGTTAATGCAATATAGAGTCCATGGCCCCAAAACTATTCCCAATGTTGCAGGAAGAAAAGGCAATCTTATTCTACAAGATGAAGCATTTGCTATAGAAACATTCGCTTCAACTGGAGCAGGAGAATCTGGTCAAGATAGAAATAAATTGTATATTGTACGTCTAGCTGATGGAAGATTTCCACTCAGAACTGATGCTGCAAAACAAATTCGTAGGCTTCTTGATAAGGAGTATAACCGCTTACCAGTATCTACCAGATGGATCTACAAGCATGTAGGTGTTGCAAAAGCTAAGATGGGTTTGAGGGAACTCAAACAAGTAGGTGCATTGTATCAATATCATGTTTTATCTGATATTGCAGGTTCATTTGTGAGTCAGCACGAACACACCGTATACATGACACCTGAAGGACCTATTCGTACAACTTAATAATTCCTTCAAATTTCTTTCTTTTATTTCTTTCAACTTTTTCATAAATTTTTACCTAAAACATTTTTAAACATTGTAGAGTTCGTGACACATATGAACTTAATCCTCAGCATCGACCAAGGTACTACGGGAACACGTTCAATTCTATTTAACTCCAAAGGTGAAGAAGTAGCTAAATCATATGAAGAACATAAACAATTCTTCCCTTCTCCTGGCTGGGTAGAACACGACCCTTCTGAAATTTGGTTGAAGACATTAAAGACAATTAAAGATGCTGTTAATGTTGCAAAAATAGAATTTTCGGAAATTTCAGGAATAGGTATAACTAATCAAAGAGAAACAATAGTTGCATGGGATAAGAATACAGGGATTCCTTTACACAATGCAATAGTTTGGCAATGTAGAAGAACTGCAGGAATGTGTGATGAGTTAAAAAGCTCAGGTTATGCTGAAATTTTCAAGAAGAAAACAGGATTAGTGTTGGATCCCTATTTTTCTGGGACGAAGATAAAGTGGTTATTAGAAAATTCAGAGAAAATAAAACGCAATTTGGCTGATGATTCATTAGCAGTTGGAACAATTGACAGTTGGTTAATCTATAATTTAACAGGTAATCATGTAACTGATTATTCAAACGCTTCCAGAACTCTTCTTTTTAATATTCAAACTGGAACTTGGGATGAAGAATTACTTGAAATATTAGACATTCCAAAACACATACTTCCAGAAGTTCGTCCAAGTAGCGATAAAGAAACCTACGGAGATACAGGTTCTCTATTCAGAGAATCCATTCCTGTTGCCGGAAATGCAGGAGATCAACAAGCGGCTCTTTTTGGGCAAAATTGCTTTGATCAAGGAGAAGTGAAAAATACTTATGGTACTGGAAATTTTATGCTGATGAATACAGGTGATGATGCCATATATTCAGATAATGGTCTTCTTACAACCATCGCATGGAAATTAGATGATACAATCACATATGCCCTGGAAGGCAGTGTTTTCATCACAGGAGCAAGTATTCAATGGTTAGAACAAGGATTAGGTATATTGGAAGACAAATCAGAGCTACCAGATATAATGAATACTCATCCTTCTACTGAAGGAGTGTATTTTGTTCCAGCTTTTGTGGGTCTCGGAGCTCCAGATTGGGACCCTTATGCTAGAGGAATAATTGTTGGTCTTACTAGAGGATCTACACGTGAGCATGTTATTAGAGCAGCTTTAGAATCTATATGTTATCAATCTGAGGATGTTTTCAAAGTTATGAGTATTGATTCTGGCGTTGATATTTCAATGCTTAGAGTCGATGGTGGAGTTACAAAATGTTCTCCATTATTACAGTTTCAAGCTGATATCTCAAACGTTCTAGTTCAAAAACCCGTAATAACTGAAACAACTGCACTTGGCGCAGCTTATCTAGCGGGTTTAGCTGTTGGTTACTGGGAAAACCTGGACGAGATAAAGAGGAATTTTTTGATTGAACAAGAGTTTTTACCTTCAATGGAATCACAGAAAAGAGATGAGCTACTAGATAACTGGAAAAAAGCTAAAAACAGATCAAAAAATTGGATAGATAACTGATTATTTCACCCATTATTTCAATAAATCATCCTCTAATCGTATTTGGTTTTGCTTATAACACAAAACAATCGTATAAGTATCATTTATACAATCGTTTATACTGAAAATATAATAGATGTCTGTCTAGTATATTCACAAATTGTTATCTACTTCATTCTCATTTTAAGCTATAAACTAAAGATGATAAAATCAAAAGAATATCTAGTTAAAGATAATTAAGTTATCTTCTAGTTGTTCGACACTTCTACTAGGTAAACCATTTCACAGTTATAGGTGCTTAAGATAGAACTTAAAGCTATCATTCTTCTATACCTATTATGTCTTACTCAGTTATACTTACAATTTTTTATTTTATAGCAAAGTTTTCTATTCTAGTAACTTGTTAGTGATATATTGAATCATTTATCTCAGTGACTAAATTCGTAATCACCCAAATGAATAGACTCTTAACCTAAATGAATAGACACTTAACCTAACTTAATGATTTTTCAATTAAACAAGAACTTAATTTGTTTAACGTATTACAAAACGTTTTTTTAGTGTAATTATTTTACTTAACATCGAGACTTGAGACTGGGGTAAACGATTGACAACATTGCGAGATTATATTGGGGATAACGAAAAAAAACTCGAAGAGGAAAGAAAAAAAGAAGCGGATAAACACACCGAACTTTTAGAGCAAATTCAACATGAAAAGAAACAAGAAGTTAATTTTACAGGATTTGATGGCAAGTTAAGTGAATTGGTAGATGGGATAAGATCAATTCCAAATTATAATAATTTGAAGGGTTATATCAGAGAGAAAATTCTACCAAAGAATCCTAACATAGGCTATAAGAAGCTATCAATTCTTGCAGGACTAAATCTAGGAGTTGCTTTAGTAATCATGTATGACCTCTACAATGATAAATTAGAAGCAGAATATAATGAACTCCAAGATCCGTCATTAAATTATCATTACGAAGATTGAATACAAACTTCAGTGCCCTTTGTTTAATCTTTGTCTCAAAGATTTAGGAAGATCTAATTCTTTCATTTTTTCTTGAACAGGTTTATGATCATATTTTATGTGAACCATTGTAACATTGAGCGGTGATGTGTTAACAATCGCATAATGTGCTCCAGGTTTACCATTTCTTGGTTGTCCGATTGATCCAGGATTAAGGAATTGGAATCTCTTATATTTATCTTTAATCGGAATGTGAGTATGACCTACAAAGAGCATGTCAGTCATAGTCTTTTCAGCGGCTTCCTTGAGCATGTTTTTCCATTCTTTTTCATCGGTAGCGACAAAATAATCGAATGTTTGAAATGGTGATCCATGGACAAGGTAAATTTTCTTGCCATTTCTTTCTATGATTTTCTTGCGAGGTAGTTTTGATAACCAAGTTAGATTGTCTTTTTTAAGAAACTTCTTGGTCCAAGTAATCATTTCATAAGCTGTAGGATTAAAATAGAAAGCTGGTTCGTCTCCTACAACTCCAGCATCATGATTACCGTACATACTTATCGAACATTTTTCTCTAACGAGATCAACACATTCATTTGGAAAAGGATAATAACCAACAATGTCTCCTAGACAGATGATTTCATCAATATTTCGACGTTTTTCAATATCCTTTAGAGCAGCTTCTAATCCATAAATATTTGAATGTATATCGGAAATAACTGCTATTCTTACCAAATAACCCACCTAAATGATTGTTGTTGAGCTCTTAACCTTAAATTAGTTTTGTATATTTGAAATTTGTCATACGTAAATGAATCTTGCTGTCGAAAGAGCTTAAATTAGTAAAACTTTTCAAGTTGCCTTTATTTGTGTTCATATGAGTTTTGAAACCTCCATAGGTTCCATTGAAATTCGTAACCCTTTAATACTTGCTTCAGGTGTGTTGGGAACCACATACTCAACTCTTCAACGAGCATATGAAGCTGGTTTAGGCGCTGTTATCACAAAAAGTATAGGACCACGACCAAGAAGTGGAAATCCTAACCCGAGCGTTTTCGCTTTACAAGAGATTAGAAGCTTGATTAATTCTATAGGATTAGCAAATCCTGGATATCAATCATTTAGACATGACATTGAATATTTAGTAAAAAGTGAGACCCCAACAATAGTTTCTATCTTCGGAGAAAATCAAACCGAATTCTCAGAAGTACTTGACGGTTTAAAAGACCTTAATATTCTAGGTTTTGAACTAAATTTCAGTTGTCCAAATACTGAGAAAGGAGGATCACAAATAGGAACTGATTCTGAGACAGTATTTAACATTGTTAAAACATTGAAATCTAAAACTGATCTTCCACTATGGGTAAAGCTAACTCCTAATGTTAGTGATATAATAGAAATAGCAAATGCGGCGGTTAGAGGAGGGTGTGATGCTCTCGTTGCAATTAATACAATAAAAGCAATGGTTATAGATATTCAAACCAAACAACCCATTTTAGGCTTCAAGAGAGGAGGATTGTCAGGTTCAGCAATAAAACCGGTAGGTGTTCGTTATATTTATGACCTCTATGAAAGTTTAGGCGGAAGAATCCCGCTCATAGGTGTAGGGGGGATTTACAAAGGAGAAGATGTTGTAGAATATCTCCTAGCTGGCGCAACTGCCGTAGAGATTGGGTCCGCAATTGGTGTTGCATATCCTGAAAACATGATAAGATTCATAACAATGAAAATCAAAAAATACCTGAAAGAGCACAATTACTCATCCGTTGGAGAGATTACAGGAGGTGCCCATAAATGACCAAACAAACTTTACCTAACACTAAACCAATTATGTGTAAAATAATTAAAAAAGAGGAAGAATGTGAAGATACTTACACATTTCTACTTGAAGTTCCTGTAAAAGTACAAAGAGCAAAACCTGGTCAGTTTATTATGTTATGGGTACCTGGTGTAGATGAATTTCCAATAGGAATAGCAGGTTTTGAAAATAATTTTTTGGAAATAGGTGTTGCCAAAATGGGTGAGGGGACTGAAGCACTACTTAAAAAGGAAATAGGTGACTATTTGGGTATTAGAGGTTTCTATGGAAAGCCATTCAAACCTCCAAAGAAGGTGAAGGTCAATCATCTGTTAATTGGTGGTGGTTTTGGAATGACACCTTTGAAGATGCTTACGACCAGTTTATTACATCAAGAAGAAAAACAAGAAATTCATGTATTTGAAGGAGCAAGAACCAAAAGTAGGTTGATGTATCTAGAATGGTTTCAACATCTTCATGACAAGGAAAAACTTGCCTTTCATGCATGTACCGACGATGGGTCATATGGAAATCAAGGATATCCAACTGTGGACTTGGAAAATTTTTTGAAAGAATCTGAAGATCCTTCTATTTTTTACGTAGCAGGACCAGAACGTATGATGAAAGTAATTTTTGATATTGGCAAGAAATATGATAAAGTAATAGATATGCAAATGAGTCTCGCTGATAGATACATGCGATGTGGTTTTGGAGTGTGCAGTTATTGTGCGGTAGATCCGACAGGATGGCGAATATGTGTTGATGGACCAATATTCAATACAAAACAGTTAGAACAAATAACCGATTTTGGTGTCTATAAGAGACTTGATACTGGAGAAAAAGAGAGGATTTAAACGATGGTAATGTTTTCCAATCTTAGGGTATGGGATATAGGAAAGAGAGATTTTGTTCAACAAGATTTAGATTTTCAAAAAAATGAATCAAAATCCAAAACTTCTAGCATTGAAATAGACGCATCAGAATTAATTGCTATCCCTCCTCTGGTTGATATCCATGTTCATTTTCGTGAACCGGGATATGAATATAAGGAAAACATATTATCAGGTTCATCAGCAGCACTTTCTAGCGGAATTTCTACAGTTTTAGATATGCCAAACACCAATCCTATTACAGATTCAGTGGCAACTATTTTACAAAAGAGAGAATTAGCTAAACGGCAGAATTACGTTGATGTCCTAGTCGCTTCTGCTTTAACTGAAAAAAATCTTTCAAACCTGGAAGAAATTGAAAAACATGCTGATGCTTACAAAGTTTTTATGTCAGAATCTTTTGGAAATCTTTCTATTAGTTATGAGACTATAGAAAAGAGCTTAGCAAAACTTGAAGATTTAGAGTCAAGGAAACCTATCTTTTTTCATGCTGAAGATCCAGAAATTCTTGAACAAAGCAAATCCTATAGTAGTCATAATAGAAGAAGACCTCCTGAAGCAGAAGCTAGCGCAATTCAACAAGTGCTATCTTGGGCTCTTGATTTTCCTAATTTAAAATTCCACATAACTCATGTTAGCAGTGGTTTATCATTGAGAATTTTAGAAATATCAAAACATGTAAACGTAACTTTGGATACTTGCCCTAGATATATATATTTAAACCAAGCCTCAGAGATGGAAGAAAAATTAAAACAAGTGAATCCTCCTCTTAGAACTAGTATTGATAGTGATATGCTTCTGAAATCCTTAGCTACAGGACTCATAGATATGGTGAGTTCAGATCATTCTCCTCATACCCTCGAAGAAAAACTGGAGAAGTCTATCAGTGGAATGCCGGGTGTTCAAGAACTAGTTCCGTCAATACTTTCTTTGATAAATAAAAGGGAAATAGAATGGGACAGAGCAATAGAAGCTCTATATGGATTTCCTTCTGCCTTACTCAATTTACCGAAAATAGATCTTAGTCAAAACATGGTAATTTTGAACATGTCTGATCCTATAAAAATAACCAAAAACTGGGTAAAATCAAAAGCTAAATGGTCTCCTTTTGAGAATCAGATGCTTGTTGGTCAGATGCTTTATGCTGTTAAAGAAGGTAAAATAGTGTTTGAGAATGAAAATTATCTCGATCAGAAATAACCCTACTAGAGTTCAAAAACAATAATTAAAAATGGTCGCTTAATTCTATACTCATGAGTGTTCAAGCACCCGTATTTGTTAAAAAATACGAAGAAGTAACTAAAAAGAAGAATAGTATCCTTAGTGTTGGTTTGGATCCAGCGATACCACGTCAAAGGGAAAAGAATATTATACCTACAGAGGATAGAATTAACTTCATGGAGACAATTATAGATCTGGTCGCTCCATATACAAGTGTAATCAAAATAAATCGTCAATATACTTTAGGATTAACTATTGATAAAATTCGTACAATTAACAGACAGATACATTCGAAACAAATGCTTTCTATGTCTGACCACAAACTGGGTGACATAGGTTCTTCTAACGAATCAGCTATTTTCTGGTTTAAAGAGGAAGAATTCGATGCTTTTACATTTAATCCCTATAGTGGTAATGTGCTTGAAGCGACAGAAATGGCTCATAAACTTGATTTAGGTATTATAGTACTTACATTGATGTCGAACCCTCAAGCTATCCTACAAAAACAAGCAATGATACAAGGAAAACCTCTCTTTCAACATATTGCTAGTTTATGTAAAGCAGCTAGTTCAGACGGGTGTGTTATAGGGGCAACAGCACATGTTGAGTCATCTGATATTATAGAAATTAGAAAAATCGTAGGGGACAATACTATCGCTCTAGTTCCTGGTGTAGGTGCTCAAGGAGGAAGTGCTGAAACGTTACTTAAGATCTTTGGAACAAAAACTATGGTTAATGTAAGCAGAGGGGTAATCTATTCTCAGTCTCCAGAGGAAGAAGCGAAGAAAATACAAGAAATGCTTAATGAATTACTGTGAATTATAGATGTTTTTCTATTAATTTCTTGTCGTGCTCTGATATATATTCCTCATCTAATTCCAAACACAGTTTGAAAATTTCATTTATTTTAATGAAGGAATGAAGTTTGATATTTAGCTCTACTAATTCCTCTAGATTGCTTTGACTTCGATCAATAAGTACAATCAGATTATTGACGACAAAATTATTATCTCTTAACGCTAAAATTCCAGGTATCTTACTACTACCTGTTGTTATCAGATCGTCTATGAGTACAACACTTGAGGCAGATGGAATGCTTCCTTCAACTATTTTCTTCAATCCATGTTCTTTTGCTTGAGGTCTAACAATAATCGAGGGGATACCTAGTTTATACCCAGCAACTGCAGAAAAAGGAATTCCCGCGACAGCAACTCCCGCTAGAGCATCAACATCATGTATGCTCTTGATTATATCAATATAGCAATCAATTACGAATTCGAAGGTTTCTGGGTATGAAGAAATCAATCTCAAATCTATATAAAACCAAGATTTCTTTCCTGATTTTAGTGTGAAATCACCATATTTCAAAATATTATTCTTCAAGAGAAGTTCAGTTAGTTTTCTTTTCTTAATTTCCATCATATGCACCCTTTATTCGTATTCTATTGTTCCAGGAGGTTTTGATGTTATGTCATATAGAACTCTATTGATGCCTGGAACCTTGTTTATTAGTTGATTAGATATCTCTTCTAACACTTCATAAGGTAGTTTGCTCCAATCAGCTGTCATTGCGTCAAGTGATTCCACTGCACGAATAGCAAGCATGTATTCATACGTTCTTTTATCTCCCATAACACCAACTGATTTTATAGGAATTAGGGCTGGAAACACTTGCCAAAGAGAATCATACAATCCATTTTCCTCTATTATTTGATGAACTACCACATCTGCTTTTTTTAAGATGTCAAGGCGCTCTTTTGTTATATCACCTAAAATCCTGATAGCTAATCCTGGTCCAGGGAAAGGATGTCGGTTAATGAATTTTTTCGGTATATCCAACATCTTGCCTATTTTTCTAACTTCATCCTTATAAAGATCATTAAGTGGTTCTACAAGTTTAAGAAGCATTTTTTCAGGAAGGCCTCCCACATTATGATGTGTTTTGATAACGTTTGCATGGTGACTAGGTTGGGCACTCTCAATTCTATCAGGATAAATGGTGCCTTGTCCGAGGAAATCAAATTTTCCAATTTTATTGGCATTTTCCTCAAAAATCTCTATGAACAGATTTCCAATTATTTTACGTTTCTGTTCAGGATCTTTAACTCCCTTAAGAGCTTCAACAAATCTCTCTTCTTCGTTCACGGCAACGAAATTACTTACACCTAAATTGGAGAATATTGCTTTGACTTCTTCTGTATCATAATCTCTCATTAAACCAGTATCAACATAAATGAAGTGAGCATCAATACCTGCTCTAGCAAGCATAACAGCTGCTACAGTGCTATCAACCCCACCGCTTACCCCCATTATTACTTTCTTGTCCCCCACAGTAGTTTTAATCTCATCTAACTTTTCTTCTACCCATCCTTCTAATTTCCATTCACTTTTGCAATTAACAATTTTAAGAAAATTGTCTAGAATTTTATCCCCATTGGGTGTGTGAATAACTTCAGGATGAAACTGAACTCCAAAGATTTTCTTCTCGAGATTTTGATAAGCAGCTATATTACAAATATCTGTGCTACCGATAGTTTCAAACCCTTCAGGTAAGGTTTTAACTTCATCAAAGTGAGACATCCAAGCTCTTTCTTCTTCCTCTAATCCCTCAAAAAGCGGTGATGATAAATTAAGTTTAACCATTTTTCTCCCATATTCTCTCTCTTCCCCAATATTTACCTCTCCTCCTAATGTTTGAATTATCATTTGATGCCCATAACATATTCCTAGAACTGGAACTTTTACATCATCAAAAAAATTGTCTTGTAACTTGGGTGATTCTTCTCTATACACATCACCTGGACCACCCGATAAAATAAACCCATTATATTCGTCTGAAGGCTCATAAATTATCTCTGCATAAACTCCTAAATCTCGAATCCTTCTAGCAATTAAATGACAGTACTGCCCACCAAAATCAAATATACCAATTTTATCCATTTTATTCATGTCCTAAATTATCTAAGTTAAGAGTTCCTTTAATCTTCTTTGTCTCATTGCTTGTTTTATCTCTCTACATATTCTTCGCGCCATACTCATTTCTTCATCAAATAGAAAACGTGAATATGGAGATCCGCTAACATAAAGAGTTGTTCCAGCAACTATCCTGCTTGTAAATTCAAAAGCAACAATTTCTTCTGGAGTAATGGCTAATTCTATGCAGAAAGGTCCTAGTAAACCAGGTGGGAATAATTTTTCTGCTGCTTCAACTAGTCTGTCTCCAAAGTCAAGTAATTCAGGAACTAATGATTCTCTAGCTATAAGAGGTTGATTGCCAACTACTTTGTAGCTAGGATTTATTTTAAAATTGTTTTGCGATAATCTTCCTAAAGCATCCACATTTGTTTCATATCTCCTGTCAATTCCAAGCATCTCTACTCTATCTAGAATAATAGAATGGAAATAATGCGGATACATTGTAACGCCAGTGATATATTCTTGAATCTGTGCTGCTTTGGCATCATCTTCAGAGATTGATCCAGCTGAAAGTAGTTCAATTATTCTTTGTTCGTATTCGGATTGAGAAGAACAAAGGAAATAACCCAATCCTCCTTTTGCACCTGGAAACTTGACAATTGTTAGCCCATCAATTTCATCTGAACTATATGATTTTGGAGTTCTAATATTAGCTTCCTGTAATAACTGATGATTTTTGTCTCTTACCCTCTCCCAGTGCATCCCTTCTTTGTTTCCGAAAACAGGAATCTGAATGTCAAGAGCTCTTTTTCCAAGAGTTGCAATAAGAGTCCCATGGGGTACAAAAATTTCATTCATTGAAGGTTCTTGAGTTAGCAAATCTTCATAAGAATCTAGCGTTACAATTTCCTGTGCCACAGGATATCTGTTGTACAAATCTTCTTTCCCTTTAACACAATAGACCTTTGTATTGAACCCTTCCTGTTTTGCTCCATAAAGTATTTGGAGGGCAGAATGACTACCAATTGTTGAAATTATCAATATACTCAAGGAAACGCGAAATTAATCACTTTTTAATTTTTTAGTTTGATGTATATTCCTATGTTGTTCAGATA
The DNA here is from genome assembly GCA_018238545.1 of Candidatus Heimdallarchaeota archaeon. GTDB lineage: Archaea > Asgardarchaeota > Heimdallarchaeia > Heimdallarchaeales > Heimdallarchaeaceae > UBA460. The sequence continues at coordinate 60,736 of JABCTC010000002.1, forward strand.
TGTTGTGAAATTGTGTTATAGCAAGGTTTAATGAAAGACCAAGTGTTTAACTGATGCAAATGACGTTTGCAAATCCATGTAAAATGTGCTTCTTGTTTCATTATATGAGATAAAGTTGAACAAAGGCGTTGTTTAGGTTAATTTTTCTATGTCAAGATATATTTCAATCTATTTTGTTCTATTGCTTTCTTTATCTCCATGCTCACTCTTTTTCCTGAAGAAGTTGGTTGTCCCCAATAAACTGCCGAATATTGACTACCAATTCCCATAAAACTATTTGTTCCTCCACCCATTCTTGTGGATACATCAAAGACGATAAATTCATAATCTTTAGTAATCATCGTTTGTAAGGCAAACGGCCCTATCATCCCTGGAGGATACAGATGCTTTGTTGCTTCAACAAAACGGTCACTCATGGGGTAAACATGTCTTAACATTGATTCTCTTAAGGTAACAGCATAGTTTCCAATTTCTTTCATTTCTTCATCGAATCCCAGCTTGATTTGCTGATTAGCTGGTAGTCTTACAATTCCATCCAAGTCAGTAACAAATCTTCTGTCTATGCCTAATAATTCTGATCTTTTGAATAATGGAGAATAGAAGAAGTTAAAATTGAAAGTAACTCCAGAAATGAATTCTTCAATAGATGCCTCGTGTAAATCTTCTTCAAGAATTGTTCCATTTTCTATTCGTTTTTCCAGTTCTTCCTCAAAATCCTCACGATTCTTAGCAACAAAGAATCCTCTCTCTACTCTCTGTTTTGCATGATGAATCTTACATATGACAGGTCCATCGATTTCTTTAGCATTCTTGTAAACTTTTGGGTATCGAATGTTAGCTTCTTCAAGTATTCTGTAGTAGTTGTGAAATCCTGTTCTCTCTTCAGTCTTCAATAATTCCCGACTACCAAAAATAGGTACTTTGAATTCTTTTTCGATTCTATTGAATCCACAATAAACAACAAAGGATCTGTTAGGAATAAAGATACAACTCTTCTCGATTAATTGTTCTTGAATATCAAAAATATCTGAAAAATTGTCAACTACAATCATGTCATCAATAATTCGCGTATATCTATTGTAGGGTTCTTCTCTCCCCTTTTCTATAATAACAGCTGTTTTGAATCCGACTCGTTTAGCTCCATCTAGAACATCTAAAGCCGAATGTGACCCTATTACTCCAATAGTTATTTCTTCTTGATTGTAGTTGTTTAATACATCTGTAATCATTTTATCACCCAAATCCGTTAAGCGTCCTCTGGATAAGATTTTAACACTTTGAATGGAATTCTATTGAGTTCTGTTATCTTTCCCCAATGCTTTCCAACACCTGTAAGGATTATTACCTTGACTGGAACACCACTTGAACGACGAACAAGTTCAACTAAGGCTTTTTGAGTCGATCCTGACCTAATTACGTCATCCACAATCAATACTCGTTCATCATGTTTAATAAATTTCTCGGGAAGATAAATTGTTTCAATTCTTCCAGAAGTCATAGATTGAATGTCCTCAGCTATACATTCGGTTGACCCCAAAGGTTTTTTCCTACGGGCATAAACACAATCTATGTTAAGTAGATGTGCTAGTGTCATTGCAACAGGTATTCCATCCACTTCAGCTGTAATTATCTTATCAACATCTCTTGGGATAATACCTTGTTGAATGGCTAAAAATAGAATAGCTTTCAGTGTTTTTGAATCATTCAGTAAGTAAGTATTATTTACAGCTGTATTGCCAAAATTATCTGTCCATTCTCGAATATGACTCCCAATTAAATCTTTGATAGTTAAACCTAAATCTTTGTTTTCTATCAATACCTTGAGAATCTCACTTTTCAATTTTGATTTGGGCAAGGCTTTTCCATTAATGTATCGTGATAGATTTGCAATAGATACTTCTACATTTGATTTAGCTAAATAATCTTTCATAGATTCCAATGTATCAAAACCTTTGAAAGCCATTTTTAGAAGATTAAGAGTCATCAACTTTTCTTGAGCATCAATATAACTTTCCGCAGAACTCATTGATACAACGTTTTCTTTTCAAGTATTATATTTTTGGTTTAACACTAGACTTATATTAAAACTGCAGTAAAACTTCGTTGTGTTTTTAAGTAATTTATAAAGACCAATTTGCATTACATTACAAATGACCCTGTCACCCAGTCTGATTAATCTTCATGGCTATTTTCAAACAATATATATTTTTCACGTGTTCTAACTGCGCTTAGTCGCAATATTTATTAATGCTGTCCTTTATTGGTTGCAGATACAACTATCTGATAATTTGCAGTATGGTGTAAAATGGGGCATTTGCGTTGGTATCGTATTCGGGGAAAGCAAAAGATGTTATAGTACTGAATGATGGAGAAGTTCAGATTAATTTTCGAGATTCAATATCTGCTTTTGATGGTGTTAAGAAAGAAGAGTTAGCTGAGAAAGGAATAACTAACTGTCTTACATCAGTAAAGCTATTTGAAATACTAAATGATTATGGATTTAATACACATTTCATATCGAAAATAAATGATTCACAATTACTTTGTAAGAAAGTAACAATATTGCCTGTTGAAGTTATATGCAGAAATATAAGCGCTGGAAGTTTTTGCAAAAGATATGGGTTTGAAGAAGGTATTAAGTTCAAACAACCGTTAATCGAGTTTTTCGTGAAGGATGACGAACACCACGACCCCCTCATAACAGAGTCAGTTGCTGTTCAAATGAAACTCATTACAAAGGATGAAGCAATTTTATTAGAAGCTATTACAAGAGCAGTAAATGAAATTTTGCTAAAAATATTTGATTTGATTTCTTTACAACTTGTAGATTTCAAACTAGAATTTGGAAGAACAACTGAAGGTCAATTATTACTCGCAGATGAGATTTCTGCAGATACCATGAGATTATGGGAGAAAAAAACAGGGGAGAAGAAAGACAAGGATAGGTATAGGCAAGATCTTGGAGATGTTATAGTTCATTATAAAGATATTTTGGAGCGATTAAATTCTATTCAGAAGCTTCCTGAATATAAACCTTTGAGTACAGTTCAGGTGATTATAAAATTAAGAAAATCTGTTCTTGATCCTGCTGGTGAAGTGATATTTCGTTCTCTTTCCAGAAAAGGATTCAAAAGAATTGAATCAGTGAGATTGGGTAAAAGTGCAGAGATTGTTTTCAATACAGTACCTTCATCTGATTTACAATCAGAGATAGAAGAGATATCAGAAAAGATCCTTTCTAATCCTATAATTGAGGATTTTGAATTGAAGATACAACATCATTCAGAAAAAAGCGAAAAAGAACACTTTCAAGAAGAATAGGTGACGGTATGCAAATAGGGGTTACCAAATTTCCAGGAACTAACAATGAACAAGATGTTCTTAGAGCTTTGAAAAGTTTAAATGTCAAAGGAGAACTAATCTATCCCTGGGAAGAAAAGAAGCTGGAAGATTTGGATGCTTTAGTTCTAGCAGGTGGATTTTCTTATGGAGATTATCTCAGACCTGGGGGTATTGCTGCTCAATCTCCAGTTGCAGAAAAACTTATCGATTTTGAGAAAAATGGTAAGTTTATCATAGGAATATGTAATGGATTCCAAATATTATGTGAAACAAAAATTCTTCCAGGTGTACTGACAACTAATCTATCAACTAAATTTATCTGTAAGTGGGTAAATATTAAAACTGAGACTGCCCGCAGTCCCCTTTTAAAGAACTTAGCTCCAATAATAAAGATCCCTATTGCTCATTATGAAGGTAGATACTATCATAATGCTAGTGGGATTAAGAAAATTAATACTGAAGATTCTGTAGCTTTTAGATATTGTAACGAACAAGGTGAAATTACTCAAGAAAGTAATCCCAATGGATCGATGGAAAATATCGCTGGAATTGTAAATGCCAAAGGTAATATTTTAGGCATGATGCCACATCCTGAACGAGCTAGTTTTGATTATTTAGGAACGGATTTCGGGAAACAAATTTTTGTAAATCTAATAGAGGAAATAAAATGCTAACAACAGAAGAATATAGTAGAATTCTTGATGTATTAGAAAGAGAGCCCAATAAGGGAGAAGTAGCTGTTTTTGAAGCTATGTGGTCTGAACATTGCTCTTACAAATCTTCAAAGAGATGGTTCCACCTATTCAATGTAAAAGCCCCATATGTCGAACTTGGGATTGGAGAAGGTGCTGGTTTAATAAATCTTGGAGATGATTTACTTGTTGGAATAGGGTTAGAAAGCCATAATCATCCGTCTGCAATCTCACCCTATGATGGTGCGGCAACAGGTGTTGGAGGAATTATTAGAGATATATTATCTCAAGGTTGCAAACCTATTGCAATTCTAGATGCTATTAGATTTGGGGAATTAGAAAAATCTCAACACTCTCAGTATCTCTTAGAGAACGTTGTTCGAGGTATTTCGTTTTATGGTAATTGCTGTGGAATTCCTACAGTTGGAGGAGAGGTAGAGTTTGCACCACAATTTGAAAATAATTGTTTGGTAAATGCAATGTGTGTAGGGGTGGTTCAGAAAAGCAAAGTGGTGAGAAGTATAGCTGCAAAACCAGGTTCATTTCTTGTTCTTTATGGAGCAAGAACTGGAAGAGATGGAATTCATGGTGTTTCTTTTGCTTCCAAGGATTTGAGTGATAAAAGCGATAGAGATCGACCTGCAGTGCAAATCGGAGATCCTTTAATGGAGAAAATACTTATTGATGTTACTTTGGAGTTAGTAGAAAAAGAACTCTTAGATGGATTACAAGATTTAGGAGGAGGGGGATTGAGTTGCGCAGTATCTGAAATGACACACAAAGGAAATACTGGAGCAATAATCAGGTTGGAAGATATACACCTTCGGGAGGATGACATGGAACCTTGGGAAATATTAGTTTCTGAATCTCAAGAAAGAATGTTAGCAGTAGTAGAATGTGATAAGTTAGATGAAGTTGTAAGTATTCTAAACAGACAAGATTTGACCTATGGAGTAATTGGTGAAGTTACAGATAATAGTCATTGTATTGCGTATTCTAGAGGAGAAAAAATTGTTGATTTACCAGTGGACTTGATAGTAGATGGGTTCCCAGAACCGGAGAGAATCACTGAAAAACCAGATTACCTAAAAGAAGAAGATTCCGTTGTACCTGATTTTGAAGATTTAAATCAAGAAATTATCAAGCTTTTATCCTCTCCAAATATTGGAAGCAAAGCCTGGGTATATCAACAATATGATCAACATGTTCAAACGCAAACAGTAGTTCCTGCTGGTTCTGATGCAGCTGTATTGAGACTTGATAATGGAAAACATATTGCGCTCTCATTAGATTGCAATTCATTTATGGTTTATCTTGATCCATATAATGGAACTGCAAACAGTGCAGCTGAAGCGATGAGAAATTTGATTGCAACTGGAGCTAAACCATTAGCATTTGTAGATTGCTTAAATTTTGGCAACCCAGAAAATCCTGATTCTTATTGGCAATTCGTAGAATCAATAAAGGGTTTAGGGCAGTTCTCACACGATTTTAATATCCCTGTTGTTGGTGGAAATGTTTCATTGTATAATGAAAGCTTCATCGAGGATAAGAGAGAAAGAATCAACCCTTCACCAACAATAGGTATGATTGGTATAATTGAAAACCCTGAAAAACTGATTAAAAACAGCTTTCAAGAAAAAGGAAATTTTGTAGTGACTATCGGAGAGTGTGACGGCAATCTTAATGGTTCAGAATTTTTAAGAAATAATTTTGGTATTCTTCAAGGCAAAATATCACAATATGATAAACAGAAAGAAGTATCTTCTCGAAAAGCAATTGAAAATTTAAATCAATCTGGATATATTAAGAGCTGTCACGATGTCTCTAATGGAGGTCTAATTACAGCTTTAGCTGAAATGACTTTCGAAAATGAAATCGGTGTAAAATTAGATCTTTTAGAAAATGATTCCTTTATAAAACTCAAACTAGAAGAATTTCTTTTTGCTGAAACACCTTCTAGATATGTTATAGAAATACATTCAGAGCATATTGAAAGTGCAACTAAAATAATTGAAGGTAAGGTTTCTTTCAATATTATTGGGAAAACTAATTCTCAACCAAAAATAGAAATAGAGAACTTTCTAATATTGGAGATTAAACAACTGAAAAATGCGTGGAACAAGGCTATTTCACAATATATGGAGGATTAAAAATGATTGACATTATAGCAGGAAGTAAAAGTGATGAAAAGATTGTTCAGAAAGCAGTCACGATTTTAGAAAAGTATGACACATCATTCAATGTATATTATATCTCAGCTCACAGAGACCATGATAAATTGGTAGAGACAATTAAAACATCTTCAGCGGATATATTCATCTGTATAGCTGGTTTAGCAGCTGCTCTACCTGGAGTTGTAGCATCGTTAACTGACAAACCTGTAATAGGGGTCCCTGTTTCTGCTGCCTTAAATGGATTAGATGCATTACTGTCTATGGTTCAAATGCCTAAAGGGGTACCAGTTGCAACCGTAGGAATTGATAATGGTCAAAATGCTGCTCATTTAGCTGTTAGAATTTTACAATTAAAAAGAAAGGAAGGAATAAGTGAAAAGAATGACTAAAAATACAAAACCTCCTTCAACATATGCAGAAGCTGGAATTGATTTGTCGTTAGAAGCTCAAATTCTAAAAACAATCAACTATTATGTGAAAAAATCCTTTCAATTTGGTGATGTTGTTGCAAAGGAAGGACATTACGCAAATATGATTAAATTAGGTGATATCGGTTTAGCTTTAACTTCAGATGGGGTTGGTACTAAATTACTTATTGCTCAAGATGTAGGGAAACTTGACACAATAGGAATCGACTGTGTAGCAATGAATGTTAATGATTTACTTTCAATGGGAATTCCTCCAAAAGCATTTGTTGATTATTTAGCAATATCTGAATTGAATAAATCGCAGATTGAAGCGATAATTTCTGGAATTTACAAAGGCTGCGAACTGTCGGGCATTCCCTTATTAGGTGGAGAGCTAGCAACTGTACCAGAGTTGTTGGTTGATAAGAAAAATGCTTTTGATATCGCAGGAACTGCCTTGGGAATAGTTTCTCTTGATAGTGTTATTGATGGGTCAAAAATTAAACCTGGTGACTCTGTTATAGGGATCACAAGCAGTGGATTACATTCAAATGGATATACTATTGTAAGAAAAATACTTTCAATCAAATACACACTAAGTGAAAGTTTTCCATGGGGAAGAGAAGTATTCGAAGAACTCTTGGAACCAACGAGGATTTATGTTAAAGCAATACTAGATCTTATAGAAAATTGTTCAGTGTCAGGTTTAGCTCACATTACTGGGGGTGGTCTTAAGAAATTATTCAGATTAACTGATTATGGTTTTGAATTGACTAATTTCCCAAAACCATTGAATATATTTGAGGAAATTCGTATATTGGGTAAAATTTCTTTCCAAGAGATGTTTTCAATTTTCAACATGGGAATTGGTTTTGTTGTTGTTGTTCCAAAAGAAGAGGAAGAGAAAGCACTTGAAACATTAAATAAACATTTCAAAACCATCAGAATCGGAGAAATAGTTGAAGATCCATTAGTATCTATTTCTAAGTATAATGTGTTATTTACAAGGTGAAATGATGAAAGTAGCTGTTCTAATATCTGGAAGAGGCTCTAATCTTCAGGCAATACTTAAAGCTGAAAATAATAAGAAGTTAGGCAATGCTGAAATTAACTTGATTGTCAGCAGTAACCCCAATGCAGCAGGTTTAGAATTTGCAAAAAATTATAACAAATACACAATTGTTCTTGATCCAAAGAACCATGCTGATAAAACTAAATATGATTCCAAATTAAAATCTATATTGCTTGAAAATAATATTGAATTGATAGTTTTAGCCGGGTTTATGAGAGTTTTATCACATTCATTTGTTGACTATTTTAAGAACCAAATTATCAATATTCACCCATCCTTACTCCCAGCTTTTCCGGGTTTAAATATTCATGAAAGGGTATTAGACTATGGAGTGAAATATTCTGGATGTACAGTTCATTTTGTGAATGCAGAAATTGATGGAGGGCCTATCATTGCCCAAAGAGTGGTTGAAGTGTTAGATGGGGATTCACCTGATTCATTAGCAGCCAGAATTTTAGTCAAAGAACATATTCTGCTACCAGAAGTGATTAAGAAAATTTCAGAAAAGAAGATTAGTGTAAATCAAAGACGAGTGAAGGTAAATTAAGATGTGCGGTGTTTTAGGTATAAATGGACCAACAACACTTGGTCAAGGTAAAGTTTTGCTTCAAATGCTTACACATAGAGGACAAGATGCAAGTGGAATTGGATGGATTGAAGAAAAAACAAGCAATATTAAAATTATAAAGAAAGATAGTTATCCAGATTTGCTAGAATTAGATGAAACTAAAGAAACTTCTAATTTAATTGGATCTACAAGATATCCTACATTTGGAACAAGAACTGATAGTTCTAATATAGAAAAATATGCACAACCTTTTACCTTCAAAACCAAGAATGGAACATTAGTAATAGTACACAATGGAAATATCACCAATATTCATAGTATAACAACTAAAAGCTATGAAAGTGATACAGAATTCATTGTTGAGTTTCTTGGAAGTTTACTAAATAAAACTCAAGGAAATCTAAATGAATCAGTCAAAATGTTTATGGAAAAAGTGGATGGAAGCTATTCAATTATAGGGACGTTGGATGAAACACAATTTTCTTTCAGGGATCCAAGGGGTATAAGACCTTTGGTAATTGGACGGAACGAAAATATTACTGTTATTAGTTCAGAAAGTGTTGTTCTTCAAAATCTTGGTATTGAAAATATTAGAGATATCCAACCTGGAGAATTAATTGTTTGCAAAGAACAAGATATCCAGAGTTTTCAGATTTTAGTAAAAGATCATGCACACTGCATGTTTGAGTATGTTTACTTTGCTAATCCATGTTCAATTATCGAAGAGCGACTAGTTTATGATGTTAGGTTGGATTTAGGAAAGGAACTAGGATTAAGAATAAAGGAGAATAATCTGGAAATTGATTATGTTGTTCCTGTTCCTGATACTTCAAGACCTGCAACACAAGGTGTATCCGAAGTATTGAATATACCTGTACGAGAAGCCATTATCAAGAACAGATATCTTCAACGTACCTTTATCATGAAAAGCAAACAAGAACGAACAAAAGTTGCTAAAAGCAAATATCTCTATACAGCTAAATATATCAAAAATAAAAACATCCTGGTTGTTGATGATTCAATAGTTCGAGGTTTGACAAGTCAAAAAATCGTCAAGGATTTAAGAAAACTAGGAGCTAATAAGATATATTTTGCAGTAACTTGTCCTGCAATAAGATTTGCTTGTTATTATGGTATAGATTTTCCAACTGATGAAGAATTGATTGCTTCAGGTCACACAGTAGAAAAAATCAAGGAAGTTCTTGATGTTGATGGAGTATTTTATCAGAGTATTGATTCATTAAAAACTGCAATCGGTTTCTCTGATTTATGTACTGCTTGTTTATCTGGAAGTTATCCAACTCCTTATGCTCAAGAAATTAGAATCAAGTATTTGAACGGCGAATTAAAAGGTAGAAGTCATTATGAAGAGGTCTAAAAATGTCTGATAAGGTTCTGTTAATAGGTAATGGTGCAAGAGAGCATGCAATAGCGAAAAAAATTGTAGAAAATGGGGGGGCCTTATATTCTTATATGTCAAGAGAAAATCCTGGGATAGCTGATTTATCCAAAAAATTCCGTATTGGTAAACTCGATGATTTCACTAAACTAAAGAAATATAGAAATGTCGATTATGCAATTGTAGGGCCTGAAAACCCCCTTTCTGAAGGCATAACTAATTACTTGGAAGATAAACTAAAAATACCAACTTGTGGTCCAAGAAAAGAAGTAGCAAAAATAGAGTCGAGCAAGATTTTTACTCGATATTTACTTGATGCATATGATATACCAGGAAATATTCCTTATACGATTTGCAGATCAATTGATGATTTAGAAGATGCTATTCACGAATTTGGCTTGGAAATAGTTATTAAACCAGATGGTTTAACTGGAGGGAAAGGTGTAAGAGTTCATGGAGATCATTTCACCTGTTTTAAGGGTGTGAGAGATTACGCAAAACAATTACTAGCTCAGGATACAGAATTTCTTGTTGAAGAAAAGATTAAAGGAAAAGAGTTTTCATTACAAGTTTTTACTGATGGAAAATCGATAACTCCTATGCCATTGGTTCGAGATTATAAAAGGGCCTACAATGGAGAAAAAGGACCAAATACTGGATCTATGGGTTCGTATAGCTTACCTTCTCATGATTTGCCGTTTTTGTCAGAGAAGGATATCCAATCTGCGATTGGAATTTTAGGGAAAACAATTAATGCACTGAAAAAGGAAACTGGAACTGATTATAAGGGAATATTATATGGTCAATTCATGAAAACAAATGGCAAAATTCATGTGATTGAATTCAATGTAAGATTTGGTGATCCTGAAGCTATTAACGTTTTAAAACTTCTCAAAACAGATTTCAATTTAATCGCTCAACAAATAATTGATGGGACTCTTGGTAGAACAGAATTTTCTAATCAAGCTACTGTCTGTACATACCTTGTTCCAAAGGGATATCCAACGGATCCTAAAGAGAATAGACCTATCAAAGTTGATACTAACATGAATGCTGATTTATACTATGCTTCAGTATTTAGAGAAAAAAAAGAAATCAAAACAACAAAAAGTAGAGCTATTGCAATAATTGAAACAGGGTCAAATCTAGAAGAAGCAAAACAAAAAATTAATGATAATATAACAAAAATAAAAGGAGATCTCTTCTATAGGAATGATATAGGCGTTCTTTTATAATTTACGATTTAGATATTTTTGTTCCAGTAATCGATCACAATATACACATCTTAAGATAAGTGGATCCTTCGAAACAACATCAAACGAAGACACTATTGGTTCATGAGCATTTGATACGCAATTTGGATTAACACAGTCAACGAAATCTTCTACATGATTAGGAACCTTTAGATTTTGTTTTTCTTGAACTTTATAATCTACAATAATGTTTACAGTTGCTGTTGGGGCAATAAAGGAAAGTTTCTGTGTATCTTGTGGTGTAAGAGCTTTTCCTCTTATTTTTACAACGTCTTTTAGTTTCATCTTTTTAGACGCAACCCTCATAGCTAATGCGACAGTATAAGGATAATTAGAATCTATACCAAGAATTTCAAGAATCTTCAAAGCCTTACCTGGGGGTATTCTATCTATAACTGTGCCATCTTCGATTTTTGTTACTATCAACTTTTCACTATTTTCACTCATTTTAATCAATTCCTAAATATATTAGAATTAAAGCCATTCTTACCCAAACACCATTAAGTGCTTGCTCAAAGTATCTGGAATGTTTGGTTTTATCAATGGAATAATCAATCTCATCCACACGGGGAAGAGGATGTAAAATGATAAATCTGTCCTTAACGTTTTTGATGTCTTCTGTGGATATTTGATAAACTCCCTTAAGCCTTTCATAATCAACAGGATCTGGAAATCGCTCTTTTTGAATTCGCGTCATGTAAAGAACATCAAGATCGGAGATGATATCTTTAAGATTCTCCTCAATATTATATTTGAATCCATTTTCCTTTAATCTCAAAGCTACATTCTTTCTTAGTCTAAGGGCAGGAGGAGCAATCAAATGAAGATCAATGTTTTCATACTTAGCCAAAGCGAATAGAAGTGAAGGGATGGTTCTTCCATAGAGTAAGTCACCCATCACACCAATACTCAAATTATCAATTTCCTTAAACTCCTTTTTAATTGAGTAAAGGTCAAGTAAAGCCTGAGTTGGGTGCTCTTGCGAACCTGTTCCTCCTGATATCACTGGAATTGAAGCAAAGTTTTTAGCTATCTCTCCTACACCCTCTATATAGTGTCTTATGACTGCAATATCAGAATAAAGATTAATCATTCTTATCGTATCAGATATACTTTCACCCTTAACAGCGCTACTTACTTTAGCACTAGTAAAACCTAATATTTGTCCTCCTAGCCGTAGCATTGCACTCTCAAAAGAAAGTCTAGTTCTTGTGCTTGGTTCAAAGAACAATGTTCCAAGGATTTTTCCTTTACACTTATCTGCAAATTGATCAGGGTTTGATTCTATTTTAGAAGCAAGAGAAAAAATCTGTTCAATAAAGTCTTTGGAAATAATTCTTGTTGAGAATAAATGTTTTGGTATCATTTTTGTACCTTTTTTCCGAAAAGAGTAAAAAACAACTAAGTTATAAAAGATGTGATGAAACAGAGAAAATTTGCAAAATAATGTAAAAACTATTTCCAACGAGATAGTTTTTGTGAAACCTAAAACAAGGATTAAATATGAAAAAACAATCTTACATCTATGAGTACTCCCCTTCTTACTGATTTTGTAGACAAATATGCTGATGTTGTTAAGAAAAAAAACAGCATTTTATGTGTAGGTTTAGATCCAGCGTTGCCAATTCAGAGAATGAGGAAAGTAATTCCAAATGATGACAGACTCGAATTCATGAAAAGAATAATAGCTGATGTTGCACCATTTGCAAGCGTAATTAAAATGAACAGACAATACCTAATAGGTCTTACTGCGGATGAGATACGACAACTAAATGTTTTGATACATCAACAAGGTATGCTTTCTATAGTTGATCACAAACTTGCAGATATAAGTTCCTCAAACTCTTCTGCTATTTTCTGGATAAAAGAGGAAGGTTTCGATGCTTTTACCTTGAATCCTTATGGAGCGAATATCGAGGAAGCTACAAGAATGGCTCATGAAAAAAAACTCGGGATAATTGTAGTAACCCTAATGTCAAACCCACAAGCGATAATTCAAAAACTGCTTAACATATACGAAAATCCCTTCTTTTTACATGTTGCGGAAATATGTAAATTCGCTAAATCGGATGGTTGTATGATTGGAGCTGGAAGACATATTAAATTAACAGATATCGCCCAAATTAAACAATCTATAGGAAATAATGCAGTTGCCCTAGTTCCTATACTAGGTCAACATACAGAAAGTGCAAAGCATACAATTTTGCATTTTGGAGATAAAACACTAGTTAGTGTTGGTGGAGCAATTTTATACTCTGATAATCCCCCGTTAAAAGCCAGAAAATACCAAGAACAATTTAATGCTTATAGAGAAAAAGTAAGTCAGAAAAGTTTAGGAATTTAGATTGTTGTGCTGGTAAAGACAAGTTCTTCCCCTTTGTAAGTTAATGTGCCTCTAACCAAGTTACTCCTTTTTAGTTCAGCTCTACATAATGGACATGTCTCTTTTTCTTTCAACCAATCCTCAAAGTGTTTTGGATGCCCTGCATAGTTGCAGTTTGGACAAAGAATTACACCGAGTTTCTCTTTATCTTTAAAATCAAATTTTTGCAGGCAAATTATACATTTTTCTCCAGAAATAGCTTCTTCGACTTTTCTAGCCCAACTGGATAATTCTTTCGCTTCTTCTTTATTTGTTTCTTTTGGATCCTTTTGCTGAATCTGATGAAGAACATTGAGAATTTTCTCTTTATTTACAAAGGAGATCGATTCAGAGGTTTCAATCTTTTCTTCTGCTTTTTCTAGAAAAGTAGCAACTTGTTTCTTAATAGCTTTGAATGACTTCTGTAATCCAGTAGTGAGTTTATCTGAAAAAGTATCAGTATCTTTTTTTACTTTTTGCTCCTTAACAATTCTATTACCGCAATATGGACAAAAATCGCTCACTAAGGAAATCTGTCTTGAACAGAACTTACATCGCTTATTTTCACTCATTTTTAAGAACCCTTGTTTTCATGGTAATTCTTTTTTAGCTTCACATTGGGGGCAGTACCACCAACTTCCACCTTGTGGAGGGAAATATCTTGTCATTCCAATTCCACAGTTTTCACAAATTTCAGAATGGTCTTCAAATTCTAGTGCAATTTGTAGAAAATCATGAGTCTCGAAGAAATACTTTGAGAATTTAATAGCATCTAGAATCTTGTCTACTGCACCTAATTCTAAAACTGAACCATGAATCCTATGAGTAGTAATGTAATCGTAAGCTTGGCGTGGTTTCAATTTGTCTTCAGCTAATGGTTGTGTTGCTATGTACAAGTATTCAGAAGAATTTACAATCATCTCCATAAGACTACGGTTATGTAAACCTAATCCAAGCATATTGAAAGGAAACATGAAGATGTTAAGTTTAGAATTTGAGGTAATAAAGAATGAAACAGTACCGATGGGTTCCAAACTATAAATTCCTATGTTATCCCCATACTTCCCTATAGAACTGATAAATTTCGTAACAATGTCATTATCCCTTTGATCAACAACAGAATGGTCTAGGAATATCACAAGTGGTTTAAATTTTAATTTATGAAATAAAGTAAGCAGACCATTTATTTCTTCAAATCTAACAATGATCATGATTTGAAAGTCTGGAATCTCACCATGTAATAAGTTAAGAAAATTTACCATCTGTTCATTATATAAGTAGAATAAACAAGCATTTGAGCCTGCTTTAGAAGTTCGTTTAAGAGCAGGTAAGAGTGCTTCATGGTTTTTAAGTAAATGATCATCAGGAATGTCCTCAAACCTTGAATATTTAACGGAACCAACTATAGTTTTAGGGATAATATCTTTCAATCTTTCAAATTCGCTCATTGAACTCAAATACAAATACACTAGAGTTTTTTAAAAGTTATCGCATTAACTTAAGTCCAACTTATATCTCAGAAAAAAGTATCAAGCTCCTTCATAGAACAAATTATCCCATTCTTTATGGTCAATAAGAAACTGGCATTGATTTCTTTCTAACATTTCTAAAATATATGGAAGTGATTCATCATGAAGAGGTAAATTTTCCACTTCGCTAGAGTTCATCCTTTTCAGGTCTCTCTTGAGCGTTTCAAGTAGTATACTATCTTTCTGAATACGAATTGCTTCAAATGATGAGTTCTGTATTATTTTAGATTTTAAGAACGCAATTCGAGATAATACTGTTGAAACACGTCTGTTAAAATGCAACAAACCTTCTGGAATATAGCGGGGTTCAAAGAAAGGGATTTGATATTTCTTACTCATCTCATATCCTATTTTAATAGGATCTATTAGATTCAGTTTATGGGAATAATAAGTATCTGGGATCCCACTTGGATGTTCATTTATATACAATTTAGTATATTTCTCAAGAAGTTCAGGATAGTACTCCTTTATGATGGAAAGCATCTCAACCTTGTGTCTCCCTGGGCGTAGAATTAATCCTCCTGTTATAACAAACTCAGCATTTACTTCTTGACATCTCTTGAACAGATCTTCGAGATTCTTTCTTGCATCACCGATGAATGGTAGAAGAGGTGTCATATACACTCCTGCGGGTAAACCCTCTTCTCTAAGTTTTTGAACAGATGAAAACCTTTCTTCAGTAGTACTCGCTCTTGGCTCAAAAATCATTTGTTCTTCTTGGTCTGATAATGTTATGGTAAGTGATATTCTTGCAAAAGATTGTTGATGTATTTTTTTGAGAATGTCAATATCACGAAGAACAAGAGTGTTCTTTGTAAGGGATCTAATAGAAAAACTGAAATCATATGCAATTTGAAGTAATTTTCTAGTTACTGATAGAACTTCTTCTGCTGGTTGATATACATCACAGATTCCTCCTCCAATGAAAAGAATAAACTTACTTGGGAGATTCTGTTTTGCAGATTCGCTGATAGATGGCATAAAATCAACCAAAGTATCTGTACGTTGTCTGTTAACTGGGTAAAATCCTCTTCCTCGTAAGAATTGTTCTAATAGTTCAGGAGCATTAACTTTAACCTTAATATTGTTGCTGAATTCATCATGGAGGTAGAAGCGTTTTGCTTTGCCATTACAATATTTGCAATCGTGATAACATCCTTGATAGGGATTGAGATGATACTGTGTTTTGTGTGCAGTATTATGAATTAATGTTTTGGCAATAATTTTCTCTATCTGCATCAAAAATCACAAGATTAATCTTAGAATAAAAAACGATATTTGAATATTTAAATATGAAAAAATAAAGAAATAAAAGATAAAAAGAAGAAAATCAGCTTTGTTTGAATTCTACTCCAAATCCACCTTTGGGATTGTTCCAGTCAACACTACCATGAGGACAAACAATACGACAAACTCCACATTCAAGGCAAGCTATGTAATCATACGATACGGGCCCTTCTGCATCTTCCCCTTCAATGAATTTATAACAGTCAGTTGGGCAACAATAGACACAGTCATGTGTTGTGCATTTTGCTTTGCATATTGCTGGATCAATGGTTATATGTGCATAGTTATGATCTGATGTGAACTTTGTTAGATCTAGTTTTTCTTCAATTGTCATGACTTTCTTTGTATCGCTCATAATGAATTCAATCCTCCTATAACGTCTTTGATTGCTCCTAGAAGCTTAGCTCGTGATAATATGTGCTTGATTGCAGCTCTGGTTATCTTTTCTCTCGGCTTTCCATCATTTTTCAATAACCTGTAGAAAAGACCATTGATTAGTTCAGGATAATGTGCGAAAATTCTTTCATTTTCGAGGAATTTTGCTGCTCTCTTGAATGTCTTTAGATCTTGGTAAGCGAAGCTTTTCTTGAGCTCATTTTTGTAAATTTTTGTAGATTTCTTTGTATAGTTGTTGGATTCAAGAATCTTCTTTGCAGCCTCTCCAGCTACTCTTCCGGATTCTAAAGCAAAATTTATGCCTTCGATATAGAGACCAGCATTAAGTGCCATTCCTGCTGCATCACCAACTACTATTACACCATTTCCATAGAGTTTAGAGAGATTTTTGAAACCACCTTCAGGGATCATATGAGCAGAATATTCAATCATTTTTGCATCCTTGAGCAATTTTCTGATATATGAGTGATTTTTGAAATCTTCAAGAACATCTGTTGCTTTTAGTTTCTTGTCTGCTAATGATTTAGCATTTAGTATTAAACCAAAAGAAAGGGTGTTCTCATTGGTATAGAAAAAACCACCACCAGGAACGCCACGAGAATGACCTAAAATCTCATTGCCTATTCCTTCAGTACCTGTAATATGGAACCTTTCCTCAATTTGCTTTTTTGGAAGTTCATAAGTTTCTTTCATAGCAACTGCATAATGATGAGCATGAGGATGTTTAGCCAATTTAGCTTTCTCAGTTAATATGCGATTTGCACCTTCAGCGATTATGACTAACTTTGCTCGTAATTCCTCTTCCCCAGATTTAATTCCTACAATCTGCTTGTCCTTCCAGACAAAATCCTCAACCATAGTATCAGGAAGAATCATTGCCCCAGCTTCTTCAGCCTTTTCGGATAACCACCGATCAAATTTAGGTCTTAAAACGGTTATACCGTTGTAAGGTGTTTGATTGAAATCACGTAAGTCGATGTCAATTGTCATTGTTCGTGCTTCAGACATCATTGTAATTTTCTTTGTTGTTAGATGTCTCTCAAAAGACTCCTTATCTTCCCAATAGTTGGGGACTAAATTGTGCAATACAGGACCATAAATAGCTGCACCACTGACATTTTTAGCCCCAGGGTACTGTCCTCTTTCTAATACAGCAACCTCGACCCCAGCACGTGCAAGAACCAGAGCAGCTGCACAACCTGCAGGACCTGCTCCAACTATTATTGCCTCAAAATCATATTCTTCGGACATATGCTTTGAGCTCAAAATATTGATTTATAAATAAATCGACTTAACGAAAAAGTGTTAATCTTTCATATTGAGTCCATAACCCCAATTCCCGTCTTCATCATAATTGAAGGATTTAAACATGCCAAAAGCATTCCAAACCTCATCAAAAACAGGTTGCATAAGTCGCGGTATGTTATCAACTTTGTTAATATCTTCAATGAAAATATCTTCTAATTTCAGATTTTCCTCTGAATATAAAGTAGGTTGAACACCTAGAATTTCTTTATTTAATTTCATTGTGTAATCCTTAATCTGGGCAAAAGAGAGATACATGAATACTGGAGATTCTACACCAATCCTACGAAACACTTCAAAATAATACGGGATAATTTTCAGTATTTCCTCTTCAAAAGCAATGCTAGGAATCTCTCTCTTTGAAACGATAGTTTTGATTAGACTGCCTTCAACAGCTTCAATTATTCCTTTACGGTAAAGGTGAGCATATGATCTTGTATTCCCTTCCAAGTCTGTTGTATAGGTGAGAAAACCATCAAATGTGTGACTTGTTTCAACACCAATAGATTTTATTGGAAGTAGATATTTTGGGTTCCTTTCTATAATTTCAATATTGTAATTAGGATCTATTGTCGACCGTCCCTCAGCTATTAGATGGAGAATGATTTTTGCACCAGGAAGAAATCTTACTGGAGTGCGATTATTTTGTAATTCTTTTACTCTATCATTACGGAATATTCCATTCACAAATCTCAATCCTTTTACTCTTTTTTAAATATCTTTTCTGCTGATGATACTATATTAGGACAGTTACTGAAGTACTATATTATGTTAGTGGAGATGGAATTTACTTTAAAGAAATAAACTAGGCTTGGATAATCTAAATGAAATCTTTAGAGCTCAAAATAACTTGAAAAAAAAAGTTAGAAGAGAATTTACTTTAATTTCTCTTTTAGGATTGGTAGGATTGTATGCATGTCGCCGATGATGGCATAGTCTGCATAATTGATGATAGGTGCGCCTTCATCTGTATTAATGACAATTAGCGTTTTTGCCTTAACTCCAGACATATGTTGAGGCGCGCCTGAAATGCCAGCAGCAATATACAAATCAGGAGATACAGATTGACCAGTTTGACCTATTTCATAAGTCTCTTCAACCCAATGAACGTCAGTGCAAGCTCTTGTAGCTCCTATTTGACCACCAAGTAAATCAGCTAATTCACGTATAATTTGGAAGTTTTCTTTACCTGCAACTCCACGACCTGCAGCTACTATTACTTTAGCATCTTTAAGATTTACAGTTCTTTCTGCTTTCTTGATCTCAATGTGTTTCACTAATCTGTCTGCATCATCAAAAGTAACAGAGACACTTGTGACTTCTGGGTTAGTTCCTGAAGGATTTTCATCTACAAAGAAAGCTCCTGGTCTAGATGTTGCAAAAGCAATATCACCAACTACTTGTGTTATTTTCATCGCTTGGTCGTCTCTAACGGGAGTGTGAAAGTGTATATTGTCACCTTCAACCATGAAATCAACGAATCTCTGAGCACAAGAAGTATTACTTCTTACTGCCAATCTAGGAATCAAATCTTCTCCATAAACTGTTCCAGCTGCAACAACAAACCTTGGATTAACTTGGTTGATTATTTCCATCATGACTTTTGTATATGTTGCACTTAGATATACTTCTAATTCAGGAGAAGTAACAGTAACGACTTGTTGAACACCATGTAATCCTAACTCTTGAATCCATTCGTCTTTCAGATCTTTTCCAAGAAGCGCTCCAATTATTTCAGCACCCTTAATGGTTGTTTTAATCTTGTTTAAAATTCCAAGAGTGTTTTCTTCGATTTTATCATCTCTAATTTGGATAAATACTAATGTTTTCATTTTATTACGCTCCTAATTTAATTTCATCTTCTTTTAATTTAGCAAGAAGTTTATCAACCATCTCTTCAGGTTCTCCTTCATTAATGAGGAAGGTTTCTTTCTCGATAACAATGTTCGTAAGTGATATTTGCTTCAAAGAAGCAGCATCTGCATTAACCTCACTGGTTTCTAATCCCAAATCCGCAGCAGACCAAACAGGTATTACTGCTTTCTTAGCGGCAAGAATTCCTCTCATTGTTGTATATCGAGGAATAAAATATTGACTGTCACTGCAACTTACTAGTGCTTTTTGAGGGACTTCAACAATTTTCTTTCCACCTTCTAGAACATGCCCTATTCTAAAACCTGAGTCTATAATTTCCATTTCTTCAGCGGTTAAAACGCTAGGAATATTCAACATTTCAGCTAGCATTGCTGGTGCAGCATAAGAACTAGAAGATTGTTCTTCCACTCCAAGTAGAATCAGATCATAATCACCGATTTTATCCAATGCTTTGGCATAAATTTTGCTTAAAAGATATGGATCATCTGTGTAAAAAGCTTCATCAGCTATTTCTATTGCATTTGTGCAACCCATAGCAATTGCTTCTTTGAGAGCTTTGTTTGGTTTAATGCCTCTCACACAGACTGCTGTGACCTCAGCGCCTTGGCTGTCTTTGAGTTTTAAAGCTCCTTCAATTGCATTTTTGCCTGTTGGGTTGATCACCAAATCATCATCACTTACTCGTGAAGCGTCAAAGTAATCTACACCCTGTAATTTTACTTGAGTGCTTACTATTTGCTGTATAAAAACAACGATTTTCATATTACTCAGAGTGTCTGAAGTTACGTGTTAAATAAACATTACGTCCTTTCGGAAAATCAATAATGAGAAAACAGAAGAATTAAGAGGAAAAATGTTAAAAGTTAGTATAACTTACAATCAGTGGTATCGAAATGAAAATAGACAAAGAAAGCGTTATTCAAACACAAATAGAATTGAGCAATTTAATTGGCGTTCCAGGGCATGAAGAGGAAGTAGCTGAATATTTACTCATGAAACTTGAACATTTAAACGTTGACAAAGCTTGGATTGACCCTTTGGGGAATGTTTTAGCAATTAAAGAAGGTACCGACTCTAATGGTTTAAGAATATTATTGGATGCACATATTGACGAAGTAGGTTTTATGATAAGTCATATCGATGATAAGGGCTTTATCACCATTGAAACTCTAGGTGGGATTGATAAAAGATTGATGTTAGGAGCATTAATTCAGTTCAAGTCTGAGGGTCAACAAAGGATAATTGGAGTAGTTGGAGCGTCCCCTCCTCATATTACTAAGTCTGAGGATAGAGAAAAAGTACCAGATATCAATCAAATGTTTGTGGATATTGGTTGTGATTCATATGATGAAGTTAGACAAAAAGATCTAGATATTGGATCAGTAGGTGCCTTCTATACGGAATGCAAAAAACTCAATGATGACACCTTATTAGGCAAAGCATTTGATGATAGAACTGCATGCAATGTAATCTTACACACACTAGAAAAACTGAAAGATGAACCAATAAAAAATACAATCTTAGTTAATTTTGCTGTTCAGGAAGAAGTAGGTGGAAGAGGAGCTAGAGTCGGTGCTTATTCTTTAGAACCAAGCATAGCTCTAGCACTTGAAAATACCATAGCTAGTGATGTTCCTGGTGTCCCTCCACAGAAAATTATTACTACAATTGGTAATGGACCTGCAATAACAGCAGCTGATAGATCTCTAATAGTTCCAAAAAAAATACTGGATAGGATAAAGAAAGCTGCTGAAGAGCTAGGCATTAGTTGGCAATATAAAAAACCAATCTATGGTGGTACTGATGCAGGAGTGATATCTGTAAGTAAATCAGGTATTCCATCAGGAGTTATTTCTGTACCATGCCGTTATATACATTCAAACGCGGGGTTACTAAAAGTGGAAGATATACTAAAGACCATTGAACTTGTTACAAAATTCCTGAAATTGTGATTAAGTCTAATTTTCTTTATATTTTTCTTCAAATTCATCTTGTAGAATATCCATTACTATCATATCATAGTACTTTCCTTGTACGAAAAACACTTCTCTTTTTCTTCCAACTTCTTTCCAACCAAGTTTTTTGTAAACATGAATGGCTCTTTCGTTGTAGTGAAAAACTCCAAGTTCTATTCTATGAAGGTTAAGCACCCGAAAACCGAATTTCATGAGGCAAATCGTGGCATCTGTTCCATATCCTTTATCAAAATTTTCTGGATTATGGATGCCTATTCCAAGCGATGCTGTTCTGGAAGTCGCTTTAATTTCCTCTATACCGCAAGTTCCTATCAATTCACCTGTTTCTTTATGTTCAATAACAAATGTATAACCTATGCCTTTTTTGGTTCTTTCAATCGTACTGTTTATCCAATCCTCTTCCATTTTATAGGAGATTGGAATAATAAAACCTAACCCAATTCTGGTTTGATAATTATTGAAATATTTCATTATGTCGTTTATATCTGTAACCTCTAGAGCTCTTAGTTTCACTTTGTCACCGATAAATGGAGAACGAATATTATAAATATCTGACATTATCAACCCTTTTCATCTAATATCTTAAGAATATTTAGTTAAAGAAGAAACCATATTCTAATGTGATTTAATAATATACGTAAACCACTGTTTATATATCTGAATTTTAGGTGTTAGTATATATAAGCAAAGAAAAGAGTGACAGGTATTAGTATGAGCTATATCAACATTTTATTACAGAAAACGTTCAAAAGAAGAATAGGAAAAAATGTAGGAACTCTAGTAGCTATAGCTCTTGGTGTCTCCTTAATGGTGGGAGTCCAAATAACAATAACAAGTTTTTCCACAACAGCTATAGATTTCTTTGTAGAGGCTATAGGTGAAAACGACATAATAATCAGCGGATTAGGATTTCCTATAACAGATTATGAGTCTATTATTGAACAAATTGATGATTCGACGATTGAGTATGCAGCTATTAATGCACGTGTTACGCAAGATGTGGCAGCATACAATCTTGAATCAGGTATTTTAGAGAAAGGTGTGAGTTTTACGGGTGTTGAGTTAAACGAGGATCCTGTATTCGGGAAGTTTTATGATGAAGAGGGTAAAGAAATTAATAGAGTTCAATTAATGAATCTCTTCGAAAATGAATCTCATGTTCTTATTGGTTATAGTTTAAAAGATGAACTCAATGTAACTGTCGGATCTGACATAAAAATTCGGATTGGCGAATTTGATGGATTCATATTTAATTATATCACCCATGATCTGAAAGTTGCAGGTTTTGTTAGTAATGAAGGGAAAGGGAAAGACTTTGGTGGATGGGCTATCTGGACAAGTATAGATAATATCAGATCACTTATTGGTTTTGCTCAAAATGACTGTACAGAAATAAACATCGCTCTAAGTTCAAATCATAAGAAAAATCCTATAGACAATGAGTATGCAATACAGATTGAAGAAGAACTTAAGATTCTACTGGATGCTGAAAATACAGGTTTGTTGATAATTGCATTTCGAGCTTTACTGCTGGATACTGCTGATGAAATAATATCTAATGTCTTGATTGCTTTTAACCTCTTTGGAGCTCTAATAGTCTTCTCAGGTGTTTTACTTCTTGTAAATATTCAACTAATTCAAGTTGAAGATAGAATACAGCAGCTTGGAATCTTAAGAGCTATCGGTTCTAGACGAAGAGAAATTATCAGATTGTTTCTGGTCGAATCAACTATATTAGGTGTTATTGGTTCATTTCTTGGTGTAGGAGGGGGATACATAATGTCCATTTTTCTTGTGAATAGAATAGGCAAAACATTCTTTGATACCTCAATAGGATTACAACCCATAGTAACAGGAGGAGCGGTAATATATTCAATCGTCCTTGGATTGATACTGGCAGTAGGTGCAGGAATACTCCCAGCAATACGCGCTGCTAGAGTTGATGTAATAGAGGTAATAAGAGGCATAAAGAAAACAACAAGAAAAAGGTCAGGCAATTTCATAATGGGATTAGGGTTTGCATTCGTAATGGCAGGTATAGCTATTTTCGCAGCCCAAATGATTGTTTATGATTCTTTGTTTACCACGTCTGGATGGGACACAGCTGTAGAACAATGGATGTTTATGGGTGGATCAGTTGGATTATTTGTAGGTATAAGTCTCTTGCTGGGATATGTAATTTCTAAAAAGGTTATGGGAAATGGGATTGGGTTGGCATTTATTGGAACTTCAGTATTAATGCTCATATTCTCCTTACCACAATTAAAAGATGCAGCTGAAAATAGCAAAATTTTAGCTACCTTGGCAGTTGTATTAGCTCTAGGGTCTATTATCTGGGTAGGAGTTAACCTAAGAACTGTTACTAATTTCATTAGAGGTGTAATGTATAAAACGAAATTAAAGAAAGGGGTTTCTCTAATTGCGAGTAAGTACATGACCTCAAAATCAATGAGAAGTACACTTACTTTTGGTATTTTTGCACTTGTTCTCACCATGAATATCTTTGCTGGGATCTATCAATCTACTTATTCTTATAACACTCTTGAATCAGTTGAATTTTTGAGCGGTGGCGCGTCAATATTCTTAGAGTTAGACACTCCAATTTCCAATGATAGTCTTGTTAACGTTGAGCAAGATCTTTATGCTGTTGATGAGGCAATAACTAATGTAAAAGGTATAAATTCTACGATAGCATTTATTCAGGTTGATCCGGAGGTAAGTGACTTGCACATTCCGGCGGATATATTTCCAACTTACGTAAACATGATCTTTAATGACACATTAAAGGATGGAGATGAATACGTATTTGATTTTATGTTTGATCTCTCATTGCCGTTTTTCTTTGATGATTACAAGCCTGCAGCTGCAGAAGAGTATCAGAGACAATACAGTCACAATATATGGGATTTCTTCTATAATAGGACTAAATTTAGTGTTGATGG
This sequence comes from Candidatus Heimdallarchaeota archaeon, assembly GCA_018238545.1. Classification (GTDB taxonomy): domain Archaea; phylum Asgardarchaeota; class Heimdallarchaeia; order Heimdallarchaeales; family Heimdallarchaeaceae; genus UBA460. Next base: position 85,318 of record JABCTC010000002.1, read on the forward strand.
TTCTTCAATAGATAATGAAAATGGTTTGCTTACCGTAATCTCTACAAGTCCTATGCTAGCGGCAGGGGACAGGTTTAACCTCACTGGTTTATTTACAAATCCAACTGAAGTAATTGTTATCGCAACTGTAAGACAATACCCATTCAGCCAATCTAGAGGGCTGCCTGCTCTATTGATAACTCCGGATTTTCTAGGAAAATTAAGTTACAATTTTGCTTTATTCCCAAAACATACAAGGTTTTTAATTAGTACTTCTGAGGATTTTAGAGAAGGAGAAAATACGAGAATAGCAACGAAAATCGAGGGATTCTTTAACAGCAATACTTCTGTCCTGGTCCAAAACGAGGATTTTGTAGCAGCATCTGCATATAATGTATGGGATGTGATGTTAGAACTAGTTGACTTTCAAGTTAGAACCTTTGACTTCCTCCAATACTTTGTAGGTTTTGGGTTAATTGTTGGAGCTCTTGGAATGATAATTATTGCAGTAAGAAATGTTTCAGAAAGAAGAAGAGAAATTGGGATGATGAGAGCGATAGGATATAAGAAAAGACAAATAATTGCTTCAATAATGATAGAGCTCCTCATTCTAGCTTTTCTGGGACTTATAATTGGCTTTCTAAATAGTGTTATTCTAGGATTGTCCTTTGCGATTGTGTACGATTGGTTACTAATAATACCTGCAACGAGAGTATTACTTTATACAGGAATAATGATAGGAATAGCGATTGTAGCTTCAATTTTACCTGGAATAAGAGCAAGTCAAATAACTCCAGCTGAAGCAATAAGATATGTAGGGTGATAAGATGGAAGATGAAATTATACTCAAAACAGAAAACCTGCATAAAATATATGCTGAAGACACTTCTATGGAAGTACATGCTTTACGAGGAGTAAATATTGAGATTAAAAAAGGTGAGATGGTTGCGTTTATGGGTCCGTCAGGATGTGGTAAAACTACTCTCTTAAACCTTCTAGGTGGTATTGATAAACCGACACGCGGTCAAATTTTCATCAATGGTCAAGACATTAATGAATTATTGGATACTGAGATAACAGATTTCAGATTACACAATATCGGTTACATCTTCCAACTATTCAATCTCTTCGAATTCTTATCTGCACTTGAAAACACAGTGTTACCTCTGCTTCTAACTGATACAACTAAATTGGAGGCTGAAGAAGAGGCTAAGATGCTTTTGCGACAAATGGGATTAGGTGATAAAATTTATCATCTTCCCAATGAATTATCAGGTGGAGAGCAACAAAGAGTCGCTGTTTCCAGAGCTCTTCTGATGAACCCATCTATAATCTTAGGGGATGAACCTACAGGGGATTTGGATCAAGAAACATCATCGGATATTATGAACCTCTTTGTTTCCATAAATGAAAACTATAAACAAACATTTCTCATAGTTACACATTCTGAACATATTGCCCAATTCTGTCATAGAACCATAAGGATAATTGATGGTGAAATAGTGGAATCTGGAAAGGAGGGATTATAATGCTAAATGAACAAATAGAGAAATATAGCACTCAAGAATTAAATGTTGAACTAACTCTAGGTATTCTTATCAACAAACTAAATAGAGATTCTCTAGATGTTTTAATAAGAAAACTAAGAACATATATCCTTCGTAAACTACGTGCAAAATCATTTGAAATTCTTGAAGTTAATACCTTTCTTTTCTTCAGTTGTAGTTTCCCATTATCAAAGGTAGAACAACAAGACCAGAGAAAATATGTGGTAAATAAAGTAGAAACAATAGTTCAAAATTATTGCAACAATGAATGTGATATATATTCCAAAACCATACAGAAAAACGTAGAAATTAAAGATATTACAAAAATGATAGTGCAGCTAGTTAAAAGCTCAAAAACTCTGGAGAGAGCGGCTCTAATTAGACATATTGAGAACCAAGCAGATGACATAGATTTTAGAGTTGTTGGGCACGTTAGTGATGTTCTGTTAAACAGCTTTATTGCAATCTGGGATTTCCCTCAAGGTTATGAAGATATTATTATGTTCCCTGATTTGATTCTTAAACGAGAGATATCAGATAAGAAAAGTAATTTACCACTTAAATTGATAGCTGGAAACCTTCTGATTATGCAATTTGGTAAAATCTGTTCACTCAACTTAAATTCCATCTTAGCATCAAATGAAGAAGCATTAATGTCACTAGACTTGGTTCTACAAGATTCAAAGAGAGTTCAAGAAATTGAAAATCAGATGAGTGATAAATTATGGAGAGTTCTTAGAGTAATTTTTGGTTTACTCTCTTCTACTCAACAAGCTATTTCTATACTATTAAAACAACTAAAACGAATATCAGAAGTAAGAGACGAGCTGGTTGAAGATGTTAAGCAATTAGATTATGGACCTTTAATGGATTATATTATGTTCATAGATACAACAATGAATTGTGCAGAAAACATTTTGAGATTGAATAATCTCCAAGATAATGTCAAGCGAAACTATCAATCCTTGCTGAAAATCATTAATAAATTCAAGGATGTTCAAAACAAAGAAATAGATGATATCCATGACCTGGCTCAAATTTTTATCCAAACGCTTACCGAAATTCAGTTGATGAAATTCTTCTCTGACAAATTTAGGGATCTTGCTTATTTCCAAAACGTTCCTACAGAAGTAGCTCTAGAAAAAATAGATGCTATATCAATTGAGAAAGATGAAATTCTAAAAGGTGTATCTCTGTTCAAGACATATATTCTAAAGAATTCAACAGTTTACGCACTACGTGGAGTTGATATAGAAATTAGAAAGGGAGAAATGGTAGCGATCGTAGGAGCATCAGGAAGTGGAAAAACTACTCTCTTAAATCTACTTTCAGGATTAGATACACCAAATCGAGGTGCAGCATTTCTGTTAGGAAAAAACATTGATACCATGACAGATGCAGAAGTTTCAATGTTCAGAAGAAGAAACATGGGTTTTATTTTCCAATACTATAATTTAATACCTCAGTTGACAGTGCTTGAAAATGTTATGCTTCCTGCTTTGATGATTAATCGCCCGAAGAAAGAAGCAAAGGAAAGAGCACTTGAGCTAATAAAGGAAGTGGGATTAGAAAGGTTTCAAAATCAGTTTCCAATTAAGCTTTCTGGGGGACAGATGCAACGAGTCACAATTGCTAGGGCAATGATAAATGATCCTGCAGTAATTTTTGCCGATGAGCCAACAGGAGACCTTGATTCTCAAACAGGAAAAGTTGTTATTGATTTAATCAGAAGATTTTCAAAAGAGAAAAACACTGCAGTAATCATAGTGACGCATGATATTGCAATGGCTAAAACATGTGATCGCATGATTCAAATAGGCGATGGAAAAGTTATTTCAGACTAGAGATTTATTCTCTCAATCTTCTTTATTTTCTTTACCCATCTCTCAAACTTTTTCGGTGTTGTAGGATATTTGTTAGAAATCTTCTTAATTTTCTCTGCAATCATTAAACCTCTAGCAAGCTTGAACAGAAGTTTCGGTTTACGCATTCCTTTCACTAATTTTTGGAATATGGGTAATTTGACTGAAGTTGAACCCATAATTGCATCAACATCACTTTGGGAAATGATTTCTTTTTCAAACAGATAGGAAAAATCACTAAAAGGAACAGCATTTAGTAATTTATGAACTGCGATACCTAGCCCTCCGTCGTAACCGTAAACATTCCAAATTGTCACATTGTAATCCCACAGTTCTTCTTCACTGTAATTCTCATGTCTTATTGCTAATTCTATTTTTTCAGCTGCATAGAACCCGCTAAGTAGAGCTGGACCATGCCCTTCTCCGCTAATAGGGTTGACTAGCGTTGCTGCATCTCCACAAGTAATGAAACCATCTGCTACCATGGAGTAAAGAGGTAATCTTCCTGGAAGTGTGTCACCTGCAGCGTCTATTACCTTGACGTCAGGGAAGAATTTATTCCTCAATTCTTCAAGTACTTTTTTAGCATTGAAATCTTTGTTTGAATCGTTAATTAGCCAACCAACACCAATGTTCAATAATCTCTCACCTCTTGAAAAGATCCAGAAATATCCTGGAGGTGGAAGCTCATCATGGGTCTCAATTCTCATTTGTTTTTGAAATTCATGGGGTTTAGGTGTTTCGATAATCTCTCTAAAGGAAACGATGATTTCTTTTTTAGGTAGTTTCTTTTGGAACTTGTCACATACTCTATCTGGAATATTTCTCCTAACAATTCCAGTCACTCCTGAACAGTCAGCAACAATCTTCGCATAGATGTTAATTTTATCACCATTTTCTGTTCTTACTTTGCACCCGACAATTTTGTTATTCTTGATTATAGTACCAATAACTTTGTGTTTTGGCTTAAATTCAATCCCAGGAAAATCTACTAAACTATCAAGAAGGCGTTGCCCGTATTTCAATCTATCAATAGTTTGAGAAACAAAAGGAATCCATAATTCAAAATCAGGAACAGGTTTGAAATGAGCTGATTCTAAGTCTTCTCCAATTTCATCTCCCTTTGGTTGCTGGATTCCAGATAATTCAAATAATTTTCTTGTACTGTTAGGACTCAAAGCATCCCCACAAGGCTTATAACCGACATCTGCACGTTTTTTTTGATCTAACACGATACAAGGAATGTCTCGTTTTCCAAGATTTATAGCCAAACTTACGCCTGCTGGACCTGCACCAACAATCAGTACATCTGTTTCCAAATCAAGATTTAACATTATGAATACCATCAAAATAAACAGCATAATAAGTTTTTCACTTAGAAGGAAATACTCTATCCTTAAATATAGTATATTTTCATAATCAATAACAATGACAATTTTAAAAATTGATTTTTATTTAGAAATGATTAACAAATCTCACGAAGCTTTTCGAGAATTCTTATCTCATTTACCTGAAGATATTCTAGATTGGAGGGTGCATGAGTTTACACCAACTGTTCGTGAACAAATTACCCATATTATCCAAGATCAGATGTGGATAGTTAACTATATACTAGAAAAAAAAGAAGAAAAATACACTATTCCAGAAAATATTTCCAAGCTTCTTATAGAAGAAATAATCTCTGTTTACGATGATTTTGTTTCAATTGCAGCAGAAAAACTCAGTAAAGTGAAGGACTCAAATTTAGCTGATGAAAGAAATTATAAGGAATATTCTCTGAACGTAGAAGACTGGTTATTTGAATATGTACATCATTTGAATAAGCATTGTGGCGAGATAAACATTGCCCATATTGCTTGGAAAAGAAAGGAAAGATCATCAAGTTCTTAGTTGCTTCATGATTTGCCTTCTAATGATTCTTCAGGTGTAAAAGGCTCTAAATGTATGATTAATTCTCTGAAAATCCCCTCATTTTCTAAATTTTGTTTGACTTTTTCTGAAACTTCATGAGCTTCAAAAATAGTCATTTGTGGGTCAACTAGTATATGAAAATCACCTGTATAATAGCCTAATATTGTTCTTAGTCTAACGATGTGAACTTCTTTTACATCGGGATGAGAAAGTGCAATCTCTGTTAATTTATCTAATACTTCTTGTGGTGCTCCTCTATCAAGTAAGTCTGGAATTGATACTTTAGCTATCTCAAAACCAGTAAAAATTATCAACCCTACAATTATGAAGGCACAAATAGGATCCAACCACCAGACATTGAAGTAAGAACCTACAACGGCTATAAGTACAAAAATTGACGAAAAAGCATCAGTCCTATAATTTTTGGCATTAGCGATTATGACAACTGAGTTTATTTTTTTCCCTATTTTGAATAAACTAATTGACATAGCTGTCTTCCCAACAAATGAAATAACAGCTGCGATTATTATTAGATAGAGATAATCAACTGGGAGAAGTGTGTGGTTAACTAATCTTTCAATCGATTCACTCGCTATGAAATACGATGAAATGAACAAAGTTAGAGCAATAGCTATACTAAAAACCAATTGAAATTTATGATGTCCAAAAGGATGGGAAGAATCAGCTGGTTTCTTGCTGACTTTCTCGCCAACACCGGCAAATGCTGCAGTTATCAGATCTAATATAGAATCAAATCCATCTGCAATCAAGCTTATAGATCCTGTAAAAAAACCAATTATTAGCTTCAATGCAACTAGAAGACTGTTTACTCCTACTGAAAGAATGTTTGCAATAGTTGCTGAGCTAAAGGATACCATTAACCAATCTTCTTCTTTTATACCAATAAAGTTTATGTTACATGAATTTAAGGGGCTTGAAACGCACTCTAATAAGGTTAAATTTTACGTTGCATCCAATAATATATCATATTTCATGTACATAGTTTAAAAAAAGAAAGTGTTAATTATGGAGGTATATGGAAAAAATTTAATCTTAGTTTTCCGGAAAAGAATGTATACCTTCTGGTCCTTTATACGGCATAATGTGTATCTAATAGGATACTGGATTGCTAAAATAAGTGGGGTTGTGTTGTTGTGTTTAATCTACAGGTGGCAGAGAGAAATCAAAATTAGAAATCTGTTAAAGAAAAATCAAATAGAACATCCACTGAAAATTAGAATAAAACAGGACAAACATAGGAGACAAAATGATTTCGATGGTCTTTTCCTTTCAAGATTTTCCTGTCAGAAAGATGTTAAGTTGAATAATTTTGGCTTATTCATAATTCCTAGAAAAGGTGAAAGAGCTGAAATTGTTCTACTGCGTTATTCAGCTGTAGTAAAAGATTTGGGCTGTGATGTGTTTGTTTATAATAAACCTTCACGAGGAAATCTAAAATCCAAAAATAGGTTTTTAGAGTTAAAGAAACTTGTTGAATGTTATGAATATTATCAACTTAAAATTGGATTATTGGAGAAAGAAAGAATTTTCATTTTGACTGAGTCCAAAGGAAGGCAATTAGCATTATCACTCTCAACTCAAGTAGAATCAAAAGGAATAATTCTTGATTTTACTAGAAAACGAAAACCTCCAAAGCAATGGCAAGGTTTGATGGGAAGAGTTAAATTTTTATCTCTAGTGAATTTAGTAACATCGATTATTGAGAAAGTAAAAACTTTATCAAAAACAGAAACTCGTACTGTTGAACTTCATACTCAACTGATCATGATATCTAGAAAAGATAGAAAAGATAGATTGCTAGGATATTTGGAATACAAATTTGGCAATCTTAAGGAAGAATTGGTTAAACTTGCAATAGGGATTAAGGAAGTAGAGTTCACTCAAGAATTTAGAGAAACTATATTGCTAGTTTCACGTGATGGAAAGAGCAAAATTGAAGAAAAAAACAGAAATTATAATTGATGTAATTTAGTAAAAAAAGAGGATAAATTACTTGCCACCACTTACTTGAAGCGGTGAAAGTAACATCCATGGTGATTTGTGTCCATGTCGATTTTGTTGTTCTTTACTGAAATCCTCTATTTTCTCTAAAACTTCAAAGACAGTAGTACCGATCATTGCATTCTTTACAGGATATTGAACCTCTCCATCTTTAATGTAGAATCCTTGATTTATCTGAGCTGAGATTTGAGGGTTACCAGACATATCAACGATAGAGGACCCTATCAAGAGAATACCTTCCTTAAGATCCTCAAGAAGTGTATCTTTAGTAGTTTCTCCAGCTTTGATATCTAATGAGTACGTTGAAGGAGTAGGTCTTGAAGCAAAAGATCCACGAGATGCGTGACCAGTATTATCAAGTCCAACAAGGGGGGCAGTGTAAGAATCTGTTATGTAAGTACTAAGAATACCCTCCTTAACAAGGTTTAATTTTTGGGGAATTACTCCTTCATCATCGAAAGCGGAAGAATCGACACCTCCATGATAAAATGGATCATCTGTAATTGATAATTTATCTGAAGCAATTGCATCACCTATTTTGTCTACAAAGTAAGCTGTTCGATTAAATACATTGAAAGCATTGATGCCAGATGAAATGATAGGGGAGATTGTTCCCATACAGCTATCAGGATCAAGAAGAATAGGCAAAGTTGCAGATTCAATCTTTTGCGATCCAAGCATCTTTAATGCTCGAGTTCCCGCTTCTTTTCCTACAATTAAATGATCAAAGTCAGCTAACATTTTGGAAGAATCAAAGTAATAAGCATTTCCAATATCATCTCCATCTTGTATTTTAACACCTAGATAACCTGTAATTGATGTTTGTTTGGAAAACCTATCTATGCCTTGAGAATTAATGATAAATCTTTCGCCGCTACCTGCTGTAAAACTACCGCCTATTATGGCATCATCTCTTACTTGAGCTTCTTGTACTCCTTCGAGAATCATTACTGTGAAATCTTCAACTGATAATTCAATTATGTTTTGATCAAAACAACCTTTGATCTCAGGAGTAGGGCGAGTGTCCTCTGGCAATGACTTGAAATTTTCATCTGGTGGTGTGACTTTTGCTAACGAATAAGCATCCTTTACAGTTTTTTCAATTGAATCATGAGAAAATATGGTTGTAGAAGCCATACCTATTGCTTTGTTTTTTATGATTCTAACTCCTAAACCAGAATTGGAAACATCAGTAAACTTTCTTATGGATCCTCTTTCGAGTTGAACGTTTCTAGCAGCACCAAAAATGGTATAAGCTTCAACTTGATCAGCACCAAAGGATAAACCAAGTTTAATTACTTTTTCAGCTAATTCATGTAAGTTAATTTTAGTAGACATTTTATTGAGATCCTCCAATAACAATACCTGAAACACCAATATCTGGTCCACCAGCAGTAACTGGAATGCCTTGACCTTGTTTTCCGCACGTGCCTAAAAACTCCGGTGCCCATTTCTTTCCTACGGCATAAGTATTCTGAAATACTTCTAAAGTCATTCCTGACATTCCCACATTACCAATCATGTCAGTTATCTCCCCATCTTCTATGAAATATCCCAACTGGCAAGAGAAGTAAAATTGACCTTTTGCAGGCATAACATATCCTCCATAGGAATTCTTCAGATAGACACCTTCTTTTGTAAGTTCAGCAATTTCTTCAAGTGATTTATCACCAGAATCAACATATGTATTCCCCATTCTTGCTAATGGAGTGAAGTTGAAATTCATTGCTCGACCTGAGCCATTGGGTTCCATGTCTAAAGCAGTTGCTGTTTCCAGTGTATGGAAGTATTCTTTCAAAATACCTTTCTCCACAAGTACCCTTTTACGTGCTTTGGTACCTTCAGAATCATAATCAAAAGAACCTCTCAATCCTGGTAAAGTTGGATCATCATAAACATTGATTTCTTCCACACCAACTCTTTTATTGATCCTGTTTTCAAGCACTGATTGTTTTGCGATAACAGCGTCAGCTTCACAAGCATGTCCAAATGCCTCATGTACAAAAACACCAGTTAATGATGGGTCCATTATGACATTCATACGACCTGATGGAGGTTTTCTGGCAGATAGTAGTTTGAGAGCCATCCCAGCTGCTTCAAGGCCTTCCTTCTCAGGTTCCCATTTTTGAATTAGTTCCCATCCCCCTGTACCACCAATGGAATCAAAAACAGATTGCATTTCAGTGCCTTCTCTCGCAATAACATTTTTCATAATACGAACAACGTGGTTCTCATTTTCCACTTTTGTACCCTTGCTGTTTATTACACACTCTTTACTGTGTGTTTCTTGGTAAGTTGAAGATGTTTCGGCAATCCTGTCAGAAAATTCACGTGCTGCTTTTTCAGTTTGAATGATTTTTTCGAACTTAGTTTTTTTGTCAATTTCTCTTGGATCGATTTCGAGTTTTGTCATACCTTTTCCTTCAAAAACCCAATCATCCTTTATCTTTCTCTCTTGTTTAGCAAACTTTGAACCTATTTTTGCAATTCGTATAGCTTTTTCAGCCGCTTTCAGAATAGATTCTTCATCTATAGTAACAATAGTAGTAAATCCCCAAGCATTATCGATTAGAGCTCTAATAGCAACACCACCTGTTGTCTGATTACTGACACTATCAAATCTTCCATTTCTAACTGTGAAAGATTCTCCCATGGCATAAGCATAACGGATGTCTAAGAAATCTTTTGAGGGCATACTAATTTTGTTGATTACTTTCTCTATAGTATCTAACATTCTGTCCTTATGTTTTTTGAAATAATATAAGTCTAGTTGTAAGACAATAGAAAAAAGGAAATATTAGATAATAATGTCTGATGGTTCTCCACATTTCTTACATGATGCTTCTTTGCCAAGATTTTTCTTCTTTATTGTATAACCAGCTCTTTCTACAAGAATAACACCACAGTTTTGACAAAGAGTAGAGTTAATTTCAGAATATGGAAGATTTCCAGTATATACATATTTCATCCCAACAGCTTCTGCTATCCTGCTGGCTTCTAGAACAGTTTCAACTGGTGTGGAAGGAACATGTTGCATTTTATAATGAGGATAGAACCTACTGAAGTGAATTGGTACTTTATCATTCATTGAATTAAGAACCCATTCTGCAAACTGTTTGATTTCCTCTTTATTGTCATTGTAACCTGGAATTAAGAGCATGGTTAGTTCGATATGGATACCTTCTGAAAACATTAATAGCACATTTTCTTTGATTTGTTCTAAACCAGGGAAATGAGCTACTTTTTTATAGAAATCTTGATTGAAAGCTTTAATATCGATATTTGCCGCATCTATGATACCAAATAGCTCAGTAAGTGGTTCTTTATTGATTAAACCATTGGAAACTAGTACGTTACCAACATTGTTCTTGTGAGCTAATTTTCCTGTCTCTTTTATCCATTCAAAATTGATTAGTGGTTCATTATATGTATAAGCAATGGTTTCACAATTGTTGTTTCTAACTTTTTCCATCGCTTGTTTTGAAGTAATAGTTATCATATCGTTACTTTCAGCTGATACTTGACTTATCGTCCAGTTTTGGCACATATCACAATGCAAGTTGCATCCTGCTGTTCCAAAACTCATTGAAGCTGTTCCTGGTTTATAATGGTAAATAGGTTTTTTCTCAATTGGATCAGCGTGAACTGAAGTGAACCGGTTGTATCCTAACGCAAAGAGTTTCCCATCAATATTCTTTCTTGCTTTGCAGTTTCCTAGCTGCCCAGGTTGTATTTTGCAATACCAAGGGCACAAAAGACAGTGAACTTTTTCTCCCTCAAGTTTTTCGTAAAATTCAGCTTCGTGTAGATTCACTAAAATCACAGATCTCTCTATGTTTATGTATTATAATAAAAACTTCACAAAATTCTTTAAATCTGTCGATGATGTTCATTTGTCTTCTTGTCTTATTAGACAAAGCTAAGTACATGTCGTGCTTAGAGGTCATGATATAGGGCGAAGACACTCTATACTCACTCTTAGTGGATACATCACGTATCCTCTTACCCCGTTCGCCCTGCGTTTAGGCAAAGCTTTCGGATCGCTTTCTATCAATATATTATACGCAGCATTAACATCAGCATTGATCAAGTGGCCTTGAGCAGAACGAAATAGCCCTCGGTGGATCCTTTTTCCCTTGTACATTTTTCGTTCTTTAGGGAATTCATTGTCTAAAAAACTACTCTTGGAAGTGTATTGTTCAGGAATGGTCTCCACCATTATCCCTCGCTCAGTTCCTTTATATTTTAGCATATCAATGATTTTCAGGAAGGGGATGGTGACGAACATCTGGGTGGTTTTCTTCCAGAAATGGAGATTCTGTTTCCACAGAGAATTATAGCCTATGATCACTTCATGGAGCCCTCGTTCGAGCCACAAGTCTACCAAATACTTGGTTAATTTGTGGATAGCATCGTTTAGCTTCCTTCTCCACTTCTATTTGAGCTTATAGTAAGCTGGGCCATACTTGAGTCTGTTCTTCTTCTGTAATTGTTTTCTCTGTTGCTGCACGCAGTACCTTTACCATCCTTCGTTGACCTAGAGTTCACTATAAAAACACCCGTACTATTACTATAATTTTACTTTATTTACAACTTAACAAGACAAAATGACAAATAAACATCATAATAACCAAATTTACAAAAAAGTAAATTAAACCAAAAACTACAAAAACCTTCACAGAGAATTCCACATGGTTATTGATTAATGAGTTCAAAAAAACAAACTGATAAGGCATCTCGTAAAGATTTAAACATAATAAAACTCAAAAAAGGTGAAACAGTCAATATGAGTAAAGCCTTAGGGTCGAAAATTCGCCTTGCGATTTTACGTTTAACTTCAGAGGAAGAGCTAAACCTTTCTGGAATCGCTGAAAAAGTTGTTTATGAAGCTAAGGATAAAAATGGAAATATCATCCAAAAAAAAGGTAGTACTCCCCAAGCAATTTATCACCATCTACAAATTCTAGAAAAATCAAAATTAATTCAAGTTGTGAGAGAAGAAAAAATCAAAAACATGAATAAAACGATAAAATACTATCGTGCTAGCTATGAACCAGATGGAATCAATATCCTTCTGTGGGCACCTTTAGATGTGCTCGAACCCACTTATTTGGAATCTATGACTCCTCTCCCTGAGAAACCTGTAGAAAGAATCGTCAAGAAGATGGCTGATAAGGTTTTTGAGGATTTAACTGATGCCAAAATAGAAGTTCTTACTTCTGTTGTTAAAAGTATGATAGATAATACCCACGATTCGATGAATTCTCTTAGAAAAGAATATGAACTCGATATAGATGATAAATTGTGGAGTTTAATACTTTTGTTTTCCAATCTCTCTGTTATGAATTCCACAAAGAAACTAATTGAGGAAGCGAAGTACAGAGAACAACTTGATAATCTTTTTTCATTGATAACTGAAGAAAAACAGGAGTATTATACAAATATTACAATTGATGAAGATTTAATTGAAGAATGATTTATTCTCTCTTTTTCCTTCCATTTAAAAATTGCAATGTATGGTCCAAAGTTTTTTGACTAGATGTTCTAACGTCCTTCATTTCTACTTTTACACCTATGCGATGAACATCCCGTAAAGCTTCACGTAAATAGTGTTCTTTGTCGATTTTTGAAGTTGTAACTAACGAAGGATGTTTTGATCTTTTATACAATGAAACCTTTCCTTCTTGAATAATGAATGGAAATCGATCAAAATCTTTCCAAATTTCATTTATGTTCAAATTGTTGGTTTTTGCATAATCTTCTAGAGCTCCAATTGCGGGAGTTTTGCTTTTGTATTCATTTGGATTCCTTCGTATAGGTCCAAGAATGGTTGTTTTTTCTATTAGTTCTTTGCCCTCTAAAGTTTCAAAATATAAGCATAGCTCAATTACTTTATCTCTAGCTTTTGAGATGCTACCTTCTTCCAAAACTAGTTTCAAAGCTTCTTTTTGAACTTCAGCAGCAAATGGAGAGGTATCACTACGAATAGCTTCAAATCCTACAATAGTTAACTCTTGAGAAACTGCACTAACATAACTATACCGCTTTTTTGTTTCAGGTGCAAAAACAATTCTTAGAGCTAAGTCAACAAATTCCAATTCCATCTCTTTAGGAAGTTTGGATTTAAAATATTTCAGAAGGTTTTTTACTTCAGGCACATCGTTAATGGAAAATATTTCTCCTTTTTTTGAATTAGTATATACATCAAACACTGCTTGTTTTTCAGATAATTTGACAAAAATACTATCTGTATCACCATAAATAACCTGACACTTGCCTTTCGTTAATTCTTGAGTCCACTTATCCAGGTTTTTGATGTAATCTTTAGAAATACTAGTTATAGCGTTAGAAATATCTGTATTAAAGAATCTGCTCCCAATATAATTATGACTTCCATACAATGAATTTGCAACGATTTTTAGAGCACTTGATTTTGTTTTCAACTTCTTAAGTTTCGTCCCTAAACTAGACCTTCCCTTGCTTTTTGTGAAAGTTCTAAGATAGGTTTCCATGTCGTAGATTTTCTTTTTGAGTTCCTTTCTTTCGTCTAGAATTTGTTTTTCCATGATTTTTAGAGCAGTATCTGGCTCAGAGAGAAATTTCTTCTTTGGTTCAGCTACTGAAGAATCATAGCTTTCACCACCAATGTTGTACGCAACCATTATGCTTGGAAACATAGAACGAAAGTCAGCTATTAACACTGCTTCATGTAGTGTTCCCTTAGGAACAAGTACAAACCCTCCAACCGCCATTGCTCTATTGCTTTTTCTAAGAATAAGCTCCTTTTTACTTGGTTCCGAGGGTATGATTGTATCTTTTCTATGAAGTATCCTAAAGATCTGAAACTCTCCAATATGTCTAGGAGTTGAATATACAGCTTCAGAAGGTCTTAATCCTACAAGTTTCATGACTTCTAGCCATTCAGTCATCCCCATAGCATCGAAAAGTGCGTAAGTGATGGTAGCATCTTGAGAATTCATGATTTGAATTTTGCGTTTATTCATGCCTTTTTTCTGTATAACCCATTCAAACCATAGCTTGTTGATAGTTTCGTAGTCACCTTTACGTTTAATATTGAGATACTCCTTAGCTAAATCAGTGAGACCTTTTTTGCCAGATTTAGTTCTTAACCATCTAGTACTCTTAATCAAATCATAAGAAATCCATCCGGGGATTCTGTATCCAAGATATCCAATTGGTAACTTAATCTTAGCTCTGTTTAGTTGACTCAAGGAATTTGAATCTAAACCTAAATTTTTCATCCTTTTTAATAAGTAAGGCAATGTAATCCGGTTACCGTTAAACGTGATTAAAATATCAGGGTTTTTTGAATGAATCTCCTTGATAACATTCTCAATTAGTTGTTTCTCAGATTCATCTGTGTCTTGTTCTAGAATAAATGTTTTGTTTCTAGGTTTAGAATTGCTTCCTTCAGTTCCCCAACAAATACTCATTGAGCTTATTCGCTGTTTACCTTCGTCCATAATACTGGAAAAATTGCGTATTTTCTTGCCTTGAGGAGTGAAAGAATTGATGATTAAATTCAAACTTAATAGTGTCAGAGGAAGTGAATTATCTTCAATTGGGGTGATATTTTCATAATTAAGTTCTAATACTTTGGAGTTGTTTTCTATCACTTTTTCCTTATAATTCTTTATTTCAACCCAATTTAATCCTTTAATATTTGTATCAATTAGAAATCGAGCTGTATACGAGATATCGTTTTCATAGCTTTTGATGCCTTTTGTTTGAAGGATTCTACTATATTTTAATACTCTCCAAGGATTTCTTCCCAAGACTTTCCGTAAAAATATCGGTTTGTTTTGATAATACTTATACTTGGATACGGGGTAAGAACCTTTAATCCAGGCACCAAATTCCCTCTCGGTATATAACAGACTTTGGATAACTTTTGTAGTTTCACGTAGATCATCTATGTAAAAATATGGATAAAAACCTGAAATGTGTAAGATAAGAGGTTTATTGTTTTGATCTTTTGCTCGAATGCGAATTATTGGCTCTTCAATTCCTTTCTCTTTTTCTTCAATGAAAAAATCTAGATCAACCACAAAGCATCTTAAAGAAGGAGCGGTGTTCATCCCTATCTACTCTGATTTTCTATCTGTATATACAATTTAAGGGCATCCATATTATTTAAACCCTTTTTAAACTATCGAAGGTAATAATTGGTTTCAGTATAAAAATAAGTGCACTTCATGGGTTAAATTTTTATTTAATGAATCTCACAACTATTTTGAGTTTAACATGTCCTCTCGAAAATTACCTCCTGATATTTATAAAAATCTCAAGAAATTAGAGCTATCAGCAAGTACCAAGAGTGGAATAATGGAAGAAACTATAACTCTGGAGAAACCATCTGACGATGATGATCCAAGACCACATTACTGGTTTGTTATTATGCTATCTTTTGGGCAAAGAACAGGCTACGTATATGATAGGTCTGGCTTGCATATTCCTGAACCTGAAACCTACTTTTACAGTGTTGAACTATGGAAATTTAAAGGTTCAGTGCTGAAGGGAGTTGAAACTTTCTCCAACAAAGTAGACTTTGATAGTGCTGTGAAAACTTTCCAAGAATTACAAACTGATTTAACAAAAAATAAAGGTTTTAAAATTCTTCATTAAACCTATGTTTTTACATGAAAATAATGAGAATTGTTGAGATAGCAATAGTTACAACACATATTATTATCATAAAGATAAGTTGTGGTTGAAAGAAAGGCTCTTTAAGATCTACTAAACTTATTTCTTTTTTATTGAACACTGAAATTACAAAAAATATCTCTGCAGTGAAAAATACAACAAAAACTCCCATTACTATTAGAATTTTCCAGAAATCCAAAGAGCCTGAGGAAATTGAATAAACTAGGGTAAAACCATAGATTGGAATGAAGCCAATGTAAAAATACATTATTTGGAAAGCTGTTTGTATAGATCTCTTATTCTCTCCCTCCAGTTTTATTGTGAAACTTGCATACTTACCTGATAATGAAAGAGTAGCAAGAAGAAAAGTTGCAGCTAGTAATGTTAAAAAGAAACCTAGAGCTGAAAATCCAACATTGATAGTAGTGTCAATAAACGATTTATAAATTAGAGCCTGTCCCCCACCCAAAGATGAACCAACTAAAACAGCTCCTAAAGGATTGAGTGTTCTAGGTTTTTTTACGATAGGTTTTTTTGTTGCAAAATCCTTGTCTGTTAAGACCAATTAGAATTCCCCTTTTGGTTGTTTAGTTAATTCGTTTTCTTTGAGATATCTTTCTGCGGCTCTTATAACTTTTCTTGTATTTTCAAAAGTTAACATTTCAAGAGCTTTCTCATAAGTTGCCCATTGGAACCCTATATGTTCTTTGGAAATTTGAACATCAGTTGTATTAGCTATACCAACAAGATAAATAACCGTTTTTTTAATCTTGTGAGAACCTCTAGCAAAATAATATGTGATTTTATGTTTAAATTCTTCTAGGATAGAGATGTCGTTTATTCCTGTTTCCTCAAAAGCTTCTCTTAAAGCGGCTTGAAACACAGTTTCTTTCCCTTCAATTCTACCTTTTGTTAATCCCCACCTGTTCTCTGTTACTCTGCTACGTCCATAATTGAGTAAGAGATAATAACCTGAATTGTACAAAACTATTCCAGCTGAGGTTTCAGTTTCCATAATATCATCGTTTGTGGATGTTAAGAATGCTACAAATAAATAACCTTGGGTTAATTACATTCTTCTACAACAGATATTTTTATGTAGAATAAAAAGTTATTTACTTTAATGATTCATCAAATAGCATTTATGGATATTGAGACTGGATTAGGTCGTACGGTTTACACAGATAACACAGTAAAAATGAGTGAGGAACTTATATGGCCAATGATTTGTGCATTGAACAATTTTGTGATAGAGTGCACTGAAAGTAGACGAGGGCTGGTGAATGCTGCGCTTGAAGATATCAAAATATATCTTTATCCGCCTTTAGGGGAAGGGAATCCATTAAGATTCGTATTTTTTGCTGATTTGTATGAAAATACAGCGTATATTGAGAAAAGGGGTCAAGCTATTTTCAATATCCTATCACCTCATATCTCGTTTGAGTATTATTCCCCCCCAGAGGAAATATTGGGAAAAGTATTAGAGATAGCGAAATTTACCCAAACTTTTCCAGAAAAGCAAATACATGATAGTTTTTTAGAAACGGTGAAACACAAAATAAAGAATCTGGAAAAAGAAGGAAAAATATTTATTGCTGATTTGTTTGTCGGTGATATTGATCAGGGAAAAGTTTACAGTATCTCTTCTAAAGAGAATCTTATTGAAAAAGATAGTGTACTTCTTTTCTCTGAATTATTGACAGCATTTTCTATAGATAGTGAGATTATTGTTAAATCAACTCTTTCTATCAAAGAGAAACAAAGGCTTGAAAACGAAAACATAAATGTTTTAGAACTGAAGGAAGGCTGGTATTTGAAGCAATTAAGCAAAAGTGAAAGTGATTTCTGGTTAGTAGGTTACTTCTATTACAATGATAAATTCGAACAAGAGATATTCAACATGCTTGATTGGGTATCTCAGGTACTTGCAGAAGAGATTATGGAAGGGTTGGTTGAAAGACCATTTTAGTTATGCTGAACTTCTTCAACAGCCTCTTCTATGCTCGAGTCATTGTCGTTGTTTTTTCTTTTATCCGTTTCAGGAAACTTCATTGTTAGGAATAACAGAAGTGGATATAAAATAATGCTAATTATAAAGGGGACTAACAGACCCATTGTATCAATCGTTTTTTCAATGATAAATCCCGCAATAATGCCAGTAGGTAACCAACCAAGCCCTTTGATACCTGTCACCATACCATAAACCTCAGCTCTTCTCTTCTTATCAAAATCGGAAAGAATAGATAATATACTTGGTACCCAAAAAGCTATACTTGCGCCTAAACCGGCCCAACCTACGAGAATTACGTATAGTCTATATTCAGGCAGAGTGAAGTGTGCTATAATATTTGTTGTAAAAAACAATGATCCTGCCAATTGGCTCATCATTAACATTTCTTTTCTTTTTAATTTATCAGAAATCTTAGTTAAGGGGATGAAGAAAATTATTGTACTGAGACTCATGACCAATTGCATAGTTGCTATATGACTTTCTGTATATGCATAAACGTATTTAACAGCCCCATTATAGATATTCAAACTAAGACCAAATACGAAAGAATCAAAAATGAAATAACCTATTGCATATTTCACACCTTTAGTCTTGAAGATGTCTCCAACAAGATGCATGTCTCTTTTTACATTTCGAAGCAATTGGCTACTCTCTGTTTTCTCTGAAAGATTCCTGAAAATAAGTAGAAAGGGCATAATGAGAAAGTGTAAGATTGAAATAAAGAACTGTACTGTAACTTGTCCCAAAGCTTTCATTGATTGGAAGAATTGTTTCCAGAAATTTGTCGTAAAATCTTCTATAACAAATGATTCTTTTAGTCTGAATAATTGATATAGAAACATGATTGTGTAACCTCCAATTAAACCATAGAAATAATAATAAAGTGGTATCTGATTTGCGAAAATCCGAATTATAATAGGTCCAACTAGACCACTAGCATAGATTGCAATGAAAATGAAAGAAAAAGAAGAAGCTTTTTTATCTTCATCACTACTTTCCGCTGTTAAAGCCACTAAAGCGGGATCTGAAATGCCAAAACCTAAATTAACTAATAACAATCCTGATATAATCAGAAATAGCGGAAGTGCTATGGGAACCATTGAGGAAATAGCGAATAAAACCATCGCAGGAATATAAAGAAACAGCCCTGCTAAGTACACTCTTTTTCTACCTACTCTATCACTCACTTCACTTACTAAAATCATCGGAATTAGTTGTGCAAGATTAGCTGCAGTCATTATCAACCCAAACATAAACTCTGAATCTATATAGTCAACAAGAAATGGCTGCAGAATTACATTATAGAACCCGCTACATAATCCCCAAATTAGGTTAGCAAAGAATATCGTACGAATATTCTTAAACCGAGATGGGTGTAATGCCATTGCTCGTACAGCCATGATTTTCTATCATTCTAAAGCAATTAAAAGGTAATTGGTTAAAGTTAACGTCGTATAAAATATATTGTCACATCCTAGCTTTTATAAATTAATCTTAAGGGTTTAGCCTATGAGCGAATATATGGATACACCTATTTCTTGGGGCTCAGAATATATCACAGAATTTATTCCTAAGAAATATGCGGATCAAACAAAGTTTCTCAATCCTCCTGATTTCTCGAAAAAACCAATGTTTGAAGGTAGTATTGAAGAAGCTCTAGAAAACGTTTTGAATAATCCAATTGGATACGATATTCCTTTTGCTGAACTTCTAAAACAAAAATACGAAGTTGGAAAACCAATAGTTTTTGCTGTTGATGATCAAACTAGACCAAACATACATACAAAAATAGTTCTACCTCTTCTAATTGAAACTGTTCTTTCTTTGGGTGTGAAAAAAGAAGATATACGAGTATTAATAGCAACTGGCACTCATAGATTTCCAAAAGAAGATGAATATAACAAAATAGTTGGTGAAAAGGTTTTTGCAGAATATAAATCCCAAATCATACCTCATGATTGCAAAAATGATGTTAAAATGATAGGAGAAAGCGATGCTGGAACACCAATGGGATTCAACAAACTTGCCTTTGAAGCAGCTATCCTAATCCCCATAACCGACACTGAACTTCATTATTTTGCAGGATGTGCTGGAACCATAAAAGAAATATGTCCAGGTATTGCTAGTAGCGAAACAGTAAGAATAAATCATCCTAAAATGTTTGATGTGGATCTAGGATTTGTTCCAGAGTGCAGACTCGGTAACACTGAGGGTAATCCTGTAATCTCAGACATTAAAAATATGGTTAACATTCTAAAGAAGCAAATCACAATCTTTGGTGTAGATACAATTGTAACTGAAGGAAAAATAGTTTACATTAATGCAGGCGATCTAGTAGCACTTCACGATGAAGCAACTAAACACATTGTTGAAATGAGAACTGTAAGACTTCCAAAAGCTGGAGATATTGTTATCAGTGCAATGCAAAGTTGGGGTATCAATTTATATCAAGCTGGCAAAGGAATTCATGCTGCATGGAATGCTGTAAGACAAGATGGAAAGGGTATAATTATTGCTGTTGCTCCTTTATCTTATGGAATTGGAAATGCTAATTACGAAAAAGTGATGGAAGAGGCCAAAGAATTCACTATTCAAGAAGCTTTAGAATATGTCTTAGATAATTACTGTACAGAAGACACATTCAAAATTGGTAATCAAAAACCAGTAGATACACTAAGAATCATGAAAACAATTGGTAAAGACAATCTCAAATTTGTTGCAGATTGGGAGCCAGAAACATTAACTAACACTTACAAGGTTATGGCAATCAAAAAACCAGATGAAGCTCCAGCTGAAGCAATCAAGCGACAAGTTGAAGAATATATGAATGATAATCCCGATGGTCAAATATACATTATGGATGACCCTGGACTCTATGTAATCATAGAGTAAAACTCTTTTTTTTTAAATTTCTAAAGTGTCTTCTGGCCACATTTTTTCAACTATCTCAGAATTACATTTCATGCATAGATTCTTCTTTTGTATTATTCCATCTCTATCAGTTGAAAAATTCTGAATTAACCCTCGATCGCATAGAATGTCCGATTTGCACTCAGGACAATAAAAATACCGACCTTGTTGTTTTGGAGACCAAAGATATTTACTACATGAAGCGCAACGATTTCGAAAATCACATTTGAGATGTTGAGCTATTATAACCAAATTCTTAATCCTCCTTCTTCATTAACCAGTCGTGATAATCTCTTTTTCTTTGACGTTCCTTACGATCTGATTCTTCATCAGATTCACCCATTTCCTTTTTAAATTCAGAGCGAATTGTAGACCTTACAGAATCATATTCTCCTCTCTTAAAAGATAAACCACAGTCTAGACAAACCATAAAAGGAGCTTTATATTTTACTTCTCCCCCACAATCGGGACACCGAGCCATCATTTCACCTTCTTAATTATTCAAATATAAGTGTTAAAGTTTAAAAATTAATGCTTTGTGTCAAGTTTGGTATAAACTATGACTACATCATATAGCGTTAGATATCGCAAACAAAATGGTGCAACTGCCGGGATTCGAACCCGGGTTTGCAGCTTGGGAAGCTGCAGTCCTACCACTAGACTACAGATGCAGTAATCTAATTGAAAAAACGATTATTACATTTTTAATACTTTCTCTCTTACGCTATATTTGCAAACTTATAAATACATTAACAGTAGTCTATTACAATAGTGATAATATGTCAACTAAGTATTTCTGTCAAAATTGTGGTTCAATAATTGAAGAAGGTATAAAATTCTGTGCTAATTGCGGAACTTCTGTATCAGAAAGACAACCAGCAGCTCAACAACCAGTGGCTCAACCAGCACAAGCATATACTCCAGCTCAACCATATG
This sequence comes from Candidatus Heimdallarchaeota archaeon, assembly GCA_018238545.1. Taxonomy (GTDB): domain Archaea; phylum Asgardarchaeota; class Heimdallarchaeia; order Heimdallarchaeales; family Heimdallarchaeaceae; genus UBA460. Next base: position 107,160 of record JABCTC010000002.1, read on the forward strand.
CAGCAGCTGCACCAACATATATTCCTGCGCAACTGGGAGTCCCTGCAGGAATCTCTCCTCTCAGTAGAACAGTAGCATTATTATTGTGTATCTTTTTTGGTTGGATGGGTGTTCATAAATTCTACGTAGGAAAAGTAGGAGATGGAATTATATATCTCTTGTTCTCATGGACAGGCGTTCCAGCATTCATTGCTTTTATTGAGATATTTATAATCGCAAATGGTACTTTTAGAGATGACAAAGGCCTACCTCTTGTAACTTGGTAGTAAATCCTTTAAAATAACATGGAGATTTTACCTCCTTTTATTCTTCCTTTTTAGAAAATTAATTTACTTAGCTGACATAATTTCTTTTAGATTCTCTAATAGAATTCTTATCTCTTCTTTGGAATTATATAAGTGTGTAGAAATCCTGACTAAGTCATTATACTTCTGTTCATACATAAACAGATGGGAACATAGGGCACCGCTTCTGGAAGTGATATTATTCGTATCTTCTAAAATCATCGCTACATCATGAGCTTCGAATTTGTCACTTCCAAATGAAATGATAGGACCATATTCTGCTCCATCAACTTCCATTAAGGTTATGTTCGGAATGTTTTGTAGTTCCTTCCTAAGTAACAAATTAAGTTGTTTTTCATGAGTTTGAATTTTCTCTAAACCTATATTAGACAAAACTTTCAAACTGTTGGATAAAGCTACTATCCCAGCAACATTGATAATACCTGGTTCAAATTTTGCATCAGATCTTTCTAAAACGTAAAGGTATTCTTCTAAAGCTATAATAGAACCCCCACCAACGAGCAAAGGATCCATGCGTTTATACATCTCAGGATTGGTGATATGAAAGGCGGTACCTTGTGGACCTAGAGCACCTATACAACCAGATGATATAACTAAATCTGGTAAATTCGCAGAGAAATCAATAATTTCATGTCCTATAGTTTGGCTTATATCCAAGAATAATAAAGCCCCCAAATCTTTGCACAATTTACTTATTCCTACCCAGTCTCTCTTTACACCATTTGTGACTGCTAATGAGGAAAGCAAGACAATATCTCCTTCTCTTTCAATTTTCTCTTGTATAGATTGAAAGAGATTAGTTTCTTCCTCAATTGTTAAATAATTGATTTTAGTGCCAAATGTATTATGAACTCTTATCGCAGGAGCAAGTATGGAATGTTCTTCCAACATGCTTGAAATTATCTTTCTCTCTTTCATTTTATCTAAAGAAAATAAAGCATTTGTCAGAGCGATTTCTCTGGTAGGAAAGAAGGAAACGTTTGATTCAGAAGAATTGAAAAAGTTCCTAATCTCATTTCGGGATACTTCAATTACCTTGGGAGCTGCAGAAGCTTCTTGACTCATGCTTCGAACAGCTGCTCCATTTACCTCTTTATAGTATGAAATCATCTTGTTCAAAGAAGTGACAGGCATCTTTCCCATTGTTGCAGAATCGAGGTAAATTTTACCCTCAGGTATTGTAAACTCTTCACCAAACCTTGTGATATGTGACATTAAAAAGAGGAACTTACTAACTATATTAAAAGATTTTGAGAAAATATCTTCAAAAGCATAACATTTGTATAGTTAGAGGCATATTCTTGCTTAGGAATGATCGAAAGGCATTTGATTTAGCAAATTTGCTATGAAATCAAGAAGCTAAGTGACCTAAATTTTAATTTCATTTTTCTTTAAATTTCTTCCATTATGTTTTTTATTGTGTCAATAAATGTCTTTATCTGCTCTTCAGTGTTATAAATATGGGTAGATAATTGTACTAGTGAATTCTGCCCAATTTCTTCCATAAACAGATGTGAACATAAAGCTCCACTTCGAACAAAAACATTCTGAATATCTTCTAGGATTATTGCAATATCATGAGAATCAACAGATTCACTTCTGAAAGAGAGAATAGGACCATTTTCAATGCCATCTAGATTAACTAATTCGATGTTTTGGATGTTCTCCAACCCCTCAACAAGTTGTCTTCTTAGTTTCTTTTCATGATTTTTAATCAATTCTAATCCAATATCATTGAGAAGTTGTAAACTTTTTGATAACCCTACAACAGCTGCTATATTAATAGTTCCTGTTTCGAATTTATTGTTCCAATTACTGAGTTTGTAATTACTTTTGCTCAAAGAAATGATGGAACCACCACCAACTAACAATGGTTTCATTTCATCATTAATTTCCTCTGATACAAATTGAAATGCTATACTTTGTGGTCCTAGTGCACCACTAGTACTTGATGATAGTACAACATCAGGCATGACTCTGCTAAAATCCATGCTCTCATGTCCAACAAGGTAACTCATGTCCATAATAGTTCGAATATTGTTATCTTTACAAAATTTAGAGATACTTTCCCAATTGCGTTTTATACCCATACCTAGAGTTAAAGCTGAAAATAGGAAAATAGATGAATCTTTTGAAATTCTTTCTTGAAGCGCGTCTAGAAGACTTTGTTCGTCATTCATCGATAAATAATTAATATTAGATCCAGTAAGTTCCTTGAATTTTATAGCTGGACCAATAATTGAATGATCTTCCAAAACACTCATGATTAAGTTGCTCTCTTTATTTGAAGAAATAGAAAATAAAGAGTTAAGTACTGCAGTTTCCCGTGAGGGTAAGAAAGATAGTTGTTTTGGACTAATTTTGAAAATTTGTGCTATATTTTCTCTTTCTGTTTCTAGAACCTTAGAAGTTTTTATTGCATATTTGTGAGTTCCTCTATTTACTCCTCCCCCCTCGGAGTTGTAGAAATCACATATTGCCTTCAAGGTTATTTTTGGCATTTTCCCTATGGTTGCAGAATCTAAATAGATTTCATCCTTAGGAATATCAAATTCATCTTGGATTCTAGAAGCTAAAGTCATAAACAAATGCTGGAAGAGGTTTTCAGTTATTAACATTTGTTTTACACCACCATTTTTTTATATATTTTCTAAAAATGTACATTAGATGGCTATCAAAGCAGAGAAATATGAGAAAAATATTAGTGCATCTATCGAGAAGATAATTGCTAAATATTCAAATTTATTGCCTAATTTATCCAAACATAAGGATAGCAAAATTAACAAAGACTTATGGGGAATAAGATCAGATTTAGAGTATTTAATTGTAGAAATGAAACATCTTCTCAAAAAAGATCTCATCGAAGAAAGATGGCAAAAGAATTTTTTGAATGAATTGAAGGGTACTGGGTCAAAAACCAAAGCAATTCCAATGCTTAATGAATATTCTAAAACAAAAACAAGCCTAATTGCATTATTTACTAAAGATAAAGAGCAATGTTATAGATACTTATGGAAACTGAAAGAGACAATAACTGTTGTTCTAGCTGCTTTTCCAACTGAGCGTTTTTCATGGAAGAATGGTAAATTGGTAAAAGAAAACGAAGAGATTTTCGAAATTTAATAAGTCATTACATATATCATAAGTATAAAATACGTGAAAGAGTGTTTGATTATAATGAGTATGAGTCCAACTAGAAAGGAATTTCCTGATGATAAAGATAACATCAGGGAAGCTATGAAACTAGAACGTTTCGTGTGTCCTACCAGAGAAATAAATTATCCCTGTGTGATTTGTAAAGAATGCAGGTTAATGGATTTGAAGCAATTTGCTTTGAAGAATGGATTCATCGAAAAAACAAAAAATTCCAGTTTGATATCGCTTATATTGGAAATGCGGGATCCTTTTGATGATATGTTGTTAAAACGATTAACTCTATCTTTGGCAGATGCTACAGGGATTATTCAAAAAGAACCGGAGCCAGGTTTTTCTATTACTTTCTATTTATCTGACGCTTTACTTGAAAAAATAGAAGAAAAAGAGAAATTGGTGGAATTTATTGCAGACTTTCAGCACAGATTTCTATCTGAAACCATTGCAGCAAGAAGCGCATTAAATAAATGGGAAAGAACGACTACTCAAAGACTAATCTGGGATATGAGTATAAAATAAAGAAATATCCTGAATCCATACCAGTACTGTGTCAAGATACACTTTTCCAATATATTCCCAATTTATCAGCATGGTTTTTTACATTGAACATTTCTGTTGTAGTGGGTCTTCTATTGATTTCCGGAAATTCTCCTCGAAGAATTTTATAGTCAGGATGATATTGAGCCATAATATTAATAAGAGGATTGTTAAGATTAGCTGCAACCCAATCTAATATGGGAATTGAACAACATTCTGTATGATTTGGCATAACTAAGTGACGAATAATATATTCACCACTACCTCGTTCTTCTATCATTTTCATGTTTCTCTTTAACGCATCCCAGTATATTGGTGCTTTAGAATATTTATTAGCACATTCATTATTAGCATACTTCATATCCGGTAACCAGATGTCAAAAATATCCGCAATGAGTTTCATACTAACATCTGTAAGATACATGTTACTATTCCACAACATCGGTAGACTGACTTGTGTTTCTAAGAAAGATTCCAAAATAATATGCAAATTAGGTGTAGGTTCCCCACCTACGAAATTGATGTTTCTGGCATGCTGTTTTGCAAGAGAATAATATGTTTGTGCTAAATCGATAGCATTTGTACTTCTTCCACGAAATCTCTCTATGTCGAATTCATGACTTATATCGAAATTTTGGCAAAATGAGCAAGTTATTGTGCAACCATAGAAAAAGATGGTTCCACTAGGAACAATGGGACTTTCTTCACCCATGTGAATGAAAGCTGAAGAAACATATGCATGATTATCTAATCCACATTTCCCAATCAATCCTTCATTTCTGTTTATTTTACATTTATTCTCACAATATTCACAAGCTGAAAGTATATCCTTCAGAATATCTAGCTTTAGTTTTAAATAATTTTCCTTTTTTAATGTCTCAGGCTTAACTTTAGAAAACACCTCCTCTTCAATCTCAGCTAAAGGTAAATCCTGTTTAGTTTTTATCCATTCTTTGAACTTTGGATGATAATGTTCATGGATTTTAAGCAGTTCTTCTCGATCAAGATTTTCTTTATAAGGCGTATGAAAGAGCCTTGCAAGTTTATATCGAGGTAAGCGTTTTTTCTCATATATCTCCCTATAATGACATAATCTATTTTTTAGCTCATGTTGCTGCCAAACAGTTTGTGAATCTCTTCTCAATAGATGTATCATTGATTAAATATATAAATTAGCTTTGAAATATTTTTCGCTTTTCGAATATTCCCAAATATAATAAGTTTATAACTCAGATTTACCAATTAATCATGCAAATGAGTTTAAGATGTAAGGTATGTAATGATACGATCAAAATTAAAGAACGAAAATTAGGTCTTGTAGATAGAAGATATTGTTCTGTCCGTTGTAGGATTATTGGTCTGAGAGTTCCCACGCTAGTATTAGGATTAGCTTTCATCGGTATCTATTTCGGAATATCATTGCCCTTCATTCATTCAGATAAAGATTTGTGGCCTATCTTTATTTTTATGTTCCCGTTTATTATCGCTGGCTTAACTTTTCTGTGTGTTAGTGTAGCCGGTTTTGTTTCCAAAGCGAGAAAAAATCAAGAGTTAGCACAAAAATAATATAATTGCATGTTTTGTGGTAACAATATTTCTGAAATTATTTCAAAGGGTGCTTGGTGTGTATGAAATGTGGAAACAAAACACCATTCTGTAATCTCTGTAATAAGATTATCAATAAATATGAAGATATTACAATAATCAAACCTTGCGGTCAGGTTTTTCATCGAGATGAACTTTTGGACTGGACTGAAAAAAATAAAAATTGCCCTAAATGTAAAGGAAAAATAAAGGAACTTTCATTTGATTTGAAAGACATAAAGAGTTGACGCAGAATTTTATACCGACAATTAACCAATTGATATACTTATGTTTTGTACATCTTGGTAGTTTAAAAAAATTTAATAATGAAGGTCAAACTTTGTTTTGATTATATGTCACAATCTACTCTGCATGAGGCAGAATATTATGAAATACTTAACCAAGAGGATGTGAGTATTCAATGTCATCTTTGTCCTTTTGATTGTATAATCAACCAAGGAGAGAAAGGCAAATGTTTAGCAAGGAAGAATGTTGATGGGAAGCTATATTCTCTTAATTATGGCTTTATGGACTTGAAAATAGATATGATAGAAAAACAGCAGGTATTTCATTTCTTCCCAAATTCAAGAGCACAGACATTCTCAACCTACAATTGTAATCTAGATTGTGATTATTGTTCAATGCCAGAAAAAGCACATCTTGATCCAGAAACCTACACAGGAAAAAAATTTGCTCCAGATCAGGCAATTATGTTTGGAATGGCATCTGGTTCGAAAATCATTAGCTTTGGTGAAGCTGAACCCTTTATCTCATTTGAATGGGTAAGAGATACTGCTAAGCTTGCTAAAGAAAGAGGATTGAAAGTACTAGTCAGAACCAACGGGTATTTCCATGAACAACCAGTAAGCGAAATGTTGGAATATGTGGATGCTGTTACAATAGATATAAAAAATGTTAATGATGAAGGTTATGAACAAAGCTGTGGAGGAGGAAGTTTTGAACACATTAAAAAAATTGTCAAAATTGTTTTTGATAGCGGTAAACTTCTGGAACTACACATGGTCATACATGAAGATTTGAACAATGATGTGGAAGCAGCTAGAAAATTAGCTGAATGGATAAAGGAAGAATTATCTGTTGAGGTACCTTTACATCTTTCAAGACTTATCCCCTCGCACAGAACAAAAAACTTCATTCCAACATCTAAAGAATTGCTTGAATCCTCGTATGCAGCAGCTAAGGAAACTGGCATTCAATATGTATATATTGATGGTATCCCCGACCACGATACACTTAACACTTATTGTCCAAATTGCAATGAGTTACTCATTAGTCGTACTTCATATGCTACAGAAGTGAGAAGAATTTCATTACAAGGTAACTGTAACAAATGTCAAACTAAAATAAACGTTGTTCTTTCTTGAAGAAACAATGAATTTTCATGTTATATTACTAATGTTAAAATCAATAATCGTGACATTTAATTGACCTGTTAGCGTTTCTGTAACAAGATCTATAAACCGGTGAATATCTTCTGTACCATCACGATAAGAAGCTCTAAATCTCAAACTTATTTCAACCCAATCTGGGTTAAAAAACTGGGTTTCCATAGCGGGTTGTCGTTTTGGTTCTTTTTCTGCAAGCTCTTTTTCAGCTAAGTTAACATACATATCAAATTCATTAAAATCTTCATACTGTTCTTCGTCATTAGGTTGAGCTATGATGTCGCAATGATAGAAATAGAAACCCGAGGTTGTCATTTGAAACACCTTATGGTTATTTCTTAGTCTTCTTTTTATTATTCTTACCCTTAGTTTCTTGAGCTACTTCTTCATATTTGTCAGCAACATAATGATACTTTTTTGGTAATGAAGCTCTAAGGACTTCTAGAAGATTTGAGACTGGAATGATTTCAACCTTATTTTTGTACTCTTCCTCAATTTTGACATCATCTTTGTTCTGATAAGGGATAATTACACGCTTAATACCAGCATCTACTGCTGCTTCAATTTTAGCTGTAACTCCACCAATAGGTAGAACTACTCCCCTTACTGTTAAGCTGCCAGTCATTGCAGTATCTTGTCTGATCGGAGCATTTTCCAATGCTGATAATATTGCTATTGCTATAGAAATTGAGGCTGAATCCCCTTCAACTCCCGCATATGCTCCAACGAATTGTATATGGTAGTCATAATCAGAAATGTCCTCTCCTACGTATTTTTTGACAATTGCTGATACATTTTGAACAGCTTCTCGGGCAATAATCCTTAATTGACCAGTTGCGATAATTTTCCCTTCTCTTCGACTAAAAGCAGGAACGACTTCAGCTTCAATGGGCATAACAATTCCAGATCTTTGATTGATAACTGCAAGTCCATTAACTCTACCTACTTTGGTTAATTCAGTATTAAATATCTTATACAATTTTCTATCTTCAGCATAAGAATCACTTATTTGATTTTCAAGTGTGCGAGCAAGTTTCTTTGCCATTCCTACTGTTTCAGCTGAAACAAGGTTTTCGTTTTTTTCCTTGGCAAGATCACCTGCAGCACGAATTAAACCACCCAATTCTCGTAATCTGAGAGTTAGCTGACCTTTTCTGTCAGCTCTTCTTTGAGCTTCATAAATGATTTCTTCTACAGCATCTTTAGAGAAGTGAGGAATTTTACGATCTTTAACGATTTCTTGGGCACAAAAACGGGCAAGTTTCCGTCTATTCTCAAGAGAATCATCCATTACATCCCTCATGTAGACTTCATATCCTGCACCTTGAATTCGGGAACGAAGAGCAGGATGCATGTTTCTGGTAGTTTCTATATTACCAGCTGCAATAAGAACAAATCTGCAAGGTACAGGGTCGGAGCGAACCATAGCACCACTACTGAGTTCAGATTGACCAGTGATCTGCAATTTACCCTCTTGCATAGCTGTTAGTAATTTTTGTTGTGTTCTCATTTCAAGAGTACCAATTTCATCACAATAAAGAACACCCAAATGAGATTTGTGAATCAACCCACTTTCGACTCTCTCGTGTGGAGGTGTTCCAAGTCCTCCTGATTGGAAAGGATCATGCCTAACATCTCCTAATAATCCTCCAGCATGAGACCCTGTTGCATCGTTAAACGGCGCCCTTTCTTTTTTCGAATTATCTACTAACAGTTTTGGAATCAACATTTCATTTCTTGATCTTGATTGGTTAAGCATAAAGAAAATAAAGAATCCTACGAACATAGCAATTAATAATGTAACTGGTTGGCTGCTGGGATTACTAGCGGTTGCAATCAGCGCATAACCTATAATTGCAAAGAGGATTGCTAAAGATATGATGAAGCGTTTATTACCGCTTTTCTTAGCAACTTCCGCATCCATTTCAACCTTTCTAGCTCCATGTCCCTTAGGTAGTGTTGCAATTCGAGGTTGGTTAGGATATTTTGGGTTTGCTATACATAGAACATCAACTAATTCTTCATTTGGCAATAATTCAGCCATAGCCACTCCTAACATACTTTTTCCAGTACCAGGCTCTCCAATAAGAAGAACGTGTCTACGTTGCAATGCTGCCTTCTTTATGAGTTCAGTTGCATTTTCTTGACCAATTACTTGATCAATTAATCTGGGTGGAACAGATATTTCACTTGTATCGTGAAAATCGATGTCCAATAGAGTATCTCTTTTTATTTTAGACTTCTTAGAAACACCTTTGGATTTAGCGCCCATATCCATCACAAGAAAATATTCTAACTTTCAATAACTATGATGTTACAGCTTTAATAAATATATGTTTCTATTCAATTTGCTTGATTCGTAAACCGTACTGAAAGAGGTTGAATGGACAAAAATTTTAAAGTCTTTTGATTTAGTTTAACACAGACATCAAATGAAGATACTACTAGGTCCAAATTCTGATTCATTAGGTGAAAATATATCCAAACAACTAGATTTACCGATTGTAAATTTTAATTTCAAACAATTTTATGATGGAGAAACATATTTTCAGATAGACGACCAAGTTGAAAACGAGGATATATTAATTATACAATCAACTTATCCAAATCAGGAAAAAAGTTTATTGGAAGTAATGCTAATAGCTTCAACTTTGAAAGAATTAGGTGCAGATAGAGTCATAGCTGTTATTCCATATCTTTGTTATACTAGAGCAGATAAAAGGAAATTAAAAGGAGAAGCTCTTTCTCATCATCTTACGCTCTCCTATCTTCAGACCTCAGGTGTTGATAGCATTTTAACAGTAAATGTTCATAATAAGGAACAATATCTTGTTCAAGATTCTGGGCTTGATAAACAAAATTTGAACGTCTTACCATTCATGGTTGGAGAGTTTCTCAAAGAAAAGAAAAGGAGTAATTGGATAATTGTTGGTCCAGACAAAGGAAGTGAAGAAGACATCACACAAATTGCAAATGAGTTCTCTGTTTCATATTATATAATGGAAAAGAGCAGAGATCCAGTTACAAACAGAATCCAAACTAAGAAACCTAATTTTGATTTTGATGACAAAAATGTGTTAATCATTGATGATATAGTGAGTTCAGGAACAACAGCTAAAGCAGCTTGCTCTCTGATACTCGAAAAAGGTGCTGTATCTGTTGCCATATTATTTGCACATGTTTTATCTAAACCTGACGTAATTGCAGACTTGAAGAAGGAAGGGGATTTATTGGTTTATTCCTCTAATACTATTACTAGAGATGATGTCGAGCAAATTGACATTAGTCCAATTTTAAGCAAATTTATTGAGGACAAGTATCTATGAAAAAATATTTAGCTCATATCCGAGGTCATTATCAAGAGCTTGGGTTTGAGGAATTTTTTGCAACTTTGGAAGCTGAGAATATCCAATATTCTATCGAAAAAAAAGACAATCAAATCCTCTTATTCAATACTAAACAAAATCCCGTGAAAGCAGCAAAAAGGTGTGCATTTCTTCATTCAATCCTAAAAATGATATCAATAGGCAATGTGGAGAAAGATAAATTGGAATTACAACAATTCATCTCTTTGCCTGAAATTAAGGATGACAAAACCTTTGCTGTAAGAATCAAGAAAATTGGCAAAAAAGTTATTGAGCAAGATCTCCCAGATTTGGAAAGAGAAATTGGAGGTTTTGTATATAACAATTATAGAACACAAAATCTAAAAGTTAATCTCAAAAACCCAGACTATTTATTTTTTGGAATATTGATTGGCAGAAGATTGTATTTTGGTTTAGAGGTTTGGGTTTTGAATCACTCTGAATATGAAAGTAGGGAACCGAGAAATAGACCGTTTTTCAGACCAGGATCAATGAAAACAGAATTTGCTCGTGCAATTGTTAATCTTTCAAGAATAAAACAAAATGAAATGTTCTATGATCCATTCTGCGGGGGCGGAGGATTTTTGATTGAAGCAGCCACATTAGGCGCAAATGTTCTAGGATCTGAACTTGACAAATTCGCTGTATATGGCTGTAATCAAAACATGAAATTTTACAAAAATACTTACTGTTCGATAATTCGTTCAGATTCAAGGCACCTACCTATTAAAGAAGCAGATGCAATAGCAACAGACCCACCTTATGCAATTCAATCTTCTACACATGGAGAAAATGTGAATAGCCTAATTTATGACTTCTTAATTGAATCTCGAACAATTCTAAAGAAAGACTGTTATTTAGTGTTTAGTAGCCCTGCAAAACATGAATCTGAATTATTGGCTGAAAAAGCTGGGTATTCTATTCAGAAAATTTTAGATACTCGATTGCATAAGTCGTTAACTAGAAGAATTATAGTTCTGAAGTGAATTTCATGAGCAATAAGTTTACTGTAACTTTTCTAGGAACATCATCTGCGCCTCCACAAGTAGAAAGACGGCAAAGTTCAGTAGCTATACAGTATCGGAATCATACTTTGCTAGTCGATGCTGGAGAAGCTACACAAGTTCAGTTGCTTAAGTACAAGATAAGCTTTTCAAACTTAACTATCTTATTAACTCATTTGCACTCTGATCATACTCTTGGTTTGATAGGTCTTCTAACAACTAGAAGTTTATACAACATCTCCAAATCAATAACTATAATAGGTCCTCCATGGACCTCCTCATTTATCTTCCTTCAATTATTGGCTTATAGATTATATCCAGAATATGATATTAAGGTCATAGAAACTGGTGGGGGAGTGGTTATGTCAAATTCTGATTTTTATATTGAATCATTTCCAGTTTCTCATGGAGATAATTGTTTAGGGTACAAAATTATCACACATAAATCTTTAGGGGTTTTCAATGTTGATCGAGCCTTGGAGAAAAACATTCCAAAAGGAAAGAAATGGAAAAAACTTCAAGAGGGATATCCAATAGAAGTCGAAAATAAGAAAATATTTCCATCAGAAATATTGGATAGGTCAACCAAAAATCAAACAAAGATAGTCATAACAGGTGATACTTCATTAGACGACAATGTTATTAATAATTCAGCTATGGCTGATTTACTTATTCATGATTCAACTTATCCAATGATTGAAGCTGAAAGAGCTAAGAAGCACAAACATTCTACATGTACAGATGCTGCTTTTGTCGCCAAAAGAGCAAATGTAAAGAAATTGATATTAACACATTTTTCAGAATTGCATAAGAATCTAGCTGAATCTCTGCGTGATGCAAAAGAAATTTTCCCTAACAGTATTGTTGCTTATGATGGTTTAGAAATTGAAGTTTGATCTTCTTTCTTGAAGATTTCACCGAAATAGGTTTTCTTTAGCTCGAATCCTTTCTCAGTTCTAGGAGCTAACCAATCTAAAATTCTTCCAGGATTATTGGACTTGATTATGATTTGAAGATTGCCTAAATGAGAGGAAGTATCAGAAGTTATTACTGAAATTCTATTAACATAAAGTGCTTGTTTGTGTAAATTAAAAATTAATTCATTATTTTCGTTATCTATTAATGCACATTTTCTTACAGCATCTAGAACCTTCACATGACGTATGTGATTATAGAATCTCAGCAATGAATCAATCTTAGTATCTTTGCTTTTCAACATTGTATACTCTTTGGTTTCCATTTCTTCGATTTCAGGGAGATATCCTAAAAGATTGGTTATGCATTTCTCTACCTTATTTCTACTTTCAGTAGCATAAACAGGAATTTTAATTGTAAGAATAGGATTCATGTTTTTTTACCTATCTTCAGGTCATTTAAGAGTGAGATGGAAGATTCCTTAAACGATTCTAGTGTTCTATTGTTTGATAAAATATAATTTGAGAAAACAATAGTTTCTCCTAAACCCAAATTCAATTCAGCTTCATCCCTTTTTGCAAAATCCTCCTCTGTTTTAGGAGCATCATTTCTCCCCCGTAATTTCAATCTATTGTATCTAATTAGAGGATCAACATGAATAGCTACTATAATAAAATCCTTTCCCAAATGCTCTCTGAAATGAGTAACTTCTGCTTGGCTTCTGATTCCATCGATGATTATTTCACTTTGACCTTGTTCTATCAGTTCATCTATTGCTAAGCATGTAAGATGGGCAACCGCTTCTTCCCCATATTTTTCTCTTATCTCCAGCATCACTTTTCTTCCCGATTCTGGAGTTTGTTCATGTCCATACTCAATAACTTTAGCTCTCACAACATCACCCATTACGACAGTATTGTAGCCTTCATTATTAGCATGCTCTGCAAAAACACTTTTACCTGAACCAGGCATACCAGTGACTCCAATTATTTTAATTTCAGACTCTGTCATGAGACCCAAAAAGGAAATATTTGTAGAGATTAAAAGTTTTATCAATTGAAAGAATATTCAAAAAAAGGTGATAAAAGTTTTTAAAATTATAAAAAAAATTGATTTTAGATGGTAAGAGCATTTATATCAATAGATTTTACTGATACAAATATTATTGAAGCAATCTCTGAAATACAAGAATCAATACAAAGTAGCAAGGCAAGACTAAGGAATGTTAATCCTAAACTACTTCACATGACATTGGAATTTCTGGGTGAAATATCTGCAATTGAAATACAAAAAGTAAAAGAAATACTTGATTCAATAAGTTTCAAAAGTTTTTTTCTAAATGTAAATGCAGTTGATGTTTTACCAAATGAAAAATACATAAGAGTCGTTTACTGCAAAATCAATGGAGATGTTGATATTTTAAAAACGATACAGCGACAACTTCGGATAAAATTGATTGAATGCGGTTTTAAAACTGATAATAGATCTTTTAAACCACATCTAACAATTGCAAGAGTAAAATCTTCACAGAATAGAAAAGAATTAATGTTAGCTATTAATAATTTCTCTAACATCAAATGTGGAAGACAAGAGATTGTTTCAATTAAATTGAAGCAATCAATCTTAAAATCTGAAGGTCCGGAGTACTCAATTCTGCACGAAATAAGTGCCAAGACTTGAGAAGGATGCAAAATACTAAAGGTGTTATAATGAGCAAAAAACCATCTGTTCGAGAGCCTAATAACAACGAAAAAAACAAGAAAATCGAGCAACAAGTTATTGAAGTTATCCAAGTTCAATGGGAGAGACATGAGGAAATTAGAGAGGTTCTAGCTATACTAAGAGAAAAAATTCTGTTAGATATTAACTCTCTAGGCTTCAAAGGGAGGGTTGAAGTTCAAGGTTCTTTTGTTAGAAAAACTTACCTTGGAGAAGACGAAGTATATGATCTCTTGTTGATACTACCACAGTCTGAGAAGACAAAAGTTCACCAAATACTCGATTCACTTGTAAAACGCTTGAAAAAGGACCGGATCAGAAATTCTCCATTAGATGTAAATAAACGGACAGGAAAAATACCTCATTTGCGAATTATTGCAGCGGACGAGTACGTAAACCTATTTGTAGGTTTTGAAGTAACTCCTGGTGAGAAACAGATTTCTATTTTCGATTCGATTCCAATGCATACACAGTATCTTCTAACACATATGCAAGAAAAAGATAGAAATGAGGTTTTATTACTTAAGAAGTTCATGAAAACTGTGGGCGTGTATAGGAGTGAAATAGGCGCTGTAGGTTTTAACGGGTATCTATGTGAACTTCTTATAGTGTTCTATGGTTCCTTTTGGGATACAATTAAAGGAATCAGTGGTTGGAAAGCTCGAACTATTATAGATATCAAGAGGAAAAAAGTGCAAATGGAGGATGTTGATTCTTTAACAAGTGAAATGCTTAATCGTTACTACCCTCTATATGTGCAAGATCCTCTAAACCCTAAAGATAATGTAGCTGCAGATGTTTCTTTGTTACAATTTATGTCACTTATCGCAGCAGCAAATGTTTACATGTTTGATCCTACTATACATTTCTTTGAAGACCTTCCATGCGAAATACCTCCATTTGATGATCTAGTAAAAAACATTATATCAACAGGAAGGGAAATACTAGTATTAGTTCTCAAGCGCAATTTTCAAGAATCTGAAATTTGTTGGCAAAAAGCACTATCTGCTAAATCTGCATTTGCTTCTGAAATTTTCGCAAATAACTATATCTTAGAAAGATCTTATGCATTTGTTTCTGATGATCATTATGGGTTAATGATTTCTCTGATGAACGCAGATCCTCAATTATTACTCCGAAAAGATGGTCCTGATATTACCTCAAAAGATTCTCTGGAGTTCTTGAGGCGCTATTCGAAGCATATTGATGTTGTAGCTGGACCATTTATTGATAATGATAGATGGGCTGTTTATCTTACTAAGAAAGGTCAAAATATACATGATTTTCTAGAAAACCTAGTAAAGAAAAACACCTTTGTTCTCAATGTTGATTCTTTTCTAAAAGTGGAAATCAAAGAGAAAATGAATGTGCTTGGAATAGATGAAAAACTCAGAGAAATATATGAGTTTGATTCTACATTTGCTGAGAACTTGTACACTTTTATTGAAAGAAAACCTCTTTGGATTTGCAGTATTAGCGATAATAACAATGAGTAAAAATAAAAAGAGAAGAATTTTACTTCTTCTTTCTTCTGTAAATTAATAGAGCTACTGGTGATAATGCAGCTAAAATTATGAAAAGATCTGTAATGCTAAATCCTATAGCAAAAGTGTTTTCGCTATTTCCTGTTGGTTCTTCACCTTCAGCAAGAAACTTAACTGGATTTACAATGAAAGCTACTGTGCCATTATCATCTTTCATATGGAAGTAGTTAGGTCCATGTTCGCCATCTTGAGAAATAAGATATGTTATGTACATTTTGTCTCCTGTTGCGAAGTCAGGATCTCTACCATCAAGATCGCCTGAAGCCATCGGTTTAGAAAATTCAGTATATCTATAGTCTCCTTGGTAAGTCATGTTTCCTTCGCCATCATTGAAACCTCCAACATCAAGGTCATTTTTGGGTCCAGAACCATCTGCAAGATAAATCATCTGATCATAATAACCATATGTGCCAACAGAAACGAAATCTGTTCCATCTGTGGTGTTTAACATATCTTCAGTTTTTCCAATAATGAACATTGTACTATCTTGTTCATCTATAGTAACATCGAAAATTTTGACGAACATATAGTAATTTATTCCATCGTGGAACACTTTGAGTGATCCTTCCAAGCTATCTCCAGGAAACCATTCCCCAGTTTCAAAATTATACCCAGTTATAGAGAAATTATATTCGATGACATCTGCCCAAACTGAATCCGTATCTTCTCCATCAATTATTATGGAAGTTGAAATATACTCAGCTTCATATTGTTCACCAACTACATAATGCATTTCTATAGGTTCCGGAACATAAATGTCCAGAACATCTCCTTGGTTAGCACCTATGTCCAATCTGATATATCGGAAACCATCTTGATTAATTGATCCCCAGTTTGGTCCATCTGTATCTGGTTGGGTTCCAACCCAAGCTAAAACTTCAACAGCTATTGCTTGCCCCCATCCTAAAGCAATATCTTTACCTAAAGTATCTCCCGAGTTGATTAACTTTGTTCCTTCAAAGTATGTACCAACTCCTATGTGTTTGAAGGTTTTTGCTTCAGCATCCTGTGTTCCACCTAAGAAATCATCAGGTTGGGGTGGGTCATATATACCTTCGTCTGGCCATGCTATATCTAATACTGTGTCGTAGATAGCGTCCATCTGTATACCATCTTCCATTCCTGGTTTTCCAAAGAAATGTAAGAGGAGTCCATTCACAACTCCATAGACTTCAGGAACAAAAGCATACATGTGAAGGTGGGTTGAGTTATGAGCAAAATTAATAGTTATAGTTATGATGTCAACACTTTCTGTCGAAGAAGCATCATCCCCAAATTCTGTTATATCAATATAGCCTTGATAATAATCATCCCATTCGCTATTTGAAGCATCAAGAAAGATGCTGGCTTCGTAAGGAGCTATAAGTGATAAAGCAGGGGGTAACTCTTCTGCAGTTACTTGTTGTAATGCTACACCGATTATACTATAACTTAACAAAATAAAAAGTCCTATTGTTATAATCTTTTTTTTCATGTTTAAACCCCCGTTTAAGGTTATATGTCAATGGCTTTTTTATTATATATAATATCTGTTTTAGGAAACTAGAATAATACAATTTTGAGAAAATTCGAATACTCTGTTCAAGATTTGACATAAGATGATATTTGCTTTTTAGTTTAAATAGTGAAAAATTGGAAAGAATTATTGATAACAGAGATGCTATTATGCGAGTTCTAGCCTTGTCTGATACACATTTTGGATATATGTATGGGAATACAGCTAGAACTAGAAGGCAGTCAATAGAAAACATGCTAACAGCTTTCGAAAGAACATTAGAGATTGCTCAAAACAAAGACGTAGACTTAGTTCTTCATGGAGGTGACATGTTTAATAGATCAAGACCTCCCAAGGAAGTTATTTCAAAGGCTTACAAAATTATTGAGAAGTTCACTGAAACTGGCATAAAATTTGTAGTTATCCCAGGAAACCATGATAAATCTAACTTACCTGAAACTCTACTGAGTCACTTCAATAAGGATTTATTTCTAGTGAACAGATTAACGAGATTGGACTTTGATGAGATATCAATTTTGGCATTTCCCTTTGAGCTCAAAGACCCAAAAAGAACATTAAAGAAAATTCGAGAAGAAATTGGGAAACATCCACAGAAATCATTTATTGTTCTATGTCATCAGTTGTTTGACGGAGCGAAATTTGGTCCTCACCAATATATTTTCAGAAATCGTAAGGATACTTTACTCACACAGATGTTTCCAAATAATGCTAGATTGTTTATTTCAGGACACATTCATAGATCACAAAAATTGCAGAATGATAGAGTTTGGTATACTGGTTCAACTGAAAGAACAAGTTTTGCGGAAGCAATCGAACCCAAAGGATGTTTGTTTATAGAAATTGAGAAAAACTTTGAGAATGTTGAATTTGTAGAGTTACCAAGTGAAAATATGGTGGTTAAAGAGGTGGACATTGAAGGTACAAAAACAATTTCTTCAAATCTTGATTCAATGGAAATTGAAAGTGATGTTAGAACTCTTATTAGATTAACTGGTAGGGAATTGAGTCAAGAAGAAATACATTTTCTATGGTCCTATTTCCCTGCAAGAGAATTTCCTTTGCTAACTTTTACACCAAGAAAGCCAATGATTAAATTGAAACCTCTTTATTCAAAGAGAAAATAAATAAAAAAGGGAAGCTTAGAAGATTTTTAACTTTCTTCCAAGATCTTCGAATTTCATTAAAGCAAAATCTAAGTTTTCTTGTGTAAGACCAGCATTCATCATGACTCTGATTCTCGCTGTGCCTTTTGGCACCATCGGAAAAACTATTGGTAAAGCGAAGATACCTTCTTCCATCAGTCTATCACTTAGATTCTTGGCAACATCATTTTCTCCACAGATAATAGGAACAATAGCTGTTGGACATTTAGCAGATGTTGCGGTTATTTCATGTCCGAAACCAATATCAACGATTTTACTCTTGAAATAGTCACAATTATCAAGAAGCTTTTCAACAACAGGTTCAAAATATTGTGATTTAGGATCTAATACTTCTAAAGCACCAATTGCTGCACCAGCAGTAGCTGGAGGTGGAGAACCGCTGAGAAGATAAGATCTACCAGTGTTTCGGAGGAAATTGACTAAGTCTTGAGAACCAGTTATTGAACCTCCAACTACGCCCATTGCTTTGCTGTAAGTGTTCATCTCGACTTGAACCTTTCCCTGCAAATTAAAGTGATCCACAATACCTTTACCTTTTTTATCTCGTCCTAGAACACCGTCACCATGAGCATCGTCTATGTATATCATTGCACCAGATTCGTCTGCAAGTTTTTGTATTTCATCTAATGGGGCCATGTCACCGTCCATACTAAACACGCCGTCACTTAGTAACAGAATTCTCTTCTCACCATTTGGGTCTTCTTTGTTGATGAGTTTTAGCTGTTCCTCTAAACTAGCCATATCACAGTGTTTGTAAAGTTTTCTCTGTGTTTTTGTTAATCTAACACCATCGATTATTGACCCATGATTGAGCATGTCACTTAGAATGTAATCATCTTTTCTAACCAAAGGTGGAATTGCACCTTCATTAGCTATGAAACCACTCATCCAAACCATTGCTGCTTCTTGTTCTTTGAAATCAGCATGTTTTCTTTCCCATTCTTCATGTATTGCCATATTCCCTGCAATTGCACGAACAGATCCAGAACCAGCACCGAGCTTTTCTGCTGCTTCTATTGCCTTCTTCTTCAAGTGAGGGTGGTTACTCAAATTCAAGT
Source organism: Candidatus Heimdallarchaeota archaeon (assembly GCA_018238545.1). GTDB lineage: Archaea > Asgardarchaeota > Heimdallarchaeia > Heimdallarchaeales > Heimdallarchaeaceae > UBA460. The sequence continues at coordinate 126,429 of JABCTC010000002.1, forward strand.
AGTTGTTAGAACAAAGCATGAGAAGTTTCTGTCCATCAACGATAACTTGCGTTTCAGATGGTGTTTCCAAACTTCTGTGAACCCATTCTCTACCCTCAGCTTGAATTTTTTGATATTCAGTTTTCAAAAATTGTGTAGGATTTCTTTTTATCATAATAAAGACACCTTATCTAAACACACAAAAAATCTTAAGCTTTTTAATTCTTACCCTTCAAAAGATATTATGAAAGATATAAGGTATAGTTTCAGCAAAAACTTTTATATTTGAGTCTATAAACGAGATTCAAGTCTTGAAGTGTTGAGAAATATGGTTTCTATAAAGTATGAAAATATAGGCGTTGCATATGGTGATTTTATAGTTGTACAGAACTTCAATCTTGATATCCCACATGGAACAATTACAACCCTCCTTGGTCCATCAGGATGTGGAAAAACAACCGTTCTGCGAGCTTTAGCAGGATTTGTGGAACCCTTTGAAGGTAATGTGTTTATAGGTGATAATAATGTTACACTTCTACCTCCTCAGAAGCGAAATACAGCAATGATATTCCAAAATTATGCTTTATGGCCACATCTTACAATTTTCAAGAATGTTGAGTATGGTTTAAAGCTAAGAGAAAGTGATGAGTTAGCTGCGTTGAAAAGCCCATGGTATAGTAGATTTCTATGGGTTATAAAACCATATTACTTCTTCTTAGGCAAAACTCATAGTAAAGCATTAGAATATCTAAAAGAAGCCAAAGAAGAATATTGTTCAGAAAAGAAAGGAATATTACAACTATCAACTTGGTATCTCTTTATTGGATTCAGATGGTTAAAAGCTATATCAAAAGGAATTGATCATTATCACCGAGAGAAAAAAGAACAAGTTGATCCAAAATGGGCTTATAGAAGAGAGAAGGTATTCGAAGCATTGAGATTAGTTCATTTAGAAGATCAAGCATTCAAAAATCCAACACAGCTAAGTGGAGGCCAACAGCAAAGAATTGCGCTGAGTAGGTCTCTAGTAGTCGAACCAGATGTTTTATTATGCGATGAACCCTTGTCGAATCTCGACGCAAAACTCCGTAAAGAGCTTCGTACCGAGATTCGTTCTATTATCAAAAGTCTCGGTATGACCACTGTTTATGTTACTCACGACCAAACTGAAGCCCTCGCCATCAGTGACCGTATTGCTGTCTTCAATATTGGTTTTATCGAACAATATGGCACTCCTACCGAAGTTTTCACTGACCCTCATACTCTCTTTGTTGGTCAATTTATTGGTATTTCTAGCACTCTTGTTGGCAAAATCATCAAACCCAGTTTAGTTGAATTAGTGGGTGGAGAAACAGTAAAACTTCAAGTTAAGACTGATATTCCTGTTGGAGAAGAAGTTTCTCTCGTCATCCGTCCAGAAAATGTTAGTTTAACTACAAAATCTGATAGTCCCATTGAAATCGAGATTAATACTATTGAATATCTTGGTACTGAAGTTAAGATGACAGGAAAACTAAAAGATGATACTATACTCCTTCTCGATGTTGCTGAACGTGCTCATGAATATGCTCAAATGAAAGTAGGGACAAAAATTACAGCTTACATCAACACGGCAGAAACGTTTGTTTTTGTTGGGGCAGATAGAGTATACTAGTTAGGATAGAATCTTTATATATGAAGATTTTATTTTTTTCTCGATAACTATGTACGAATACAAAGGAATCATTATTCATTGGTTAGGACATGATGCTTTCTGGTTAGAAGCAAAAGGTTTGAACATCTACATCGACCCCTATAAATTGGGGAAATCTTCACTTCCAAAAGCTGACATTCTAATTACAACTCATGACCATTATGACCATCTCAATGTTGAAGCTATCAATATAATTTCAAATGAAGGTACTGTTTTAATTGGTCCAAAGATCTGTCAAGATAAACTTACTGATGAAATAAGTAATAAAAAAGAAGTTTTAGAACTTAATCCTGGTGGTACAGTTAAGGTTTCTGGTATCAAAATATCAGCTATTCCTGCTTATAATTTCCATCGATTCCGTGATCCTCAAACAAAAACACCTTTTCATCCAAAGGAAGAAGGTCATATCGGTCCTATTATAGATATAGATGGAATTATCATTTACCATGCTGGAGATACAGATAAGATTGTTGAAATGGAGAATTTGAAACCTCATATTGCTTTAATTCCTATTTCAGGCACATATGTTATGGATGTTCCTGAGGCCGTTGAAGCTGCAAAAGAAATACAAGCTCAAGTGACTATACCCATGCATATTGGTAGAGGAATTGGTGAACTTTCGTTTATTGAAGATTTTAAGCAACTGCTTCCTGAGATGGAAATTGCTGTGCTAGATTTAGAAGAGGATTGAGAGATTTATTCTTTCTTCTCTTCATTTTTCTCTTCTTTTTCCTCATATTCCCAAGGCATGATAACTCCTAAATCATTCTTGATTAGGAAAACACCTATTTCCTCATTAGGATAGCACTTAACATCATCCCAAACAGCTAGAAGTGCTCCTCTTTCTGGAGCCGTGATTGTATCTTTTACTTTTCCAAATACATCTCTGATTTCAATAATTGGTTGATTTTTCTCTACTATTTCACCTATGTTTACCACTGTAACAAAGAAACCAGAGTGTTTAGATCTAATAGTTATTTCACGCCATATCTCCTCATCGAGAACTCTAACGTTGTTGATTTTTTCAATATCTCCCTCTAACATTTTAGCCCATTTGAGCGAGTTATAAACACCAATTTTTGCGGCTTTTATAATGTTGGTATCAACAATCAATGCTCCTCCTAATTCAACTGTAAAACCTGGCTTTCTTAGTTTGTTAACAAAGCTTCCCGTTGTAGAACGATGCAATTTATTGCCAAGATAAGACTTTGGTGGGCTTTCAAGTACCATAGTCAACCCAAAACTCTCTACAAAAGGTTTCATTTCATCATAAACTTCTTGTGCAACAATCTCATCTCCTTCTTTTTTCTCGTCGTAATAGATTCGATCAATATAGGAATATGGAACAGATTGAATGGCATGACAATGTAAGTCGATATAATAATCAACCTCAGTAAATATTTCATATAATTTTGTGTAAAAGACCTCTTGAACATTGGGGAAGTTGTCTTCATCTAGATTTTCAGCATAGGGATCTTGATATTTGAGTTTAGGTTTGTCCTTTGGTTTTGGATCTGGCCACAATCTATTCGGATCCTTTTTAGCATAGAAAGGTGTTCTTGTTTGTGTAAGTAATCCTCCAGGATTGAGTGTTGGAAAAATGATTATCGTTCCTTTGATTTTACTTGGATCTAGTTCTTGAATGACCTCTTGTAAAGTTACTAGTCCATGAAGCTCATCACCATGAATATTGCCACTTAAAAGAAATTTTGGGCCATCTTCTAACCCCTCGATTAGTGCTACAGGTAGTTTCTCTATTGTTCCATGGGGATATTCAAACATGTCAATATAGCCAAAAACCTTCTCTCCAGGTTTACTTTCTAGATTGAAAACTTTCATTTTAATCAAAGAAATTTTCAAATCATTGTATATAGGTTTTGCTCTTTCGAAAAGCACATGAAGATTAAGGCATCGTAAACGAACGTACCACCTTGTGAAACCTTAACATCAGTGAAAATTGCGTTTGTGTTTCAGAGTATATTTTAAATATAACTTGTCTTTTCTAAATGTTAGATTTGTATGGATACTGTACAGGATGTTACGGAAATCGAGGCTAAAAAAACAAGCATGAAGAATGTTTTGTTATGGTCTAGTTATGATGCTGCTGATACTCTATTTAGTCAAGCTATTCTAAGTATTGCTTTTCAACCTTATATCCTTATATTAGCTTATCAGATGGGTGTGACAGATTATGGTACTGCATTTATGATGATGTCAATTTTCATGGCTGTTTCAAATTTGCTTGCTGCTTTATTAGGTCCCATAATAGGTGCACTAAGTGATACTATTGGCAAAAGAAAACCTGCTGTTTTAATGTCTGCATCTTTGATGATTACTGCGACATTAGCTTTCATGGCATGGAGTAATTTCTGGTGGGCAATAGTGTGCTTTGTATTTGCAAATGTGGGATATCAATCTGGAAGACTTTTCTTTGATTCGATGATCCCATTCATCTCAAAAACTGATGAGCGAGGTAAAACCTCAGGAATTTCTGGAGCTTTGAGTTTCATAGGAACCTTCGTAGCAATCGGTTTAGGTATGCTTGCATGGACCTTATGGGGTGAATATTTAGAACCTAACATATTGTTCGCTGGTGGTTCGACTGTAGAAAATCCTTTTGGAGGGTTAGTCTGGTTATTTGGCATAACTGCTGCTGCAATTGTGCTTTTTTCAATTCCTTTCTTATTCAGTAAAGAACGAGAAGGAGAAAACAAAAATAACTTCAAAACAAATTTCAGATTAGCGTTAAGCAGTTTAAAATTTACTTTGAAAGAAATAAGACGATATAGAAATGCTTGGTTATTCATTCTTGGATGGTTTTTGGTTACTGATGCTGCCAATACAGCGATACTCTATATGCAATTAGTTATTGTAGATGGAGCAGGAGCAACACCAACAGAAGCTTTAATGGTTATTGCAATGGGTGGGTTACTATCGATGGTAGGGGCAATTGTTGTAGGTCTTTTACTAGATAAATTTGGGCCAAAGAAGAATTTCTTGATTAATATTATTTCATGGTTTATTGCTGTCACACTAGTGATCCTAACTGTTGTGGAAATTAACGGACAACGTATACTTCCATGGCAGGTAATGTTCGGTGGAGCATTCTTTGTTGGTCTTGGATTTGGAGGTTTGTGGATTATAGGCCGGCAGTTTGTATTTGAAATAGCACCGCCAAATAAAGTGACACAATATCAAGGCATAAAACAAATTGCAGGAAGAGTAAGTGCAATTCTAAGTCCACTTTTATTTTTAGCAATTTTTGGTGCTGCTGGAAATTGGGGATTGAGTATTTCAAACAGATATGCTCTCGCTCTTCTACCTCTTTTACTTCTGTTTATCATTGGGTTTATTGTGATGTGGCAATATGTAGATGTTCATCCTGAATATTTGGCTGGAGAACGAGCACCTTACAAGAAATTCTCAGAGCGTTCCGACAAGAAGAAGGATTAGAAGTATTTCTTAATCCTCTCTCTTAATTTTTTTAAACAAATTCTTTGATAATAGGATGAGTTGTTACTGATTCTATCCATTCAATTTTTACTATTGACTTCTCTAATAGACTCAGGGTTTTGCCTATATTTCTCATTTTAATATTAATGAGAAGGTCATATATTCCTGTTATGTGTGAAAAGTTTTCAACACCTTTCATGTTTATTAGCTCACTGGGAATGATTTCAATTCCTTGTTTAACCTTAGCTAAAAGGATACACTTCGTTTCTGATAATGCTAAAGCAATAACACCTATAAGAATTAGAATTGAACCAGAAATTTTTAATGTGACACTTAGAGGGTCACTGAATCCACTCCCAAGAAGTTCAGGTACCCATAAACCCGCAATTAACACAACTGGAAAAGTAAATACGACACTTATGCTTCGTAAAGCCCTCACAATAGACATTTTACCCATTGTTAAGGCTCTTGAATAAAGGACTATGGATGCGAATGTGATAACAACAGAAAATACTGTAGGAAGCATCGCAGCTTCCCAGTTTGTAACAAAGTCCACAAATCCACCATTAATTAAAGATGGAATAACAGCTAGGCTCTGTGCAAAAGTCATGACTAGAAGGGTCCATAATCTTAAATTGATGGAATCAAACACTTTACCATTTTTGTCCTTTGTAGTAAGAGCTTTCTTTTGGAAGTAAATGTAAAACGATGCAAATATTGCAAAAGGTCCAATAACCAGCAATATATCGAGTAGAATCCCGGAATTATCTGTGCCGGTACTACCCCCTGTTAGTGATGCAACTATTACACCAATAGCAATCATAGCGATTGACTGTATTTCAGCCATTGCAGGTTTTTCTTTGTCTGTTATAAACTCACCAATTAACAAATAAATTAATACGAATTGACCAAAAGGCATAATCACTGAAGATCCTTTTCTATTCAGAAGAATAAAATAAAATATGGTGGTTCCTGAAGAAAACAACCCAGCAAGAAGCGTGTATAGACCGATTTTTCCTCTGGGAAAACGGAATCTAGAGAAATTTTTATCGATAAAGTAACCTAAATTATATCCTCTCTCATTTTCGCTTTTTCGCTTCACAGGTAAATGTAGTAATAGAATTATAGCAACGGTTATGATAAAACCTACAACAGCTTGAAAAGCTCCCAGAATGTAAGGATCAGTTAGATATTTCAAGCTGATAATGTCATCTAACACAACAAATATGCTCATTAGAATCCCACTTGACAAACCAAGCAGATAAAAAGTACTCTTTCTTCTAAATTTGCTTACTGATCTCGTTTCTGGCAATTTAATCTAATCATCCATTAATTTCTTCTTTTTCTATTACAGCTGTTTGAGTATCAATAATGCCATCTATCATGTGAATTATTTCTGTTGAGATGCGATATTTTTCTTTAAGATCTTTTGTTGTAATCCTTGCTATAATATCATATTTTCCTGTAACTACAGCAACACGTATGATTTCCGGTATTTTCCTTAATTCATTGACAACGTGAGAGGTTTTACCTAACTCTACTGTAAAGAATATATATGCTGAAATGGACATGAAATCATGTTATACACATATTAAAATAAACTTTCTACTGCTGTGAAAATTTACTTATAGATTCTTTTGAACTACTAGATGAAATACTTTGGAAAATATGCAAATTTTTTTTAAGTCCAATGTTATTGTTATTCTATCTTTGTAGTGAATTGACATGCCAACTAATCTCCATCCCGAAGACAAACTTCGAAAAAAGATGCAAGAGTCTTATGAAGAAGAAGAAGAGGATGTAGACTTGATTTTAGGGCAGAAAGACTACACAGAAGCAGATGTTAAAGAGTTACAAGTACGTAACAAAATTCTCCTTGAGGCTTTAAGAAAGGTTAAACTGCTTGTGGAAAGACTATTGATACAAAACAGAGAGCTAAAAAGAAGAGTAGGAATTTTGGAAGTTGAGTTTAATGAACAAACGAAGAAAGGTGTTCAAATGGTATCTGTTGCCAGATATAAAGAAATGCAAAGCAATGCAACAGAACTAGCAAGAAGCCTTCCGAAATTAATCAAACTCATAAAATTGCTTAATAAAGAAAATAAATTGGTCAAGGATAAATATTCTGCTTTGGAGAATGAATTTGAAGATCTAATTGATGAACGGGACGATCTTAAACAAACAATCTTCCAATTAAATGAAACTAATCAAGAACAAGTTATTACAGAATTAACAGAATTGTTTCCCACTGATGCTATTGCTGCAAAAGTATCAGATGCTATATCTTCCCCTGTGGAAGCAGCGATTGTCAACAATAATATAGACCCTGAAGCTAAAACTATAGCTTCAGCTACGAGTGTTTCTGTTCCAAGTTTTGAAAATCAAGCAAGAACTGATTTAGACCAAGTAGCTGGCTTCAATAATAATCAGGTTTCTATGTTAGTTGATTTGGTCATGGAAATCAAACACAAAATTGAAAATCTGAGTGGAACAATGGTTGTTCCTGCTTCTGTTAGAAAAAGAGGAAAAGCAGATCTTAATTTGACCGATGCTATTGCAGAATCTGAAATGGCTGATTTGGATGATCCTCCAGATAGACCTGATTTAGAAGAAGTGCTTGATGATATCTTAATCTCTGGTTAGTTTTGATTGGTGCAAAAACATAAAAACACCTATTTTATTCACACTTTGTGTATAAGTATGACTGATTCTCAGAGATTTGAATATGAACTTAGTATGGTTAAATTGGATGATTACAAGTTTATCGTAGATTTCAATAAAGATTCAATACCCGATCTTTTTATGGATGAATCTGAAGATATTCCAGGAGGAGAAGGGAAAGGACCTACTGCATCAATGTTGATTGCTGCTGCTATAGGAAACTGCTTGTCGGCTTCTTTGCAATTCTGCCTTACAAAGAAAAAAAATAAGGTTAATGAGATTAAGACAAAAGTCGTTATTTTTAGAGAAAGGAATAAAGAAGGATTCTGGAGGATCTCTGAAGCTAATGTCACTATTACTCCAGATATTGAAAAAACAGAAGATAGTTCAGTACAACGATGTATAGAAATATTCAGGAAATATTGTATAGTTTCATCTAGTTTAGAGGCAGGAATTAAAATAAATGTAAATATCGAAAAATAGTTCTAAAATAGTTAAAGAGAGTCTCAGTTCCTAATTTATCGCATTACTTGCTTAACGTAGTGCATGTTCGTCATAGACTCTCAAATTACATTCAGCTAGGGGTGTAATATGCATTTTGATTAAAACTATATTGCTGTCTAGAGACAAAGATTATATAATAATACAGAAATAATACGTCTGGTGTTACCGATTCCGCGAACAAAAAGCCAAACAAGATCTTCAAACGTATATACTATAAATGTTCCAGAGAATTTCAAGAGTGCTGTTCTAAAACAATCTAGAACTTTTGGAGGGGCAAGTGAAATTATTACACTTTCTTTGGATGATTTAGCTATTAGATTCCGACAAATGAAGAGCAAAATGGATATTGTTACGGAGTTGAATGATTATATCAAGTTAGAAATTTTACTGATGAGACGATATGAAGAAGAATCTAAAGCCAAAAAAGATTCGAAACTGTCTTTTAGGATTAAGAATCATATGAGTGTTGAAAGCCTTAACATAATTAAAAAGAAAACAGGCTGGTCAACATCTAAATCTGTCAGAGTAGCTCTTCTTTGGTATTTGTATACCAATTTTGATGAATTTGTTGCATCTGAGAGTTTTATTCCTCTTTTAAGGTGTAAACATTGTGGTTTTGTAACACACGATCAGCGAGCTTTAGGAGTACACATTCAAACCCTTCATGAAAAAACATGTCCTTATTGTGGGAAACATTACCCTCTAACAGAATCTCACTTGTGTTCTCAGATGGTAACTGCAGGTGTTGAAGCTGGAGATATTGCCCAAGCACCTTCTCAAACAACTATCGATCAATTCACATCTATCCCTCTAGCAGATATAGAGCTGGATGAAACAAAACTATTACAAGAATTAGGAATGAATGATTTGGGAACACTCAAACCGAGTGATAGTCAATCAGGAGATGTATCAAAATTAATTCCTGATAAAACTGCATTTGATGAATCAGAACTGCAACTTGAAAGCATAAAGGACGAAATATCTAAAGCTGGTGGAACTCTTGTTGATTTGCCAGATGGAGACGAATTATCTTCTTCAACAGATGATAAAGAAACTAGGAAAAAGTCTAAAAAGGGTAAAGATGAAACTATAGATAAGCTTCAAAGCGAAATATCTGAAATATTGGAATCACTGAGAGAAGATGGACTTCTTGAGTGATGGACATTATAACAACAATCAAATAAAAGTATGCTAATTGTATATATGGAGTAATTTGAATGGCTAATTCGTTACGTATTCTGCTTTGTGAGGATGATGATGATATAGCTTTTCTTATCAAAATTAATATCTTGAAAGAATTTCCTGGAGCAGACGTAGCAATTACCAAGACAAAAGAAGATACTTTACAATATTTATTAGATGTAAAATACGATGTTGATGTGATATTACTCGATTATTTACTGGTAAATACTACAGGTTTAGAGATATTAGAAGAGATCAGAAAGATAACTCAAATACCTGTAATCATAATAACAGGGCAAGGCTCAGAAGAAGTTGCTGTAAATGCAATGAAAATGGGAGCTTCAGATTATATAGTTAAACGTGGGAGATTTTTCAATGAAATTCCACATGTTATTGAAAAAGTAACTAAAGTAGAATCTAAATATGATTTAGACAAAATCTTTGTTGCATTTTATAGATTTGGTGAAAGAGGAACTGAACCAATTTACATAAACAAACTCCCTGTTGAATACGAAGATAATCGAGAAACAGTGGTTTTATCTCTTGGAGTATTGTTGTATACTCTTTTTGGAATGTGCGAACTTGATATGCTTGAAACAAGCATGACGCTTTCTGGACCTGTTAGAATACCAAAAATGAAACAATACAATTCTACAAGTTTCCTTTATGTTGTAAGTGACAAAAATCAAAAAGATCCAAGATTGAAAGGTAAAGATTTCTGTATAGTAGCCATAGGCTATCCAAATGAGTATTCTGATTTGGTTTATGAAATTGACAAAATAAAAAATATACTCAATAATTTCTTTGAAAAAATAGTAGATATATCAGAGATAGCAGACAAAGCTGCTAATGTAGAAGAACAAATCTACAATGTAGTAAGACGATTTTAACTCTCTGCTTTTTGAAAAGTTTCCTCGTATTTATCAAGAAGTTTTACTACTTCTGATTCCCAATTAAATTGGATCTTGTATGCTTCTTTTGCCCTTTTCTTCATTTTATCTAACTTTATTTTATTGTCGTATAGAGATAGTATTGCATTTGCAATTTCTTTTGGGGAAGTAGCATCAATTAGGATACCAATATCCTCAAAACCAACTATAGCTTTTTGCAATCCCTCAAAATTAGAACCAATGAAGGGAACACCTGCGGAACAATATTCATACAATCTGTTTGGCATTCGAAGGAAATTATTTTTTCCAGGTTGGAAAAGAATTAGACCAATATCACCTGATCTCATGATTGACAAAGCTTCCTTGTAATCCATCCAGCCTGTTAAGATAAAATAGTCTCCAAGATTTCTTTCATGGATGTCTATCTTCATAGGTTCATAAGCTGCACCTGACCCCATAACCAAGAATTCAATATCGCTACTGGGCATTTTCCCTCGAACTATTTCCACTGCTTCTACAGTTTTATCATAACCCAGATTACTGTACATTACACCAAAGTGTACTATGCGGAATTTCTTTGTTTTCTTTAAATCTTTGGGAATTTCTATCTTGTGTGCTTTCTCTATGTCAGTTTTAGAAGGATAATTTGCAATCCAAGCACTTTGCACTCCATACTTTCTTTGTAAATTATCTGAATATGTTTCTCCAGCGGTTACAATTCCATGAACCTTTTTAATATAGAACCTTTCTAACCAAGTGTAAGCCCATAAAGCTAGAAAACCAAAAGTTTCAGACATTTGTTCTGGAAAATTTTCGTGACTGTCATATATCATTATTTTGCTATTTCTTGATAATTTCCCAGCAAGAGGAAGAACATTAAGGTCATGAAAATGAATAATGTCGAACTGCTGCTTACCAATCATTTTTCTGACATTTTTCCAAAATTCAAAATATTTGAAAAAGATCTTTTTGGTACTTGGAACTCGTAATATTGTATAACCATCACGCTTTTCACTTTTTGGTAATTTACCAGTTTTATCTACACCTATTACAGTTACTTGATGTCCTTGTTCGCTGAGAAATCTTGCTTCTTTTTCAACTCTCACATCTGGAGAAACTGTACTTAAAACCACCATTAAAATATTCCAAGGTCTTTTAGCCATGAAATTCGTTCAAATTGTATATTTATCAAATTTGTGTATTGTCAGTCAGAAGTTGATCCAAATTTCCTAAGTCCGCGCACGACTCATGTTATATATTGTTCTGCTAGAAAGAAATTATGAGTAAAGATTTAGTCTTCCCAAAAGGTTTTCTTTGGGGATCAGCTATTTCCGCCTATCAAACTGAGGGTGGAAACTATTCTAACGACTGGTTCGAACATGAACAGAAAGAATGTCAAATTAGAAATAATGACAGATGTGGAGAAGCATGTAATCATTATAATCTATTTGAATCAGATCACAAGCTCATAAGCAAATATGGGCAGAATGCTCTTAGAACTGGAATTGAATGGAGTAGAATAATGCCTTCTGAAAATGAAGTCAATGAGAATGAAATTGAGCATTATCATAAAGTCTTTGAGTCTCTAGAACGTAATAAACTTACAAGTTTTATAAATATTCATCATTTCACAGTTCCTTTATGGTTTTCATCTAAGGGTGGCTTCCTGAAGAATAAGAACTTGAAGTTTTTTGAAAAATACTGTGAAATATTAGGCAAAAATTTTCCTGAAGTAAAATATTGGAACACTATAAACGAACCTAATATTTTTGCATCTATGTATTATTTGTATGCTGAAGGACCTCCTTCCAAGCAATCCTTGATAGCATTTCTCAAAGGAACCCGAAATATTCTCCACGCTCATGCTATTGCTTACCATAAAATCAAAGAATACAATCCAAAAACCCTAGTTGGAATAGTAAAAAACCTTCCATATTTTATACAAAAAGAAGAAGGAAAAATATGGTCAAAAGTCGTCGCAAAAATAGCTGATAAATTCTTTAATCAAGTAACTCTCGATATGCTCATAACTGGCAAAGATCCATTTATCCCTTTTGTGAAGAAGAAATGGCTTAAGGATACGTCTGATTTCATTGGTTTCAATTATTATAATGTTGCAAATTTCATTCATAAACGTGGAAATTTCATTGATTTAGAGATGAAACTACCAAACGATAAACGAGTGACACAAATGGATTGGGGAGTATATCCATTAGGGCTTTACAAAGGTTTGATGAGAGTTCACAAGGAATTGAAAATTCCTATATACATAACAGAGAACGGTCTAGCAACTTTAGATGATGATTTTAGACAAGAATACATTTTAAAGCATCTCATTGAAGTGAAAAGAGCAATCGATGAAGGAGCAGATATTAGAGGATTCTTCTATTGGGGCGCGATCGATAATTTTGAGTGGAATGAGGGATTTGAACCTCGATTTGGATTAATTGGAATTGATTACAAAACTCAAGAAAGAATTGTTAGAAACGCCACTAGAATGTATGGAAAGATTGCAGAGTCTAATAAAATTTCAGCAGAATTATTAGAGAAATTTGATTTGTTAGAATCTATGTGATGATTGAAGAAGTATATTTTCTAGTACTAAAGGAAATTTTGAAATAAACAAAGATTAAATAAATCACAAGCGTCAGTATTATTTGGAGTTAGGTGTCAACTAGTTGTATCAGAAGTATGTTCAATCTTTCCTTGATAGCTGTAAAAAAGATAATTCCTTTGTTGTTATGTTAAAATGGGACACAATGGAAGAAGCTCATGAGAAGATAAAACAAAAATGCGTACTAATTCAATCGGTTGGCAATCTAATAGAGAAATATCAATTTGGCAAAACACTCCTGTCATACTATAAAACAGGGAAAATTATGCTTACCGAAGTAGACCATATTGAAACTTTGCTCAATAAATTATTCAGTTAGGTAAAAATTATGTCAGAAATAGATAAATTGCTTGACCAGCATGGAAAAGCAATAACTGAAGTATACCTTGATTGGGAAAATGGATCAAAAATAGAAAAAGAAGTATTAGATGCAATGATACCTTTTTATCTAGATAGGAAATTTGGCAATCCTGCAATAACTCACCGATTTGGCTGGGAAACCTATGACTTCTACATAGGAGCAAAAAAAACAATTGCTGAACCTCTCAATATTAATCCTCAATCACTTGCAATTACTCAAAGTTTTACTGAATCAAACAATCTTGCAATAAAGGGAATTGTTCGAGCAAATAAGAAAAAGAAGAAAATTATTCTATCAGAAGTAGAACATCTTAGCGTTATTCATTCAGCAAAATCTCTTTACGCGGAAGGTGTAAAAGTAGAAATTATACCTGTCTCAAATGATGGTGTCGTAAATACAGACATTCTTCAAGAGAAATTAGATGATGACACTTTACTAACTAGCATACAAGCTGTTAACCATGAAATAGGTACCATTCAACCTGTAAAAGAAGCTTACGAAATTGTTAAAGATAAAAATGAAGATATAATATTTCATACAGATGCAACTTCAGCTTTTGGTAGAATCCCATTAGATTATAGTAAATTAGAGGTAGATTTAGCAACTATCAGTAGTGATAGAATTCTCGGACCAAAAGGAATTGCTGGTTTATATGTAAAAGAAGGAATTAAGATAAGACCACTCTATGAAGGTCAATTGAGCGTTGAAATTCTATCTCCTGATGTGGAAAATTCACCATTGTTAGCAGGTTTTGCAAAAGCAGTAGAATTGCAATTTGCTCGATTTGATGAGATAAAAAGAGAGACTTCTAGACTTAGAGATAAATTATTATATGGATTTCAAACAACAATTCCTCGGACAGATATCAATGGTCCCCAAGGAAATAACAGAGCACCGGATAATGTGAATATAAGCTTTCTTGGGTGTGAAGGAGAAGCATTAACAGTAGAGAGCAGCATGAAAGGAATTTATGCTTCAAGTGGAAGTGCTTGTACTAGTAGAGTATTAATGCCCAGCCATATTCTCACCGCAATTGGAAGGAAACCAGAAGAAGCTCATGGAAGCTTATTGATGAAACTAACACGAATAAATACAGAAAAAGAAATTGATTATGTCCTAGAGACAATGCCAAAGGTTATCGAAAGAATAAGATCGATTACAGGTGGAATATCATTATAAGGAAGAAAAAAAATGTCAAGTAGAATACCTTTACCATACGCTCCTCGAGTATTAGAATTATTCCAAAACCCTCAAAATCTAGGTAGAATGGAAGACGCTACAATAGTTGCATCAGCTGGAAGCCCAGCGTGTGGAGATATGATCGCGTTTTATCTTAAAATTGATGATAGCGATACAATTACTAAGTCAAGTTTTGAATCATATGGTTGTGCATCCAATATAGCAGCTGCCAGTCAACTGACAATTATGATAGAGAACAAAACATTAGAAGAAGCTTGGAATTTTACTTGGAATGATGTTTCAGAAGCTTTGGGAGGTTTACCAAAAGTTAAAACTCATTGTGGTAGTCTTGCAGTAGGAGCCTTAAGAAGAGCTGTTCGTGCATATTTTAAAGAAATCACAAAAGCCTCACCTGGATGGCTACCGGGGGATCTAACAAAAGATGAAAAACACGCTTTAGAGGAAGAAGCATTAGCAGAAAAATTAGGGAAGAAGTATAAACTTCTTTAATCTTCAATTTCAGAAAATATTTTTATATCTGATTGTTAGTGTAAGTTTATGGCAGGTTATAGAGTAATATCAATTATTCAATCGTTGTTCATTTTAATTTGTGGAATTTCAGTTTTTGATGCTTTTAACGACATTATAGGTATGAATAATGCGTTTTTTAGCTCAGGTTCTGATTGGTGGAATGTTTTTGCTTTCTGGGCTTACTGCTTTGTAGTTGTAGGTTTATTACAATTAGTCAAGGGCATAATTGTCGAAGAAAAGGGATAATTAAACAAATTGAAATGAAATAAGTATAATCAACAAACGATTTACTACTTTTTTTTATTTTTATTGTTTAGGTCTGGTAAGTATATTTAGGATGATTATTAGGGGTTATAAAGCCCTGAATTATTTGCAAAGATTTTTAAAATCAAATGCTATAAAGAGTATAGCAAAAAAATAATAGGTGTAATATATGAGTAAAGTATGGTCGATCTTACAAGCTGTTTTTGGACTTTTGCTAGTATGGGTTTTACTTGATTCCGTTGTAGGAATACTATGGGTAGCTGGTTTCTTAACTGGACTAGTTGCTGGTGGTTGGTTAGATCCATTAGCCGTTGTCGCATATCTAGCTCTTTTGATATTCATATTTGAATTTGTCAAAGGCTTGACAGCAGAGTAGAAATAAAAAACATTTTTTTACTTTTTTTTTATTACTTATAAGATAGCTTCATTGTCTTTTATGAATATGTTTTTGTCTTTTTGACTTATTAGCTTGTAAAACTAGTAACATTTTAGAGATAGTACGGGTGTTTTTATAGTGAACTCTAGGTCAACGAAGGATGGCAAAGGTACTGCGTGCAGAACGCATAGAAGTGGAGTATCATCCAGCACTTAGCAGTATTTGTCATCAAGCAAAAAATCTCTATAATCGAGCAAATTTTCTGATAAAAACTTCTTTGAAGCAAACAAGCAAACTTCTCTTTTAC
>JABCTC010000021.1 GCA_018238545.1 Candidatus Heimdallarchaeota archaeon
CTCCAGTAGCTCGAAGATTAGACTGTGGCGAAGAGACCGCTGTCTCATCATCAAAAGATGTTGATTTAACAGAATCGTTTTCATTAACCATGGTTCTTTGAAATAAGCAGTTTTTAAAAAAGCTTCTGCAATAAATTAAGATAAAAGAAAAAAATGAATGGTGCCCAGAGCGTGATTTCCAACATTCCAGAACGCATCTGAAACAATTCTTGAACACGCGACAACAGGATCTTCAGTCCTGCGCTCTCCCAGCTAAGCTATCTAGGCAGCATTGTTCTATCTTTTTTCTTCACCGTTCCATTAAAAGTTTTTTGTTCTATTTCCCTTTATGGTTTAATCTAATAAAATATGTCTACTAACCACCTTAAGTGACTAAAAATTTATCATTTACATTTTCCTTGTTCAATATGCTTATGGCTCTAAAAGAAACTGATAAATTAGCAGAGAGAAAAAAACGCACTTTATTTATTATTATTGGCGCTATTATTGGTGTTTTAGTTTTCAATTTGTTTTTTCTACTCGATTATCTTTTCTACTTTGATCCTGAATTAGAAAGTATCATTCTCTTGTATGTTTTTATTGGATTGGGCGGTTTTATCTCAGGCCTAATACCTTTAAAAATAGTCGATGGTTTAATCTCTGGTGTTTCTTATTCATTCTTTTTTTATATTGAAATGAATTTAATGGCAGTGTTTTATTATATCAAATTGGGAGTTTTGAATGAGGTTTGGAAACCGCAAATTCTTGCTATTACCTTGCTTTACGTTCTAATAACAATTGGCTGCGCTATTATTGGTATAGGTCTGAGATTTCTAATTGTTCTACTATTTAGCAAATTAAGAAAGAGTAGAATCACCTGATTTCTCTTTTTTGACCGATTTTTTCCAAATATTAACGTTTAATAAAGTCCAAGTCTTATTCATTTTGAGGATTATGTCAAAAGACCGTTATTATTCTAAGAAGGATTACAAAGGAGATTATTCTGCTTTTGGTTCTGCTACTATTTTCATTTTCATAGGTGTTTTATCACTAGTATTTAGACACTACAATATAGAGTTTATAGGATTAGCCTCTTGGGGTTATTGGCTTTTCATTCCTGCCTTTTTCACAATCGTTGGGGCTATTGGTCATCTAGACTCTGATCGTCGAATGCGTAACAATGTTTTGCTTGCTGTTCAAAATCGAGGAGATAGCTCTGTTAAACTTGAAACTTTAGCCGAAGAGACAGGCATTAAATCTAAGAACGTTCTTCGCGTTCTTGTTGATTTACGCAATGATAGTAAGATTAAGTATCGTTATAATACAGAATCAGGTGCAATTATGCTTGGTGAAACAGTCAATTATGAAAAATCTCCTGAATTCACAGAACCTATCTCTCAAAAACAGCTTGAAGTTATTTATCCCTCTGGTGAAGTTAACTTCTGTCCCTATTGTGGTCACAAAGCTAGTGTAGGTATGCAATTCTGTGAGAGTTGTGGTTCCAAGTTTTCTTAAAGACTCTTTTTTTCTTTTTCTTTTACTTGTGAAAAGTTAAGTGTACTACATCACCGTCTACTAACTCGTATCCTATTCCCACTCTTTTTCTTCTTCCATTAGGTCCGCCTTCAAGTACTATTGCATCTTTAAAAATCTCAACTTTTCCTTTTGCTACTTTCTTAATAATGTCTTTAACTGTTACTTGATCCTTGAAAAACACTATTGGAAGATCTTCTATTTTGTTAAATGAGTCCATCGTATATAACCGCGTAGGCTTGATTATCTCAATCATCTTTTTCTTAATTTCCTCTAGGTTATCATTTGAAACCTCTTTCAAACCTGTTGATAGCACAACTTCCATCTCTTTATCGTATACTAGCAAAGTCGGAATTGTCCTTGGATTTGTTTGTGTAAAGCCATCATCCATCCGCTCTGATTTTAGATGGATATTGTTCTTCTTTAGTTCAGATAATACCAGCTTAAAATCTTTTATCGATCGCCCTAGAATCAACAGACAATCTGTTGAATGAACCATGGCTAGTGTTGATTTGTTGCTATCCCAACAGCCTTCATATATTGCAGGTAGTTCTACTAACTGAAAATTAACATTGTCGTATTTTAAAGCACCATATTGTGCTTCTGTTGTAGTATAAGGATAATCTGCAACAAGGAAGTTTGTCCCAGTAAGATTGTTAAGTAATGTACTCTTCCCGCTGTTAGCTGCGCCAATCACTATGAATTGAGGAGTTTCCTTCTTAGTTTGACCTCCTTTACGAGATGTCTTTTTCGCTTGTTCCATCGTTTCTATTTCTTTTAACTCTCGTCGCAACTTATCCTTGATTTTTCTGTAGTCTCCAACATCAAACTGAATTTCTTTCAGTAATAGACGAATTTCCCTTACTCGCTCATCCCCTGCTTTCCCTTTAAGGCGACCATTTATTTCATCCATCATTACACTATAAGGCTTAGGCATGCGTATAACCTGTCTTGATTTTAATAAAACTCGTTTGTATACTTATTAATCTTTTTTAGCCATTGCCTCTGTCACTAATCTCTTGCTTAACTTCCATAAGAAATCTTGATTGAGTACATTTTTGGTCATCTTTGCTGTCTTTGATTCTTTGCAATCAGTAAAGTATTTCCCAGATATTCCTTCTAAATCATTAGAGGAGGCAACATACACCGAGGTTTTTGCACTATTTTCAATTGTACGGGGCGGTAGTATAATGTCAGCAAATTTTCTGAACACTTTAGATAAGCCAACAGTGGTCATCTGTGTTTTCACATGTCCCGGATTTACGGAGTTCGCTGTCACTTCAGTTCCCTCCAGTTCTCTAACAAGTTTGTTGGTAAACAAAACCATTGCAGTTTTAGAATTACTGTAAGCTTGTGGTCCCAAATAGCCCTTTTCTAGAAACGGATCTTTCATTTTAATTTTGAAGTATCTATGAATGTTAGAGGAGAGATTGATAATTCTTGAAGGGGCATTCTTCTTCAAGAGAGGAAGTAATAATTCTGTAAGATAATAATGAGCTAAATAATTCACAGCAAACGTGCTTTCATATCCATCATGTGAAGTTGTTCTCTTCATATGGAACACTCCAGCATTGTTTATCAAAACATGTAAACTATTGTGGCTTCGTAGAAACTCTTCTGCAAAACGTTTGACATCTTTTAATGATGCCAAATCACAGATTAATAGTTCAATGTTCTTATTATCCGTTGTCTGGATTATTTCTTCTTTAGCTTGTGCTCCTTTTTCTTGGTTGCGGCAAACCATTATTACATGAGCACCTAAAGAAGCAATTTGTCTTGCTGTTTCTTTTCCTATCCCAGTATTAGCGCCTGTTATCAAACAAGTTTTTCCCTTTATCCAAGAATCCTTTGACATTGTATCACATTAATTGATGCTTTTTTCAATATTAACTATTCATTGAAACAATAATTTTATACGAATTATTTATTAATAAATTGAAGTTTACGAGTTTCATGAGTTCAGAAAAATCTAAAGTTTATTTTGGTTCTTTTCAGAATGGAAGAAACGCTGTTTTTGCTTCCTTTGCTGTTAAACTAGACAAAATTGTCGAACTTTTACTAGAAGAAACACCTATTGAGAAAAAGGATAAGGTTGCCGTCAAGATGCATTTAGGTTTCAATGATGGTTATCAGACTATACCTGTGTTCTTTGTACGAAGAATTGTTGAAGCAATAAAGAAAGCTGGAGGATATCCTTTTGTTACAGATAATCCTACTAGTGTTTATAATGCTGTTAACAGAGGTTATACCTCAGAAACTTGTGGTTGCCCCATTATTCCTATAGCTGGAGTTAAAGATGGGTATACAAAACCGGTAGAAGTTAACTACAGAGGAATAGACACTCTAGACCTAGCTGGGGCACTTATTGACGCTGATGTTTTAGTGGATCTTTCTCATGCTAAAGGTCATGGAGCATGTGGTTATGGAGGAGCAATTAAGAATCTTGCTTTAGGAGGATATTCAGGTCCAACACGTTGGAGAAAAATACATGGTGCATCAAGTGTTGATGAATACTGGGATAAAGCAAAAGGAACACCAGAGCTAGCACAGAAACTAGTAGAATCTTGTCCATATGGTGCTCTCAGTTATGATGAAGAAAAAGGTGATCTCAGACGAAATTATCATGATTGTCAGCAATGTATGACTTGCTTGCAAGTTGATGGTGGTTTGGGAGCTGTAAAACTTCCACGTGAAAGCTATACTTCGTTCCAAGAGATGATGGCTATAGCAACCAAGAAGGTTCTTGAAACTTTCAAACCTGAGAAAGTGATGTATATTAGCATCCTTAACGAGATCACCGCGTACTGTGACTGCATGGGCCTCGGGCAGATGCCTATCGTCAACGATATTGGAGCTGTTGGAAGTAAAGACATTGTTGCTATTGAAACCGCCACACTTGATTTAATCAAAAAGGAAGGTTTAATCAAAAAGAATATTCCTTCATATTTCAAGCATGCTAATCTTGATCCTGAAGTTGATCTTCATCCCTTCACCAGAGTCCATGGACCTTACAAAGATCCTTATGAAACTGTTCAATTTGCTGAAAAGATGGGTTTGGGTACTTCCAATTATGAATTAATCGAGATTCTTTCTCCTGAAGAAACGGCTAAGATGGAACCACCCAAAAGAGTTTTCGAAGGTGAACCTACCTTCTTCTAATCTTTCTTTTCTTCTTTTTCTATTTTTTTTCTTGTAAAGAATGTTGCTACTAAATCAGTTATTAAACCGTATGCTATTCCTGCTCCAAAAGTTGTATAACTGAAGTGGGGGTCTAGTAACAATACTGTAGTTGAGAACAATAGCCCAAAGAATATTCCTCTTATACTGACATTCACCCACTTTTTCCACCCAATTCCAGGCAATATAACAAAATCCTGAACGAATCCGATTGATACTCCAAGCACAAGTCTAGACATCCAAATTCCCAATAAGTAAACTATGTTCCCTAGATAATCTCCACCAAAAATTCTTGAGCCAACACCTACAACACAAATTATACCTAGTAACGCTCCTGTAACTGTTGAAATAATTAGTCTCTTATAATTGATCATTTTCTTCAGTTAGTCTATTACGTAGTTCTCTTTAAACCTTTTTTTCCTTCAATTAAAACTAGGAGAACTTCATATAGAACATTTTATAATGTCCTTTGAGATTTTTTAGTCAGTGAAAACTATGGATTTGAAAGGTAGGTCACTTCTTTCATTGAAAGATTTTACGGCAGAAGAAATTCGTTTTCTTCTTGATGAATCTAAAAGATTGAAGGCTGATTTTAAAGCCTATAATCGCGAAAAACCACTTAAAGGTCTAACTCTAGGAATGATTTTTCAAAAACGATCAACCCGAACTCGTGTTTCTACCGAGGTCGCTATGTATTATTTAGGTGGTCATGGAATCTTTTTGAGTTCTTCGGATATCCAATTAGGTGCTGGAGAAACTATTAAGGATACAGCTCATGTGCTTTCAAGAATGCTTGATGGTGTATTAGCAAGGGTTTATGCCCATGAAGATGTTAAGGAGCTAGCAAAATATTCTACTGTCCCTGTTATCAATGCTCTTTCAGACAAATATCATCCATTACAGATCCTTGCTGATTTATTAACCATTGAAGAACACAAGGATAGGTTAGCTGGATTGAAACTAGCATGGTCGGGAGATGGAAATAATGTTTGTAACTCCTTACTTATAGGCTGTGCAAAGATGGGTATTGACATGTCAGTGGCAACACCGAAGGGATATGAACCTCCAAACGATGTTGTAGAATTGGCTATGGGTTTTGCAGAAGATACAGGTGCAAAGATTGTCATAACAAATAATGCTGAGGTAGCAGTAAAAGATGCAGATGTAGTAGTAACTGACACCTTCATTTCAATGGGTGAAGAAGAGCAAGAAAAAGAAAAACTAGTCGCTTTCAAGGACTATATTGTATCAGATGAGTTATGTGCAAATGCTAAATCAGATTTTATTTTCATGCACTGTTTACCTTACAAACATAAAGAAGCTACAGAAGAGATTTTTGAGAGCGAAAACAGTGTTGTTTTTGATGAAGCAGAAAACAGACTTTGCACTGTCATGGCTGTTCTTAATGCTTTTATGGGACAATAATTCCATCTTTTCTTTCTTTTTCATTTCCTAGCTGTTTTTCAACTATTTTCAATTTAAGTCAATAAATAAACAAAAATAGAAGGAGTGTCAAAACACTCTTTTTAATCTCCTGCTATAGGAGTAGTTGCCACAGTTTTTATTTTGGGGAATTTCAAGAATTTTGTTCTAATGCTTAGCAATGTTATACCTAAAAGCAGTATTCCGCTTGCCATTAACATAGTGTTTGCTATTCCTATAGTTTCTGCTGTTAAACCAGAGAGCGATAAACAGATTACACTAAACACTTGTACATATGCATTTGTCGCACTATATGCCCTTCCTCTTATTTCATTGGGAACCTCTTCTGCAAAATAGGCATTGATGCTTAAGCTATGCATCCCAGCTAATATGCCTGCTACTAGTCCAAAGGCACCAATTACATAAATTGATGGTGTAAATATGAATATGGCATAATATGTTGCTAAACCCACCACTCCTGCTATTATTGCTCTAGATCTCCCTATTCTTTTCTCAAATTTAGCAAAGAGCAAAGTTCCTACAACAGTTCCAAATGCTACAATTGCACCAATTATTCCAAACTCAATATTTGCTAATTGTTCTAATAGCACATTTCCACCATGTCGTATTTCGAATATCCATGGATATAGTAAAGGTCCTGCAAAGGATGCTCCTATTATTATAAACGTAAACAACACTAGTAGTATTTTTATTATTGGGTGTCTAAAAAGAAAGCTTAACCCTTCTCTTAGATCGCTAAATATTGTTTTTATCGTCAAAGTTTCTTTTTCTCTTGACGCTGATGGAATTACTGTTCTTAGTATTATCAATCCTGATAAAGCATAACATCCACTTGTTATCCAAAATGCTGGTGGTCCAAAGAATGCGTAGATTGGTGCAGCCATAAGCGGTCCTAATACTGCTAAAGTTTGAAAAATGAGTCTACTTATGCTAATTGCCTTTACATATGACTTCAACCCAACAATCTCAGGAATAGCTGCAGATCTTGGAGCCGCAAAGCTTGAAGATCCCACTCCATCCAGGAAAGCTATTATTAGCAATAAATAGAATGAGTGGACAAAGGGTATAGCGATAATTGAAAATGCCCTCATAAAATCAGCTGACACCATAATTGTTTTTCGACTTATTCTATCAGCTAAAACACCTGAAATTGGACCGATTAAAATCCAAGGCAAAGTTTGGGCCGCTAAGACAAATGTCATCTGAGCAGCTGAACCTGTAAGACTGTAAACATAAAGCACAATCGCTATTCTAAAAACTGCATCTCCTATATTACTAAATAATTGTCCAGAAAGCAGTTTAACAAATTCCTTATTTCTAAATACATCCCCGTAAGATGATTCAGATTCAGATTCTGTTTCATTTTCTATTTTATTCTCTGTCATAATTTCACCTAAATTTCGATTTCATTTATGATAAAGAAAAAAATTATTGCAAGCTTCCCCTGTATAAAATGTACTTTTCTAAGGAAGCTAGCCTCTCTTTACGCCAATCTATTTTGATTTGATCTTGTTTCTTTCTACTTGATACCATGTTTCTCACCGTTTCTCATTTTGTTTGAGAATTGTTCTCACATAACATAAGAATGACAGGTATTTAAAGGTTTCTCATTTAGTGTGAGAATTAGTATCATTATGAATGAGAACTCTTATATATTCTTCTGTGAACCGTTAGGATGAAGATTGGTTGAAACTATGGTATTCCAAGACATAATAGAAGAAAAGCAAGAATCTGTTATATTTATTGATAATGATAAAACAGTAAAAAAGATGTTTAATCCTCTTTATGCCCCAATTATAAAGATTCTAAGAGAAGGATATAGAACCTTCAAAGAGATTAAAGAAGAGTATACAAAGCATGCTAGTACCTTACCTCCCGATAAAACTTTGTACAGACATCTTACTACTTTGAAAGAAGCTGGATTAATTATGGAGATTGGTAAGAGAGTGTATAAGGGGCAATCAATGACCGAGAAGTTATTTTCACGAACTGCAAAGTTCTTTCACACTGGAACAAAAATAAAAGATCAAGAATACAAGGACAGGATTGAGAAACAATCAAAGATTCTTGCGAAATTTCTTATTTTAACTTATGATATTCAAAAAAATTCTGCAGAATGTATTGAAAAACTTCTAAACAAAGTCCATTCTTGTGATATTCAAGGCATAGACAAACTTTTCCGTGATTTCCCTGATGAAGTTGCTGAAATCGCTGGCAATCTTCCTCATGATGAGTTGCAAGGCGTAGTTGATGAGTACATACGCCTTAACACGTTACTCAATTTTCCAGAATTGAAAGAGGAATTGAAGAAATGTTTGGGTATTGATTGATATCCTTTGTTTTTTGTTCATATTAATTTTTATATGGTAAGATAAAACTAGCCACGAGGATACATGAAACCTACTGAAGTTTATCAGTCCAACAAGCAACAATTTTATGATGAATTGTTTGAGCTGCTTCGGATTCCTAGTATAACAAAAAACAGCGAAGATGTAAAAGTAGCAGCTGAATGGTTAAAGAATAAACTAGAACAAAATGCCGATTATGTTGAGATAATTCAAACAAAAGGCAATCCTGTCGTGTTTGCAGAATGGAAACCCCAGATACAACAAAAGAACACACCGACCTTACTTCTCTATGGTCATTATGATGTTCAACCCCCTGAACCTCTAGACAAGTGGAATTCACCACCTTTCGAGCCAGAAATACGTGATGGACGGATATTTTGCCGTGGAGTTGGCGATAACAAAGGACAGTTTTATGCCCATTATTGTGCTATAAAATGCCTACGTGAAACTAATGAACTTGGATTAACTGTGAAATTTATTTTGGATGGAGAAGAAGAGTTAGGCTCCTATCATCTTGAAGAAGCTATGAACGCAAGAAAAGAGTTCTTTGAAGATGTCGACTTAATTATCGTTTCTGATGGTCCAGCTGATCCTTCTTGGAAACCTACACTCGAATTTGGCGCTAGAGGTATACAAACTGTACGAATTGAGCTACAATCAGCTGATAGCGATGTTCACAGTGGTAATTTTGGAGGAATTCAACCTAACCCCGCATGGGATCTATTATCCATCCTTAATACCATGAGAGATGCAAATGGTAAATGTCTGATTGAAGGTTTTTATGATGATGTTTTTGTACCTTCTGAAGCAGCACTTAAAGCTGCAGAAGAGCTTAACCGCGACCCTGATACATACATGAAACAATTAGGCATATCCTATTTTGGTGAAGAACAAGATCAACCTTTAACGCACAGAGTAATGTTCCGTCCAACATTCAATATTCGCGGATTCAAATCCGGAGAGATTAGAGAGAATGCCAAAACCATTATCCCCAGTGAAGCAGTTGTAGAGATAGATGTTAGAATGGTGCCTAACCAAACACCCAAAAAAATGGAAGCCTTGATTCTTGATCATCTAGATAAGTTAAAGGGTCAATCTGAAAGGATGGCTCAAGTTCTTGACAGATGTAAAATCAGTTTTGGAGCTAGTTTTCATCCTTTGTTTACTCCTTTAGAACTACCTTGGACAGAGATATTAGCAGAGGCAATTAAGGAAGGATTTGAGCAGGAACTTGTAAAACTTCCACTTGCAGGAGGAAGTTTGCCTTTATATTCCTTGTATAAAGTTACTGAAAAACCTATTTACATAATTCCATACGCACAACCAGACGAAGCTAATCATGCACCAAATGAAAACATGATGGTGGAATGGTTTGAGAAAGGAGTAAAAACCAGTATCAAACTATTACAAAAGCTAGGTAACACAGATTTATCTAATTTATCTAGCTAATATCTCAATTTTCTCTTGTTTTTTCTCTTCCAACTTTATTGTTAGGTCTGTTTCTCTTTTAGCTGTGATTATTGTATCTGCTATCCCTGAAACAACTTTTCTTTTTAATCGTTTAGAGAATTTTGTCACCCATACAAGAGGAACGAAAAACCATGGTTTAATTAAATCATCTTTAGGTTTACTCACAAGATTTGCAATGTGCTCAGCTAGTCCTTGAACATCATGCCCTTGGAAATCCGATTTTCCGTAACCTGCTACCTTACCAAAGTTTGTATCATATGGTCCAGGATATACTGTTGAAATGTTTATCCCATATTCTTTTACTTCTTCCCTAATACAGTCGCTAAATGTTTTTACTGCTGCTTTAGTTGCACAATAAACTGCAAATGGATATGATGGTAAAAGAGCTAGTGTTGAGGATAGATTGATTATATGACCCTTTCCTTGGTCTTTCATTATAGGTAATACTTCATGTGTTAGTTTAATTAATGCTAAGATATTTGTCTCTATCAACTCATCTATTTCCTCGTCTGGTTGATCAATGAACAAATTAGCTTTTCCTAATCCAGCATTGTTGATTAGTACATCAATTTGTCCGAACGCTTTCATTGTAAGATTTACTACTCTCTCACGATCTTCTCTGTTTCTAACATCACCAATGATTGGTAGAACCTTTGCACCTTTCCTTTTTACAGCATGAGCTGTTTTCATCAGTTCTTTCTGTCTTCTAGCCACAATGACAATCTTTGGTTTACTTTCTGCCAATTTTAGAGCAACTGCTTTTCCAATTCCAGAAGATGCTCCTGTGATTATAATAATTAGACTCTCGTCATTCATAGAATCATTAGCTTACCCAAAATAGCATATAAAAGAGCCACAATTGTCCATTGTTTAATCTGCGGTTTTTAAGTATCTAATTCCCATGCCGAAATTAAATCTGGATACATTCCTTTCCGTATCCCTCTACAATATCGATGATGTTCTTTCTTTGTTCTGATCTTGCTCCTTTCTTATCTATAAGCGCCCCTTTAGGTTCCTCGATGGTTTTCTCGAAAGCCTCCAGGATAATTTCTTCAGTTAAATTGTCTAAAGCATGTTTAGCAGCTATGTGGCTTATGTGTGTTTTTTCATCTAAAAAAACGTGCTTACGGAATCTGTAAGCATAGTGATTCCCTCCGAAACCAACGAAACTCTCACCCTGAAACGTACCCCTTTGTACAAATTGTTCAGCTGTTTCTATAATTGCTTGGCCTACTGCTAAGGCTGCTTTCTTATGTGTCCAATACTCTTCACTGCTACCCAACTCCATGAAAATCAGAGGTGTTTTAAGTTCAGTTGGACCATGATGAGTAACTTCCATATCAACCTTGAATTCTTCTAAATCAAATTCTTCTTGTTTTGTGATTAGATTTTGTAAGCCCAATTTCAAAGCTGTTGCTGATGTATAAGAAAGCTCTTTCTCTCTACCTTCGAGTGTTATTTGGTTCCAATTACCCGTTGGATGAATTAGCAAAGCAGGTATTCTCGAAGCTGCTCTATGTCTACTGGCAAAAATATACAGTTCCGCTTCAATTTCTAAATCAAGGTGGTTACTTGCTACACCATCATTCTTTGAATGAATAATTTTGATATCATTTGGATATTTGTTATGCTGGAAAACTGTGTTATCATCGAACAGCTGATCTGTTTCTTTGAAATATGATAAATTGTGAAGCTCTTTCCAAATTGTATTGGCAGCTAAGTCTGGTTTAGGTATGATAACTGCTACTTTTGTTTTTATGGACAAATCAAGCACATCAGTTAGTTATGAGGATACAGAAAAAACCCGTCTAATAAGTTTAAGGATTAATCTATATATTCTACTTCAAAATGGTCTTCATTAATTTTCACTACATTTTTCAATTCATCTAACTTAAGCTCCAATTCTTGTTTAGTGACTACTGGAAACCCATAATGAATGTTTGTATATTTTATCTCTTCCTGATTTTCAGCTTTTTTCTTGATATAATCAATATGCTGTTGAATTCTTTGCGCATTATATTCATTAGCATAATCTATTATCTCATCTATTCCTTCTTGAATAACTTCTCGAAAATTTTCCTCTATCTCTACACCTATACTGTTTCTTGTAGAAGCCATAGCAGCTAGTACTGTGGTCCCTGTTCCTAAATAAGGATCTAGTACTGTATCACCTTTAAGAGAAAACATATTAATTAAACGATAAGCAAGATCAAAAGGAAAAGCTGCACTTCTATCTCTTACTTTATTATTTTTTAAAGATTGGTGAACTCCCCTAAGATCCCATATATCTGAAAACCATAAATTCCTCTCTTCCCAAAAATAGGAACTTCGAAAACGTTCTTTTTTTTCTTCATTAGTTTTAAACTCCCTTTTACCTCCTTTTCTGAAAACTAAAATGAATTCATGTTCCAATGTAATGTAACCACTTGGAGGTAACATGCCGGAGCCCATAAATTTGTTAGGTGCATTGGTTTGTTTATTCCAAACAATATGTGGTAAGCAACTAAATCCAATTTCACAGCAATGAAAAATAATTCTTGAGTGTGAAGGAAATAAACTAAAATCGCCACCTATGCTCCTAGTAGCATCACCAATGTTAATGCAAGCAATACCACCAGGTTTCAGAACACGGTAAACTTCACTCCACACTTTATCTAATTCTTGGTGCATTAATTCGAAAGATTCTTTTCCTTTTTGGTTTTCTAAAACTACTTTGATCTTGGGATTGTACAAAGAAAAATTATCATCCCACATCTTGACCATAGGATATAAAGGACTCGTTATCACAAAATGAATAGATTCATTTTCTAGATTATACATGTTTTGTGAATTTTGGAAGTAAATCCTATGAGTTGTCTTCATTTAATAAACATTTTATTAGCTAGTCTTAAAGTTATTTGCCCTTATGGACATGAAAATTGAAAAATGGTTGTCTTTTATCTAAAAAACCTTTAAAGTTATCAGAAAGATTAAGTATTACTTATGTTTCACCTCTTTAATGACTTCAACAGAACCACACAGATTATGGGATATCTTAAAAAGATACGACTCAAATCCTGATGCATTGATCCAGATTTTAAATGAAATTCAAAAAGATGAAGGATATTTACCCCATATAACTCTTAAGCTGTTATCATCTGAATTAGACGTTCCTCTTAGCAAAATTTATGGTGTTTTAACTTTTTACGAGCATTTTAAACTTGTTAAACCTGGTAAAATTATTATTACAATTTGTATGGGCACTGCTTGTTTTGTAAAGGGATCACCAGCTCTCAATACTACTGTGAAGAATATGTTAGGCATCGAATCTGGGGAAACAACCTCAGATCAGTTATTTACATTTGAAAGAGTTGCATGCTTAGGGTGTTGTGCTTTAGCACCAGTAGTTCAAATTAATGGTGAAATTCATGGTCAAATGACACCAAACAAACTTCAAAAGCTTTTAACAAAAATACGTAAGGAAGAAGAAAAAGGAGAGGAAAAATAAATGACCAATGGAAACCCTAAGAAGAAGAAGAACCATGAAAGAAGAATCTTAATTTGTCAAGGAACAGGATGTATTTCTTCAAAATCCAATGAAATTAGAAAGAAATTTGAAACAGAGATAGTTAAAGCAGGTATTCATGAAAAAGTAGAAGTAACTTTCACAGGTTGTCATGGTTTCTGTGCTCAAGGCCCCTTAGTTTTTATTAAACCTGAGGAAACACTATATTGTAAAGTAAAGGTTGAAGATGTTGAAAAAATAGTCGAATCTCATATTAAGAAAAATGAACCAGTAGAAGATTTATTCTATGAAGACCCTAAAACTGGAAAGAAAATAGAAAAACACAATGAGATTGATTTCTATGCAAAACAAAAAAGAATGATTTTAGAAAATTGTGGTCACATAAATCCAGAAGATATTAATGAATATTTACACATTGGAGGATATTCTGGTCTGAAGAAAGCTTTTTCTATGAAACCTGAAGAAGTAATCGAAGCAATCAAGGAATCTGGATTGCGAGGTAGAGGAGGAGCAGGATTTCCAACAGGTTTGAAATGGGGATTCTGCCGAAATGCTCCAGGGAAGGAAAAATATGTGATTTGTAATGCTGATGAAGGCGATCCTGGTGCGTTTATGGATCGAAGTATTCTAGAAGCAGATCCACATAGTGTATTAGAAGGTATGATAATAGGTGGCTATGCTATTGGGGCGTCAAATGGGATAATATATGTAAGGTCAGAATACCCCTTAGCTGTTCATAGATTTCGTAAAACTGTTGAAGATGCAAAAGAATTAAACTTTTTAGGAAAGAATGTTTTAGATAGCGGATTTGATTTTGATGTAATGATTCAAGAAGGAGCTGGTGCATTCGTTTGTGGAGAAGAAACAGCACTGATGGCATCAATCGAAGGAGAGAGAGGAATACCAAAACCTAGACCTCCTTTTCCTGCTACTTCCGGATTATGGGGGAAACCAACAAATATTAACAATGTGAAATCTTGGGCAGCTGCTGCTTGGATTTTTAAGAATGGTGTTGAAGAATTTAAAAAAGTAGGTGTAAAAACATCAACAGGAACAGCTGTTTTTTCTCTGACTGGAAAGGTAAAAAACTCTGGCTTGATAGAGGTTCCAATGGGAACAACCTTACGTGAGATTATTTTTGGTATAGGAGGAGGAATTCTGGACGATAAAAAATTCAAAGCTGTTCAAACAGGTGGTCCATCTGGAGGTTGCCTTCCAGCTTCAAAATTGGACTTAGGTGTGGATTTTGAAACATTACAAGCTGAAGGATCAATAATGGGGTCTGGAGGAATGGTTGTAGCTGACGAAAATACGTGTATGGTCGACTTAGCTCGGTATTTTCTTGCTTTTACACAAAAAGAATCATGTGGAAAATGTACTCCTTGTCGTGAAGGAACACTCCGAGCATTGGAAATACTTGAAAGAATAACTAGAGGTGAAGCTGATTTATCAGATTTGGACGATCTTGAGGAATTATGCCATGTTATAAAGGACACTTCTCTTTGCGCTCTTGGTCAAACTGCTCCAAATCCAATTTTGTCAACCCTTAAACATTTTAGACATGAATATGAGGAACACATCACTGATTTGAGATGTAGTGCTCGGGTCTGTACAGAACTTTATACGTTTGTAATAGATGAAGAAAAGTGTATTAAATGTGGTCTTTGTGCCAGAATTTGCCCTGTTGAAGCCATAATGGGGAGTAAAGAAACTTCTTTCAGAATTGATTGTCGTTTATGTACGCATTGTCAAATGTGTTACAATAGGTGTCCTAAAGATGCCATTGAGAAGGTGAGTGGAAAATGTTAGAAGAAGAAATTACTATTACTGTTGATGGTAAGGAACTCAAATGCTTACCAACTGATACGTACTATGAAGCCATTTCTAAGCACAATATTGAAATCCCAACTTTATGTCACAACCCAGAACTTAAACCAACGGGAGCATGCAGAATTTGCGTAATAGAAATTGAGAACTCACGTACCCTTATGCCAGCTTGCAGTACTCCTATAAAAGCCAATTCAGTTGTTTATACTCAAAGTGAACGAGTTAGAGAAGCTAGAAGAATTTTGGTAGAATTGCTACTAACATCACATCCTCTTAACTGTGTCATATGCGATAAAGCAGGTTCGTGCGAATTACAAAAATTGGCATATGAATATGTTCCAGAAGAAAGACTCGGAAGATATATAGGAACAAAACCTAAAACTGATCTTCAGGAAAAAAATGAATTTTTTGAATTAAATTATTCTGCTTGCATTCGATGTGGGTTGTGTGTTCGTGTTGCAGACGAAATACAAGTTTGTGGAGTTCTTTCGATGACACATAGAGGATTTGAAACGTTTCCAAGTCCTGGTTTTGGAAGAACTTTTGAAGAGGCAGGATGCGTTGCTTGTGGTAACTGTGTTAGTGTTTGTCCTGTTGGAGCTTTGGTATCTAACAGTGTTAAAGGAGCAGGAAGAGCCTATGAATTGGAAAAGACTACCACTACTTGTGTTTATTGTGGTGTTGGGTGTCAACTTGACTTATTTACTAATCCAATATCTAAAAAAATAGTTAAAGTGGATTCCACTGAAGGTAATGTTGTTAATGGTTTAGCTTTATGTGTAAAGGGCAGATACGGTTGGGATTTTGTAAATCACCCAGAAAGAATTAACCACCCATTAATGAAGAAGAACGGAGAATTTGTTCAAGTTACATGGGATGAAGCTTTTGATTTCATTGAACAAAAATTAAAACAGATTAAAGAGGAAATGGGTCCTGATTCTCTTGCTTTTCTGACATCAGCTAAATGTACAAATGAAGAAAACTATCTTATGCAAAAGCTGGCTAGAGCCGCAATAGGTACCAACAATATCGACCACTGTGCTAGATTGTGTCATGCTTCGACAGTTACTGGTCTCGCAAGAGCTTTCGGATCTGGTGCAATGACAAATAGCATCAATGATTTAACAAAAAATGCTGAAGTTATACTTATAATAGGAAGTAATACAACTGAAGCGCATCCTGTAATTGGTGTGAAAATAAAACAAGCTGTTCAAGAAGGAAAAACTAAACTCATAGTCGCCGATCCTAGAATTATAGAACTAGCGGACTACTCTGAAATTCACCTACAACAACGTCCAGGATCAGATGTTGCTTTAATTAATGCAATGATGAAGGTAATTATTGAAGAAGGTTTGTTTGATGAGAAATTCATACAGGAAAGAACAGAAGGTTATAATGAACTAAAAGAAAAACTAGAAAAAGTCTCCCTTGAAGTACTATGTAAAATAGCTAACATCAATCAAATGGATTTGAGACAAGCTGCCATTCTATTTGGTAAAGCTAAGACTGCTGCGATTGTATACTCAATGGGAATAACACAACATACAACCGGTACAGATAATGTACTGAGTTTAGCAAACTTAGCTATGATTACAGGAAATGTTGGCCGTCCTGGTACAGGTGTTAACCCGCTTAGAGGGCAAAATAACGTTCAAGGAGCATGTGATGTTGGAGGGTTGCCAGATGTCTATCCTGGTTATCAGAAAGTATCAGATAAGGAAAACAAAATTAAATTCCAAAAAGCTTGGGGTGTTTCCAATTTAAGCGACAAACCTGGTCTTACTGTAGTTGAAATAATGAATGAAGTTTATGAAGGAAATATACGTGGTGTCTACATAATGGGAGAAAATCCTGCTTTGAGCAACCCCAATATTAATCATGTACGTTCAGCTCTTGAGAAACTTGAATTCCTTGTAGTTCAAGATCTTTTCATAACTGAAACTGCTAAATATGCGGATGTTATTTTACCAGGAAAATCCTTTGCAGAAAAAGAAGGAACATATACAAACACAGAAAGGCGTATTCAAAGAGTAAGAAAAGCAATAGATTCAGAAGGAGAAAGAATTGCTGATTGGAAAATTCTTCAAGAGATGTTAAACCGTTTTGGAATAGAAAACAGATATGATTCACCAGAACAGATTATGGACGAAATAGCTGATGTTACACCAATTTATTCAGGAATAAGTTTTGATAGAATTGATAAAGTAGGTTTACAATGGCCTTGTAAAGGTAAAAACCACCCGGGCACAAAAATTCTTCATGAAAAAACATTCTCCAGAGGTAAAGGCAAGTTTCATGCAATCTCATATATTGAACCTGCAGAATTACCAGACAAGGATTATCCAATAATTCTAACAACAGGAAGAATACTCTATCACTTCCATACCGGTGAAATGACTCGAAGAGTTAAGGGGATTCACAAGAGAAGACCCATAGAAAGAAGCGAGATTAATACTAAAGATGCTGAACGTCTAAATATTAAAAATGGAGATAAAATCACTATCGAATCTAGAAGAGGAAAAATAGAAACAATTGCTAAAGTAACAGATAGAATTCAAGAAGGAGTTGTTTTCATGTCATTCCATTATAAAGAGTCTGCTGCTAATTTGCTAACAAATGATGCTTTGGATCCACTTGCTAAAATCCCCGAATTCAAAGTCTGTGCAATTAAGGTTGGTAAAGTATAGTTTCAAAACGAGGGAGAAACTTATTCTTTTTTCAGTGACTTAATTAACAGTTCTAGGCTTTATTTTTAATTTCTTTTTGAGTTCTTTTACGTCCTTTAAAATAGTATCCTTTGTCTCTTCAGGGAAATAATATATTAAATCTTGCAAAGCATGCAACGCAAAAAAGGGTATGTTGTTATCTTTCCAAAACAAATGTTCAGCTTTTAAGGATTTTTTCGCTAACTCCTCATAATCTTTTTCCGTTAGCACAGATGACTTTCTAAAATACCTAGACCAAAGAAATGCAGAATAATTATTGTGTAAATCATTCATTTTTTCAATAAAATCGTAGAGATATAATTCATCGAATGATTCTGGTTCCATGTTCTTAAATGATCGAATAATGGTGGTTGGTGAAGGCATTGTAAATTTATCAGATTCTTGAATGTCTTCTTTCTTTGTTTTTGGTTCTGTCTGAATGTTAACATTGTCAAAAGTCTTAGTCGGGAGATTATTCATCTCAATTATTGTGTTACTATCGTATAGTTTCAGCATTGGAGATGTTCTCATTAAAACATCTGCTCTCGACAAAGATAGTTTCTCAAACTGCTTAGGAAAGAATAGGTTAGACCCATAAAGAGTTAATAATGGTTCTATCATCCCTGTGTCAGATTGGAAAAAACTAACTCCATCATCACAAATTTTCATTGATTTTAGCAATGATAGCATAAGAAATGGTTTATCAGATGGTAGAAATTGAACAGCTTTACCTTGCAATAGACGCAAAGTAGAGCCTATTCCAAGCATAACTCCTTCGAATGAACTGTTTTGATCATCTACGATAAAATCAATTTTATCCACAAGATTATAGTTTTGAAGTATTGTTCTATATTCTTCTTTTCTAGCTTCAGAGTTTACAGATACTACCGTTTCATCATACAATAGATTGCTCCTTCTTACAAGATTGACTAGAAAAGGCTCATCATTAAATGAAAACAAAATCTTGTCTTGCCACTCTGCAGTTTGTTTTTGATATCTTCTTGACGAACCTCCAGCAAGAATAGCTAAGACAGTTTTTGGCATCACTTAACGAAAATCAATTTAATATAAATTCTTTTTTGATAAACAATAAAATAAAAAAATAAATAAAAAAGTTTGAATTTTAGGAATCTTCTGTTTCTTTGTCTAGAGATTTTTCTATAGCTTCAGATAGCTCAATAGTTGTATCTTCTGCCGCTTCTTCAACCATGTCTTCTACTGCTTCTTCCAAAACTTCTTCTACAACATCTTCTGCAAGATGTTCAGCAGCTTCTTTTCTAATACCTTCAACATGTTCTTCGACAACCTTTTCAACAAATTCTTCTAGGTCGTCCTCAAGTGTTTCTTCAACAGCATCGGTTACTTCTTCGACAATCTCCTCGACTGTGTCTTCGGCAGATTCAGCAATTTCTTCTTTTGCTTCCTCAACTATTTCATCTTCAACTTCTTCGACAACCTTTGAAACAAGTTCTTCTGATTTTGCTTCAATTGCTTCCTTAACCACTCCTTCGAGTGTATCGTCACCTACTTCTTCAGCTACACGTTTTGCAATTGTTTCCGCAATATCGTCGACAACATCCTCAACAACCTCGGTTACAACATCTTCAACTGTGTCATCTAAGGTTTTCTCAACAACATCTGCAACGGGTTCATCAACAACGTCTGCAACGGGTTCATCAACAACGTCTGCAACGGGTTCATCAACAACGTCTGCAACGGGTTCATCAACAACGTCTGCAACGGGTTCATCAACAACATCTGCAACGGGTTCATCAACAACATCTGCAACGGGTTCAGGATCAGAAACAATAACAGGTTCTTCGATAACGGGTTCAATCTCAGAAACAACAAGAGTTTGAGGTTCAAGCTCTGGTTCAGGTTCAGGCTCAACAACGGGCCCAGTTGCAGGTTCAATATCTGCAGGATACGCTGTTGGTGGACCGAGTTTTTGTTCTGGAATAGCTTGAGGTTTTGGTTTTTCAACTGTTTTTTCTACTTTGGAAAACACTTGTTTAGGATAAGAATCTTGTCTAGAATCACCTTTAAATCCGGAAAGATCTGTTTCAATGTACTTTTCTTGAACACTTAGGTTTAGATCTCCTATGGTATCTTCAGTTAATTGCTCAAGTCCACTCTTTGCTCCAATTCTTTCTCCAGATGATAACTGAAAACCTGCTCTACTAATATTATCAGCTATACGTCTTCCTGTTCTTTGAGCTACAAGGCCAACGTGTTTACTGAAAATAAGGTGCCATTCATTTTTGTCTCGATTAAAGATTAAGACGCCGTCCACATCCATGCTCATCAGTTGAGAGCTAATGTCGGAGGCATCAGATTCCATTATTTTTTGGAATTTAGTTTGTTCTTTTATCTCACTAAATTCGTTTTTACTGTGGTCATATGCTAGAAAAACATTCATTGGACTCATAATGATATCCCTTTTAAAGCTTTAATAAAATAGAACAGTTTTATTAAAAAAGGTATTCTCTTTAGGCAACAGAAAACTAGACGTACAAAACAGGTGTTAAAGCGGAGAAAAAAAAGAAAAAAAGAGAAATTTATGCGTTTTTATTGCGCGTTCACACCTTCAAGTTGGATGTTGACACCTGCAAATGCACTAATTATATCGTTGACAGCTATTTCGAATTCGCCAGCTCTTCCAACTGGATCATCAGCCATTATTTCCAATATAAGATTGACTTCATCTACTGTGCCATACAAACTGTTTCGAATTCCTAATAGAGCATCTCTCGTTCCTGACAATTGCGTCATTCCTCCCGCTTCTGTTTGATTCATATAGTAGGTTGCAGTAGTTAGATCACTTATTGAAGCATGTAATGATGTGTTAGCTGCGATGAAATGATCTTGAGCTTCAGGAACAAAAAGTGTATCGTTGAAATCTTCATACCCTGCAGTTATATTGTTGAAACTGTAACTCAAATGACTTAATCCACTAAACATATAGTAGAATGAGTTTGCAATATTATTAGCATTGTAAACGTTCTGGGTTAAGTTGAATTGAATTAACTGATCTGTAAAACTAAGAGCAGGTGCACTAAGTTCTCCATATGTGTCATTGGAAGCTTTGGCTCTTACATCGTTAATCTGTGTATCTGTAGCATTGGCATCGTCGGCCATTTCACCGGTTGTTGTTCTTAAGTCATCCATTGAACTAATTAGTGTCGAATAGTCTGAAATGTCCTCATAATTAGTACCATCAAAAACACTCATAGTATCTTGCATTGTAAAGAATACGGTTGCAATGTTACCACCTAATGAACACAAGGGCACAGTTAAACCAACCATGTCAGTTAAGAATGCAACAGTTGAGTTAAGTATTGGTGTATCTGAATTCGCTATTGCTTGCACTTCTGGATCCAGAAGCTCATTATAAACTATGCTGAAGTTTGCAGATGCATCGTCAAAATATGATGAAGTATCAATTCCTTTTGATTCATTGTAAAAGGTAGTTGTTGTTCCTATTACATCTCCAGCTTTGAATAAACTATAAGATCCATATAAGAAATGTGTCAAAGTAGCTGAATCGCTTCCGCTTGGTTTAGTTAGCAAAACATCTATTACTCTTACAGCTCCTTCGAAGATCGAAAGATAAGAATCAATCATATCAACTTGTTCCAGTATTGACGCAGCGATATCAGGAGGTACTCCAAAAACCTCAAGTTCTGCTGTTGCTACAGTAATGTCAGTAACATTCACTTTGTTTAGTTCTGCTAAAGCATCATCAATATAATCAGTACTGTTACCAAGAACCAATAAACCTTCATTTACTTTGTCGATACCTTCTTCAAATCGAGTATCATTAATCTCACTTTCAATTTGTGTTACAGTCCCATCCTTAGTTCTAAGGAAACTGCCACCTTCACCAAAAGAGGCCATTGCATCTTCCATACCTTCTAGAACAAAGAACGTGCCATTTGCGAACGGACCTAGACCTGAAGATATATGTAACGCTGCTAAAGCAACGTAGTAGATATTTTCTATAAACGTGCCCAGTACCGGAATAGCTGCCGATATTCCTACAAATCCTGCTTGTTGCAGACCGTATAGATTATCCGCGCTCTGTTGGAAATACTCAGACGCCAGGTAGAAGGACGCTATTGCTTCATCCATATCCTCTTGTGTAGCATTCTCAAAGTTTGCGAAAATACTAAATCCTTGTCCCAAGTAAAGGGCTCCAGGTAGTATGTCACTTGTTACTGCAACAACCCCCGAGAATAGGAGGTGTATATATGGCGTAAGGATCAAACCAATGAAGAAAAATACTATTATGAAAAAGGCCCATAGTATAGTCCAAAGTGTTGGTTGTATCGTAAAGACTTGCACCCCCCACGTTAACGCCAACGTTCCGAATATGAATAACGGAAGAGCAATTATCAGATCAATAACAAAAGCAAATTGACTGAAAAATCTAACATCTTCCATGTTCAAATCTGCGGGAGCCCCCATGTCTGTTAAGGTTGCTTCCATTTCCTCAAAAGTATCAAGAATTAGAACAGCTCTTTCTGATACCGGAGCAAACGGATTGTATACTGGAGCTTGAATTACGTAGTTAAACAAGTAACCAGCACCAAATACAATTAATAGCAATAATGGTATAGATATAAGGGCTCTAGATTTATCACGTACTAAACCAGCGAAAATGGCAAGGCCTATAATTCCTAATATGTAGGCTATGAGTGTTGAAGTAAAACTTTCTCGAGGTTGCATTGCTGCTTCAAGAATAAACATTAAAGCTACAAAGAATACAAGAAAGAAGAGTAAACCAATGCCCCAATAACTCCACTTTTTCCCACTTTCCTCTGGTTCTACTAGTGGTTCTGTTTGTGGTTCTTTTATACTCATTAGAATCATCTTTTTGAGTTTCTAACTATCACATAGCTAATTACCATATTTATAATTGTCGAATCTCTGAAATGTTATATTTGCAATGTAAAGAGGAAAACGGGAGTAAAAGGGTTTGAAATTTAAAGTAAATTTTCACGAAGAGATAAACGCAAGTCAAACCCAAAATCTACGTTTATATGAGAAAGATTGAGAAATGATTGTGTAGATTTGTATAGTAACTGTTCAATAGATCTGAGATTGGAGCCTATTATTGGAACTGATATTGTAGGAAAGACTACGAATAATAGAACAGGAACGAAAGCACCCTTATCATCTTCATCGTCTATTAAAACCATATCAAAACCATAAACAAAGTAATCTTCAGATAATTGAAGAAGACCTCGAAAACGTCTTGAGTTTGACATATCGTAGGGTAAACCATTCATCAAAGTTGAAGTTCCCTTAATTGCCAATTTCATTAATAGATCTTCTGACAATGTTGAATTATTTGATAGAACAACAGGACCAAGTCTATGGTCGAATTTAACTAGAACAACCCCTAAATCTAGAGAGTTACTAGGTAACAGCTCGCATGATGACATTATGACCATGTTACAATACTCATGCAGCTATATAAGAAAAAAGAGGGGCAATATTGAAAGTGAAAAAATTGAGTTTTTTCAAAGTCAACTATATTCTCGAAATTTTTTAGAATTTGGTGCGGGGAGGGAGAGTCGAACTCCCGAACTACTAAAGACTGGATCCTAAGTCCAGCGCCTTTGACCACTCGGCAATCCCCGCATTTAGGAAAAAATATAGTGGTCAACAGTTTCAGTTTGTAGGATTTTTTAAATTTATCTTTGTGATTGTTATCATTCTTTAAGATTTAATACCATTTCAGAAGAATTTTCTTTGAATCCTGCTCTAATATACATTGACTTTCCTATTTCTGTTGTTAGTAATCTTACTTTCTTAATATTCTTCTTTGCTATGTCTTCTATTAATTTCCCAAGCAGTATTGTCCCTATCCCTTTCTTTCGTGCTTGTGGTAAAGTATACATGTTCATTATGTATGCTTCCTCTCCTGAAACATTTCCAAAACTTGGTGGCACTTTGCTATAAGACACTCCGCTAGTTGCTACAATCAAATCATCTTCTATAGCAAGCCAAGCTATGAATTCTCCGTTCTGCAAATGAATTGTAAAATATTTAGTGAGAGATTTTTCAAGCAAATCAGATGATGTTTCTTCATCTATCTCCTCAGCTTCACAGAGAAATTTTATTCGGAGATTAACCAAGTCTGTAACATCGTTTAAATCTGCTCTTCTATATTGAATCATTTTAAATCATGAAACACAGCACGGTACTATTAATAAAAATGAGCATTTGTAGTAACAGAATTGTTTATTTGGTAAAAATCCTTGTTTGAAAAAAGTTGGTGCCTCGACCGGGATTTGAACCCGGGTCTGCGGATACTCCTGTTTTGTCACGCGGACTTTCACATGTGAAAGTCCGCAATGATTGGCCGAACTACACCATCGAGGCGTTACTTGTGCTATCCGTTTTTCTGTCTAATCTTTTTAATATCTTTCGTTAATGGCTTTTTGAATTATGGTTATACCTTCAGCAAGGTTTTTCTAATTTTTCATCAAATCCACAAGAAACGACAGTATTTTATCAAATGCTTCTTGCCTATGTGGATCTACAGTCAAAATGTGATCTCCCTTCTGTACAAAAAACAATTCTTTTTTTGTTTTCAAATCTTCGAACAGCTCCTTTGCTCCTTCTGGTTTAGCTGTTTTATCCGCTCTAGACTGGATTATTAATACTGGAACGTTAATTTCAGCTACTTTCTTGTGTAATATCTTTAACATCTTGTATAATTGATTAGCAGCTGGTGTAGAATCTGCAGAATAAGAAAAAAGGTTATTTTCCACATACCATTTAATTCTTGCTTCGTTTTTTTGTCTATGAGCTCCAAAAAGACTGAAAAACCATGTAGCAAAGGATGAGGTCTTTGATAAGTGATAAAAAGCGTTGATAGTAAAAATAGCTTTGAATTTGATCTGTGTTGAGGAATATAGTGCAAGAGCACCCCCCATCGAAATCCCCCCAACAATGATGTTGGTATATTTAGAAATGTGTTCATCGTATACTTCTTGAATATCACCAATCCATTCTTCCCACCGGATACTATCCATATCAACGGGTTTAGTCCCGTGCCCTTTCAAAAGGATTCCCTTTACATCATATCCTTCAGAATAAAGAAATTCTCCTAACGGTCGTGTCTCTGTAGCTGAGGCACCAAAACCATGTACTAAAATTACTAGATTCTTTGATTTCTTCTTGGTATTCTTGAAATAGTACGATTTAGCAAGCTCTCTTAATCGTTCAGGATAGACATCTGTAAGCATGTGTGATGATTCAGCTAATTTGACTATAAAATATCGTTGATTTATACACAAATTGTCAATGTCTGAAAAAAGTTTATTAAACGTGTTGACATATAGTTGGTTGGTGAATTCCAAATGGCAATAGCTTTCATCCTGATTAACAGTGAAATAGGAGAAGAAAAGAGCGTACTCGACCAACTTATGTCTCTTCCAAATGTCAGTGAAGCCCATGTAGTCTATGGTGTTTATGACCTAATTGCGAAGATTGAAGCAGATACCATGGATGAATTAAAGAAAATTGTTACAGAAAATCTCCGAGCACTGGAGAATGTACGTAGCACAATGACAATGATCTGTGTCG
Source organism: Candidatus Heimdallarchaeota archaeon (assembly GCA_018238545.1). Classification (GTDB taxonomy): domain Archaea; phylum Asgardarchaeota; class Heimdallarchaeia; order Heimdallarchaeales; family Heimdallarchaeaceae; genus UBA460. The sequence goes on from JABCTC010000021.1 coordinate 25,587, forward strand.
AGAAATAAATTCTTCCTAAAATACGTCATATTTTTCTTGCTTCAACATAGTTGATACTTTACATTTTTTTATGAATTCAAATAAATTTTAAATAAGAGTCACTAAACCTTATCATCATGAGTTATGAAATAGTGTTCGAGATATTATTATTATTATTTGGTTATTTTTGTGGTTCTATTCCTGTAGCTTATTTGATTGGAAAATTTGGTCATGGTATAGATATAAGAGATTATGGTTCCGGAAATATGGGAACCGCCAACGTTTTAAGAACACTTGGAAAGAAAGCTGGGTTAACAACACTAGTTTTAGACATGGTTAAAGGATCAGTAGCTGTTCTATGTGCCAGGTTTTATCTTTGGTTTGGTGGTTATGACATTTTTGGAACTAATGATAGTCTTGGTTTTCCTGCTACACTAGATGAAGGGTTCTTCTTAGCCCTAGTTGCTTTTATGGCTGTTCTCGGTCATAGTCTTCCTGTTTGGTTAAAATTCAAAGGAGGAAAATCTGCTGCAGTTGGAGCAGGAGCGATATTAGCAGTCAACCCAATTGCTTGGATTATAATTATGGTTATCTGGTTCGTCCTCTTGAAAACTACAAAACTAATGTCTCTCTCGAATTTATCTGTAACATTAATTTCTATTCCCTTGTATTGGTATTTTGGAGGTAACCTTTGGTTTAACAATCAGAGTTTATGGGCTTTAATAGTAAGTGTAGCGATGGCTGTTTTTATCTATTGGAGGCACAGAGCAAATATTAAGCGTCTTCTTACTGGTACAGAAAGAAAGATGGGTCAAAAAGTTGATGTTGAAGAGGAGAAGAAAGAAACGGCGGAGGCTAGTTAGTTTTTTCTTTTCTATGTTTCCAAAAATATATATTGGTTTGAAGTTATACTAGGCTAGTGAAAAATCCTTTCAAGAAACCCCTATTTACTTCACTTTTTCTTGCTTTTTTAATTGTGGTTGGCTTAAGTGGTTTTTTCATCGCTAAAACTATTCTTGACAATTCAACTGGCTTTGAGTTGGATATCATTTCTGTTGAAGAAAATACTACAAAAGGAAACCCTGTCAAGATAGTTGCTGAAGTTTTCATTGGTAAAAGAGGAGACGTATTAATAGAAAATATTCAATTTGGTATTTTCTCTGAGGAATATGATTTCAACACCACAACCATTCAAGAAATTAACCAAACTAAAAGTGGAAAAGCCAGTTACAACATAACAGTTTTCTTGCATCCCCTACTGAATTCAAGTGAGGGGTTCTATGCATTGAATGTAGGTGAGTATAACTTGTATTCAGTTAATATTTCATTTGGAGAACAACTACCTACTGTGTTTAAGAAAACAAACTTTGATTTTAGTATAACTAATCCAGGAAAGGAGGAAAAAGCCACAAATGGAGATTTTAGGAATGAATCAGCTGGATGGGAGATTAACAAACTAGACTCTACGCTTATTACTGACATAGAAACCTCTTCACCATTAGATGGATCTTCATTCCACATTTCCAATATTGACAATATTACAGTAACCAACTCAACGTGGGTTTCAATATCTCAAGACATGAATTTAACAAATACACACTTCGTTTCGTTTGAGATACTCTTAGATAAACCAGGTGTTTTAGGGGTTAACTTAACCATTAACGATATTCCACAGACAATGAGTCTAATCTTAACTGAAAGCTCGTCAACAGACCAGCTTATCTATTTTGAGCATACTGAAGGCATAGCCAATGTCACTCTTCAAATCATTTTTACAGAAATTACAGAATATTCCAATGTTTACTTAGATAATATATCGGCAGTTAGTTATGAACATAGAGTGTTTATTGTTGCACTAAATGACAATTGGGAAGTGATGGACGATAAGATTATTAGAAAAAGCCCAATCATAGGAATTACTAATGCATCGTTATACTTTGAAAAAGATTTAGGCATCAAACTCATGCCAATATTGGAATTAAACTGGCACCCCCCTACAACCGAATATCCTGATGTTTATGACTATAGTAAACAAATAACTGGAGATTTACTTAGTTTAGATGGCGGGTGGGATGTAATGTCTGGTAGATCTTCAAGCAATAATGGATTTGATTTTCTATCTTGCTTCTCTAACCAAACAAGTGATCACTTCGGTTTTGCATTTCTTGAAAGTAACATAGCTTTCCATTTTGCTAGGTCTCGGGAACTAGAAAATTATATTGAAGACTATTTTCCAAATGGTTTTAGCATCCCTGAAGAATGGGTAGAAAACATTATTCAGCACGAAATTAGTCATGATTTTGGAGCACTAGATAGAGATAGAGCTATCTACCCTCCAAGTATAATGAGTAAACCATATTCAGCTGAACAAGCTTTAGCAGATTTAGCTATAAGCAAACTCTGGTCGCAAGTAAATAACTGGCTACTAGATGACATATTGTTAATGCTAGCAAATAGAGAGATGTTTGATTGATTTACTTAAGCTGTAATAACAAGAACGAAAAGCTTAATTACATAATGAGGGGCAAAATAGTGAGAGACATTCTCGGCCGGATGGTCTAGCTTGGTATGGCCCTGGGTTTGGGACTCAGTGATCCCGTGTTCAAAATAACTTCAGATGCGCTCTGAAATATTGAAAATCACGGTCCGGCCACCATCTTCTTTTAACTTCCAAATTTTTGCAAGGTATGATTTCATAGTTATTTCAAACACAATTACTTTTTGTAACTTGTTCAAAACCTATCTTATCATAGATGTGGGTAGTTGATTTATATAAATACTATTTAAAGACGTTACAACTATAGACTATTTTTCTGAAATTTACCTTTCTTTCTTAAATAATGTGAATTTTCTTCTTTCTTTGTTTTTTCTTTAAATAGTGCTTGTTTAATATATATTTGTTCAGAATTATGTTCTAATTGTCCCCCCTAATGCGGGGATGCTTTAAAACACAAAAAAGGTGAAAAAAAATGAACAAAAATCTGAAAAAAATAACAACAACACTTTCGTTTCTTATGATTGTGTTTCTTGTTGCAAATATTGGTAATGTTGTTGGTTGGGGCTTTGATCCTGGAGACCCTCCAGCTGATACAATTGCTCCTAATGTAGCTATCACTTCCCCTTCTAATGGGGCAACTGTTAGTGGAGTATTTACAGTATACGTATCTGCAAGTGATAATGTTGGCGTTTACAGAGTATACTTCTATATTGATGGAGTCTATAAGGGATATGATTCTACAGCTTCTTATAGAAAGAGCTTTAACGCAGCTGACTATAGTAACGGTGGCCATTCTATTAGAGCTACTGCTGTTGATGCTGCTGGAAATGTGCGATCAGATACTCATTCCGTCACATTTTATACTCCTCCTCCCCCTGATACCACAAATCCTACTGTTGAAATAGTATCGCCTGATGTAACATATAATTATCCTTGGATAGAAGTTAATGGAGATATTACCATTAAAGCAAATGCTGGTGACAATGTTGCGGTTGACTATGTACAATTTTACATCAAGGATTCTGACACCTCTGAAGTAGTTGTTGATCTTGGTAGGTTCTATAATGCTCCCTATGAAACAATTTTTGATACAACAATTTTAGCAAATGATATCTATCAATTACAAGCAAAAGCTGTTGACACAAGTGGAAATTATAGAACTGACTTTGGTTATTTCATAGTTGTTAACACTCCTGATGTTATTGATGCCAGATTGACCTACAGCCATACTTTCTATACTACTTATGATTGTCGTGACCCTGGAGGGTTTGAATATGAGGCCTGGATACAGATAGACATGACTGCAGTAGTAGAATTTAGCTATACAAGTGGAGTAGGTTATGATTTTACCTATTCTGAAGTTACCTATGAAACCTCATGGGATACTCTAATGTTATCTCCATGGAAATGTGATCCTGTGATATCCAATCGTATTGATTGTCCATATCAGATAAGTTTTAATCCTGGAGAGGATGGTTTTGGATCTAATGGTCCTTACACTCATTCAAAGGATTGGGTAGAAACTGAATCTGACGAATGGCCAGATGGTGGGCCATATTCTCGAGTAGTAATTGCATTTATTGTAGTTGGTAACAGCATATACATCGAGTATGAAACCACAATATTCTTCTTAAGTGTAAGTGGAGCATTGGATATAACAGAGAGCCTTACCTATGATAGTTGGAATTTCTGATACTGTCTGAAGTCATAAACTAACTAAATACAATTTTTTTTCTTTCTCTTTTTCTAGCCATTTATTCGCTTTTCTTATTCGCCAACAATACTATTATCCTTTCTAAGTTAATTTTTTTGAAGGTGTTTTGTTTAGGGATTATCCTACAGATGTCACTTAATATTTTCTATCCACCTTCTTATTTTGTCTCCCTTATTAGAAAAGAGGATGTTAGATATAGGAGGGTACCTTGTTAGAAGAGATCCTCATTTTTTATTTGATCATCAAAAAATTTGTGAAATTTTCTAGGGAGATCACTATAAGTTATTTGATTCAAATATGGGGTCATGTCTGCTGAGCTTTTCGAATTCCAGAAAAGCACAACTTCATTTTTTGTTACTTTGTTTTTCTGACAATAGTCAATCAAACCCCCAAGTGTTTTGCCTGTATATGTATGTTCCAACTTTAATTCGTCTTTTCTAGCAAGATCAATCGCTTCTAATGCTTCTTTTGTTGAAGCTCCATATTTCCCTCCAAAGTAAGAATGATCTACTACCAGTCTATTTTCTAGTTTTTCTGAGACATTAGGTATTGAAGCATCCTTGTTTCTCATTATTAACAGAGCTTTTTTAGCTAACTCTATCGTTTTTTGTTTGGAGCTTCTAGAGGGGTCTGTTACACCTATCCCCACAACTTTTGTCTTAGTTTGAGCTAGTTCCAAACCCAATACTAAGCCTGCACAAGTAGCAAGAGAACCTGCAGTAACAAATAATTTATCAGGTTCAGGTATGAGTTTTTTTTCTATTTGTTCCTTAATTTCAAAAGCGGCATTGACAAAACCAAGTGTTCCAAGTGGTGAACTCGCTCCAAGCGTAATAAAATATGAACTTTTATCCAACATCAATTTGATTTTCATAGCTAGTTTTCGATGGAACGGATTTCTCATCAGGTGAAGTTTAGCACCAAAGAAGTGATGACAAAGAAGATTTTCTCTTACGCCCTCAGAAAGCGGTTGTTCTAATACAAAGAGATGGGTGCTTAAACCAAAATCCCTTGCTGTAACAGCTGTAGCTAACCCGTGGTTTGTTCCAATGCCCCCTAAAGTAACTATTGTCTTTTTTCCTTTTTTTAAGATGTCTGCAAAAACAAACTCGTATTTACGTGGTTTGTTTCCCCCATATATGGTATGTGTTAAATCATCTCTTTTAACCCAAATATCTCTTTTGAGAGTTTTACTTGTTTGTTCCATTTTATGAATGGGGGTGGGAGAATTAATAATGGAGACCCAAGGTATACTAGTTAATTTTGGATACTTCTTAAACAGAGGTGTTTTTTCAACCATCTATATCGTGAACTCTAACTAAAACATGTTCTTGAACTTTTTCAAATAAAGTTACAAAAAACAAACATTATATTTTACTCCAATAAAATATCCTTGTTGAGAATATGATTGGGTTACCCCTGTCTGATTAATGATGTATCATAAGAGGCTGATTCTCAACAATTTCTACCTTTTTTGAAAACGTAATAGAAGAGTTGGAATAAATATGAGAATAGTACAAAACTTATTATCTCGAATTTAAGTATTGAAACCAGATTTATTTGTTGGAAAGGTTCTCCTATGCCAGTTACTGTAAAATATGAAAAAGGGATTAAAATAGTTAAAAAACCTGAGAATCTTTCCTTTGTAGCTGATCCTACCACAAACACAGCATCGCGAGGTAGTCATGCAACTTTTATAACACATGCCCACACCGACCATTCCATAGCTTTTCCTGATGCAGCAACTAAAGTTTTCTCCACAAAAATAGCTAGTGAGTTATATGAAAAACTAACCACAAAAAAACCAAAAAATACACGTTACTTTACTTTTGGGAAGACACAAAAAATAGAAGATATAGAAGTGAAATTCATTCCCGCGGGTCATTTATTGGGTGCAGCGCAGATATTGTTCTATTTTCCTGACATGACGATTTGTTATACCGGTGATATTAGTACAGATGAAATGATTACTGTACCAAAAGCACAAGTCCCGGATGATGATATTGACATATTGATTACCGAAGCAACTTATGGAACTAAGGATCTTTATTTTGATACGAGAGAAAGAACAAAAATATCTCTTCTAAAATGGATTGCAGAAAACTTACAAAAAAAATACACACCAGTTATTAATTTAGGTCATCTTGGAGCAGCACAAGAGCTTATTGCTTTCCTAAACAACATGCTTTCTGTCGACATCTTCTGTGACACTAGAACTAGTAGAATAAATCAAACTTACAAAGATTACAAGGTTCCATTGAACTGGGAAAACTTTGAAGAGATAGACGTAAGTATATTTGAGCCAGAAAACACTGTTGTGCTTCTCCCCCGAGCATGCAATAACCTTCCTCACTTTTTAGATGGTTATAAAATTTCAAGAGGAATGGTAACTGGACAAGCAGCAAGATTCGCTTACAGAAAATTCGATCAAACATTTCCTTTCTCTATGCATGCTAATAGTCAAGAACTTGTAAATTATGCTGAGAAAATCAAACCAAAAAAGGTGTATACTCTATATGGTTTCGACTCTGAACTGGCAGCGTTGATAAGACACAAATTAAAAATCCCTGCAAGGCCATTAAAACTTGCAGACAAAAAACCAACATTAGATGAATATCTAAAAGAAAGCAAAGAAAATGGAGTTTGAAAAAAAGAAGATTATAGTAAATATTCGCTTTCTTCTTCAGTTTTTTCTGTTGATTTTTCAATCACTCGAACTGCATCACCAGATATTTTTACGGGTATTTGTAAATCCATTGCTAGAAGTTCAACAGTTACTTCTTCTTTTCCTATATTTATATCTATGACCCTTGCTCTTGATCCTTTGAATGGTCCACTAATTACCTCGACAATATCATAGATATCTACACCTTCTATAACAGGTCTTGGTATTAGAAAGTGGTCTAATTGTTCAATTGGAATTTCTTCAGCTCGAGAAGCTCTAGGTCTTTTGCGAACATGTCTCATTCCTTCTACTAGAAGTTCTACTTCATCTATAGATTCAGCTTCAACAAAGATATACCCTTTTAACCCTCCAGGCACTAACACAGAATAGATTTTAAGATGGGGGCGAAATTCTGCCCTACGATTTAAGTGTTCACTTAAGGATTGTTCTTGACCCATTGTTGTTCTAAGAGCATATATTGGCATATTATCACTTCTTTTTATGCAATTCCGCTAATTGCGCTTATAAGCGCATTAAATAGTAAGCTAAGAACGTATCCAATTGCTCCAATTACCAATACACCTAATGCACTCATTTTGGTTGTAATAGATAATTCTCGCCTAGTTGGAAGTTTGGCGTGACGTAATAATCGTCTACTACTAGAAATGAAATCTCTGGTTTTTAGTATTGCTTTACTCATTGATTCTTCCTCACAAACGTAATATGCTTGTTGATTTTTTAATTGTTCTGTTGATGAACCCTATTTATATTTCAGATGCTTTTAGTAAATCGTCATACTTTCCTGCATCAATTTCCTTTTGAACATCACGAGAATCTTTACCTTCGCAAGTTACACCCATACAAACCATTGTACCAAGAATTTCTTTGCATGCTGCACGCAAGGTAGTAGCAGATAAATCATTCCATTTAGCTTTTGCAGCATCAATTAATTGTGGGAATGTAATATTGCCTACTATCTCTTGATTTGGCATCCCTGAGGCTTTAGTAACACCTGCTGCTTTAAGAACAAGGGCAGAAGCGGGAGGAATGCCTATTTCAATTTCAAAGGTTTTTGCTTTTTTCTTTACAATTACTTTTACGGGAACTTTCATTCCTTGGTAAGCTTTAGTTTTATCATTGATTTCATCAACTATTGCTTTAATATTAACTCCAAGTGGACCTAATGCCGGACCCATTGCTCCTCCAGGAGAAGCTTTTCCGCCATCCACAAGTAAGTCTACTATGACAATGTCAGCGCTCATTTTCTATTCCTCTTAATATGTTAAGTGCAAATCAGAAGCATAATATACTGTACTTAAAGGTAACGATTTTTAACCAAAGATACAAAACTTAATCTAAGATTTTATATTTCACCCTAAAGTAAAAGATAGAGGGGTAAGGGGCTTTTTTTCTTTAATCAAAATGTTTATAATAAAAGCTTAAAGATTTGAGAACGTAAGGATTTGGAGTAGTAACAATGAGTTCGAACAAACCCATGGACATATTAAATCAAGCTCGAGAAAGTAGGGTTCTAATCCGACTAAGGGGAAACCGTCGTATGAGAGGAATTCTCAAAAACTATGATATTCACTTGAATCTCACTCTTGAAGATGCTGAGGAAATTGGTGAATCTGGTAGTAAGAAATTAGGAGACATTATAGTTCGTGGTGATAATGTCATTATGATTAGTCCCCCTCCAAAATAATTAGCTGGAAGTAGAAAAACATGACAAAGGGAACACCATCATTTGGAAGACACAATAAGAAATCTACACACATAGTTTGTAGAAGATGTGGAAGGCACTCTTTCCACAAACGTCACAAAGAATGTGCAGCTTGTGGATTTGGAAGGACAAAGAAAATCCGTAATTATGCTTGGCATAGGCACTAACTAATTTTTCTTTAATTTAATCTCTTACTATTTATATTAGAGATAAAAATTGGGCCGGTAGATCAGCTTGGAAGATCGCTTCCTTGGCATGGAAGAGGCCGCGAGTTCGAGTCTCGCCCGGTCCACCATAATCTTTTAAAACTCTAGAAACATTTTTTTGTACAATATTGACAGCACACTTTGAATACAAAAAACGGTTAGAGTTGGCTTCTTAAATAATACTTATATATTTAGGTTGCAATTTTAGAGTTATGGAAAAGTCTTACGATGAGAACCTAGCGAAGCTCATGTCTGAGGCACGTGATTTATTCAAAAGCTCTAACTTTGCTGAATCAGCAAGAAAATATTGGGAAGCAGCAAAAAAACTAGAAGCAGCTAGGGGACTAGCGCAAGCAGAAGATTTGTATAATGAAGCTATAAAGAATTTCATTAGAGCTTCAGAAGATAATAAAGAAAAGAAACAGTATCGTTTGAGTGCTCAAAATCTATTTCATGTAGTCATGATTTTCAAAAGACTTGGAGCAATAGATGATTGGAAAGCTGCAACCATGGCAGTTGTTGATGATCTAGTTAATGCAGCACAAGAGTATCTGTTGTGGAATGAATATGATAAAGGGATAATTTTAGTGTCAACAGCTTGTTTCTTCTTGTTTTCAATTGAAGAATTTAAAACAGCTGAAAAATACTACACACAATATATAGAGCAGATTAAAGATGATCCTGGATTTACTCGAGCTCAACAGATTCTTTTTGCAGCAGGTCACGCCATTCAAGCAGTTAAAAATCTAGATACCGGCTCTCTTCTAAATGCTCAACAACTTGTTGGGAGCCACCTTAAACCAGGATTAAGCCAAATAACAGGAGATTTGTTCTTTCCAGCCATTGATGATGCTGTCGACACCGTTGTGAAAATCTTCCGTTCGAAGATTAAGCTTCCAAAAATTGTTCCTGAGTTCAAAATCTCTCGTGATTTAGTATTGGGAGAACCAACAGACCTCTCCATTTTCATTGAAAATGTAGGAGAAGGAGATGCGAATAATTTAAGTTTTAGCTTTAACATCCCAGAAGGTGTTGAAGTTATAGATGGAAACAAAGAATTTTCTGTTGAAAAATTACTACCTCAGCAGAAAACCGAACATAAGCTTATAATCAGATGTATGTCTGCCAAAGGTGAAATTACTCATGAATTAAGTGTTATCATTAATTTCTATGATCAATTGCAAACCAAACAAACAATGATGATGGGTCCTTATGATTTAGTTTTCCGAGAGAAAAGCCTATCAAAGGAGCATAAAGATACTCTTGATTCATTAGCTGAACAAAACGAAATAAATTACACAAAGTGCTATGAAAGCAAAATTGCTCTAAAAGAAGCATGTGATGTAATGTCTGAATTGGTTATCTCAATTATAAAAGAATCCAAAGAAAAACTTGCAACAGAAGAATTCGAAACAGTTCTTGCCAATATTCAGAACATTAATAGAATATTTAAGACTATTAATAAAATAACAAGTAAGGAATTTCTAGCACCAATTTATGAGGCTCAAGAAAAGGAACTAACAGAAAAAATTGATAGTGCTTTAGAATTAAAGAAGGAAGAATGGAATAGTGAACTTGAAGTCACTAAAACTCAATTATCTGAAGAACATCTCAAAGAGAAAGAAGAATTAAAACAATCATTTGAAGATGATAAAGTAGAGTTAGAGAAACAAAAAGAAGAAGAATGGAAGGAGTTAATGGAAAAACTCGTACTCAAACATACAGATGACATTAAGGAGTTTGAAACAGAACTTATAGAGCAGAAAGGGCAAGAAATGGAAGAATTAAATAAAAAACTAGAACAAGAAAAGAAGAAAGCTCTTGAAGAACAAGAAGCAGTTTTACGTGATGAATTCCAACGCCTTTTATCAGAATCACAAGGTAAGAAAAGAAGATAATTTTATCGTCTCACTTTTTCCTTTTTTGTATTTTAAGTGTTCTTTCAGAAGTATCTATTGTAATTGTATCTCCAGTTTCTATCATACTGAAAAGGTCTTTATCTGGCAAATCTACCAATGGAATGTCTGCTAATATCGCTCCCGCGATTACTATGGTTTCAGCTTCCTCTGCTACTAGTGCCAACGGAGAGACATTATTTACTTTCAAACCATAGATAATGTAAGAACCCACGGTTGAACCTCTTCCTCTTGGAAAAACAAAAATAGTATCTTTTAGGTTTCTTCCATATATTGGGCTTTCTGAATCTATTATTTTCCCAGTTTCAGAGTCAACATCCCCTAAGAATGATATAGGAGAAGGGGAAAACAACACAGACCCGGTAACCTTTCCTTCAACAATTGGTCGAATTCCAATTTCCATTATTCTGTAACCTCCTTCATAATTGAATCGAGTGACTGTAGGTTCACCATTGTAGTTTTAGCTCTACCTAGATAATGAGCTGCTTTTGTCGAATTAGTAATTATATTTCTGAAATTCCCACCTACAGAAGGAGATACAACCATACAAGTATCAGCGTAAACTTTTATTCCTCTAGATTTAAGACTTGTCAACAGTGAATCAGTATCTACCGAAGTTTTAGTTTTACTAGAAGTAAATATCCAGAATTCAATTCCTTTCTTCATTTGTCTTGATTGTAGAGTGTCAAAAATATATTTTATATCCTCATAGCTTGCATGTGGGCACCCAATTGCAACGAGATCAGCACCTTCATTTATTTGGTTAAAATAGTTATAGACCTCAGTTTTATTCGATTCTGTAAACTCTATCTTTTCCTCAATATTTTCAATATCAATAGATTTACTTTCTGGAGTTAAGCCTTTTACATGATAAAGAGCTACACTACCTGAGGCAGCTAATGCTGCAGCTAGCATTTTAGCTTCATTTATGTTTAATTTTTGAATATTAACAAAGTAAGGAATTAAACCATGAAACTTTTTACCATACCAATAACCGAGTGCTGAATAATCGGAAAAACCTTCTAAATTGGCTTTTACATTCACCAAAATTCTAGGATTGCGATTTTCAGTTATATGTAAACCATAATTAGCGGTTAAACCAGTAATAGCAGATGCCAATGAAGAAGGAGCGCCTTCTCTATTTGTTCTAGCACCGTAAAAACTGTTAGCCATTGAGACAGCTGATGATTCGCTCCATGCTAGATGATCACCGTAAGATGGAGTGTGACCAATTAAATAAGGAGCACATGTGAGAGTAGGTTTAATCCCCAAACCTTCATAGAATTTTACAATTCTAAATTGCTTTTCTGCAAAATCTTCACTGATTTTCATTTCTCTCCATTTTTCCATATCCATTCCTGCTGGGTTCAACCAAGTAGGAACTTTGACTTTAACAGCATCTTTTGAAAATAGTTCAAAAAAGGAAAAAATAGGTTCTCCAACTGTTAAATATGAAACACCTGCTACTTGTGCGTTTTTTATGGGAATCAGTTGCTCAGCATTATAAACGTCCCCAATCTTTACGATCAATTCCATGCTCTTTGCTATTGCCTCTCCTTTCATACCAGAAAGCATTTCTTCTTGATCTTTCGTAAGAAACATAATCATCTTCTCTCCTATTACTACTTATCTAAATATTTTGTTTATCAATGTATGAGCAATTCTTAGCTAAAGGACAACCATTGCATTTTGGATTGGTTTTAATACAGTATTTTTTTGCATGTTCAACAATTAAAGCGTGATATTCATTGTATAATTTGGTATCACGTGGTAAAATTTCCATAAATACTCTTTGGAGTTCCAAATAATCTTTACCTTCATAGTAACCCAATCTCTGAAAAATTCTGAATGTGTAAGCATCTATAACAAAGTAAGGTTGTTCAAACCAATATAATAGAATGGAATCAGCTGTTTCATAGCCTATTCCTTTGACTGATAGTAAATCATTGCGATTTGGTTGAGGGATTTTTATCAGTAAATTAGTCAAATTTTTCAGTGTTTTAGCTTTCGCTTTATAATAGCCGCTCGATTGGATAAGTTTCTCCAATTTTTCTAATGAAATCTTCTTTAAACATTCAATATTCAAACAATCTGCTTCCTTTAAGCATTCAATCGCTCTTTCAACATTATACCAAATTGTCTGCTGAGTTAATACTGCACCAATAGCTATTTCTAATCCTTCGCCTGGCCACCAACCTTGAGGACCATAATATTCGAACAATATATTATATATATCTTCAAGATTAATTTTCATTGTTACTATAGACGAGAATGCATAAAAAAACTTATTCCAGTCAATTTAACGAATCTGTTTTGAATAAGTCATCTCAAACTTTAAATTTGGACTAAGAAAGGTTGTTCTGAATAACTTGAGCACTGAAAATCTTGATTCTGAGATGGAAGCAAACTGCCCTGTTTGTGAAAGTAAGAATACAAAAATTGTACAAAAAATACTAGATTTTCCTCACTTTCCTCAAATGTGGTTTTACAATCTTAGTTGCTCCGATTGCCATTTCAAATATAATGATTTCATAAATCTAGCATTTAACGAACCTATTCGTTATACATATCTAGCAGAAAACAAAGATGACTATACTTCCAAGATTGTAAGAAGCTCAAATGGAACAATCAGATTCCCAACCATTGGCGCAATCTTGGAACCAGGTCCAAAAGCAGATGGTTTCATAACTAATATTGAAGGAATGCTACGAGATTTTCAAGGAAAAGCAGAATTCTTACTGCGGGATGCCACAACTGAAGAAGAAATTAATCGAATAAATGAATTCATCAAAATGATTGATGAGCATATTAATAATAGTTTGCCAATAGAAATAGTGATTGAAGATCCGTTCGGTAATTCGTCTCTCATACCTTTTGATTATTCTAAACTAAAAAAACAACTACTAACTCAAGATGAAGCAAAAAAGCTGAAAACAGGTCTCATGGTTTTTGAAGACGTGCAAAATACGTCTAACTAGTGTAAGGAATTTTTATGTCAATAATGCCTACTGAAACAGACAGAAATTTTAGTAATTCATCTATATTTGCTGATTTTCACATACACAGCTGTTTTAGTTATGCAACCTCAAAAAACATGACTATCCCCATGATTTCAAGGCTAAGTGATACAATTGGTTTGAATCTTATAGGGACTGGAGATATTTTACATTCCAAATGGAGAGAACATTTGAGGGAATACTTAAAGGTACATGAAGAAGGAATTTACGAGTGCAAGGAAAAGCAGAAGGTAATGTTCATTCCCACAGGTGAAATTGAGGATGAGGAGAGCATCCACCACCTTTTTTTCTTACCAGATATTGAAACCGCTGATGAGTTATCGTTAATGTTTGAAAGACGATACAAAATTGATATGAACAAATATGGAGGCAGACCTATTCTACAAGTTAACGCTGAAGAGTTAGTTGAGATTATTCATGATTATGGAGGAATTATCGGTCCAGCTCATGCTTTTACTCCTTTCAAAGCTATCTTCCGTTCAAATAGATATTCTAGCCTTAAGGAATGTTATGGAGATCAAGCGAGTAAAATAGATTTTGTTGAATTAGGATTGTCTGCAAATAGTCAAATGGCTGATCAGATATCAGAGCTTTGGAATTATACATACATAACTAATTCTGATAGTCACTCACCAAACCCAGGGAAAATGGGAAGAGAATGTAATGTCATTGATATTGATTCATTGAATTATACTAATATCACAAATATTCTAAGAAGAAAGGATTTGAAAAAAATTATCGCAAATGTGGGTTTGGAACCAAGATTAGGCAAATATCATAGTTCTTTTTGTTTTAAGTGTAGAAGAAGAATTAGATACGATGAAGAAGTCAAAATGACTTTTAACCAAAATTTTATTTTCTTTGATTTACAAGTTCAGGAAGAGTTGATTGAGGATATAACTAATAAGAAAAAACGATGTCCTGTTTGCAATGGCTTGCTTAAATTGGGTGTAAAAGACAGGATTAATTCAATATCTACAACTAAAAAAGAGAATAGAAATCGTCCAAACTATTGGAACATTGTTCCGATTCCAGAGATATTAGCGGAAATATTCAAATTAAAGAGTACAAAAGCAAAAAAAGTTAAAACAGCATACAAGGAGATAACATCTAAACTTGGCAGCGAGTACGAGATTCTGCTTGAAAAACCTATCTCAGAAATTAAGAGTATTAATTCATCTTTAGGAAAAGTCATCAAAAAAATGAGGGAAAATAAATTGGAAATCGTTGAAGGAGGAGGAGGAATATACGGAAAATTAAAACTTCCTCCAAATTAGCAAGAATGATTTATATCTATTTGACTGTTTGATACTTCGTCTCTGAGATTGTTCAAAGTAATCTTGACATCTAATGCAGAGACACCTAATCCTTCCTCATAGACGAAGAAGGGGTTAATATCTATTTCTTGTATTTCACTGAAGTCATTTACCAACAACGCTATTCTCAGAAGTGTATCAATTACCGCCTCTATATCTGAAGGAGCTTCACCACGTACACCTTTCAGAAGAGTGTAAACTTTAGTTTTCTCAAGCATCGCTTTTGCCTCCAATTTTGATAATGGGGCTAAACCAAATGCAACATCTTTGAAATAGTTTGTATAAACTCCACCCATTCCTACTATAACTAATGAACCAAATTGAGGATCTTTTGTAGAACCTACAATTAGCTCGCGACCAACTTTCTCCATTTTCTGAACATCTATAGCTAATAATTTTGATTCAGGATGATGCTTCTTAGCGCTTTTCATTATCTCCTCAAAAATAGCAAGAGCTTCTTCTCTATTCTTTATGTTTAGTTTAACTCCCCCGATATCTGTTTTATGAATAATATCTGGACTAGTAATCTTCATTACTACCGGGAAACCTATTTTCTCTGCTAGATTAGCTGCTTCTTCAGCTGTTCTTGCTAATCTGGTATCTGGTGTATAAATTCCATATGCCCTTGCAACCTCGATGGCTTCTGTTCCAAGTAAGGTTACCCTGTCATCTAATCTCACCTTCTGAAAAATAGTAATCACCTTATCTTTGTCAACATCAAACCTAGGAATATCATCTTTGGCTGCTCTTTTCCTTATCTTTGAATATTCTACCAAAGAAGCCATGGCTTTTACACCACGTTCAGGATGAGGAAAACAAGGAATTCTATGTTTCTTTAGATAGTAAATACTTGGTCCCAATAATTCTCCTCCTATGAATACAGAGATGATTGGTTTTTCTGGATACTTACTTTTCAGCTCTACTATTTTATCTGCTGTTTCTTGACCTTCAGTCATAGCTTGAGGGGTTAGTATAATTATTACCCCATCTACAGCATCATCTTGTAAGGATAATTCCAGAACCTTCTCATAATCTTCAGCTTGTGCAGTTCCAAGTGCATCTATTGGATTATTGAAGTTTGCAGCTGAAGGTAAGAACGCTTTCATTTTCGATTTAATCTCTGGTGAAATTGTTGCCAATTCTAGACCAAATTTCTCTGCTGCATCAGTAGCAAGAATACCTGGACCCCCAGCATTTGTAATGATGACTATTTTATTACCGCTTGGAATTGGCATATAACTGAAAGCAAATGCCATATCAAAGAGCTCTTGTGTAGTATTAGCTCTAATCACACCACATTTCTCAAATGCAACATCGTATGTTGTATCTTCTCCTGTCATACTTCCTGTATGTGATGAAGCTGCTCTTGCACCTGCTTCTGATCTTCCTGCTTTAAGTACTATAACGGGTTTCTTTTTAGTAACCTCTCGGCAAACTTTCATAAACTCAGGACCACGACTTATGCTTTCAAGATATGCTAAAATACCTAAAGTTTGTTCATCATCAGCTAAAGCGTCAATGAAATCTGTTTCATCTAAATCAGCTTTATTTCCAAGTGAAACGAAACTTGAGTATCCTATACCTTCCGCGCAGCTCCAATCCAAAATTCCAGTTAACAAAGCACCACTCTGACTTAAGAATGCTACTTCACCCTTAATTGGAGATCTTTCTGCGAAACTTGCATTCATAGGAGCTGACGTATCTATAATACCAAGAATGTTTGGACCTACAACTCGTATTCCATACTTTTGAGCAATTTCAACAATTTTCTTCTCTAGTTGAGCACCTTTTGAACCAGTTTCTTTGAATCCTGCTGTAATAATAGCAGCATAATTTACACCTTTCTGACCTAATTCTTCCATTAATTGAGGAATAAATCTAGGAGGGATACATATTACAGCCAAGTCAATATGATCAACAATTTCAGTTATATTTGAATAAACCTTGACCCCCTCTATTTCCCCGTATTGATCAGCTTTAGGATTGATTGCATAAAGTCTTCCTTTAAAACCGCTTAATATCATGTTTTTTAAAGCAGCGTAACCAACTTTTTTTTTATCTGGACTAGCACCGACGATAGCAACACTATCTGGATGTAGCAACTTATCTAACTTCTTTAATGACAGTAAAGGCACCTACATGAGCCAAATTTAGAAAGATTTTAAGTTTGTCGTTACGAAGTTAGTTTGCTCTGCTCAAATAGATGAGTAAATTATTCCCAAGCTAAATTATTTTGTTCGTCCTCAGATTTCCCTAAGAGTACTTCTTCATCTATCATGTGTTGAACTGCTAGAATTTGTGATATTACGGCAAAAAGATCTAATCCTTCTTGGTAAATTGCTATTTTCTTATCAACAAGCTCATTTGGAATATTTTCTATTTCTCCGTGGGGATAAGCACCAAAGATAAGCAAAGGATTAGTTGCATTATATATTTTTTTAGAGTATTTCGTAGAAGATAATCGTTCTCCTTTGACACTGAATTCAACAACGATATCGTGATTGTTTCGTAATTCCTTAATTAAATCTGAGAGACTCAACTCTCTGAGAGACATCAATGGGGCATCTGACTCAGGGGATATTGATTTTTCTTTGAACAATTGCAAAATTAAACCTTTAAAACGATCGATATTCTTTGGAAGTCTTATTTCGGGATTTAGCTCGATTACCTTATTTTGATTGGTGTGAATAATGACGCGAAGGCGCTGTTCACGAGCCATAATGGAACCACAACAAGATAGAAGAGTAAAGTGAACTATGTCTGGTCTACCTCTTTTTTGAGCATTTTGTAAATCTTTCATAAAATTACTGTGATAACTAGCATCAAGTATTACTTCTTGTGGGGTTTTTTTTAATTTAGAGAGATATTGTCTAACTTCTACAGTCTTCAACAGTTCCTCAGGAAAGATTTCAAGGGAAGATTCAGCAAGTAAAATAGTTAGGAATTTCGCCATGACACTCAAGATTAATTGTCAGTGGTTCTTTTTCAACTTTACTACTAATATTGGTAAATAGTCAAACCAAAATTCCTAAAAAGGCACTACAAAATTTGAATCAATGAGAAATTGCTTTTTAGTTGAATACAAAAGTTTAGAGTACCGTAAATCTCTAGATTTACAAAAACAACTCAGAGAAAGGAAAGAAAGCAATAGAGATTTTGATGATTTTTTACTTGTTCTGCAACACAATCATGTTTTTACAATTGGTAGGAAAGGTAGCAAGGAGGACATTCTAGCACCAGAAAATCTTCTAAAGGAAGAAGGAATAGATGTTGTTAATGTAAAAAGGGGAGGAGAGGTTACCTATCATGGACCAGGTCAGTTGATTGGTTACCTGCATCTAAATTTATCCAGAGCTAATTTGAGTGTGGACCAATTTGTGTGGAACATGGAAGAAGTGCTAATACAGCTTTTAGATATCTACGGAATCAAAGGATGGAGATTGGAAGGTTATCCTGGTGTTTGGATTAATCACCAAGCACGTAAATGGAAAATCGCATCTATTGGTGCAAGGGCTTCAAAAATGATCTCATCTCATGGATTAGCACTAAACATTAATACTGACATGGAACACTTCCAAATGATAGTTCCTTGTGGAATAACTAAATTCAGCCCAATTTCCATGAAACAGGTTCTTGAAAAAACATTAAGCATAACTGAAATATATAATAAATTCGAACAATCATTTGAGAAAATCTTCAAAATGAAACTAGTAAAAATAGCATCAGATAAACTTGAAGAGATGATAAAATAATGCCCAGACTTCGTAAGCCAGAATGGATGAGAATAGGAAACATGGACAGAGAAAAGATTCGTGAAGTACAATCAATACTTCGAAAACTGAAACTTCACACTGTATGTGAAGAATCTATGTGTCCAAACATTGGAAAATGTTTTGAGAAAAAAACCGCTACTTTCTTAGTGATGGGAGATATTTGCACTCGTAATTGTAAATTCTGCGATATTAAGTTTGGAAAACCTGGTTCTTTAGATGAGGAGGAGCCCCAGCACATTTTAGAAGCGGCAAAAAAACTGAGTTTAAGACACATAGTCATTACCTCAGTTACAAGAGATGACTTACCAGATGGTGGCGCAGCTCATTATGCTAGAATAACAAAAAAACTGAGAGAATACGATGAAAATCTGATAATTGAACTTCTTATTCCTGATTTGAAAGGAAAAGAGGAAGATATACAAACAATAGTTGATACAAAACCAGATATTATCAACCATAATGTTGAGGTTGTACCAAGGTTATTCAGAAAAATAACCCCACAATCAAATTATGAAACATCACTTAAATTACTGAAACTCGTTAAAGAATTTGATCCCAGTATATTCACAAAATCTGGTATGATGGTTGGGTTAGGTGAAACAAAGCAAGAAGTGTTTGATGTTATGAAGGATTTAAGAGAGGTCAATTGCGATATACTTACAATAGGACAGTATCTTAAACCACCAAGCTCGAATTTAGAGATCGAAGAATATGTTCATCCTGAGATATTCAAGGAATATGAAGAATTAGCATATAATATGGGTTTCAAATTCGTTGCTTCAGCACCGTTTGTAAGAAGTTCATTTAATGCAGAAGAAGCAGATTTCTTGTTTGAAACTAACAATGTTGCAGAAGAAAAGATTTAAAAGAAAAAAATAGAGAATCGAACAAAGAAAAGATAGGGGCATTAGCTCAGCCCGGTTAGAAGTTGAATGGTTGTGTACCATTAACTAACATGCGACTGGCTCATAGCTAATACCATTTCGGTGAGAAACCAGTTGGTCGGTGGTTCGAATCCGCCATGCCCCACCAACTTTTTTTTAAAAAAATATATACAAACTTTTTTTGTTCAAAGTTAAAATATATAAAATGTTCTAACCACAATTCTTTATTATACACTAAGAAATTGTATATAATTGTAGAAGGTGAATAAATTTGGACGCAGTTTTCAGTAAAGTTGTTGAAGATATTCGTGATTTACGCATTCAAGGAGCTACAAACATCGCAATTGAAGGGATTAAAGCCTTTTCTGCATTAACAGAACGTCTTGAAGTCTCGACACTAGATAACCTTTTTTCAGAGTTAGAAAAAGCTCGTCAAGTTTTAGCCACAGCTAGAGCTACCGAACCAGCCCTTAGAAATGGGTTGAGATATATTATTTACAACTTGCGCGAGAAAGCATCCTCCATACAAGACGCTAAAGAAATTGTAAACACTTTCTCTTTAGACTATGTGAATTTGCTTAAAGAATCTAAAAAGAAAGTCATTTCTTATGGCGCTCACAGAATAAAAGATGGAAGTATAATTATGACACATTGTCATTCTTCTCTTTCAACAGGCATTGTTCTTGAAGCACATCGTCAAGGAAAAGATATGCAAGTATTCTGCACTGAAACTCGTCCTCGTTATCAAGGACGTATAACTGCAAAGGAATTTGTTGATGCTGGAATAACTACAACACAAGTTGTAGACAGTGCAATGAGATGGGTAATTAATAGATATAACGTAGATATCGTTATTACTGGTGCAGATGCCATCACAAGTCAAGGAACTGTAATAAACAAGATTGGAACTAGATTATTGGCTTTAGCTGCACGAGAAATGGACGTTCCATTCTATACTGCAATTAATCTTCTCAAATATGATCCGGAGACAAGTATTGGTAAGCTTTCAGAGATTGAAATGCGTTCAGCTTCTGAAATATGGGATGATCCTCCAAAAGGATTAAACCTCCTAAATCCAGCTTTTGAAACCGTATCTCATGACTTAATTGATGGAATAATCTCTGAGGCAGGTGTGTTTTCACCTGCTGTTGTATATTTAATAGTGAAAGAGAAGTATCCATTTATGATGATAAACGAAGAATGAATATATTATGATTAAATTAAAAGGCAATTATTATGAAAAATGAATACAAAGAATTACTTGTTGGTCGATATTATGTCGAACACGTAGATAGTGTTGCGAAAGCAGCAGAAGAAGTTTGTGACGAAGAATCAGTTGGAACATGGACTGATTTGCGCACTACTGAAGGAAAACCTCATGTTGCTAGACTTCGAGCAGAAGTATTAGATACCAAAGTTTTCAATGATCACGAAGGTTATCAAAGCGGTGAAGTTACCATAGGCTTTCAAACCGAAACTTTTGATATGGAAGCAGGAATCACAAGCATCCTTTCTATGCTTGCTGGAAACCTGTTTGGCCTAGGAGCATTAAGAAATATCCGATGGCTAGATGTCGATTTTCCAAGATCAATAGCTGAATACTTCCCCGGTCCTAAATTTGGTGTTGAAGGTGTCAGAAAAATAATTGGTACAGACAAAGGAGAATTTCCAAACCGCCCTCACATCGGTACAATTGTTAAACCAAAGATGGGATTAACAGCACAAGAATGGGCTGATGTAGCCTATGATGCAGCTGTTGGTGGGGTTGATTTCATTAAGGATGACGAAAATTTAAGTTCTCAACCATTCTGTCCTATTGGTGATCGTACAATAAAGGTTTTAGAAAGGCTAGATCAGGTTAAAGAAGAAACGGGAAGAACTGTAATTCACGCAGTGAATGTAACAGCTAAACACAATGTGATGTGGGAAAGGATAGAAGAAGCATTGGACAATGGAGCTAAATGCTTGATGATTGATGTTATCCTTACTGGATTCCAAGAACTTGCTGATATGGCAAGAGACCCAGGAATCAAAGTTCCAATTCATGTTCATCGAACAATGCATGCAGCTTTTACTCGAAACCCCCTACATGGGATTTCTATGTTACCAATTGCGAAAATAGTTCGTATGGCTGGTGGAGACCAACTTCATATTGGTTCGTATGGGCAAGGTAAAATGAACATCGATCTTGAACTTGAACTTAAACTAAAAGATTCGCTCCTTAACCCAATGTATGAATTCAAACAAGTTTTCCCAACTGCATCTGGAGGATTATATCCTGCTAAAATCCCTAATTTAGTGAAGCATGGCGGAAACAATGTCATTATACAAGCTGGTGGAGGCATTCATGGCCATCCTGATGGAACTCTAAAGGGAGCTATGGCAATGCGTCAGGCTCTTGATGCAACATTAAAAGGAATATCTTTAGAAGAATATGCTAAAGATCATGTTGAATTAGCTAAATCTCTTGAAAAATGGGGTAAATAACCCCCTCTTTTTGATTTGATAAAATGTTTATTTTCAAGCATCTTGAATAACAATTGATTTAGTTCTATAACATTAGATTCATAAAATTAACCAGACTATTCCCATTGGGTATTGAACAGAAAAATTAAAAATAGGAAGGAAATCATTGAGTGTAGTTAGGTATGCGCTAATAGTCTAATGGCCATGACTTCGGCCTTCCAAGTCGACGATCCGGGTTCGATTCCCGGTTGGCGCACCAACAATTAAATATAAAAACAGCATGTATAAAATAGTTTAATCTGCACGTGTAGTCTAGTTGGTAGGACTCAGCCCTGCCACGGCTGGAACCCGGGTTCGAATCCCGGCGCGTGCACCAACTTTTGTTTTTAAATTACTTATATATTGCAAAAAATGTAATACCGACGAGTCTTCTCGGTCATATTTGTTTTGTTATTTCTTCGTTCAAAAGCTTTAATGATAACATATGAGTGAACACTTTATATTTAATTTTCCTGAGGAAGAGGAAGAGGAAGAGAAAGAGGAAGAGGAGGAGCAATCATCATTTGATACTGATTCATATGAAAGTGATGCTACAGATAAAGAATTAGAGGAATTATTACAAAAACAAGAGGAGCCTCAAGATCGCTTCTCGAGTAATTCTGTTGATTCATATATCCAAAAAGTTCTACGTAATAATAGAATCCTTGGTATAGGTGTCGGTGGCGCCGGATCTAATGCAATAAATAATATTATGACACGTGAAGGTATAGTTGGGGCTACAACAGTTGCAGTCAATACTGACGCGCGCCATCTCTTAAGTACAAAAGCAGAACGAAAACTGCTTATTGGTAGAGAACTTACTAATGGAACTGGAGCCGGTAATGATCCAAATATTGGAAGAGCTGCTGCTGAAGAGAATGAAGAAGATATTCGAGAACTTGTAAGAGGAAACGATTTAGTGTTTGTTGCATGCGGTTTGGGTAAAGGAACAGGTACAGGGGCAGCTCCTTTTATTGCAAAAATTGCTCAAGATGAAGGGTGTCTAGTAGTAAGTGTGTGCACATTACCCTTTGCATCTGAAGGGCAATCAAAAATGGATTCTGCTTTAGAAGGGTTAAATGCACTAGATGCACATTCAAATACAATAATTATTGTTCCAAATGAAAAACTGCTTATGTATGCGCCAGATTTTACTCTTTGGGATGCTTTCAAACTAGCTGACGATGTTTTAATCAACGCAATTGTTGGATTGACAGAACTCATAGTTCTTCCAGCAAGAGTAAATGTTGACTTCGCAGACACAAAGAAGATTCTTAGAAGAAGTGGTCCTGCAGTTATTGGTGTGGGTAGAGGAAAAGGAGAAAATAGAGCAATTCAAGCTATTACTAATGCACTATCAAACCCTCTATTGGATATTGATATATCATCCTCCACAGGAGCACTTGTGAATATCAAAGCAAATAGAAATATTTCAATGACTGAGGTTGATACAATCACAACAATGATTACTGATCAAATTCATCAAAAGGCAGAATTTGTATGGGGATGTAACATTGATGAAACCATGCCAGATGATGAGATAGGCGTAACTGTAGTTATTGCTGAAGTTAAAACTTCACACTTAAATCAACCAGAAGATATCACAATAGAAGCTCTTTGGAGAGATTAATTCTCCACTTCTCAATTTATTTTTAGGTTTTTATGCTTTCATTACGGTTTATTATTAGTGAATATGTCAAAGTTTCAAGTTTACAGTACAGAAGATTTAATCATTCTGGAATCCAAGAAGCAAACTATCGCCGCAATTGGGTTTTCTTTGTCAAAACAAGAAAACAAACCCTTTGCCAATTTATCAGATAGGATTGTAAATTACTTGAATTCATTTGGTTATTCATACGTTATTAGAATCACAAAATCCTATACAAGATTCTTTCTTTTAATTGCAGCTAAAAATCTAGGTGATGTGATTAACAAAGTATCAAAAATATTAACTAAAATGGAAAGATTAAAACCATCCACACAAAAATTAGTAATTTCTTCACTAAATCATAGCGTCATTATGGGAAATTCGCACCTTAATATTCAATCCACAATTAAAAAAACAAAAAACCCAAGGATTCTCTGCATTGATGACAAATATTGGCTAATCTACTCTTTAGTCATTGGTCAACAAGAGAGAAATTATTTTACCAAATTCCTGAAAAGCCTTCTAAGTCTGAAGACAACAACACTTAATCTTTGTGTAAGAAATACGAGTGGGAAACGGGAAGAAAACCTGAAAAAAACTAATAGCATCTTGATTACACATTACTTTAATTCAATAGAGGAATGTGAAAAATTTCTTGGTAGAATGAAGCAGATTTCTACACAATATCATGAAAGATTCTCTTGTACGTTACGTTTCCATACTGCACATGAAGTGAAACAAAATGTTTTTTCATACATTTTAGGCCTTTCACCTGTTAACCAACCGGTTCACCATTGGCAAGATGTACTGAAATTAGATCGTTTTGTACCTGTTTTAACAAATTATAATAAAGAATTAGTAGATATTACTGAAAAAGAGATCCACCAAAAACTAATCAAGATTGAGACGGGGTCAAATAAAACAAGCTCAGAAGAAAGTTTTATTGAAACTGAGAAAAAGTATAAGATTCCTAAAGAATTAGATATGAAAAAGCGAGATTCACTTATTCCGTATGGTAAAAGAGTTTCAGAAGAAGAAATAGAAGAGCTTGTAGAAAACATACCAGTTCCTCCTTCATGATGTAACTTAATCTATTACTTGATTAAGCTTGATTTCTTAAGATAAAGAAACGTTGATAAGCACAATATTTTCATCCTAGATAAGGAAGAAATACATGCAATACTCAAAAAGGAAGAATTCTTCACGGAGAAAGAAGAGATCTAGAAAGGGAAAATCATTAGCCCTCTCCCCCGAAGATGTCGAAAGTAAAGTAATCTGGCTATTAGAGGAAGCCAATCGACTTATTCAGGAAGATTATGAATTAGCTCAACAATATGCTAACCGTGCTCGAAGAATTCAAATGAGAACCAGAATTAAGTTTCCGTCTATTTGGAAGAAACAATTCTGCAAACATTGCAAAATTTTTCTTTATCCGGGTGTAAATTGTCAAGTAAGACTTTCTTCCACAAATAAGGTCATTGCAATAAAATGTTCTGAGTGTAAGGGATACACACGAATACCATACTACCGCAGAATGGAGGAATAAAATGAAGGATTCAATCGATAAAATACGCCACGAACCCCCAAAAATCAGAGTTGGTAAAAATGGTATAACAGAGGGGATTGTACAAGAAGTTAATATGCTTCTTAGACGAGATCAAATAGTGAAGATTAAATGTCTCAAAGCAGTTCCAAACAGCGCCACAAAGGCTATTGCAGAAAATATTGCCAAGTTAACTAAAAGCACGATTGTTGATGTAAGAGGGAAAACATTTATTCTAACACGATAAAATGTTCATCATAATTAATAATTTGGAGAAAGAACATTGATCTATATTTTTCTATGCGTAGATTTTGATAGAGATGCCGCGTTTCCAACTCTTGGACATAAACATGCGGTCAGTAAACCAAAGCAAACTGAAACACAAGACATTCTTACAGACCCTGAAAAATCTGCAGAGATTCAAGGTTCAATCGAAGGATTTGATAAAATACTATCATTTCTTATACAAAAGAAACTTCCCACAGTTTTCTATTTTGAAGCAAGAACAATAGATCTTATATCTAAAAAATATCCAGAGTTTCTCAAAAGATTGAATCAACCTTATTTTGAAATGGGCGTTCATGGTTATGACCATGAAGATTTGGTTGGTAAAGAAACAGGAATGCCTCTGGAAAGCCAGGAAGAATTCAATCTTATCAAAAAAGCAAAAGATAAGATCGAGGAATTGTTTTCAACAAAAATTATTGGGTTTAGAGCCCCATATATGCGAGTATCTGAGAACACACAAAAAATCTTGATGGATTTGGGTTTTGTGTATGATAGTTCCATCTATCAAGAATCAGATAAATCAATTGTTCCTTATTCAGATGAATATGGGTTGATAGAATTTCCAGTAATTAAGACTCCAAAAGAGAGTTTAATGAAAGGCATGTATACATACCTTTGGCCCCTTTTTGAAGGAAAACGGGGAATTAAAGAAGTGGTGAACAATTATATTCAGCTGATTTACAACTCTACTGAAAACAATTCATATATCTCTATTAATCTTCATTCATGGCATTTTGCATACAATGTTGAACAAAACTGTTACCTTTCCCAAAAGGAAATTCGTAAGAATGCGGAATTTCTAATTAAGCTTATAGTAAAACTAGAAGAGATAGAAGGAGTTCACTTCTCTACTCCAAAACTTTGGTTAGAAGAAAACGAGTTACTTTGAAACAAATGAAATATACTTTTTCACCTCTTTTACATAAGAATTCGCAAGAATCTTCTGTTTGCTTCTAACTACTGTTGGTTCTCCTGTAATATCATACCATTCATCTTGATTTTTATTATTAATAACAGATATTTGTCCATCATTAAAGGTAGCAAAAAGCCGATCTTTCAAATCAGAAGAGAGGTTTTTTTGAAAATATTGTTCATAAATTAGAAGATTGAGTGTGTCGTAAATATCCTCTGCAAGTTTCTTTTCACCAGATATATTTGTAGCATTTTTGCTTGATATAATATCTACAAGCGATTTTGTTAATACTTGAAAAGGCAATGGTTTATCAGTTTTCATCAAGGGAATGTGCGCAATTTGATTTGTTCTGAAATCATACAGGTTGTATACTTTTTTGTTCATTATTTTAGTATAGTATTGCATTAATTCAGAATTTAAAACTCCTAAAAGGTAAAGCCAATTGAATTTTTTCAGATATTCATCTTTTATTACCAATGTTATTACATCTGTTTCATAAATCGTAGAAGGTGTTTTTTCGGTCATCATAGCAAATCTGTTCTTTTCAGCTTGATATGGGCATATAATACTGGGTCTGTTCCCAATCAATGAGAGGGAGCGATAAGCTACATAATCATAATAGTTTGGTAACCCATACTTCTTCTGCTTTTCTTCTAATAAGTGTTTGAATGAGCTCAAATAGGATCGTAAATTTGGATATTGACTTATGTCCCGATCTTTTAAGTAAATCCAAAACTGTTCTCGTTGTTTCCAGTTAAAACGTTCAATATCACTGCTTTTAACTAACATTCGGAGGCAATTTTTCTCTTCCTGGTTAAGTTTGATTGTTCTGTTATTAGCTCCTTTGAATGTTGTATCATTGATTTTTGTTAAACGAAAAATCTTGTTGTTTCCCGTTGAACAACCCTTACCTATAAAGCATATCCCCTTAAAATTCTGATTTTTTTTATCATCCCCTAATCTAAACTTGATATTCTCTTCCATATCGAAAATTATAGGAGATTTTTCAAATATCCATTTATCACTAGCAAGATTGGAATGTGCAAACTTGATATTTTGAAAATTCTTTTTGTTTATAGTGGTAATTAGATTAGTATGGTTTAAAATGAAAACTTGAACAGTTTCTTTTGCAACAGGTTTTTTTCCTATAGTAATAATAGCTGTATCTACCCCCAATTTGATCTCAGTTTGATTAAATAGAGTCCGATTACTACGAAAATCAATTACTTCAAGTATAGCCGCTTTGTCTACAAGAAACTCTCGTAATCCCGAGCTTCCACTCCCTTCTATCCAGTATCTAGGGCTAATAAAAGAAACTATTCCCCCATCTTTACAAAGGTTGACACTTCTTTCCCAGAAAGTGTTTGAAATATCTCCATTTGAATTGTAGCTAGCATATAATTTTGAATATATTTTCCTTTCTGTGTATTCAATGCGTTTCACATTAATATATGGGGGATTACCTATAATGACATCAAATCCCCAAATCTGAGGCACATTTGGGAAGGCAATTGACCAGTGGATCTTTTTTGTATATTCCTTTATCCAACGTTGTATTGTATTTTTCTCGTTATCTTTGAACTTTGATACTACTAAACGATTAAAATTCAAGCTTATTTGCTCTTTAGTATCTTCATTAGGTGTTATATATTCAAATCCAAGCAAGGAATTTCCCAGAACCAAATTAGGAGAAGGTAAAAGCGCTCTTTCTTTCTGTAAATAGTGGAAAGCTTTCTCAATCAATTTTAAACCTGCTAGTTCCACAGACTCTATGGAAAGATCTGCACCGAATATATTGTTCCGAATAATTGAAGTGACTATGAAAGATACTTGCTCATGTCCCTTTAAACGCGGATCAATCTGAGAACTATTACGACCAGAATCAATTATCTCAAAGCAGCGTTGATATAAACCAAATAAAATATCAAATGTTTTTAGCAAAAAAACACCCCAACCCATGGATAAATCACAGACAGAAAAGTCAGGCAATAGCTCCTCTAATAGGAAAATTGCTTTATTGACATCATTTTCAGCTACAAATTCACGAATGGAAAATGAGGGAGAAGATGAATTGAAACGTTTGTTTAGAAGATAATTAATCCTAGTAAAGAGCGCATTCTTTACCATGTAATCTGCTATAAAATCAGGAGTGTAAAAGCAACCATGATCCCTTTTAACCGTTCCTTCAAGAGATATCTGTAAATTTTGTTCCATTCTTATGATGGATTCCTTTATATGAGTAAACTCATAAGATCTTATTGGAGTTTCCACAGACATCATAGATGTTAACTATAACGCCTTTTTCTCTCTTTCGCATAAGAACTTAATTTTAGTGTAACGAGAAAATAACATAATGATACTGGATTTCTAGATGAAACAGATGAAATACATAGATGGGTTAAGCGTACAAAATTTGTCAGAGAGGAAATATAAAGAATTAAGGTAACAGATATGAAGCGAAGTAAAACCTATAGAAGCGTTATGAATTAATGGTTTGAGAGTATTCTAGCAATTTTTTCTGTTGCTCGTTTCATATCCAAAAAGAGCAGTCCAAGTTTTGTATCAATTGTTGCACTAACTGTTAGAACCGCATCTTCACCTGCCTGCATTGTGACAATTACACCATAGTCACCTTCGATGAAGATTTTCTTAAGCAAACCCTTATTGAGTTCTGTTGCGACTCTTTCTCCTAGAGAAACCATCGCTGCAGTCATTGCAGAGAATCTTGTTTCTTCAACATTTTCCATAACCAAAGAAACTATTGGAAGACCTTCCAACGATACAATAGCTACATCAACAATTCCAGCTGATCTGAATCTTAATTCATTGATACACTCCATTAATTCTTTACTAACAGAATCGAGTCCATATTGTGCGCTATATATTGACAACTTATTTCACCTATTACTTATTCTATGGTACAGAATAATAAAAACTCAACAATAATATAAAGACAATATATGTGTATTATAAGTGTATTATTGAAATTTGTCTTTGACTTGATTTACTAGTTTTGAAACGGTTTCCTTTCGCTCTTTGGTATCGAGAGGCAAATAGAGAGATTCCTTAGGTGAAGCTATGTTTAATATCTCATTTGTTGTTGAAGGTTTGTTTCTATTGATTGATCTGTAATTATCAATAGCACGGAAGTAATCATCTGGATCATAGATGAAAATTGACCCAGGTCCTAAAAGTAAAACTAGATTAGATTCTCTTACGCACCATGCAGGATGAGCTGAATTATTAAAACCTTCAATTACAATAAGATCCGAAATAGTTTTTAGATACTCAAAAGAGGTTTGAATAGAATCAGCATAGTATTTACTGTTCAAGATATAATACTCTTGTTCATTTTTGAAAGGCTTTGTTTCATTTGCTTTTTTCAATATTTGTTCTGTTAGTTTCTCAGCATTCCAGAACTTTTTGTTTTTATAAATGGGCTCGTTTACAATATAAGTAGACTTCTGATTGCCCTCTGAATCACAAAAAGAAAATCTTTGTAAAAGAGTTTCACTGTCTTGATACTTATTATAGAAGGTGTTAATTGATCCTTCCTCATAAAAACGCGTAGCAATTGCTTGAGTGTTTACCCTGTGTACGGGGTTTGCTAGAGTTGCTTTAATATCATTTGACGTTTCATTTAGCAATTCAATAACATCTTGAGAAACAAAATCCTCATGTTTAGTTGTATTTTCAAGTATTTTTTCAAAGTTATAAAATAGGTTGTTACCACTCAGAGGTTTAAAGGGAGAGACCTTCATAGAAGAATCATTCTCAAAGAATCTTATCATGTCCTTTGCTATAGTAGTTTTTCCTGAATTGTATTCAAGCAATCCACCTATAAAAACAATAAATGCCATCTGAATAACCAATTGAATTAGTTCTTTATCTGTTGATATATCTTTCGAAAAAGGATTGGAAGAATAGCAAATTTTGTGTGGATACAAGCTTTTAATAGCTCTAAAATGAAACAATAACACAGTTTTAAACAGATTTTTGTAGAATGTTGTTAAAAAGAGGATGTAAAATGAATACTGAACAAACAAAAGAAACCATCACCCTTGGTGGCGGTTGTTTCTGGTGTATAGAAGCTATCTATCAAGAATTGAATGGTGTGATAGAGGCTGTATCAGGATATTCAGGGGGAAAAATAAAAAACCCCAATTATGAACAAGTGTGTTCTGGAACAACTGGGCACGCAGAAGTGATACAAGTAACCTTTAACCCAAAAATAATCACTTTTAATAAAATTTTAGAGGTTTTCTTTTCTACCCATGATCCAACAACTTTGAATAGACAAGGTAATGATGTTGGAACCCAGTATAGATCTGTCATATTTTATCATACACAAAAACAAAAACAAATAGCTCTAGAAGTAATAAAAGAATTAAATGGTGCTGGAACTTTAAAAAATCCTATTGTAACAGAAGTATCTTCTTTCAAAGAGTTCTACGAGGCAGAAAATTATCATCAAGATTATTTCAAACTTAACGCATCTAAATCATATTGTAAGGTAAACATACAACCAAAAGTAGAAAAATTCAGAGAAAATTACGCAAACAATCTAAAAGATATCAAGTTAAAACTATAGAATGTATATATTTACTGGCAGACATATGTAACAAGACTTGTTTGTGTTAGCTTCTTCCCCATTCTTTTCAAAGTGGTTTCTCCTTCCCTAAACTGATTTATGAGCCACTGCTTGATATGATAATTTTTATCCACAGCTGATTTAGGTATCCAAATTGGTTCTATTGATAACCCATCAACTATACCATAATAGAATTTTAAAGAATCAACAAGAATGTAATTAAGTTTGAACTCAGAGAGAGCATTATCAGTTTTTACTTGTAGCTTGGACATTTATCTCCCATGATATAATAAGAAATATTTATTTAAACGCAACAAATTTTGCATTTCTTAAGAGATAAAGTGTTAGAAAGCTTCATAGTATGCGAGGCATTGCGGCTTTGCTAACAGGTCGCTAAAGAAAAACTTGAGTAGAATAGAAGTAGATGGAGCGGAGACGGAGATTTGAACTCCGGTTGGTGGTTTTGCAGACAAAATAATATCTAAAACCTGATATTACAAAAATGCTTCACAAACAGTTATTACGGCGTACACATTAATGGTGTTTGATAGAGATGTCATTGCACATATTGTGGCACGGATGGGGAAAAACGCTTTGTGGAATTGATAATCCTTATGCGTGGAGATTCTACGATGTCAAAAACCAATATGACATATATCTGCAAGAAAAACGTATTGAGGAGTTCAATAAACAATATTGTTCTGCTTGTTTAAAATCCTTTAGAAGAATAATTTTAGCTAGTAAAGAAGAGATAAGACGAGAAAGAAACATAGAATGGGAAAAAGACCTAAACAAAAGCCATGAGAATGTTGAAGTTTCACTATCTATGTTTGAAGAAGAAAGGATTGAGATAATACCAATAATGTATTCAAGATATAGATGGATTAAATCTATGCAAAAACAGCATAATATTGAAGAAATAACAGAATTACATCCATTAACGATTGAATTTTATCGTGAAGCTTCATTTTCTTACATTAATGGTCAATTTCTTTCGTCTATTTTATCCATTGGAGTAACAATAGACCAATTCATTCGGCAATTAGTAGATCCAAATTATAACCACAAAAAAAATATACCGAACTCAATTTTCAAAGATGCAGTGAAGCTTGGTTTCATCACAAAAGCCCTAAAAAAGGACATTCAGCATTTTAAAGATACTATTAGGAATCATACGGCACATCCAAAAACTCGCAATACACTAACACTGGGTTTTGAATATATAGAAGATGGTGAAAATAATCCATACTGGGGAACAAAGGATAAGAAACCGATTTATGTAGGTCCTATACCAGGTGCAAAAAAAGGATTTGAATTATTCTGGAGACTGGTTAAGTATGTATATCGTAGTCGTTTCGCTATCATTGAAAAAGAAAGAACTATGCAAAAATGAGTTATAGAACAAAGATTGACAATAGATATCAAATGTATGATGAGATTTAATCCATTTCTGTCGTTTCTTTATAAGTTGAGGTTCCATATATAATAATAATAATAATAATAATAATAATAATAATAATAATAATAATAATAATAATAATAATAATAATAATAGATTTGATCACTCTGCCGTCCCATGTTCCTAAAAACGGTGGTTCTTCACTCATTCAATCTACCCATTCCTTTTGTAATCTCCCCGTAAATGCTTGTATGATTATTTGAATGAATGAATTTTTTTGGGTGGAAGAGATGTTAGATTATATTTTTATAGATAGATTGGTGAATCTAATAAAGAGGGAACTCTATATGTCTATAGAAGAGATTCAGAAGCTACAAAAAAAAATCACAGAATTAGAGGAGAAGGAAGGAGAAAGAAATGAAAATGAAGCTCAAGAAAGTAAATTAAAAAGTGTATTTACGGCTATTTTCGTAATTTATGTAATTCCCATAATCGTAGTAATTTTCGGGTTAATCATCGTGAAAAACCCATCAAATTGGTCTGAAGCCTTAGTATCAGGAATTTACGCTATAGTTGTCTTGTACTTGTTTCTAGATAGTGGCCTTGGACAGAAATTATTGAAATGGACTTGGGCCTATTATCGCTTTTATCCAGATGAAGAAATTGATAAAGTATCACGATATGTTTGGTTATTTCTTGGAATTGGTATTATACCTGCAATAGCTCTGTCTTCAGATTATTTGTTACTGTTTGACGAGCTTCTTTACTTAGTTCTCTGCATTGGTTTTCTCCTAATGATGAGTATTGGAGATAATTTGACAAGATTATTCATGGAATTTTATTTAAGAATTCCAAGAAGGAAATTGAAAAATAAGAATAAAAGGAAACGTAAAAAACCAACCGAAACAATTCAACACATGCTCAATCTATTACCTTCGACGATTATCGTATGTTTAATAATTGCCCCTTTACTTTGGTTCAGTGTGCTATTGTAGTTGTATTTCTTTTTCTCAACCACTTTCACTAGTATTATAAGTTTGATTTTCCACAATTGGTGCAAATTTCTTTATTGTCATTTTCGAGTATTGAAAACTCTGCATCACAAAAACAACAAACAATCTTTTTGCTAGTTTTATGTACATTTGAAAATTGTTTATCAGTTCCATGTTTTGAGGTACTAACTTCAGAGTGTTCATTTGATTCTAATTCGTCTTCTTTTGCATTTAATTTGTTCGTATTAAGTGTTATATATGTAGAATTCGAGAGTTTAGCGTTTTCATTACTTATTCTTACAAAGATGATGAATACAAAGAATACTAGAAATAGAATTATGAAGTTTGAAACTACCCACAATGTTCCATTTGCTTGAATGTTTTTTCCAATGAAATATTGTGTCAATATCCCAGTAGTAGGAATTACAACAATTAACAGAAAACACGCATACTTTCCTATATTTGCTATGAACTTGTAATATATTGAGGTAGAACTGTTAATTAGAACTACAAAAACCAATAATACTGAAGCAAAGTTGCTAATTACATAGATGTTGAAGGATATATTTCCTAGATAAGCTAATTCCAAAGATTCTGTGTTTTGTATTGTTATTGTATCAAAGATTTCAAACAATGTATTGAATACAAAATATTTCGAAATAATGAATATCATCGAGAGAGTTATCAGAGAATACCTTTGTAATTTATCTATGCTTATCCCAAAGAAACTCTCAACTTGCACGATATCATTTTCTACTTTGACCGTGTAAGCATCATTTCTTGCTTTCATTTTCTTCTTATTTCTAGTATAAATCTGAAAATGTCTTATGAAACCTATAAGGGTAATAGCATCTAGCCAAGCAAATACACTCATAACAGCTTTCTTTGATATAACATTTAAGCTAACATCTTCATCGGTAATAGAAGGAATGTCAGGTGGGCCAATAATGAGACTCTCTGCCTTTGTGCTATTCAAATCATATTTAGCTCGTTTTACAGTAATAAACAGATCATCACTATATACGGTCAGAGTTAGTTCGCTCTTATAATATCCTCTTGGTAAATACATTGCTTCTTCTTCGTTGAATATAGTCTGATAAGCAATTTTCTCCTCAAAGACTTGATACATATTACCGAACTTGAACTCTATTTCAACTAGTTCCAACGCTTCTTCATCTTCATTTGCCAGTTCTACAAACAAAGATACATTACAATTCAAATAATATGAATCGATGTAAAAAACATCAAAATAAGTAAGCGTAAGAACACCTTCAGAAGGAATAGAGTAGGTTGTTTCATCTGCAAATACCCTCTCAATACTCTGATTCTCAGATAAGTGAAGTATTGTATCTATCTCTATTGTACAAGCATCTAGTAGGTAAAAGATGCTTATGTCATCAGTTTCTCCTTCTACTAAAAAAGTTAGAGTATCGCTATATGTTGTTGTGTAAGTTGTAAGTTCGAGAAGCTGATTAGTTGCAGTAAAAGTAGTTGTATCTATCTCTCCTGAAGAGATTTTCTTCTGACCAGAATACAGTTCGTAGTTTATTGGAGAACTAAATAATCCATAGTAGCCATAACAAAGGCTGATATCCAGTATCTGTTCTTGTTCAGTATTAAAGGGCTTGAAGCTAGATAAATCAAAGACATGGTCTAGGATTTGATTTTCGGAAACACAGAAATCATAGGTATTTTCTGGCAAGAGACTATCATAACTAAAACTACAGGCCATTATCTCTATTTCTGAGATCCTAATGATATCCATACACAGATTTACAAAGAAATCTATGTCAATAATGTTTAACCCTTCACTAACAGGAATGATGAAGGATTTTACAGTGGTTTCTTCAGGAGAAAAGTCCTCTGAAAGTATGAGAATATTGTTTCTTCTGATCTCAAAATATAGTTCATAAGCTGAAAAGTCATTGGTAATAAAAGAAAAAGTAAGATTAATTTTCTCTACATCAGCTGAACAGTAAAAAGCTGTATCAACACTTCTTTTTTCTATAATAGCTATGCTACCACGGAAATCCAACCAGCTGGGAATAGAAGGGAGAAAGGAAAGTGTATCACTTAGATGAGGAATCTCTATAGGAGATATTGAGGTAGAACTATATATGGTAAAACTACCAGTTTGAAGATAGGAAGAAGTTTGTCCTTCACAGATTATTGTAAGATTAAGAGGTCCAGAATATGTGTCTGAGCAAGTAAATGCTTGAGAAAGATTGTAAAGAGAGCCATCTTGAAATAACCGTTCAATTATGAATTCAACTTCAAAAAAGTCTGAAATAAAGGAAACGCTAACTCCATCACCGCTTGTCATATAACCAGAGGTATCAAAAAAGAGAGTGACGGAATTCAAGATATTAAGTTCTAAGTTTGGAAGAAATATGTTAAATTCTTGTGTGTGAGGTGTGGAAGTATAATTGAAAATGATAGGTTGAGATATAATAGAGGAATATTCTGGATGTTTATAATCAAGCACAGTTGAACCGTTCCCCACAAGAGAAATAGCAGATAAAGCAATTAACGTTATCTGAATGATTAATATCGCTTTTAGCTTCTTAATTTTCAATCTATCTAGATATCCGCAAATTCGTTTATAAACGAGGATAAAATGATGCTTACAGAAGAAATTCTTTGAATTTGCTACTTTTTCTTTTACTTTTGCTGGGTTTAAATAGATTCTTGGATAACAATTTATGAATAAAATGTTAATATGGTATTGGCTCAAATCATTGAAACTTAAGAAAAAAAGAGGAAGCCCCATCTTAGAAGAGATTTTGCTTATTGGTATAGCTGTTTTTATTTTTGCTATTATTTTTGGAGTTATTATTAGTTTGATAGATTGGACACAGCTTTCTATTGAAGATCTTTTTGCCTAATAATAAGCAAATTAGAGTGGAATTTCATTTAGGAGAAATTAATGTGCTTTTATATTGTAATATCTTTCTTATATCGGAGCTAGCAAAACAAAAACCACATAATTCTCAAATATGTAATTTTTCTTGTTAGCTCCTTATCTCCATCTTCTTAGCAAGTTAATACTTTCTTTTTATACGCGTTTATATACGAAATTAAAGATAATAAGGTGAATGTCTTCCGTTTCTTCTCAAGTACTGAAACAACAAAATCTAGTTGTGCGCACCTATCAGATGGGCATCAGGTTTCCAGGAACGAGAGAGGAACGAAGAGCATTAGAACGAGAAGCTAACCAACGGATCAAAGGATTACAAGTTCAACAAGAAGACATAATCAGAGACAAGGTAGCTGTTCAAGCAGCTTTGAATCTTGCTAGAGCAGATTACCGCAAAAACCCTAAATTTGCCACTGGAGAGATATCTAAAGTTACCAAGAATTCAAGAAACATAACTAAAAGTGCTTACAATCTTCTTTTCACTGCAGCTAAAATAACAGTAGATCAAGAGAGAAAAGCAGCTGATTTCCTTAACATGTTGTTGAATATGCCTGAACGCGCCATTGAATGGTTTGTTTTTGGACGTAGTCCTATCTTAGAGAATTATATTGTTAAGAAATGGGAAGTTTCACGCATCTATGTAATCAATTTCATTCATGGATTAAGAAGACGATTTGACAAAATCTGTCCTCTAGGTTTGAAATTTAACACTCACTTACCTCTTCTATCACAAGAGGAAGTAGAAAAATCGATTGGTATTTGTTTCAAGAAGAAGTGTAGGGATTTAACAACGCCTGAATTACTGACGAAAACAGAAAATTTTGTTAAAATCCTTCGTCTATTACAAATGAATACTAGTGTTATCGCCCCTTTTCTAACTTCGTGGATAAATACCACTCACCCTTCTCGATGGAAGAGTATGAAAAAATTACATGAAGAAATCTCAAAAGCTTTGGGTAATAAAAACAGAAGTCTATTTTCTGCATTAAGAACGTTTGTAGTCTTCGCACTCTTTCCAGATATAGGAAAGACTGTTCATGATTTGATAAA
>JABCTC010000051.1 GCA_018238545.1 Candidatus Heimdallarchaeota archaeon
CTTCCCTCCCAGGTACTCTCCTTCCTTCCGATCTCTTCCCCTCAACACACGTGAGGGGGCCCACTTAAACGACGGTTAGACGCCTTCTGGCGAGTTTAACCAAGTTTCATAACGTGTGTAGAACAAAATATCTTATGGCACATAACAATGGGATTTAACGCTTGTGTAATAACAGATCATAATACTCTTAAAAATTCAGACGATATAGCTGAGATGGCATTAAAGTACCAAAACGAAATCGTTGTTATTCAAGGAATGGAATATACAACATCACGAATTCACATGAATTTCATAGGGATTTATAGCTGGAATCTGAGAGTTCCTATAGTTCCTACAGATCAAGAAATACTTGAAGCAATTGAGGAAGTACATCAACAAGGTGGAGTAGTTTCTGTCAATCATTATATTAGAACAGAAAGTAAAGATAGAGACGATTTTCCGTCTCGCGAACTATTAATTCAATAGGGTGTCGATTTCATCGAGATTGTTAACAGAAATAATTATGAGATTCTATAGGAATGATAACAGGTACTGATATGCATAGTCCCACAGATGTACATAGTTGGACAGGAATAAATGCAGATAATATCACAAAAGAAGGTATTATAGCTGAATTAGTTGATCACAATACCACAATCATATATGATTCGGAAGGTGTTAAGGAGAAAGGTGTATCAAAAACCAACCCTTGGAACGTTGTGTTAAGACCGTTTTATGATATTGGAGGAATAATAAGTGATTATTTCACTGGCTCAGAGGTTGGATTAGTTGTGTTCTTTTCGTACTATTTTGCAATCTTTATCTTGGTAGAGGCAAGTATTCTAGGTGTAAAGAAAATTGAAGAAAAGAGGAAAAAAGAATAAAATAAAAAGTGTTCAACTGAACAATTTCTATAGATTATTCTATCGTTGCACCACAATTGGGACAGAACTTGTCAGAAGCAAGATTCTTAGATCCACAATTTGAGCAGAATTTTTCTTGCACATTGGACACGGGTTGAACTGGTTGAACAGGTTGAACAGGGGCATATGTAGCTGGAGCAGAAATGGGCGCATATACTCCAGGAGCAATAACAGGAGCCAGCTGTGAAAAGTCAGTAGTTTGCCTTATCAGTTCTAGTTTCTTAGAATTTTCATATAATACATATGCAACTCCTAAAACCAACAATACTCCACCACCTGCGATTACATAAGCCATGATAATCAGAAATCCCAGAGCTATTCCTAGAGTTAAGACTGTAATAAATGCAGCAACGAATATGACCACACCTGCAATTAACCCATAAAAGGCAAATAGTGGAAAAACCCATGAATCCAATTTTCCTTGTTGTGGAGCTGATTGACTAACCTTCTTAAATAAACCATTTAATTTCAAGAAACTCCCAATTCCAGTAACAAGAGCAACCAAAGCACCTGCAAGCCCTACAATTGGGATATACATGAAAATGATTGAACCTCCGTAAATAAACAACCATTTTCTTGTTGATTCAGCTTCAGGTCTAGCAGATGGAAAAGATATTCCAATCCGATACAAAGCACTGCCAAGAAGGAATAATCCTACTGCATAGATTGCATCTCCAACAAGACCTATATATTCAGATGTACCAATAAAACCCAACCCAAAGCCTACTGCTTGAGCGAGAACGATTATTAGCGCACTATACTTAATCATATCAGTATCTGATTTATCATATATTTTCGTTGTAACAGACATATTTTAACCTCAAAGTTTGGTAAATAATAAATTAGAAGTATATAATACTTACCCTTGAATTTTAAACAAGAAAAAAGAAAAAAGAAAAAGGAGAAAAAATAAATCAATCAGAAATTGTGTGTCCTTTGAAAGTCATTGAAGGAGCGTCTATAGGCCATCCAGAAGTTTCTCTATCAGACCCTATAACAGCTATATTTTTGAGTGTTTCATAGTTATTTCCTGCGATGCTTATAGACTTCAATGGATTAACAACTTCACCTTTTTCGATCAGAAAAGCATCATTTGTGGTTACACTAAAGTCTCCAGTTACAGGATTAGCTGTAAACAACCCTATTGGTGTGCCTGTAATTAATATACCTCTATCAATTTCTGCTATCTGTTCATCCAAATTTTTCCCTACATTTTTAACCAGCATTTGATTTGGCCCAACAGAGGGAAGACTCTCGAAGGGTATTCCACCACCAAAACCCATTCCTCTCGTTGCATTACCAGTAGATTGCATTTCAGCTGCTTCCCCATACATTTTATCAAAAACAAAGGTTTTCAAAATACCATTTTCGATTGCTGTTGTAGTTTGTTTTGGTGTTCCTTCTGTATCAATTGCTCTACAAGCACCTTGAACTGGATTTTGTCCATCATCGATCAATGTAAAATCATCTACACACACTTTTTCACCTAGTTTGTCTTTCCACGGATTTTGTTTTTCAACATACCCAGAACCAGATAAAACACTGAAAAATGGAAATGCTAGAAAAGGAGCTGCTTCACGAGATTTCCAGACTGTTGGAAGAACCTCAGAACCTCCAAAGGCTTTTGAACCTAGAGATTCTAGACCATGTTTCATAGCATTTGCAGTAAGACCTTCAACAGGTTTTATTTCTCTTCCAAGTACAAAATCTGCTGCTGTTTTGCGATCACTAGCTTCTGTAAGTACTACCATACTATTAGCACCGTAAGTTGTAATCAAAGATGAGGATAGACACCCTTCAGAGGTACCTAATGCATAACCACCCCAAGAGATGTTTACAGCATAAGATACAGAGACAAGTCGAGTATCACTGCTATCAAAACCTTGACCCATTAAATTGCAATGTTCAATCATATCTTTGGCATCGAGATTAGGGATTACATGGTCTAAAATTCCTTCTTTAGATGTCTTTGTTTCAGCGACAAATCCATTAAACATAGGATTTTCTGGACTAGTTTTTGCTATACTATGAGCAAGATTAAGTGTTGTCTTAATTGATTCCTCATCAAAACCAGTTGTGCTAGCAAAACCTATTTTCTTCCCAATTGCTGCCCTTATTCCAATTCCTAGAGAAAGACCATCCCTACTATCAACTTTACCTTTGTTATCAGTCAAATTTGTACTTGAGAGATTGTAAATAAAAACTTCAGTAGAAGGTATATTGAGATCTTTTGCGTATTTGAGTGTTTGATCAGCAATACCTAATATTTGTTCACGAACTTTATCTAGAGACATTATTAAGCACCTCCAACAAGAACTTGATCCATAATAACGTTAGGACCACCAAATCCAACTGCGAGTCCACCTTGGCCATTTTTTCCACAACCACCAAAATATCCCGTGCGAATAGTAATATCCTTTGTAGCACCTTGAACATGTTTGAGTAGTTCTAGAATATTTCCAGATAGAGCATGATTTTTCAAAGGTTTGGTAATCTGCCCATTTTCAATGAGATAACCTCTGTTACAGTTGAACATGAAATTTCCATCAAGACCGACTTGACCGCCTGACATATCAACTGCATAAACACCATTTCCTATTTTTTCAAGAGCTTCTTCAAAAGATAGATCTCCTTTTTCAAAATAGGTGTTTTTCATCCTTACGATTGGATCAAACATGAAATTAATCGCTCGACTGTTTCCTGTTAGTTCAGCGTTCATCTTTTGAGCTGTACCTCTATTGTGGAGGTAACCTTTCAGAATGCCCTTTTCGACTAGAACAGTTCGCCCTGTCTTTATTCCTTGATCGTCATAAGGTAGATATAATCCACCATATTGAGTAACACCTTCATCGATCAATGTAACATGCTCACTTCCTAGTTGTTCCCCAACTCTGTCAGCTATAGGAGATTGTCCTGTTACTACAAAGTCTGCTTCACTTAAATGACCAAATGATTCATGAACAACTACTCCACCCATTAGAGGAGAGACTAAAGTTGTCTGCTTTCCAACAGGGGCAGCTACTGCATCTATCTGTTCTTTGCAGTATTTTCCTGCATTTGTACCAGTTTGTTCAGGTGTTGTTTCTTTTTCTTCGAAGAATTCTAGTCCTTTGGAAGCTCCAGTTCCTGTAAAAGATTGTGCTTGTTTGCCTTCACTTATGAAGACACTTCCCATTCGAATATCGACCATAACGGGAGCCCAGTAAATTTCGGTCCCCTCAGAGTTAACTAGAAGCTTTTCTCCAAACATCTCTCCATACGCTCCAGTTGTACTTGTAGGTTTAAGCACCTCTTTTATAGAGCTAACACCACGTTTCAACATGTCTAGTTTATCTGAGAACTCATAATCTTTAGGATGTTTTTTCACATCTAATACTACTTTTTCTTTAACAGCTGGTATAGATTCAAAATCGAGTTTCATGACATTTCTTTCGTCAGTTGATTTAGCTAGTTTGATAGCTCTTTTTGTTGCATTTTTCACACCTTCCAAATTCAATTCAGGAGTATAAGAATAGCCAGGTGTACCATTGAAGTAAGCCATAACGCCTATTCCTTTCCTTTGGAATGCAGAAGATTGCTTTACTATATCATTTATTAAAGCAATGGTTGTTAATTGTAGATCATCATATCTTGCTTCAATGAAGTCTACACCAAGTTTCGATCCTTGATCTACTGATTTGTGAAGTAAGTCAAGAATAAAATCTGACTGTGACATAACGCAAAAGAAACACGAGCATTAATAAACATTTATCACAACTTGTCATAAAAACGCACATACATCAAGAAGCTTGTTTCTTGAATTTTAAGACTTTTTTTGTTTCTTCAATTAAGGAAAATACTTGATTCTCTGATAGAAGTGCTATTAGTTTCTTGTTAGCCCCCCATTTTTGAATGGCAAGAATTCCATCAGTTTTAATTATTCGACTCATTTCTTTCTTTACTTTTATGTAATCCAAAACATGTCTAACACCAAAGAGAAAAGTTAAGTCAACACTTTGATCTTCTAGACCTGTATCATACACGCTTATTACTATGCCTTCAACATTCTTTACTCCAGCTTTCTTAACTTTCTTATTTACTGATTCTATTGCAAATGGATTGATATCAATAGCATAAATAAATCCGTTCTCTCCAACTAATTTTGATGCAGGAATGGTATAGTGACCTGGACCACAACCAACTTCTAGGACAGTTTGATCAAGTTTAAGTCCTGCTTGTTCAAGTAATTTGTAGGGATTGACAAAAAGACTATATATCGTTTCATGGACAAAAGAAACCATTTTAAAATGAATTTTTTCAGAAAAAGACAATTTTATCAAGTGAGTATATGGGGTCTAGGTATTTAAGAGCATCCAAACACCTATGAAGACTCTTCTTCTTACATCTTGTAACCTTTATACAACGCTCTAAAAACTTCCTCCTTTGATCCTCCGTGTTTGTTAACAACATCAGAGATAATTGCACCTAACAATTGTATTTCTTCTGCATCAAACTCGAATTCTTCTAGATTTTTCTGTAATATTCGAAATGCTGTCCACTTATTTGCTTGTGGATCAACTCTCCCCTCATATCTATCTCTTATCTCATCTTGTAAATAGCTCATTCTATCAAAAAATTCTTTGTATACTTTATAAGGTTTCCACAACTTCTTCTTGTTCTGGACAAACCACCTTTTTGTGTAGTGTAGAATAATACAGAACTCTGAATACAAAGCAAATTGCCTCTTACTATTGTTTATTAAAGCATGTTAAACTCGAAATAATAGGTGTAAATAGGGTGTCTAATGTTAGGAAGAAAGGAGTTTCTTGTATTTTTATTTCACTATTTGTTTTAAGTTTCTTAATTACAGCTGAATTCGAGATTAATCAAAAGAATGAAGAAAAAATTTTACTGAAAGAAGAGAATCAAGGTTACTTTCCTCGTTTTTCAATGACACAAATTGATAATATTCAAATTATCGATGATGGTGATTTTGCCAAATATAGTTCAGAAGGAGACGGATCAGAATCTACTCCGTATATAATTGAGAATTATAAAATTGTCAATGATTCAATTATGGGAATATTCGTCGCGGGAACATCACAACACTTTATCATAAGAAATTGTGAAGTTTATACTAATACACACTATGCTATATATATTGGGGGCACTGTTGCAGACAACATATGTATAATAGAAAACAATTATTTTCACAGCAATAAAACAATAGGGATAGCAGTTTTAGGCGCAGATTTTGTAACGATTACTAATAATATATGTAATGATAGCAATATAGGTTTGTATCTAGATGCAAACAATTGTACTGTTGCAGACAACACTTTCA
This sequence comes from Candidatus Heimdallarchaeota archaeon, assembly GCA_018238545.1. Classification (GTDB taxonomy): domain Archaea; phylum Asgardarchaeota; class Heimdallarchaeia; order Heimdallarchaeales; family Heimdallarchaeaceae; genus UBA460. The sequence continues at coordinate 6,226 of JABCTC010000051.1, forward strand.
ATGGACATATAGGTATTGCAGGATACAGCATTATAGGTTATGGAATTCATATAGTGGGATCATCTAGCTTATCTAGAGGGCACATAATAAACAATAACACCTGCAATGAGAACGATTACGGCATTCATATAGGGAGTTTAGATTATGGACTGATTTCAAATAATACATGTAATAACAACAATGTTGATGGGATATTTCTAGAAAATAGTAACTCACTTGAGAATACACTTTTCAACAATATTTGCAAAGATAACACAGAACATGGCATACATGTAGAAGCAGCAAGATATAATGTCATCACAAATAATACATGTATTGGTAATGACTATGGTATTTATTTAGAACAAGAATTATCATCATCAGTTCCAGCAATTGTTAAGTTTAACAACGTTACACAAAACAACTATGGGATATTCTTATTTCACTTCGTTGGTGCTAGTATTACTTACAATTTACTATTATTAAACACTCATTACGGCGTTTATCTAGGCTATGCTGCAACTAACAATCTTGTGCACCGTAATGCTTTTTTGAATAACAGCGTATCTCACAGTTCCCAAGGATATGATGAAGCAGCAATTAACTTATGGTATGACGCAGCAAACAAGGAAGGGAACCATTGGACAGAGTGGAGCGGTTTTGGTTCATATTCTATTGATGGCGCTTCAAACTCTGAAGACCTGTACCCATATGGTTTAGATAATGACAATGATGGAATGGCGGATAATTGGGAGCTGTTTTATGGACTTAATATAACAATTAATGATGCAGCTCTAGATGAAGATTCTGACGGATTAAACAATTTAGGTGAATTTTATCATAAAACTGACCCAACTGACTTTGATACCGACAACGATCTTATGCCTGACGGCTTTGAAGTAGATTATGATTTAGACCCACTAATCAACGATTCTCACATAGATTACGATAGCGACGGATTAAACAATTTAGAGGAATACCAAGAAAATACAAAACCTAGAACCTGGGATTCTGATGAAGATGGTTTAAATGATGGGCTTGAGGTTAAGACCTATTTCACGAATCCAAATAGCAATGACACTGATAGTGACAATATGGATGATTATTGGGAAGTTCTCTACGATCTGAACGCAACTGAATACAATCCTGATGAGGATTATGATAATGATACTTTATCAAATATTTTAGAATATAATTTGGGAACTAAACCCAATAATGTTGATAGTGATGGAGATAGTTTACCTGATAAGTATGAGTATGAAAATAATCTAGACCCAGCTGTTCCAGACGCTGGAGAAGATCCAGATGATGATGGACTTACCAATTATCAAGAGTATAATTATAATACAAATCCTCAGCTAAACGACACTGATTCAGATCTGATGCCTGACGGATGGGAAATTAATTATGGATTAAACGCTACTAAAGATGATGCAGGAGAAGATCCAGATGATGATGAGCTTACCAATTATGAGGAATATTTGGTTGATACCGATCCCTTCAATGTTGATAGCGATGGCGATGGATTTAGCGATTTTGATGAAGTAGTTGCAGGCACAGACCCTAATGACATAGATGACTACCCTGAAATCATTCCAGAGTATACCATATCATCTCTTATGCTACTGGTTGTAGGAACTATATCTTTAGCTTTCTTGCTAAAACAGAAAAAATTGAAATAGTAATATCGTGCAAATTTCAACTTCATTTTAGTATAGCAGAGGTTTTAAAATAGTTAGTGCAATTCAAAAAGGAAGGAGGGAGGGCTTCAATGATGAAGTCCAAACGAATTCACAATAATAATCTATTACTTTTTGTTTCTATATTTGCCATCAACATTTTTTCCAGTATATTCTTAGCTCGAGTATATGCTGACGATGATGACCCAGAGGGAGATGATGACGATTTTGGCAAAGATTTGTGTCCTATTTCAATTGGATTTTTTAGCTTTTGATACCCTTAATATCATTGCACTATATATTTTCAAAGGTTCTAGGAAATTGTTGAGAGATGAAGGTAAAGCTGGTAAAACTAAGAAAACGATTACGTCCATCTATCAAGAAATCGGAAAACCTTTAAGCGACATTATTTTTGCTAGTCATTTAATACTGGCGATATTGTTGCTATTGCAGCTCCTTTTCCTATTGCCCATATTATCATTGATGGAAGATCCCAGTAATGTATGTCTTTTATCGGAATAACTTTGGGTATCTCCTTTTTAAGTTTCTTACTTAATTCAGGCGCCATAGAATCAAGTAAGAAAAGGTCATAAGTCAAACCTTCTTGGGCTTTTCCCTGAAGATTCTTGATGACTTTCTTAATTGCTCCCTTGTAACCTAGTCCACCACCAATTCCAACTACACCTTGATCTAAATTGATTTCAAATAGAGGTTTTAGCCTCATCACAGAGGAGATAACAGAGATTTTGATTCCCTTTTTTATTCGACCTGTGCGAAATAGTGTATTAAAATCAGCAGAGAGACCTGCAGAATGTATAAGCTCTTTTATAGAATCTAAATATTGAATAACTTCTTCAACAGTCTTACCTTTCTTAAACAGCTTAATAGCAGAATAAATCATTGCTCCCTGACTTGGTCCCATCAAACCTGTGGGATAGATAGTAACTTTTATCTTATTTTTTACTTTCTTAGTTGCCATTTTAGCAGAGGCAATCATATTTGTAATGTTGGGACTAACTGCAATATAAAAAACCTCATCATAACCTTCTTTTATTGCCTGTTCATAAATTTCTAAAGCATCAGGGGGGCTAGCAATACTGGATTTTGGGTAAGGATCGATATAACTCAAACTTTCAACAAATTCTTCTTTGTTGATATCTGAAATTTCTTTATACGATTTACCATCTATTTCAAAGAGAGTTTCAAAGAGAGCTATATTTTCTTTTTCAGCAAATTCGAGAGGTAAACAAGAAGTTGGATCTGTCATTATTTTGATTTTCATTCGTTAAAAATTACTTTTCTAAATATAAAAAATTTGTGCAGTATTATATTGGTAATAAATAGGTGCTTTTTTTGATTAGAAGAGCTTGTATTACATTGTAGTTGAGTTTATAGTAAGGGACAGATATTTGTACCTAAATAATAATTTTATTTGCCAATATCTTCATTCCAAAGAGAAGGATTTCAATGTTAAGGTTCAAGCCAATTCAAAAAATAAGTTGCGACTTTTTATATCACTATTCGCAATCAATGTATTTTATAGTTTATTTACTCAAGTATATGCAGATGATGATCCAGAGGGAGATGATGATGGTTTTGGTAAAGATTTAGTTCCTGTTTTGTAAAGTAAATCCGCTAAGAAAGTTATAAACAAGTATCATCGAATTATCATCTTGTTTCTCCTTGTAGTAGTTATTAATATCATACATATTGTGTTAGTTGATTAGAAGATTTATTCACAAGCAATGTTTCAGAGAAATCAGAAAAACTCATTAATGTTTTAATTATTTTAAGAACTGAAATATATGGCTAATTCCGTTAAAGCACTTAAGATAGATATAGAAGAAGTAACATCTCGCACTGTAAGAATTAACCACAAAGAGTATTTTGACGTCAATGCTGGAGCAATCATTTTAGACAATTTTATCATTGTCATTGATACTCTTCAATACCCAAAACAAACTCAAGAATTTAGAGAGGTACTAGAAGAGAAATATGGTCTTCCTGTCAAATATCTGTTCATAACTCATTATCACGGTGATCATCATTTTGGAGCCGTAAAGTTCAAAGACGTTGAAATCTTCGGCTCTAACGAACTTAGAAGGAACATGGAGAAGAGGTTAGAGACTTCATGGAATCAAAAAGCCTTTGATGATTGGAAAGAAAGTGTTCCTGATTTAGCAGAAATAATAGAAGAGATAGAAATCATATTACCTCACAAAGGATTTGACGAAAAATATGTTCTGTTTGATAATGATTTAAAGGTCGAATTTTACGGATCTGGGGGGCACTCTTCATGTTCTTCTATAGCATATTTTCCAGATCAGAAAGTTCTTTTTGCAGGTGATGAAATTGCTTCAGGTTTCTGGATTTTCATGAGTGATACTACAGGAAACCCTGAAAAATGGATAGAATCTTTTGAACGATTACTGAAATTAGACATAGATATAATAGTTCCTGGACATGATCCAATTACTGGTAAAGAGTACATTGAAGAACAATTGATCTTTATGAAAAAACTCAAAGAAAGAGTATTGGATGCACTTTCTCAAGGAAAGGGAATTGAAGATGTGGATGTACCAAATTATTATGAACCTGCAACAGAATGGCAGATTCCAGAAGCTCTGAAATTTCTTTTCAAGTTTTACTCGGAGAATTAAAAAATTAGTGATTCAACCTGGTGAGCTTATTTCTTGAATTTCAAAAAAATTTATCCATTTAACCTGATTGAGCATCACATCACCATTCAGTCTCGAAGAGATAGTATTTGTAGCAAATTTTTGAATCGTATGGAAGCAAATTTTTTTTAAACTTTCTTCTAAAAAGTAAGCGAAAGTTTTTTTTGTGGTGGATTTACTTCAATATAATGAATTTGCAGAATGAGATTACCAAAAAAGGTAATCTATTAGATGGAAAAGGCCATTTAATTCAAAAGGGATGGGCTCGACGACCTTACTTGAAGTATAACAGAGAGAATTTAGGCAAAGGATGGTTAAGAACAAAGGAATGGGACTATTATGCTGTTTTACATCCTGAATTTGGCTTAAGCTTTACAATTACAGATTTAGGAATAATGGGTATTTACAATATTACTTGGCTTGATTTTAAAGAACGAACTTTTTTTCCAGATGAGGAAACTAAACTATTTACTAAAGGAAAAACCAATTTACCATTAACTTCAGAAAAAGGGGATATAAACTATGAGGGGAAAAATTTACAGATATCAATTCTTAAAAAACCAAAAGCAAGAAAAATAGTATTTGACTTTCCTACTTTTATGGGAGGTGCTGGTTTATCTGGGTCTTTAGAGATGGATCAAAATCCAACTATGGACAGTATGGTAATTCATACTCCTTGGAAAAATAAACCTAAATGTTTCTATTATAACCATAAAGTGAACTGCATGCCAACTGAAGGAAAAGTTGTTCTAGGTGGCAAGGAATATGTTTTCAAAAAAGAAAATAGTTTTGCAGTTCTAGATTGGGGCAGAGGAATTTGGCCTTATTCAGACACATGGTACTGGGGCTCGGCATCAGGAAAACAAGGAAATGATATTATTGGCTTCAATATTGGATATGGTTTTGGTGATACTTCAGCTGCTTCTGAAAATATTTTCTACTTGAATGGAAAAGGACACAAGCTAAATCAAGTTGAATTTATTTTTAATTCAAAAGACTTTCTTAAACCTTGGAAATTTATGAGTAACGATGGGAGATTTGAATTAGATTTTGAACCAATATTAGACAGAAACTCAATTGTAAATCTATTTATTTTCAAATCTATTCAACATCAAGTTTTTGGACATTTTTCAGGAATAATCATTCTAGATGATGGTAAAGAGTATGAGGTTAAAAATCTGTTAGGTTTTGCAGAAGAAGTAAAGAATAGATGGTAAGCAAGTGCTTGTTATATTCTAATAAGATGAAATCAAATCACAAGTAATTTTAAGATTTCCTTGCTAGATAATCTAAATAATAAAAGAAACCATCTAACCTTTTGAAATTTAAACTTCAGTACAAATACTTATACACTGCTTGAGCTAATTTTTGTTGAATAGTAACACTACTAGGGATGAAAATTAGAATGTCTCAAAAATTATGCATTATAGGTCTTGGATTTATCGGTTCTGAGATAATTAAGTATTTAGATCAATTTAGAAATAAAATAGGATTATCAGCAGTTTTTGATATAGATAAGAAAAAGATGGAAGAGATTGCAGAAAAATATCCCAAGGTTAGATTAATGGCTTCTATAACTGATTTTGATGACTGTGATCTAGTGATCGAAGCAGCTACACAACAAGTTGTAAAAGAGATATTTGTTAAAATTGTAAAAACAGAGAAAATTTTCATCCCTATGAGTATTGGTGCATTTATTACAGATGATAAGATCTACTCAGATTACATAACATTAGAGAAATCAAAACAACAACTAATCAAATTTCCTTCAGGAGCAATTGGGGGGTTTGATGCAATAAATTCTATCAAGCAAATAGGGATAATTTCAGCAAAATTAACTACTACGAAACCTCCAGTTGTTTTCAGAGAACAGAAATATATTGAAGAGAACAAGATTGTTCTTTCAGATAACGAGAAAACACAAGTTTTCAATGGTAATGCAAAAGAAGCAGCTAAAGCCTTTCCTAGAAGTATAAATGTAGGGGCAAGGCTCGCACTTGCTACTCTAGGCCCCGAAGAAACTATAGTGGAAGTCTATTCCGATCCTCTTACAAAGAGAAACACACACGAAATAGAAATTTATTCAGAGGTTGGTGTGTATAGGTTCTCTTTCCAAAACAATCCTTCCCCAACAAATCCGAAAACAAGCTGGCTTGCTGCTCTATCAATCTTAGAAATTCTTGAAAAAATCTAAAAAATTAGTTATTGACAAAATCACCTGAATTAGTTATTGTCTTTGCAACTGAATCAACATCCTTTGTTTTAGAAAATTTATTAAATGGGAAATTCACACTTGTTGCGAAAGAGTATGCAATTGTCAAATGATATCCTTAATTTAATTCAAACAGAAGCGAAAGAGAGATTTCTACGTTATATACAAATCGAAACGACTTCCTCAGAGGAGACAGGAACCCATCCTTCAACACCTGAGCAATTTGAATTAGGAAAACTTCTAAAAAAAGAATTAACAGAATTGGGGCTTGAAAATATCGTTCATGATGAGTTTGGATATGTTTATGCAAATTTACAAGCAAGCGAAGGTTATGAGAACGTTCCCTCTATAGGTTTCATTTCTCACATGGACACTTCTTCTGCAGCAAGTGGGAAGAATGTTAAACACATAATTCACGAGAAATATGATGGTTCCACAATAACTTTTCCAAAAGATGAAAAACTATCAATTACAATAGAGGAATCGCCTGAATTAGCTAAGATGATCGGGATGGATATCATAACTGCTTCAGGAGATACATTATTGGGAGCAGATGATAAAGCAGGAATAGCAGAGATAATGGCAGCATTAACTGCATGGACAAAATTTCCGGAGCTAAAACATGGACCTATAACTGTTTGTTTTACTCCTGATGAAGAAATAGGTGAGGGCACAGAAAAAATTGATATGGAGAGATTAAATCAGCTTAAATGTGCATATACAATGGATGGGGGAGAAATGGGAGAACTAGAAACTGAGTGTTTTGACGCATGGAAAGCAGAATTTGAATTCATAGGGTTAAGTGTTCATCCTGGATACGCTAAAGATAAAATGATCAATGCCATAAGTGTAGCTTCACGTTTCTTTTCTCAAATACCTGAAAAAGAAACTCCTGAACAAACCGAAAATAGAGAAGGTTTCTACCACTTATATGATTTAAGTGGAGGTGAGGAGAAAGCTACAGCAAAGATGATTATACGAGATTTTGAAGTAGAGAATAATAAACGAAGAATGGATTATTTGAAAGCCTTAAAAGATACTTTTGAAAATCTGTACAAAGGTTTGGAGATAAAAGTCAAATTCACTCACAGTTATGAAAATATGAACATATTTCTTGTTGATTATCCTGAAATTGTGAAAAAAGCAGAAAAAGCCATATTAGACGCTGGACTAGAATTGATACGAACAGCAATCCGTGGTGGTACTGATGGTGCTAGATTATCTGCTAGAGGCTTACCAACACCCAATATCTTTGCAGGGGGGATGTTGTTTCACTCGAGAAAAGAATATATTCCTACCTTAGCACTCCAAAAAGCAACAGAGGTTATCCTTCTAATTGCAAGTAACTGGACAAATTCAGATTAAATCTTGCAAGCTTTCTTTTCAATTTGTAGTAAGATAGAGAATCAGAAATTCATGAGAGTTGATTGTATAAAATTGTAGCGAACACAGTTTACTGTTTGTTCAATTCTAATTGATAGATCAACCACGTAAAAGCTTCATAGACACCTTTACCATTTAGAGCACTACAATCAAAAACTGAAAAAGTTCGATCTTTCAATTCTAAATGAAGGTTTAACAATTGTATCAATAAAGGTGCTTGAATCGCATCCGGTAAATCTTGCTTATTAGCTAGAATCAGAGTTGGCACTTTATCTAAGTGAGGATTATTAAAAACGTGTGTACTCAAAATATCTCGAGCTTCAGGTAATCGTTCGATATCAGCAGCATCTATTACGAAAACGGCAGCGGAGCAGCCAGGGTAGTGTACCTCCCACAGGAATCTAAACTGCTCTTGTCCGGCCACATCTATGGTAGTTATATCCCATCCTTCGAAATTTATTGAATCTATGTTCTGACCTATCGTAGGAGTAGTATCATCTTGATATGCACCTGTATTCATGTATTTTGTCAGTGTCGTTTTTCCTGCTGAATCCAGACCAACGATAAGAATTTTAGCTCTTTTCTCAGTTTTTAGTTTTTTTCTTAACCATTGGGAAAATGAAGTAAAAGCACTCATCTTGACACTTCTGTTATTCGATAAATCTATTTTGTTTATTCAACAATCTCATCTAATATAATCTTCGATAGTTTATAGCTATATAAAACTTAATTTATTTATGCAATTATTTTTAACGAAATCTTCTGAATAAATTTTTTCAGTAAGTTTTAAATTCATGCCCTTCAATCTCTTTCTTATGGCAGAAGTAGAAGGACGATATGATAGAAGGCTGCTTTCTGTAGATGTAGTCAAAGGGATAGCTATTATGGGGGTTCTCTTCATCCACCCAACAATCTATGGTATTTGGCATACAGAAGCCTTAGCTCTAGAAACTGTTAATTTTTGGGTTGTGATAGGTTTTATCCCCATTATTCTTATGGGTACTTGGGGAGGAGGTTTCCCTCTTATCAGTTCTTTAGTTAACACTTATAACGTTTTTAACAGACTTGAACGTGGAATTAAATTCAGAAAAGCTATTGTTCCTATTTTGATCAACAGTACTATCCTTCTACTTCTAGATCCTCTCAAAGGTTTTCTCTTTGGTAGAACATGGACTAATACCTTCCCAACTGATTCAACGGTTTATGGAAAATACAATTTCTCTGTTCTTTCTCATTTGCTAGAGTATGGAACTTTCAGACTTCCTACTGCTGAAAAAATATTCCAAATAGGATCCTTACCTGCAATTGGTTTAAGTGGTTTTATGGTTGTCTTTCTCTTGTGGATACTCTTCAGAAATGGAGGTAGAAAGAAGACTAAGCGCAATGTCATTATTTTGATTAGCATCGGACTAGTTTGGGCTGGAATAAATAATTTTGTTTGTGAATGGACATATGACTACATAGGAGTTCTATTTCTTAAAGGAGGGATATTCACTTTCTTTGCTTATATTTTGCGCCTTTTTTTTGGTGCTCAACTATCATTCTTTCCTATGGGTATCTATGCCATTTTTGGAATGGTTGGAGGTTATCTTGTTGCACAAAAAAAGGATATCAAATGGATTAAACGTTATGGATATGGTTTTGGTAGCCTTTTCTTAGGAGGATTCGTTATTACAACAGCCATTACTTTATCTCAAGCAACAGGTATTGAAGCAGGGCTTTTTGGCATCTTAGATTATGAAATTTATCCAAGAGAGTTATTTTTCCTAAGTATAGGTTGTATGATGTTCATTCTCGTTTTTCTAGTTAAGAAATTTGAGTACACAAGTAGTGATAATAAAATTCGCTTAGCTAAGAAAACTGCTTTTATCAGAAGATTTGGTGTAGCAACTTTAACTATATACTTCTTTGAACCATTATTTAATGGCATTTTTCCGTTTATATTCCATAGATTATTTGGTGGACCGGTTCAAGGGTTCGGAACAGCAGATCTATTTATGACAAATGTTGGAGCGATTTTCCTCTACGAGTTTGTAATTTTCGCATTCTGGGGATTAGGTGTTTATTTCTGGTCTAAAACGGGATATAAATTTGGTTTAGAGCATCTAATAATTGTTACAACAAGACCCTTACGTAAAGTGAAAACTAAGCGGCTTCAATTATATATTCCATCTATGGAAGAACTTGATGCTTTGCCAGAGAAAAAAAAGCGTAGAAATAGGAGAGAAAAACAAGAAACAGAAAAAGATTCATAGAAGATGAATTTCAGAAAATTCTTATATTCAAACTATTCTTGGAAAACATGGACAAAGAGAATCTTGTCAAGGAAGGATATGACAAGATTTCAGAGAATTTTCTCAGTTTTAGACATCAGTTTGATAATTCTCAAGAGCTAGAAAAGTATGTTAAATATCTTCCAGAGAAGGGAAAAGTGCTTGATGTAGGCTGTGGAGTTGGTATTCCAATAGCAAAGTTTTTTGTAGAAAATGGCTTTGATTTGACAGGTATAGATATTTCCAAGGGGATGGTAACTAATGCAAGAAAAAACGTTCCCGAAGCACAGTTTTTTCAATATGATATGGCTGATTTAGAATTTCAAGATAATTATTTTGATGGTTTGGTATCCATCTATGCAATGTTTCATGTTCCAAAACGGAAACATGGTGAGATTATCAAAAACTTTCATAGAATGCTGAAAAAAGAAGGCTTTATGATACTGGTTTTCAATCCACGTGAAAATGAAGGAGTCGATGATTTTCTTGGAACAGATATGTATTGGAGTTGTCATAAACCTGAAATATCTAGAGAGTTAGTACTAGATGCTGGGTTTGAAATCATATTTGATGAAATTCTTGATAGAGGAAATGAGCTTATGTATTGGATAATAGCCAAGAAATAGAACCAACATTTTAACTTTCTTTTCGAAAAACTTATCACAATCCCCACAAATTTTCTGTTAATGTTTGCGAAGAAAGAGGATGAAGTTGTCAAAAAAACAAAAACACCAATAACTCAAACTAGACTAATTGAAGATTTTAAAAATCTGGGTTTGAAAGCTGGTGATATTGTTATAGTTCACAGTTCAATGAGTAAAATAGGTTGGATCGCTGGAACTTCAGTTGCTGTAGTAAATGCTCTAATGGAGGTTTTAACACCTGAAGGAACACTTGTAATGCCAACAATGACTTCAGATAATACAGATCCAGAAAACTGGAAAAACCCTCCAGTTCCTGATGATTGGAAACAAATAATTCGTGATAATATGCCAGCCTATCATCCAGAATATTCTACTTCAAGAGGTATGGGTAGAATAGCTGAAACATTTCGTAATTATCCAGGTGTGTTAAGATCAAATCACCCTCAAAGTTCATTCACAGCATGGGGAAAGAATAAGGGTGATATTTGTAGTCGACATGACCTAACGCCATGTTTTGGTGAAAATACTCCCCTTGAGAAGTTATACAATCTTAATGCAAAAATTCTCTTACTAGGTGTTGATCATGGAAACAACACATCACTCCATTATGCAGAATGTGAAGCCAACTTTGATAACAAACCCATGCAAAAGCAAGGAGCAGCACTTTTTGATGAAGGAAAAAGAGTATGGGTAAGTTTTGAAGATCTTGATTATAATGATGAAGATTTTCTCCAAGTAGGAACAGAGTTTGAAAAAGAACATCCATTCCTTAAAGGAAAAATAGGTCAAGCAGACTCGAAATTACTTTCATTGAAGGAACTAATAGATTTTGCAATAGTCTGGTTTGAGAAGAATCGGAAGTAGCTTTTTATATTCTACTTTTTACTTTTCTCTGGTTAGTAAATTGAAGGAAAAGGTATCTTCATTTATAGATGAAAATAGGGAGTTACTATTAGCAGTAAGTAAGGAAATCTTTGATAATCCAGAATTAGGATTTGAGGAGTTCAAAGCATCTAAGCTTTTATCAGAAAAACTTCAGGAAGCAAGATTCGAGACTAAACTTGGTGTAGCAAATCTAGAAACGGCAATTCAAGCAATACATCCAGATATTAGTGATGGTCCTACTGTAGCCATTCTAGCCGAATATGACGCTCTACCAGAGATAGGACATGCGTGTGGTCATAATTTAATAGCAACAGCAGCATTAGGAGCAAGCTTGGCTTTAGGTTCAATCAAAAAGGATTTACCAGGTAAATTGGTTTTCATGGGCACTCCAGCTGAAGAAGGGGGAGGAGGAAAAATATTCATGATCAAAGCAGGATTGTTTGACGAAGTTGATGCAGCAATAATGTTTCATCCTTCAGCTACCAAAAACTATGTTGGAAGAGGGGGAATAGCTATTCAAGAAATAAAGATAGAATTTTTTGGTAAAACAGCTCATGCTTCAGCTGAACCTGAAAAAGGGATTAATGCTTTGGATGCTATCATACAAACTTTCAATGGAATAAGTGCTTTAAGGCAACATATAACCAGTGATGCTAGGATACATGGAATCATTACTAAGGGTGGAGTTAAACCTAATATTGTTCCTGATTATGCTTCAGCTGAATTTTATGTTAGAGCTCAAGATGATAATTATTGTACGGAACTGATTGACAAAGTAGAAAACTGCGCTAAAGGAGCATCTTTGAGTTCTGGAGCAAGGTTAGAATTTAGTAAAGTAGGAAATGCATATATGTCTAGAAACGTGAATAAAACACTTGGTGCAGCATTTTCCAAAAACATGAATGCAATAGGAGAGGAAACTCATACTGCGCCTCTCGGAAAAGGCTTAGGTTCTAGTGATATAGGAAATGTCAGTCATGTTGTTCCTACGATTCATCCCTATATAGGGATAAGCAAAGTTGAGATCAATGGTCATTCAACAGATTTTGCCAAAGCGGCAAATAGTGAGTATGGAAACGAACAGATGTTAAAGATAACTAAAGCATTAGCAATGACAGCTATTGATGTTTTCACAAATTCAGAATTACTAAAAGAAATAAAAGAAGAATTTGCTGAAAGCAAGAAAAAAACATTAAAATAGAGTATAAATGATAAACGCACAAATAACTTGGTGAGAAATATTCAAGAGGATATATAAGATGGACAAAAAATACCGTATAGCTATAACTTTTGTTATCATTATAGCAATAACTATCATACCTGTTGTGCTTTTAGTAACTACCAATAATACTATAGAAATAAATTCAGATGAAGATTTTCTCAATTATAGTTTTGAAGGTGATGGCACTGTTTCTAATCCTTACATTATTGAAGAACGGTTTATATCTTCTGAAGATACTTATGCTATTTCAATCACTAATACCAGTAAATATTTCATAATCAGAGATTGTTATATCGCAGATAATTTTGAATACGGAATCTATCTTAAAGATGTAAAAAATGATACAGCTTCAATTCTTAATAATCTGATTTTTGGTAATGGAATTGCCGGTGTATCACTGTCATCGTGTGATCAGGTGAGAATTGAAAATAACCTATTTACAGAGAATGCAAAAGGAATAAATCTAGAAAATTCCAATTATTGCACTATTAGTAATAATACTATATCAGTCTCAGAATACGGAATTAATATTTGTAATGGAGACAACAATCTAATTGTAAACAACACCCTAAAGGAAAACAGCAAAAATGGTTTACTAGTTGATTGCGAGAGTAGACTCAATTCCATTATTGCAAATGAGTTCAATAATAATACTCTAGAAGCCATAAACATTGACGATTTATGTAATAATATATTGATTTATCATAACTCCTTCATCTTCAATAACTTAGCTGGTATATCACAAGCAATTGATAACGGATTACATAACTCTTGGTTTTTCAATGATACTTCAGAAGGAAATTTCTGGAACGACTATGATGACTCTGGTTTTTACCAAATAAGCGGTTCAGCAAATAGCACAGACCAATATCCTTTAGCTAATCCAATTATCTAAACAAATTAACAATAATCTACTTCAAAGTTAGAGTTTTTTCTCCAAGAAAGACCAATCATGTCTTAATTCTTTAGGAACCTCAGCTTCTGGATATTCATCTATTTCTTCAAATCCATAGGATCGATAAAGTTTCTGAGCAGCTTTCATAAAAGGTCCCACATCAAGTCTTAAGGCTTTATAGCAAAGATTTTGACTTTTTTTGATAAGCCTTTCCATCATCTTTTTCCCGTACCCTTTTCCTTGATATTCAGGTTTAATATACATCCGTTTAACTTCACCAGTGTCCCGATATATCTTTTTCAAAGCACACATTCCTATGAAGTCATCGTTTTCTTTTAAGAGGTAAAAAACGCCACTGGGAGGTTGATAAATTTCCAACTCATCTAAGATCATTGCAGCATAGCTGTGCGGAGAACCAATGATTGACTCAAATGATATATCCATATATTTCTCACCTTCTTCGGCTATCCATTCAAAATACTCTACATTAAGTTCTAACAGTATAGGTAAGTGTTTTGCTACATTCAGTCTAACAAATTTAATCATGAAACCACCTTTCAAGTATCATTAGCTATTAAGATAGCGATATGCTATTAATAAGTATAGTTTTGTTATATCCTTCAACGTACTCAAATCAGCGTATTCATTAGCATTGTGAGCATTTCTTCCACCAGGACCAAAAACAAATATGTCCTTCATACCTGCTTCTCGCATATTACCACCATCTGAAAAACCTGTACCATATGAAAAGATTGGGCTAGTCTCATAAACAGCTGTAAAAGCATTCCGAATAACTTTACCAAATTCAGAATTGGGATTTGTAGCAGACCCTTCCCCAATTGTAAGTATGGATAGATCAACATCCACTGGTTTGTCTTTGAATCTGGAATCATCATGTTGCAAATTAGTATAGCCTTCAGGTAATTCGATACGATATTTCAGTTTTGAACAATATTTAACTAAAGAATCAAATAACTCTTGAGACTTCAAACCAGGCATTGTTCTAAAATCAACATCGAGGTCGCACTTATCTGGTATAATATTAGTCTTGATCCCAGCTTTGATATCATTAAAGCTATACGTGGTGCGATAAAGTATTCCTGAATCCCTTTTATCCTTGTCAAGAGGCAACTTTTCCGGTTTAAACTTCCTCATTTCTCTATAACCTGTGAAACCTACTCTAGCAATAAGTTGTTTTAGTGATTGCCATTTTGTTATAGGTGGTTTTCTTTTTGGAATTTTTAATTTGCGCTTTGCGTTGACCATAAACCGGGTAGCTTTATTTATTGCATTGCTCTTTTCTTTTGGCCAACTACCATGCCCTGCAACACCATAAAAAGTAAACTTCAACCAATGAGGTCCTTTCTCACCCATACCTATATTGGGGCTCGCTAAAGGATGCCAAATACTTGGCTCTGAAATAATGGTAGCATCAGCGTTAATTGCTTCTAGATGATGTTTAGTCATATAAGCTGAACCATATGCTCCATGCGTTTCCTCATCAGGTGTAAACCACATTTGAAGCTTTCCTTTGAATTTTTCACCTGACTCCTTCAGAAGTTTCATGGCCATTATTTGACAAGCTATTCCTGCCTTCATATCTATTGAACCTCGACCATATAATTTACCATCTTTAATAACGCCACCAATAGGTGGAGTTTCTTCATCCCAGTTATCCTTGTTATAAGGAACAATGTCCAGATGACCATTGAATTGGAGTGTTTTTCCTTTCGCTGACCCTTCCAATGATGCGATTAAATTGTAATAAAACTCATTCTTTTTTTTGCTAATAAATGGAACTTCGAACATCTCAGTTTTAAGACCTGTTTCTTCCATGATTTTCTTAGTATACTTGAAAATCTCTCTATTATCCCAGTACTGAAATTCTGACAAATTAAGAGATTCAATTTGAACTAGTTTCTGAAGAAGATCTGTTATTTCTTCCTCATTAGTATCAACTAGAGATAACAATTTTCGCTCTTTCTCTGTTAAAGGGAATTTGGGTTTAAATTTTTTCTCAGAAACCATTTATTTCACAATGTTCTGATAAAGGTAGTATTTATCTGTCTTTCCTAATAATCATTGTGAATAATAGAATTATATAGCTTTTTGCACTTCTAAGTATGTTTTGAATAAAAAGGTAAGACCATTTTGAAATATTTGCAAGCGTTTGCGTTATTTGCAAACGTTTAAATATGTTTCATGAGGTAAGGGGTACAGAATGTTAAATTTACAAAGTAAAAGTGATTATTCATGATAGAAGAAAATTCAGATATTGTAATAAGTTTAAGGAATTTATCAAAAAAATTTGGTGAGTTCTATGCAGTGTCCAATTTTTCCCTAGATGTGAAAAAAGGCGAGATAATTGGGCTGTTAGGGCCCAACGGAGCCGGAAAGACGACAACTATGAAAATGATTTCGAGATTATTATTACCATCAACAGGAGAAGTTTGGATTAGAGACAATGGTAACTTAGAGTTATTAACTAATAAGACTAAAGATTCGCTATTAGATCATTTAGGTTTTCTAATAGAAAATCCTGCGTTTTATGACCACATGACACCAAGACAAATTCTATCCTATTTTGCAAAATTGAAAGGGTATCCTAAGACATTGATACGTTCAAGAGTTGAAGAAGTAGTAGATATGATAGGGTTAGAAGGGTGGATTGATAAAAAAGTAGGAACATTTTCCAAAGGAATGAGACAGAAGCTAGGTATTGTTTCAGCTCTCGTTCATGACCCAGATATTCTAGTGCTAGACGAGCCACAAACAGGTTTAGATCCAAAAGCAAGAAAAGAGATTCGAGAATTACTCTTAAGATTAAAACATCAGGGAAAAACTATTTTCCTAAGTAGTCATCTACTTTATGAA
>JABCTC010000022.1 GCA_018238545.1 Candidatus Heimdallarchaeota archaeon
ATATTTATGGTTCGCAAGTGTTTGAACACTTGTCCCTCAGTTAATAAAGTTTGAACCATACAGCACGATGCGCAATGGCAGGAATGTTGTCGGAGTAAATACACACTCACTTCATTCCTTCCCCAATCATGATCTTCATGATTCTTCCCCTCAACGCACGTGAGGGGACCCACTTAAACGACGGTTAGACCACCTCTGGCAAGTTTGACCAAGTTTCATAACGTGCGTGCTAAGTACATTGGATCTAGCAACAACAACCACTAATAATGTTCTACAAAATGTATCATTACCAGTACCTGTGGGACCTATAATTGAGCATCCTATATTGGATAATATTCAATGGAATTCTGTTCCTACTATTAGAAATTATACTGATATACAGTTGACTGGAACTATTTTGTTAGAAACTTCAGTTGTTAGTGCAGATCCAGGAATTGACTTAGTGAGTACAATTGATAACAACAGACTTATCGCTTTTAATTTCTTTCCAAATATGGAGTTTAACAGCGAATTAATTGAATGGCCTTATTTCAATTATATGCTTTATCTCACTATAATGTCAACTGTTGACGAACCAGTTTTAACATACGCAAAATGGGACTACTCTCCTGTTCCCCATACCCTTGATACTATCTTGTTAGGTGTTTCAGTTCTGGTTACAGCTGTTATAACAATAGTTGGCTTTATTTTTGTTAGAAAATATTCAAAGAGGAATCCTGTAAAAGCTGAAGATCTGGAAGGTGTAAGCAAAGAAGTTGAAAAAGAAAATCAATGGGAAGAAGTTGGTATGCATCGTCAACTTGGTGGTTTTCTTATCCAATTATTTATTGGGCTTCTTGTTATTTTGCCTAATGTTGTCATGTCTGCTTTGGTTTTTCCACTTATAATTCTACCAAGCCCACAAGCTGCAGGTTTTTATGATTATACAATTAAATTCTTCGAAGCTCTTTGGTTATTCTTTGATTTGGGGACATCAGTAGTATTAGTGAAATTCTTCAGTGCTCATAGAGTGAAGAAACCCCAAAAAGCAATAAAATATGTCCAATTATTTATTTGGTACCAAATGTTATCAGGAGTAACTCAATTGTTCCTAATTTCCTTTATTGGTTCAATGGTGTTTCCACATACATTTCTTGCTCATATGTCATGGATTTTTGTTACTCACGCATTCTTCCAATGGCCGGCTTTCTTCCTGGTGTTTATGTATCTATTCCAAGCTATGAATAGAATTGATCTTCAACAGATTCTTAATCTGTTACTTTATGCAGTTTTCAATATCACGATTCAATATCTTGTGATTGTGCTCTTCAGATTTACTCTGGGCAAAAATCCTGTTTTTGGAGATGGGTTAGCTGGGGCAATAGGTTATAGCGTTGGTTTCTATGTGATTCAACTCTGCTCATTTTTGGTTGGTTTACTATTCTTCAAGAGACTTGGATTCTCATTGAAAACCATCTTTCGAATAGATTTCACGTGGACAGATATAAAAGAAGCATTCAAGTTTGGTATTAAATGGATGGGTGGAAAGATATTGCCTCCTCTCGGGTGGTTCGTACAATTGTATCTTCTCTCATTGTTCTTACCTAACTATACTCAGCAACAGGGTTACTTCTCATTAGCCTGGAATTTTGCTACTATAGTGTTGTTGGTTGCACTTTTCGCAGAATCTTTACTCCCAGCTATATCTGAATCATACCATGCAAAGAAAAAAGCGCTCACTAGATATTATACTATGAGTTCTATAAAATGGAGTTCATATTTCGACTGGTTCTTAGTTGCAGCTCTAATTCCTATTGGTTGGCGATTCATAATTGGAGGAGCAGGTGCGGAATGGGCAGCGGCAACACCATTGATCGTATGGTTCCTTATCTTCCATGCAATAGGTTATTTCTCATGGCTAGGTGATTGGATGTTTGCAGGATCAGATCGTCCGGGTTGGGCTGCAATAAGCTGGATAATTGAACAAGTGATCAGAATAGGGTTGCTATTCGTTTTCATACCTCTGTATGGATGGTTCAGCATAACCTTTGGTTCCCCAATGGTTGCGATAATGTTCGCGTATTTCCCCGCTTTAATTATTAAGAATATCTTCATGTGGTGGGGTATAAGACGTGATGATTATTTCAAATTCAAATGGAAAGATTTAGCGTGGCAAGGTTTTGTTGCTCCTTTAGGTGCTGCTGTGGTGATTTGGGGTATTCTGGAAGGATTGTTTTCATTAATTTGGCAAGGAGAAATCATAACTTCTGTACTTATCCTTCTCATTGGTACTCTTGGTGGTATGTACATTTTCGCATTCTTTGCTAGTTTGTTTGGTACTTTTGATGACAATACCTTAGAAGAGTTTAAACGCGCAACAGAGATGGCTAAAGGGTTGAAATTTATGGCAAAACCTCTTTATCTTGTATCAAAATGGGGCGCAAAAATATCTCCATTACATAATAAATTCCCCATGACTATTTTTGATGAGGCTCAAGCTGAAGCCAAGCAACTTACAGAAGAGAAAACAAAACTAATGATATAATTTTCTCTTTTCTTTTCTTTTTATTTTCTTGTTTTTAAAGCAGATTGTATTGTTCGTTTCACCCATTCTTCTGCTTCAGAATCTTTAAGAATTTTTTCGCAATATTCCCAATGTTCTCCAGCAATCAGCCCCATTAGAGATATCTTCTTGAATTTTCTTGGTTTATTGGGTGTTGAAGTAAACATAGAAAGAAGTTTAGCGGATTTCTTCTTCAGCATCATTAAGTCCATTGTATTATCGAGTGGGATTTCATCATCTTGAAGCGTTATTGCTACATCATAACTAGAAGTATTGATTGTAGCAAATTTTGTTAAAGCTAAGAGCGAGTAGTTTCTTATCCAATCAATTCTTGAAGATGTTAAAGCATGATTGTATAATGAAGCTAAACATCCATCCTTGATTAGAGTCTTAAGCGCAGACCTTCTTCTTCCATCACCTAAAGAAGGCGTTGAAATGATTATATCGAATTTACTACAATCCATTAACATACAATATTCTTTCTTTCAAATAAACTTTAGCAAACTGTGGACAACTGCTGAAGAAAATAGTGCTCAATCTTGCCAAAAGAAGTAAAAGAATTTCTGAAGATTCAACAGAAGTAGAACTATGTTAGTAAGAATTGGCATAACAGCATCCATACAAGGAGTATCTGCTAGCACTATGAGAAGGTGGGAGAGGGAAGAGAAAATACTCCCTTATAAGAGGACAAGAGGAGGGCACAGGAGATACAAACTCTCCCAGATGATAGGAGAAGAAGAACAGAAGGAGGAGAACGACAATCAACACACGTGAGGGGACCCATTTAAACGACGGTTAGCCGCCTTCTGGCAAGTTTAACCAAGTTTCATAACGTGTGTTACGTGAGAAAATTTTTTAACTCACATGCTCACAAAAGTTTCCATGGACTCTGTTACTCATGGAAGTATATCTGTACTAATTGGTTTTATATTCATTCAATTTTACGATGTCCCACTTTGGTTGCTTCTAATTGTAATGTTTGTTTTCGGAGTTCTTGTAGACTATGACCATGTTTTCTATTATAAGAGGAAGCATCCCGAGATTAAATTATGGAACCTTCCTCAACTGATTAAACTTTATTTTAAAACAGTAGATGAAAGAGATGAGTTCATTTATCATACTTGGTTGCATGAACCATTTGGTGTTCTAGTAGTCTGCGGAGTCAGCTCTCTCTTCTTTTGGTTGATTAATATTCCTGAATTAGCTATTTTGGCGAGTAGTTGTTATGTTGCACATTATCTTGTCGACTTAATATCAGGAAAAATGAAACCTTTAGCTCCTTTCTCAAATAAAGTTACAATCGACCTAAAAATTCTACCTGCAAATGCTTTCACTATTACTGGAATTGCTTTAGGCACATTTCTTATTGCACTTGTTATCTTTATTGCATTTAAACCTTAACAGAATCAACTCCTCGATAGATTTTTAATTTCTTGATAGACTGTACACCTAATGTCTAATGAGTTAATAGGAAAAGTACCGTTTTGGATGGTTAAATTCGCTTTGAATAATGTCATCAGAAAGAAAATGATGCAAAATAATGAAGTAGTGCTACCAGAAGACGAGTCTAATTGGAAAAAAATGGGTAAACTATCTTCTAGTAAAGTTAGAAAATTTGATTTTCAAGCAGCGTTAGGCGATGGGGCATTTCAAATAAAATCTATTGCTAATGGGGTTCTAAACATCCGAATCTCTAAACAGCTATCCAATATCCCGCAAACTGATGCTGTAATTCTAGACAATAAATCACCACCAGCGTTGGTTGTGAAGAAAGAGGACGAAAAAACAATAATTACTCAAGAATCTGGTCCAACTGTGTTTATTGTTGCTACAATAGACAAAGAAGCTGGTCAGATCACTTTTGAAGATGGGTTTGGATTTAAAATTTGTACAGAGGAATTCCCAAGTTATCACGAGGAAGATTGGTACAAAATCGAAAAATTACCTGGTGTAGCTTGCGAAAATTATTATGGTTTTGGTGAGAAGGGTGGTCCTTTGAACAAAAAAGGTGAAACTATCTCATTCTGGAACACAGATTCTTTTGCCTATAGTAACGATGATTCAAAATTGTATCAATCCCAGCCTATCCAGATAGTTGTTCGATCTAATGGTTTCTGCTATGCTGTTGTTTATGATAACCCTAATCGAAGTCAAATTGAAATTGGTGACGATGATGATTGTTCAACAAAATATTATGTTAATGGTGGTGGTATAAATTACTATATTATTGTTGGACCTACAGTGTCCAAGGTATTTAGAAAACTAGCCGATTTGCTCGGAAGAGCTCCTCTCCCACCTATTTCAGCTCTTGGACATCATCAAAGTCGGTGGTCTTATTATCCTGAATCAGAAGTAAGGGCTTTAGCTTCAGAATTCAGAAATAGGAAAATTCCCTGTGATTATATTCACTTAGACATTGACTATATGGATGAATATCGAATATTTACTTGGAATAAGGAACATTTCCCAAATCCAAAGAAATTGTCGGATGATCTTTTTGAGCAAGGTTTTCGTCTGATGGCAATGATGGATCCAGGAGTCAAAGTAGATCCAAACTATAAAATTTACAAAGAAGGAATCAAAGGAAAGCATTTCTGCCTAAATCCTGATGATTCGGTATATACTGGTCCTGTATGGCCTGGCGATTGCCATTTTCCTGACTTTACTCAAGAAAAAACACGTGGATGGTTCGGTAATCACTTTAAAGCATTAACTAAAGCAGGAGTAAGAGGTTTTTGGATTGACATGAATGATCCATCGGTTTTCAACGATAAAGGAACAATAGATGACGATATTATACATCCTGGTGAAGGAGAACCTCGTTTACATAAAGAAGTACATAATGAATATGCACATTTAATGGCTAAAGCAACCTATGAGGGTTTACAAAAACTTCTACCAAATAACAGAATTTACATCAATTCTAGGTCAGCATATTTAGGGACTCATAGATATGCAGGAACATGGACAGGAGACAATGTTGCAAGTTGGAGACATTTGCAACTATCTATACCCATGATGTTGAATATGGCTGTTTCTGGACAAGTAATGATTGGTCCTGATATTGGAGGTTTTGCTGGAAAACCAGGTGCTGAACTTCTTATCCGTTGGTATCAAGCTGGCTGTTTATACCCCTATTTCAGAAATCACACAATTAACAAAAAGTGCTCCCAAGAACCATGGGCTCTTGGAAGAAAAGCAGAAAAAATTATCAGACGGACTATCCAGTTAAGATATTCTCTAATGGTTTATATCTATAATAGCATAAGACAAACTTGTTTGACTGGTATTCCAGCTTTCCGACCATTGTGGGTAGATAATTCAAAGGATCCAATGGCACATATTGCGGAATGGGCAGAAACTGAATATTTGTTTGGGGATAAAATGCTTTTAGCTCCTGTTCTAAAGAAAGGTAGAAGGAAAAGAGAAGTTTATCTTCCCCAAGGAAAGTGGTATAGTTTCTGCGGAAAACTTCTTTTTGATGGTGGAAAAGTGCATGAAATTGATGTACCTTTAGATGTAGTGCCGCTATTTGTCAAAGAAGGTTCTATTATACCCTATATTACAGAACCTATTCAACATACAGGAGAGATTTACAAATCAAAAATTTCTCTTAGAGTATATCCAAAAGATTCGGAAGCTGAAGGAGAAATCTATCTTGATGATGGAGACTCACTCGAATTTAATAATGGTGATTATGAAATTGTGAAAATTCAAGCAGAGGAAAAAGCTGGAGAAACATGGTATTTCAATATTAACAGAGAAGGGAAAAAGAAGAAATATATTGAAATTGGCGAAATAACAATAATGGGTGAAGAAAAGCTAAATTATTTGGTATTTGAGAAATAAAACTCTAATCCAAGTATTTTCTTGCTGTTCTCCAATTTATTTTCTTAAATGATTCTGCATATCTTACATAAGCCATTCTGCCTGTCATTAACATCCCTGCCTGCTTATATGCTCTTACTGGCCATTCACCATATGCTTCTTCATAGACGTTGAAGAACTCCATTATTCTGTCATGCTGATTACTTACATCAACATAAACACAATTTTGAATATTGGGATCGTCTCCTAAATTTGGTGTGTAGAGACTTATGGGTTTTCGATGAGGTTCTAAATTACTGTCATCTTCTTTGTATCTAGCATAAGAAATAGCATCAAGAACTATGTCGTGAGTGTAACGATGATCTGGATGGCCGGTTCCTGTAGTTGTTGATTTCCCCCAAGTTATTACTACGTCTGGTTTAAGTTGTTTGAATATCCTAGCAACTTTTTTAGCATTTTCGACTGAAGGAAACACACCTGAATCTGGGAGGTTCATAAGCCGATATTGTGCTCCTATGATTTTCTCGATTTGGTTTACATGTCCTTGTCTAATCAGTTTTATTTCGTCATGTGAGCCCCTTAAAGAAGAAGCGTTTTCGCCATGAGTCAACATTACAACATAGACGTTATCACCACGATCGCTATGATTCATTAATGTACCAACTGCACCAGCTTCATCATCTAGGTGAGCAAAAACAGCTACAACGGTAAGTGGTTTATGGTTATCATTCATCACTATACCATCTCATTCTATTATTAAAAAATCCACCATTATACAAAAAAAGAAAGGATTCTTCAGAATCCATAAAGAACAGCGTATTTTTCCTTCAAGAAATCAATAAGATATTGAGGTGTGGGATACTCCCCAGTTACAATCTTAACAAGTTCAGGGGCATTGTATAGATTTCCTTTCTCTTGGATGTTGGTTTTCATCCAGTCCAATATCGAAGATACATCCCCACTCTCTAGTTTGGTATTCCAATCTGGGATGTCCTTAGTCAATTTGTTGAAGAATTGAGCAGCATAAACATTACCAAGTGAATATGTTGGGAAATAGCCGAATGTTCCTCCGCTCCAGTGAATATCTTGGAGAACACCGTCACTATCTTTTTTGACTTCTATTCCAAGCATGTCCTTCATTCTATCTTTCCATATCCTAGGTAAATCTTTTATCTCAATTTTTCCTGCAAATAGATCTCTTTCGATTTCAAATCGAAGGATAATATGCAGATTATAGGTGACTTCATCTGCTTCAACTCTTATCATGGAAGGTTCAACTGTGTTTATTGCACGAATGAAATCAGTATATTGAACATCAGAGAAAATATCTCCAGTTAGTTTTTTGAATCTATCCAAATAATAGAACCAAAATGATTTACTTCTCCCAAGAGTGTTCTCGTAAAACCTGGATTGCGATTCATGAAGTCCTAACGAACAGTACTTTCCTACAGGTTGGTATTTCCACCCCTCTGCTTGGTTTTGTTCATAACAACCATGACCACCTTCGTGCATAACTGAGAAGAATGAGCTCGTGAAATCCTCTTCTTGATATCTTGTAGTTATTCTTACGTCATCGTATGCTCCTGTTGTGAATGGGTGTGTTGAAACGTCAATTCTTCCTTTTTCCATACTAAAGTTGATTAAGGATACAAGGTCCTTAGACAATTTATCTTGTATATCTAAAGGCACTTTTCTATATATCAGGGAAGTGTTTGGTTGCGTAGGTGCTTCTTTACATTTTTTTATGAGTTCAACTGTTGCTTCTTTTAGAGGCGTAAAAATTGCTGTATATTTTTCACTCGACATCCCTGGTTCAAATTCATCTAGAAGAACCTCATATGGGGGAATGTCTGGATTGATGTAGTTGGCGTACCGCTTTGCCATTTCAAATACTTTCTCTAAAGATGGTTGAAACTTAGAAAAATCATTTTCAGCTCGAGCTTCTTTCCAAGCTTCAACAGCCATTACTGCAATCTTGGTATATTCAACAACAAAATCTTCAGGTAATTTTATTGCTTTATTATACTCCCTTTGAATTAAGTATATATTCCTCTTTTCTATTTCAGATAGTTTATCGTAATCTTCATGCTTTTTAATGACCTTCAATAGCTCTCCTATCTTGGGATCAGTACTTACCTTGTGATTTAATCCAGCAAGATATCCTTGTTGTTCACTTCTTTGGATTAAACCTTTCTTCGGCATTAACACTTCTTGGTCCCAACCGAGAAGCATACTTATTTGTTCAACAACTTGTATTTCCTTGTATATTGCTAGAAGTTGCCCGTATATTTCTTTCATTTGAATCATCATCTAGTTTAATTTTGATTCTACAAAGAGACTGATAAATATTTTGTCTCAAGGAAGATTTTCTTGTCACATCCTATTAGTAAAAATATAAATAATACCAACTGTCATCTAGTTACTATGAACTTTTCATGTTTAAAAACAAGAATTTTAATAATTTCCTTATTACTCTCCTCTATTCCTTTGACACTTGTCACTGGGAATACTTCAGATATTACTCAATCAAATGTTTCTTTAGATGCTACGAACAAAGATTGGACTGTTTTAATCTATATGTGTGGAGATAATAATTTGGAATATTTTGCTATGGATGATTTAAACGAACTTGAAGCAGCTGGAGGCACAACTGCTGATGTTAATGTTGTAGTCATGGTAGATCAAAACACAAAGGATTATCCTGATCCTGTATATGTAAGTGATTGGACAGATTCACGATACTATGTAATCGAAGGCGATTCTGATCCTAATACATTTACTACTCCTGTCAATACTTCTTTAGGAGAGCAAAATATGGGAGATGGTGCTACACTAGAATCTTTTATAGATTGGGGATTAACCAACTTTCCTGCTAACAATACAGCATTAATTATTTGGGATCATGGTGGTGGTTTAGGTGGTATTTGTTGGGATGATGATGACAATGATTTTCTAACAATTGATGAAGTTGATGATGCTTTAGAAGGTTATTACTTTGACATAATTGCTTTAGATGCTTGTATTATGGGCCATATAGAAATATTATATGAATTCCAAGATAATTGTGGGACACTAGTATCAAGTCTTTACAACATCCCTGGAGATGGATACCCTTATGATATTATTTTAGCAGATTTGGTTGCTGATCCAACTCAAACAGCAAGTGAATGGGCAAATACAATTGTCTATGAATATGTAAATTATTACGAATTGCATTCTTCTGCTGACGTTACTTTATCGGCTTATAATACTACAGCAATAGCAGGAATTGATACACTTGTGAATGATTTTTCACAAGCTTTGATTGCTGCACTACCAACATACTATAGCTCTATTTACAATGCAATAAATATGGCAGACAGCTATCCTCCAGAATTTGTTTGTGAATTTTATCAATTCATCGAAGAAGTGCAGAGTATAGCTGCTTTTGGCGTTGGTACAGCTGCAACCAATCTCTTGAACATGCTAGATGATGCATTAATTGCCGTGGATTCAAGTTTGTATACAACACCTTACGGGCTTTGGGTTTTTCTACCAAGCTTGCCCTATAATTACGTTAATGACTTCTACGTTTTCTCTAATCAAAGTGTAGTCAATAGTTATTCTAACGATTACTATGATCTAGAGTTTGTTGCTAATACAGACTGGGATAATTTCGTTTATCAATGGAGAGACAAAGTAGACTTTCTTGTTCCTTCAGTCTATGTAGGCTCTTATTATACCGGGACTCT
Organism: Candidatus Heimdallarchaeota archaeon; assembly: GCA_018238545.1. Lineage (GTDB taxonomy): Archaea > Asgardarchaeota > Heimdallarchaeia > Heimdallarchaeales > Heimdallarchaeaceae > UBA460. Next base: position 10,102 of record JABCTC010000022.1, read on the forward strand.
CACCTATGGGCATATCCAATATATACAAGCTGATTTATCCAATCCTGGAACAGGACTTGCGTACATGGCCACCCTAACAATGGATTCAGATGTAGACTTTGATTTGTATGCTTTCAATGAAGAAATTTATCTAGGTATGCCAAACGGCATTACGACTTCAAGTACAAATATAGACGATTATCCTGAGGTGTTGATTCTTCCCATTTCAGGTGTAACTACTGTGTTCTTTATGGTATATGCTTACTCGGGTTCTGGTTCTTACACTTTGACCCTTGAAACAATAGATTATGACGATGATATATATGAAGAAAATGACCATCTAAATTATGCTGCTTACTTAGAAATCAATAATGAATATGATCTGATTGCATACGATGACGATTTCTTTGAAATAGAATTAATCTCTGGTCAAGGTGTTGAAATATTACTGGATTTCAATCCTTCTACAGTCGATTTAGATCTTTATTTGGTTGATGAAGTCGGAACTATTGTTGACTATAGTGAAAGCTATTCAACCGATGAATACATAGACTATACCGCAACATACACTGGTTCTTACTTCATCTATGTCAGTTTCTTTGACGGTGAATTGGGTTCAAGTTATGTTCTTGGTATTTGGTCTGATATTGGTCCAGATGTTTCAAGTATAAACCATGTACCTTTCAATCCTGACTCTGGTGAAAATGTTCAAGTTACATGTGTCGTTACAGGTCCATATACTATCACTTCTGTTATACTATCTTATTCATATGATGGTGGTTCAACATGGATGAACGTTACTATGTCTGGTGATGTTAACGAATATTCTGGTACAATACCAGGTAGTGAAATTGCAGATGATATTCGTTACAAAATTTATGCTACAGATTCAGAAGACAATACTACGGTTACTGCTGTAAAAACAGTGACATTTGCTACTTCATTCATAGCGTTTCCATGGTTTATGATACCTGTACTACTCGTAGGCTTAGCTTTTATCAATAAGCGTTTCCTTAGAAAACTCAGAAATAAGAACTAATTTCTTTTTTCTTCTTTTTTTCATTTTCAGTTAAGTTATATAGTACTAATTTATTTTCTTCTTCAGATGACTAGATTGAAGATTTTAGGCGTTGATTCAGAAAAATGTATCAAATGTGAAAAGTGTATAACATCTTGTTCTGTTAGACTTTTCTCGGTTCAAAAAGATGGCCTGGAAAAGAAAATAGTTTATGATGATCCCCATCATTTCTGTTTTAGGTGCGGACATTGTATTTCTATCTGCCCTACAGAAGCAATTTCTTATGAAGGAGAGGATAAAACCTATGCTTTTGAAGAGATTGGTCATCCTGAATCTCTAATCAACTATGAAGACCTGATGAAGTATATAAGAGCTAGAAAATCAATAAGAATTTATAAAGATAAATCTGTTCCTAAAGAGGAGATTAACCGTGTTTTGGAAGCTATGAGATACTCTCCTAGTGCTAGTAACAGACAAAGTAGACAGTATATAGTTATCACTAACAGAAATAAAATTGCTTGGTTGTCTTCAAAGGTTTCAAGTTTGATGGAAAAAACAAGAAGGCTATTGCCTTTACGTTATCTTATAGCTCCTTTCTTAAGCCCTACCTTACGTAGAAGAATTATGAGCCCAAGAACTAAACGGAGTTTAGAAATGTTCTTTGAAAGAACAGACAAAGGTGACGACATGATATTCTTTAAAGCTCCAGTTGTTATCATATTATATGCTCCCTCTTACTCAAAAATGACTGGTGTTGATGCTGGAATCGCCATTACTCATGGGATGTTTGCAGCACAATCTCTCGGTTTGGGAACTTGCTGGATAGGTTTTGCACACGAATATCTTTGGAGAAGTAAGAAAACAAGAAAAGCTCTAGGAATACCTAAAAACCGTAATGTTCATGGTGTTTTTGTAATGGGCTACCCAGATATAACATTTGAACGAGCAGCTCCAAGACGTAAATTAAAAGTAAGTTGGAAAGAGTAGAAAAAATATTCTCTTTGCTTACTCTTCTTTTATTTTGACATTCCCTGTTTTCAGATCAAATATGTGTGTGTCTCTTTTAACTGGGATTTGTACACTGATTTTTTCCAAATCGAGTCTATACAAAAGAACCTCGAATCATGATATAATTGCCATAATTATACAAATTTTTACTCTGTCTCGCTAACTGCATAAGCGTGAAACTAGGTTTCACTTTTATCCGTTCAGTTCTTCTAACGAGCATTACTACTACCCTCCTTATTACATTATTTAAACCTAAAAACTCTCTCTGAACCTACATGTTAATGCGGAATAAGGCGGAAAATTCAATCATCATAAAACTTCCAATAATCGTCAAACCAAGGAATTGATTTTATCACATCCTTCTTTGTCTCAAAATCAGTAATTAGAATTGCTTTTCCTGTACCTCTAATGGTGCTCAAATCTTCTCTGTTTTGGGGATTGATAGCAAATTCAATATTATTGTTTTTTTTAATTTCATTAATTTTTTCTCTTCCAGCGATACTAACAAACCAACAAGTATCATTGTGATAGATTAAAGCCATAGGTCTGACTCTAGGTTGATTTACATCTGAGGTGGCAAGATACATCAAAGGTTGAAGTTTCAGATAATCTAGTACATCTTCCAGTTTAGGTTCTTAATTAAATGAACACTAATATGCCTTTTTCTCTACTTGATTAGCTGTTCAACTCATAACTCAATCACGAATGTGTTGTTAATGCTCTCGCTCTCTTAGACTTAATCTAGAATTATTTACCATATTATTTCTCGGAAATGCTTCTGTGAATCTTGAAACGTCTTTAAATGCCAGAATAGTCCCGACAATAAGCGAATTACTATTGTATTATTCACGTAAGATTCCATGCACGTTTTTTCACATTTTAGAGAAACTTTATTATTACTCAGTACAATTTGTTAGTTGAACAAAATGACATTTTCAATAGTTGCTTATGATCCTGAAAGAAAGGAATGGGGAGTAGCTGTCCAATCAAAATTCATAGCTGTTGGTAGTATTGTACCATGGGCGAAATCTGGTGTTGGAGCTATCGCAACTCAAGCTTGGGCCAACACAAGTTATGGTCCAAAAGGTCTTGCGTTACTGGAGCAAGGATTGACAGCAGAAGACGTAATTTCCTCACTGACAAAGCAAGACGAGAAGAGAGAAGATAGACAGGTAGGTATAGTTGATTCCTATGGCAATGCTGCTTCATTTACTGGCTCAAGATGCTTTGATTGGGCTGGACATATTGTAGGGGAAAATTACTCTTGTCAGGGAAATATATTGGTTTCTGAGGATACAGTTTTTGCAATGTCACAAGCTTATCGTGAAACTAAAGGTGATTTAGCTATCAAGCTGCTTACTGCTCTAGAAGAAGGTCAAGAAGCTGGTGGAGATAGCAGAGGTAAACAATCAGCTGCTATACTTATTATGAAGGAAGAAGGAGCATATGATGGTAGAACTGACAAATACGTCGATGTAAGAGTTGATGAACATGAACACCCCATTAAGGAACTTAGAAGAGTCTTTGAGCTCTATAATCTTTCATTGCTTAAACGAGATGATCCTGATGATAAAGTAAAACTGGAAGGGGATGTCATGAAAGCAATAAAGGAAGTTCTCAAAGCAGATGGTTTCTATGAAAAGGATGTTGACTCTAAATACGATACTTACACTAAAGAAGCTCTGCAGAAATGGATGCACACAAATAATTTTGAAGTTAAAGAAAGGGAAGATAATTATATGTGGGGAGCAGTTTATCGTTATATCGAAAAGAGAAAAGAAGAACTCTAAAGATATGAGTTTATTTAGTTAAAACTGAATGTGATTAATATGAAATATAGAGCACCAATTCAAGTTCTTGTTTATCCCTTCAAACAATCAGAAGAGAAGATAGAATTTCTCTTGCTAAAAAGAACAGAAGAGCGTGGAGGATTTTGGCAAGGTGTCACCGGGCATACAGAGAGAGGTGAGAAAACAATTGATGTTGCAAAACGTAAATTGCTCGAAGAAACAAGCTTCATCCCAAATTTCATTTTTCAAACTGAATGTTCATACACTATAGGTATCGGAGAAGAAATGAAGAATCAATACCCACCTGATGTTACTGAATTAACAGAATTTGTTTTTCTCGCAAGAATTGATCAAGAAGATTATCCAAAAATAGATTCACTAGAGCATGGTGAGTGGAAATGGTGTTCTTGTGAAGAAGCATTAAAACTCTTAAAGTGGGAAGAAAACAAGAAGGCACTTGAATACTGTTATGATTTGTTAAAAGAATAGTAAAAATTGCAAAAAAAAGTGTAGGAAGTTAAAACACCTAATTTTCGCTTTTTTTGAAAGATTTCATTTTGTTAAACAAAGTATAATCTATTTTTATATATCTGTTAGAGTATTCTTATTAGAAGATAATAATGAATAATTCACCTAATAAAGAAATGTTGATTGAAGCTATCTCTACTGTCAAGATATACGAGAGTTACCGTGTTCAGAAATTGTGGGGAATTGCTTTAATTAGTATACCTTTTATCAATATTCTATTCGTTATATTATTTGAAACAACCAATCTACTATCTAGAAATTCAGAATTGATATACTTGATATCTCATTCAGTATTAATAGCCATTGTCATTGGCATTTTTTGCTATAATTTGATACGAACAAAGAAATTTAAGATAAAAAACAGTAAGATTGTATCTACATATTATGTGGTTTTGGGGATAGCATTACTACTAATATTCTACTTTTTTGCAATTAATTTCATGTTTACGGAATATTTGGAACACTACAGTCGTTCGATTGATGGGCCATACAATAGTTTCCCATTTATATTGTTTGGTTATCCCATCCCTATTGAATCAGTACTTTCTCCTCATTATACATATGTTTACTGGGGAGATAACATAGCTTTTTTAGCAAGTTATTTTCTCCTACGTTATAGTATAAAAGAATGTAAATTCAAAGAACTGCTTTATAGCACTATTTTCTTCTTCATTTTCGATATTTTGTCGTATATATTTGATGCATTTGTCTTTAAAACAGAAGTTTTTGGTAATGGAATTTTTCTTGTTGTACCAAGTTTTATTGCAATGTTATGTGGAATATATTCCATAAGAAGAGCTTATAAGACTTTAAATAAGCAGTCTAACTTGAATTTAAGTGATATCAATGGCTAAAGAAGATAGGAAAGAGATAACGCTTCCTCCATTACATGAAATCTTTTCTTTCTCTGTCCGTTTTAATATCATGTTAATACTTCATGTTCATAAGAAGATTGATTTTACAAAGTTGCAAAAATTGCTGAATTTAACATCAGGAAACTTATCTCATCATCTTAGCAAGCTTTCAGAAAATGGATTTATTACCACTAATAAAATGCTTTTTTCAGCACGTCCAACAAGTATCATCCACATAACTGAAAAAGGAAAAGAGAGTTTTGCTTTGTATCTAATGCAGTTCAAATCTATTTTAGACGATATTGAGTTTTAAGTAAATATGATGTTCTATTAGTTACAGAACTAGAGAATACTTGTCAAAAATGGTTCTATGAAATTGTCAAGAAACATCATAAAGACAAAACCTGCTACTAAACCATAGGTTGACATTCTAGAATAACCTTTATCAGTTCGGTGGGTTTCAGGTATTATTTCGTCAGCAACAACAAAGATCATTGCTCCTGCCGCAAAAGCCATTCCAAATCCTAAGAAAAATTTTGCAATCCCAACAGCTGCAACACCAATAAAGGCTCCAAGGGGCTCTACTAATCCTGATAAAGTTGCAATAAGGAAAGCTTTTCGTTTTGTGTAACCTTCCTTCAGTAAAGGCATTGCTACGGCTGTTCCTTCAGGTATATTCTGTAAACCAATAGCTATAGCAACAATTAAACCTGTTACAATATTTTCTCCGCCTTGCCCAAAACTTACACCCACCGCCAAACCTTCTGGAAAATTGTGTATTGTTATAGCAATAACAAATAGCCATGTTGCAGCTAATCTTTTGGAAACCCTACCTTCTGGACCTTTGACAAAATGCTTATGTGGGGTCCATTTATCAACCAGTGCGATAAAAAGCACACCAACTATTAATCCTCCACTTACAACCCACACTCCTCCACCTTCATTAGCTGGAAGACCAAGGGCAGGGACAAGTAAACTAAACGCAGAAGCAGCTAACATCACCCCTGCTGCAAAACCTAGAAGTATATCTAAAGCTTTTTCTGATATGTCTTTAAGGAAGAACACTGGAAGCGCTCCTAATCCTGTAGCTAATCCAGCTGCAAGGGAAGCAATAGTCCCCCAAAGTATTATCGACCAATCCATTTTGATCACATGACTAGTAACTAACAATATAGCAGCCACAACTTCCTTAATAACTTAACTTCTGCCAATTATTTGTTTAATTGATAAAGGCAAAAATTTTTTTATCCCTTAAAGATATTTTACTTAGTAATTGTGATTATGATGAAAATTTCTACATTAAATAAATATCTTAGCGAATTTGATATTCCTCTGGCGATTGTAGGTGTTTTAGAGAATCCAAAGGAAGATCCAATTATATATGATGAACAAGGCAAACTTTGGAAAATTATTCAAGAAACTGTAGAACTTGGTGACTTCAAAGGTAAAAAGGGCGATCTCACAGTTGTCTATTCGAAAGGACAAATCGGTCCAAAGAGAATATTACTAGTTGGACTTGGGAAAGCAGAGAAAATAACCCTCGAAAGCATAAGAGAAGTTTTAGGAAATGCTTCTAGAAAAGCTAGAGATCTCGACGTAAAGAAAGTAGGGATTTGTGTAGATATCTTCAACCGTGGTGATTTTACTGTTTCTGAACTATCTGAAGCACTTGTGCAAGGTATTGCTTTAGGAAGTTTCCAAGATATTGAATATCGAACAAAGGACCTAGAAAAATACAAGTTCATAGAGGAGTTAATCCTTTTCAGCCCTGATTACTCAATAGATGAAATGAAATCTGGAGCAGATAGTGGGCAAACCATCAGTGAAGCTGTTAACTTATGCCGCAAACTTGCTTGGGGACCAGCTAACTTCATCACTCCTACTAGACTTGCAGAAGAAGCTAAAAAACTTGAAGAACATGGTGTTAAAACAACTATAATAAATCGAAAAGAAGCTGAAGAAATTGGTCTAGGTAGCTATTTGGCGGTTGCAAAGGGAACCGAAGAGCCTCCTAAATTCATCATCATGGACTATGGTTCAGAAAAACAAGATGTGGAAACAGTAGCTTTGATTGGCAAAGCTATCACATTTGATAGTGGTGGGATAAGCATCAAGCCTGGTCAGAACATGGAAAAGATGAAAGCCGATATGACTGGAGGAGCAGTAGTTATAGGCGCTATGAATGCTGTTGCTAAACTAGGTTTAGATTTGCATGTTGTAGCGATTGTTCCTGCAACTGACAATATGCCCTCTGGGAAAGCTTACCATCCTGGAGATATAATAAAAAGCTATAGCGGTCAAACTATAGAAGTGATAAATACTGATGCAGAAGGAAGAATGGTTCTAGCAGATGCCTTGACTTATGCTGCTAAACATTATCAACCAAAAGCTATGTTTGATTTTGCAACTCTAACTGGAGCAATGATGATAGCATTAGGCGAACATGCAATAGGTTATTTCTCCAATCATGATTTCGTAGTTGAAAAACTAGAAAATGCTTCGAAAACAAGTGGAGAAAGAATCTGGAGAATGCCTCTATGGGAAGTATATGATCAACAATTAAAGAGCGATGTAGCTGATATGAAACATACTGGTGGAAGACCAGCTGGATCTATTACTGCAGCTAGATTTCTAAGTAAGTTTACTATGGAAGTGCCTTGGGCGCATCTAGATATTGCAGGAGCAATGGAACAAAGTAGTGATAAAGACTATAATCCAAAGGGAAGCAAAGGTCCTGGAGTTAGATTAATCGTTGATTTGTTAAGAAACTGGAAAGCGTGAAGTTAACTCCATTGAGTTAATTTTATTAACTTCTTCCCTCTATTTTCTTATTATGTCGTACACAATGGAAGGGAAAGACAATCATTTCTTCTTAGCTGGTTTAACACATTTTGTTGGTTTTTTAGTATTAACAATAATATCTATGATTCAGTATTTTGTCTTTTATAGTGGAGGATATGCTTTTGAAAGCTATATCACATTCATATACATTTCAATTTTTGTCGGATTAATCATATCAGTTATACTGAACACTATATTGTTTATGGCATTTAATAATTTAAGCTCGATAATGAATTTGAGATCATCTGAATCTACAGAATCTATTGCAAAGCTGTTTCTTGCGCTGTTGATTTTAATCGGACTAGAGTTCTTATCTTATGCTTTATCCTTCATTTCTTCAATAGACCAATTCATGCAGATAGTGATAGCAATATTATCGTTTATTTCTGCAATTATCGGATTCTTGGCATTCTTCTTTATATGGAAACTTATACAAAAACAAGAATTGACTGGTACAATAAAGATAGTCTCCTACGCCTTCCTAATTTATTCCATTACAACTCTTCTCTCGGGGATAACCTCTGGAATTTACATGTTAGGTATAGAGGATATAATGGGTGGCATCATGCCCTTATCAAATGCTTTTGGAACACTTAACTCTGGAATCTCTCATATTATTGCTTTTATTTATATCTTATTTTCAATAGGATTAGTAAATCAAAATACTGGAATAATAGTGCCTAAACGAATTCCAGAAAAAGAGATTGATCAAAAGCAGTGTAACAATTGTGGAAACATACTAAGTGGAGATGTAAAATTCTGTGTGAAATGTGGAACGAAAATCGAATAGTTCCATACACTAATATTTTACCATTATTTCTATATATTATCAAGCTTCATCTGTTTGACTAAGCGTTTTGATTCTCTCTACTCCCTTGTAATGATCAATTAGAGGTAGGATTATCTCTGGAAGCGAATCTCTCCAACCGTCTCCTTTTTTCATATTCTCTCTAATTACTTTTCCACTGAAATCTTCTCTATTGTTCAAGGGAATCTTTCTCACTTCTTTCTTGCCAAGTTTTGAGAACAATTGTTGAACCAAAGGGTTATTGGTAAAAACAACTTCAAAGGAAGGGACAAGATCGATAACATTGGCTGCCCAAATAGTGTTTCTGTTAATGTCTGGAATAGCTGTAATATAAAACAGATTGATATTGAAATGTTCTCTTACAATTGTAGTTACCATTTCTAATCTTTCTCCACCTGTGAAAGGATTCTTAAGAGAATAGGCCTTCTCACCACTACCTATTAGGATGATAATCTCGTCGATATCTGTTTGCGCAAGAATGTACTCTATAGAATAAATGTGACCTTTGTGAGGAGGATTGAATCTGCCAAGATATAAAGCTCTCATTTCAAATAAAAATAAACATTCGAGAATATATGTGTTTGCAATTAATTGCTGTGAATATGAATGTTAGATGCAATCCGTAAAGACAATGTATACTGCTGAACGAGAAATCATTTTTCTATCAACATATATTTTAGTAAAACTATATAGATGCTGATGAAAACTATTATTAACTATATATATTTCTTAAATCTGAGTTTGATGTCTAAAAGCAATAATTATACAAGAAAAATCCAGAAAACTGGAGGAAGTACTCACATTATAGCATTGCCTGCGGAATGGATTAGAAAGTCTGAACTAGACAAAGGTGATGTTATAAAGATTTTTCCCCAACCAGATGGTAATCTGCTTCTCAAACCCTTAAGTGATAAAGATTCCAAACAAGGTAAGGAAACTGAAATTGATATTTCAAATGTTGTGGATACAAATCTAGTAATGAGACTTGTATTAAGTAGGTACATATCAGGATTCCAAATGATAAAAATCTATGATAACAAAGGGATAGATTTGGAGGTTAGATCACAAGTAGGGCAACTTGTAGCTAATTTAATGGGTGTTGAAATTATTGACGAATCAGATCACTGGTTGGTACTTAAGGATTTGTCTTCCTTACAATCACTTGATTTGAATCAACTCATTCGTAGAACTCATGTATTATCTGATAAAATGTTTTCATCTTCAATTGAAGCTTTTCTGAGTTATAACAAAGAAAATGCAGAGCTTATTAAGATACAAGAACCATCAGTAGATAGGCTTTATTATCTTGTTTCAAGACAGTTAAATGCAGTCTTATCTGATTTCTCATATTGTTCTTTTCTTGGATTAAAAATGATCGAAGTACTTGATTATAATCTAATAATTAAGAGGTTAGAAGCAATTGCTGATCATGCATATAGTACAGCTCTGATGACATTGGAATTAACTGAGAAAATTGAAGATAAAAAAGCTGTAAAATACATTTCTGATTTAAGTAATAAAGTGCGTAATAGATACAATAAAGCAATGAACTGCTTTTTCAATGGAAAGGTTGTTGAAGCAAATGAAATCGCTAATGAGAAAACGGATTTTCATGAAGATGTTCAATCACATTATCGTTACATTTTAAGTCTGGATAAAGAAGTAGCAGTTAAACTTATACTATTACTCCGTAGTTTTGAAAGAATTTCTTCCTACGCGGCAGATATAGCAGAAGTAGTGATTAATCGATCTGTGTGATTTACCTCCCTCCCAATACATTTTGTTATACTTATATCACTTAATTATAGTTTTTTCACCACTTTCTTTGTAGAACCATTTCTCGCCTATATTACAGATATGATCACCAACTCTCTCTAAGTAACGAGCAATACTCAAAAAGGCGAAAGCTTGCTGCATGGTTATCTTTTCATCCCGAAGATCTTCATATAATTTAATAGAAAGTTCCTCATATCGTGAATCTATGATGTTATCACTTTCTGATAGAACAGAAGCCTTTGAAGGCGTATTTGTATAAATCGAAGTATAGATTTCCTGCATCATGAAGTCTATCACCCCTGCAATTTGAATTAATACCCTTCTATAGTCTTCATTATCGATTGGAGTAATTTTTTCGAAATCTTCTAGAGTGTGGAGAATATTTCTGGAAATTCTTTCGAAATCAGTAAGGAACTTGATTACCGTAATTATGAACCTTAAATCCTTAGCTAAAGGTTGTTGTAAAGACAATAATTCAATACATTTAACCTCTATCTGGCTGGTTTTTAATCTCACCCCTTTATCAATTATTGCACTTTGTTTTATCTTCCTTTTAATGTGTTTTTTACCATTAATTGACTTAGTAATAAGCTCAACATTATTACTAACTAGACTGTGCAAGCTCAAAACCTCTTCTTTTAAATTATTTAATTGTTGGGTATATTGTTTTCTCATTGTTAATCACCCGAACCTCCCAGTGATGTAATCCTCGGTGAGCTGTTCATCAGGTTTTTCAAATATTTTCTTTGTGTCATTGTATTCTATCAATTCACCCATATACATGAAAGCGGTTTTATTGCTTATACGAGCAGCTTGATGCATGGAATGTGTGGCTATGATCACAGTGTAATCTTTTGCTAAATCAACGAGTAAATCTTCAATTACGTTAGTTGAAATAGGATCTAGGGATGCACAGGGTTCATCAAATAGTATCATTTCTGGCCACACTGACAATGTTCTGGCAATACATAATCTCTGCTGTTGCCCACCTGATAACTGTGTTGCAATATCATCTAACCTTTCGTTAACTTCACTCCACAATCCTGCTCTCTTAAGTGAAAATTCTACAATCTGGTTCAATTGCTTCCTATTTTTAATCCCTCGTATTTTGGATCCATATGCAATATTCTTCCGAACAGATTGTGGAAAAGGTGTTGGTTTTTGGAAAACCATTCCAACTTTGGATCTCAATTCTATAAGATCAGTAGTTTTGCTTACTATGTTTCTGTTATCAAATATTATCTCTCCTTCATACTTGAATCCTGGAATTTCATCATTCATGCGATTGAATGATCGTAAAAAAGTACTCTTTCCACAACCTGATGGACCAATCAGCGCAGTTATTTTATTTTTCATAATATCCAAGTTAACATTTTTCACCGCTCTGAGATCGCCGTAATAAAAATTGAAATTCTTAACTCTTGCAGCTATCTCAGCTGGGATTTTATAATCTCTTTTTTGATTTTGATTATCTTTAATTCTATTTTTAGTTGATATTTGCATCTTTTTTTTCTCCTTACTCATATTTTACCTGAAACTTAGATCTCAAAATCTGTCCTATGATGAATAAACCTATAGCTAGCAATAGCAGTATCAAAGCACAAGTCATAGCCCAACTAAAACTGTTGGGATACAATTTATCAGTAAACAAACCTAGAATGTAAATGTCAAATGGGAGCATTGAAACTCCAGTATTTATTAAACTATCTGGAAAGATACTTGGAGAATAAACTGAGGCTGCCACTGTAAGGATTATTGGTGCAGTTTCTCCTATTACTCTAGAAATGGAAAATAGATATCCTGTAACTATTGATGGAAAGGAATATCGCAAATTATGATCTTTAATACTTTCCCACTTTGTAGATCCTAAAGCAAGTGCATTGTGTCTCATGCTGAATGGAACCTGCTTGAGAGCTTCTATTGTTGTAGATGTTGCAATTGGTATCATCATAATCATAAGAGTGAAACCTCCAGCTAGAATGCTTTTCCCCCAACCAAAGATATTAACAAATATTCCCCATCCAAACAACCCTACTACAACACTAGGTATCGTTGAAATGTTTTGTATCCCATTTCTTAAAATATTACAAAACCTGTTGGTAGGTTTGATATAGAAATACAAATAGATTCCAGCAAATGTGGAGATTGGTAATCCTATCAAAGCAGCAGTTCCAACAACAATAATCGTTCCTATAGCTGATTTAAGATAACCATAATGACCTGCTTGCATATAGGAATAGGATGGACCTTGTATGAAATCAATTGGCCATAAATTCTGAACTCCATCATACACAACTACTCCAAAAACAATTAGAAGAGCACCTATTATCATCCCTAAGAGAAGATAAAAGATTATTTTAAATGTTCTTTCAGTAATCTTCTTTTTCGTTGAGGAGTTCTTTCTGAACATAGAATAGTAATCTCTTAATTCAGTCTTTGTCTGGTTAATAGTTTCTTCCTTTTCTTGTATTGTATCATCAAAAAAACGTCCTATTTTCACTTTCGATTTATTTCTAGTATCCATATTCAAGTCTTTGTTTTCCTTTAATGGCACTTTTCTGGTGAAGGTTTTTCGTAATCTCATGGTGAATAGTTTGAAGTAACCATCATTTTTTGAATGTTTATTCTCTTTAAGTGTCCAATATTCTTTCTTGAACATTCTTGTAATGAATTTGAATGATATTTTTCCTGTAGCAATATTTCTACCTATTGTTGTAATGATTAAGGATACAAATAATAATTCTAACCCTAAGAAGAATAGTGCACTCCATTGAGCATCACCAATCACAATATCTCCCACCTCTCCGGCAATTGCTGAAGGTAAAGCATATATCTCTTGAAATGGATTAAACCAACCCTTATTCAATGCAGGATTATTTGAAACAACCATCAACACTACCATTGTTTCACCAATGACTCTACCAAATGCTAAAATTATTGCAGAGATAATTGATGATCTTGCGTGTGGTAACGAAACTTTTGATACAGCTTCCCAATTGCTACTTCCTAATGCTAGGGACGCTTTCTTTAAATTGCTAGGAACGGCACTTAAAGCGTCATCTGTAAGACTAGCTATCATTGGTACAGTCATGAATGCTAAAGTAATAGAAGCTGTAATAGCTACTCTACCAGAGCTAAGTAATTCCTGTAATCCTAAAGCGAAAGAAGTTTGTTGAATTATCATAGCCAGATATCTAAATGCTATTAATCCCATGATAACAGATGGGATCGCAGAGATGATTTCTATGGTTGGTTTTACTATTTTTTTGGATTTTTGAGGTAAAAATTCTGCCATTAAAATTCCAATCCCTATTCCAAAAGGTACAGCTATTATTATTGCATAAAATGTTACAATTAAGGAACTTAGTAGAAGATTGAATGCCCCAAAATGCTCTTCCTTTGGGTTCCAATTATTATCAAATAGAAGTTCTCTTATCTGTCTGAAACTAGTCATAACCGGTAAAGCTTCTATGATTAAGTATAATGTGATAAATAATGTCATAAGACTAGCAAAAATTGCCATAATCATAAGAAAATATTTTATTCCTCTGTTCATCTTTCTCCTTAATTCCAATGAAGATGAATCTGAATGTTTAGATGTAAATTCTTTGAAGTCATCAGAACTGTCTAAATTAACTACCTCACTTTCTTTGTTTGTTTTGCTATCTGATTTTCTGAATATATGCATAATTCTTTCTCCTTTTGTATATGTCAGCTGTGATGAAGTGAAAACACGAAAAAGAAAAATAAAAGAATGAGGAATATTACTCCTCGTTCTTCTTTTTGTTTCTAATCGCTAACGCTGTAATACCTATTGCTAATGGAATTGCAATAAACCCCAAAGATGTCGGTAAGCCTTCTGTAGGATTATAATCTTCTGTATATTCTCCAACTGGTATGTATCCAGTGTAATAGACAATTGATTGCCCTTCATAAGACATCACAAAATCAATGAATTCTTTTACTAAGCCTGCTGGTTCTCCATCAGTTATCATGTATAATGGTCTGCTTATTGGATAAGAACCATCTTTTACAGTTGCAACACTTGGAGCGATAAAAGTTCCTGTTCCATCATCGACGCGAACTGCTTTTATTGTTTCGTCAACATATCCAAGACCACCATAACCAATGGCATTAATCTCAGTAGCCACAACTTCAAACAGCTGACTTGTAGAAGCATATTGACCATATGCATAAAGATTAGATGAATTTACTTCTTGTTTTGCTAGAAATGCTTCATTGAAGTAATCATGTGTCCCAGAGTTTTCATCTCTTTCAAGAACCTTTATACCATCTAGGGTAAGAGAAATTCCCAAATCTGACCATGCCGTAATTGTACCATTGTAGATATCGGTAATTTGTTGTTGTGACAATTGAGCAATAGGATTATCTGGATGTACAATAATCACTATCCCATCTTTTGCAATTGTGTGTACAATCAGGTCAACATCACTTGAATTTGATTCAAGGATTTCAGATTCCTTTGGATAACGTGAAGCATCTGCTATGTCACATTGACCATTTATTAAGGCTGCAATGCCAGCTCCTGAACCAGCTCCTCCTACGGTAACTGTTATATCAGTTTTAATTTCTTGAAACCTAGCTGCAGCTAAGTTGGCTATAGGATAAACAGTGTTTGATCCTTCAATTACTAATGTCTCTGTAGCTAAAGTGAAATTACTTGTCGCTAAAATTCCAAGACAGAGTATTCCTAATAATACTGTTTTTTTATTCATTAGTATCAAGATGATAAAGGTTTTAGTTTTTACTTAACAGTTCTCGATATAGTTTATTCTTACATATACTTTCTATATATTTTATATAGTTGGGAAGTAAAAAGAAAATATACTATATATACTTCTTATGGAATTGTTAGTTGTATTATTATCCTATTACTAGAATATTATGAAAACTTGAAATAGGATGATGATTAGTATTATCTGGCAAAGAGGTTAACTGAGGAAAATATTGTGGATTTCGAATTAGCTCTAGAAAGTGTTCAGAACACCATAAACAACTTTAGAGACATGGCTCAGTTTAATCAAACTTATATCAAGCAAAGGATTATTTATCGTTCTGCAACACCTATCCCTTATCAATCTCCTGAACTTCTATTAAACCTTAAAGGAATTGGAATAAAGAGCATAATTGATCTTCGTTCTTCGGTAGAAATTGGTCATGCTTCTTACAATGATACTTTTCTTCACAATTTCAACTATTTCTGGGTTCATTATGATATTTCTATGCCTCCAGAAGTTCTAGTGCAGGCTGGAGTTGATTTATTGCCTTTTTACAAACAATTTGTGTGGTATTCCCTCTTTCATAACAAACCCCAAATTCGGAGATTAATCAATGTTATTTCTAGACCTGAAAATATGAATTTTGTTATGCATTGCCATGCTGGCAGAGATAGAACAGGAATTTCTTCAGCAATAATTCTGCTTCTTCTAAATGCTCCTGAGGAAAATATTATTCAAGACTATCTTGCTACAGATGAGTTTACTCAAGCTGAGGATATGGAATTTTTAATAGAACAAGTTGAAAGTGTGGGAGGCATAGAGAAGTATTTGGTTAGTTGTGGGATCGAGCAAAAAACCTTAGAACGTATTAAGGAAAGGCTTCGTCCATGAAAACAGGCAGAGTTCTAGAAGTAACCTTTGACGATTTACATTACAATCTAGCTTTAGAAGAGTCTATCTTCACAAATCTTCCAAATTCCAATTATCAAATGACTATTCGTTTCTGGCAAAATCCCAAGTCTGTTGTTGTAGGAAGGGGGCAGAATCTGAGTCTAGAAGTTGATACAACTTACTGTATGCTAAATAACATTGAAATCGGACGAAGAATATCTGGCGGGGGAGCTGTTTATCATGATAATGGAAATCTTAACATCAGCTTCTTTGTTAATAGAAACAACTTTCCAGATTTAGAGAATTCTGACCAACTTGGGGCGTTTTTCACTGAACTAATCATTGATTCTTTAGTCAATCTTGGTTTTACGGATATCGTTAAAGAAGGTTCTTCTAACATCTTGTACCAAGGTAAAAAATTTTCTGTATCCGATGGTTATTTGAAAAAAGAATGGTACTTGCACCATGCTACTCTGCTTTTTGATTCTAATCTCACTCATTTAGAGAGTAGTCTCTTATCAAAAAGGGTTGAATCTACAGATAAGCAGGTAGATAGATACTTTCCAACAATCAATCTGCCTATTAAGAATCTTCAAACATTGAAAAAAACTCTCACTAAAAAGTTAGAAGAGAAACTTGACGTTAAATTTGAACAAAACTTTCTTTCGAATTCTGAGAAAGTGCTAGCAGATAAACTCAAAACTAGCGTTTACAATCAATCTGCTTGGATACGAAATAAGCAAAGAGAGTAAAAAACCTATTTTGGTGTATTAGAAAATTTCATAAAGGTCTGAAGTTGTGATGGCTTGAGATGTCTATATTAACTGTTAATAAAGTAAAGCAGAAATATTTCTTTACATCAGAGATTGAGGTAAAGCAAGAAGTAAGAGATTTCTCTGGACATTTCACACGATATGATTTAGAATTAAGAGAACTCGAAACTCAAGCTAGGGAATTTCAAAAACTAGCTGCAAGACTCTTTTATGAAGGACATACTTCTACTTCTAAACAAGTATTGCAAAGAAGAGAAAATATTATCTCCCGAATTGATGAATTACGAGACCTTCTTATCAATATCAGTTTAAGTCTGAATTAGTATTTCTAAGCTTTTTATTTGAATAGTTTTATAACTGTGGGTAATATGTTTTACTTTAACAGTAACAATAGGAATGAAGGTGAATAAAATTACAGAATTTTGCACAAAATGTGGATCTCAACTAGTCGATAAATCTGATTATTGTCACAAATGTGGTTCAAAAATCGAGATGATTAAGGGTGTTCCAACAGCTGTTCCTGTCGAAACAAAAATTCCCTCCCAATCTGTGATGGAATACGACAGTAGCAAGTATGATCGACGACGAAGAGTCGTTATTGGATTATCTGTGGGAATAATAGTGGTAATACTAGTACCAGTAATTCTAATGAGTATTGTCGGTGTTGTTAATTATCAACACATTGGTACATACTACTATGATGAAACATCAACGGATTATACTAATCTGAATCTTGTTATAGATAATAATGTAGGTTCAATTGATATTTTCTATGACGACACAATGACAAAACCATTTGAGGCTAAAGTTGAATTATATGGTAGAAAAGATGCATCTTTATCGGATGCGATGAACTTTACGACTACGTATCTAAATAATGATACGATGGAAATAACATTTGTTTCAGGAGAATTTGATTTCTTCTTCTGGGATAAGAAGGTGTTTACATACGATATCACTGTCTATATCAATCCTACAGTAACTGCTGATATTTTCGTATATGCAAGCACAGGAAGTGTATCATTATCAACTGAAGCAATTGACAGTTTAAACATGGTAAATGTTGATTTACAGTCTTCTACAGGAAGCATTGATCTTGACATGAGAAATTCTGTCAATACAACGTTGAACAATCTTAGCCTTGGAACAAGCACTGGAAGAATAGATATTGACTTAGGTGTTAGAACAGTTTTGAATGATTCTTATGTGTTGATTGCTACAAGTACAGGAAGCATTGGTTTCGAGTTCGTTGACCTCATATCTACTGATAGTATAACTTGGGAAATTTCTACAAGTACAGGATCAATTAATATTGGAATAATGCAAAACATTGTTTATCCTTTCCAATTCTTTTCCTTATTCGATGTAGATACATCTACTGGAAGTATAACAGTTGATTTCTTCTTCAATGAAACAATCGGGTACCAGTTCGATGGTTCAACAAGTACAGGAAGTGTAGACATACTTGGAAATGAAGATGGATATTACTCTCCAAACTATGCAACAGCAGAAAATCTCTACGATTTTGATTTAATTACATCTACTGGAAGTATAACTGTCACTGAAATGTGATTTACATTTTCTTCTTCTTTTTTTTTATTCTCAAGTTATTTTGTTTTCATAATTCATCTATTACTTTTTTCACGATGTTTGCCGCTAGTTCAACAGCTCCTGTGCACGTCAATCTTCTCTCTGGGTTTTCTTTATCAACTGAACCACCAGGTAGAATGAATTCAGCTAATATCTCTCCACAATTCAAGGTCTTAAATTTGTTATTGAAAATATCTTTAAATTTGCGAAAAACTGCTGATTTATCGTCTTTATCTAAATCCTTCTTACTCAGCAGAATTCCCAAAACTGCTAACCCCCCAGTGACGGCACCACATATGGCTCTTTCTCCCATGCCTCCTCCAAAGCCAAGCATAGAATTGTGAATTGTTTCTAGACAATCTTTTTGATTATAGTGTTCAAGAACTCCACAAGCTACTGCTTGGGCACAATTGCTCTCTTGGTTCCAATACTTGGATGCTTTATTGATTATATTTGACATATGGAAACAGAAAAAGTGCAAGATATATTAAGAATTTCCCCTTCCACATCGTAATACTAAGAAAATTACTTATTTTCCTTATCAATAGTCATAAAAAGTTCATTTTGATATCTGTTAGAATATCAAAAAAAACAATTTTATAGATTTAGTGCGTAATTTTATTAAACAAAATGGTTTCTTTTAAAAAGTATATTTTTTACAATTTAGTGTTTTGGAGCGAAAAACATATTTACCTCTTAATCTATATCTTCTCTATTATGCAAAATTATTCCTCTCAAAATCCAAATAAGGTTCCAAGTATATTACTTTGGATAGGATTTGGTTGTTACGTCTTAACTTCCTTTTTGCCAATTGTGACTTTAACTTTCATTTTCTCATTTGATATTATGATCTACGATGCTCTCAGTGAATTAGGATTAGTCTTGTTTTTTGGTGGGTTAATCTCAGCTCTTGTTGGAGCTGTCTCTAAAAATAATTTAATAATATTCAGAGTATGTTCAATTCTAGGAGCGCTTCTAGCCATTTTGCCTATTTTGGCTATTCTATTATCTATTGATCATGTTATCCTTTCCATGTCTGTTGGTTTCTACACATATGTTATAGGGGCGATATTATGTTTGGTTGCAGGAATAATATACAAATCACCCAGACAATTGCAACGTCGATTTGTCCCCCAAGGTCAAATCCATCAACCTTCACCTATCGAACTGCAAATGTATCCTCAGTCCTCTAATCAACCTCTGCAATCACTACAACATCAAGAAAATGTACAGATTATTCCAGATGAAATTTTTTTCTTCTGTTCTGAATGTGGTGAAAAAACAAGGACAACAGAAAACTTTTGCAAAAATTGTGGCTCCAAAATAGAAAAATAAATTCCTTACAGAACTAAAATTATAAACTAAAATTTTAGTTTATACTAGAATCACTAGAAATTACTGAAATTGACAATATCAAGTTCAATTTTGTCTTATAAATGATTAGTCTCATTGAATCCTATTATTTTGTATTTTCCATCAGGGTTCAGTTGTATGTGAGTAATGGAACAAGGTTTGACGAAAAAGCTATAGAATTGCGAAGGATCGGTTCTTGTCAAATAAACAAATATTAAGTTAATCACAGCTCCATGACTGACTAATGCGACATTTTTCTCTTCTTGTTTTTGTAATCGCTTGAATAAACGATGGATCCTGTCTAGAACTTGGTAGAAGGTTTCACCATTTGGGATAATAAAATCATTAGGGTCTTTGAACCAACGTTTCTCTTCTTCAGGTGTAAAAACTTCTTTTACTCTCTGCCCTTGCCAATCACCAAATGACATATCAAAAAGATAGGGTTCTTCAGAAAAATTCGCTTTTGGTTGATGTTCCTTAATCTTCTCAGCAGTTTCCTTCGCTCTTGAAAGTTTGCTATAATATATAACATCTATAGGTATGTTAGCTAAAGCCTTCCCTGTCTCTATAGCGTGATTGACGCCTAATTCGGATAAGGGAACATCCATCTGACCCCTAAAGCGCACTTCTCCTACATTGAATTTAGTTTCGCCATGTCTAATGATGTAAATATCCATAGTAACCTGAACCTCTAAAGACATGTTGGAATAAAAACCATTTGTATTATTGAAAATCTATTCCTCTTAAAAACTTAGAAAAACTTAGAAAAAAAAAGGTAAGGGATAGACCTTATCTCTTAGATTTCTTTCGGAAGAGAACTGTTAAACCAGTTACTGTTAAAATTGCTACTGCGGAAATGATAAGCATTTCATTTGAACCTACAGCACTTCTTTGTAATTGAAGGACGTTAGATATGCCTACCTTTGGATCATGTATGATTTCTGTTCCTCTTGGATAGCTTAGATACATTCTGTTTTCTCCTTCGCTAAACTCAATAGGTGTAGCATTAACAACTTGTTCTACACCATCAACCATTGCGGTTTCAATCCAGGAGAAGAACCCTATGAAATCACCTGCTGCAATCTCAACTTCTTGCTCATTATCTGCGTAGTTATATTCTTCGTCTTCAGTCTCATCATCATGTTCATAATCAACTTCAAACTCAGATTCAAACTTCACCTTAAGTGCAAGAACTGAATCAAGTTCAGTATAATTAAAATTGTGAATTCCAAAGTCTATTTTTAATTGAGTAGGGGCTACCAGGGTATCATTGACCATAGTAAATTCAGTGGTTACATAAACAGTAGCTGTGAACACTTCATCAACTGTCTCTATTGAAAAAATGTGTACAGTATCATTTGAGATTATTTCTGTCGTATATACAATTGGTTTGAATTCATCGAGTTTAAGTATTTTTACTACTTGATCAATAGAATCATTATAGAAACCATCAGCTGAAGTATCAATAAATTCAATTATTTCTGAAAATACTACTTTGTACTCAATCTCAGTTTCTAATGTTTCATTATCTACTTCAAATTCAAATTTAATCTTTAAACCTTCGTCCTCAGTATGGATTTTGACTTGGAATTCATTGCTTACACCGTCTGTTTGGAGAGAAGATTCGATGTAAACCTCATTATCGCTAATTTCAATCTCGAGTTTGCGCCTGTTTTCATCTTCATCGTGGTCTGAAATACCATCATCATCTTCGTCTTCATCAATGTCGTCGTTACTGTCTCCTAAAACAGGAGTATATAGAAAAGACGAGATCACTATTATGGCCAAGAGGCCACCCAGCATTAGTTTTTGCTTATTCATTTGTCTTGCTTTCAACTTGTTAAACTCCATTTTTTACTAATCAACATAGGATTTTGCTCGAATAAATAGCTGAGCTTATTCCGAATTGTAGTTTTTGACTATCTTTGACTGTAACATTTGCTACAGAAGTGTGTAAGTTCAGCGTAAATGTCCCCCTAACCTCACATTTCTCATTATAATCGTTGATATTGTTGTTAGAATCTATTAGAAAAGAGACATATAGTACACTGATAATCATTTGATAATGCAAGAAGATTTGAACAAAGAATGGATGGATAATTACGAAGTTTCATATTCTAAATATAAAATCGAATGGGATGAGCATTATGCAAAAGTTAGATTATTTATTCTTTCTTCCTTACCAAGAATTGTTTCAAATTGGGGTTTTATTGGAGTTACAAGTACGGTCCCTGAAATCAGTTTAGAAATGCTCAACAGCGTTGAAAAATTGACTTTTTTGGATATTTACAAAGATGGAATGTATCGCGCAAGAAAGTTTTTGGGGAAGCAATACAATTTCTCTGGAATTGATATTAGAAAATTCGATTCTACACATGGGTTTGTGGAACATATTCTTTCAGAATTTAGTCAATATGATGATGGGGTTATCGAAAGAGAATATCTTTTAAAAACATTGAATAGGATGTGCATACCAGAAGTAAATTACAAGGAAGCTCAATATGATTTTATCACCCATTTAGGGCTAATGGATTGCTATCTCATGCCTGTTTACACTCTTTATTGTAATAAATTCAAAGAGCAATACGAAGAATTTTTCACTATAATGAAGAAGCTGAATGATCAAGCTTTAGCTGTTTCTCTCTCCCTTCTTCATCAAATGCTTAGTTATGATGGTAAGTTAGTTATATCCACTCCTGTTAGCCGAATGCCAGAAGGAAATGACTGCGAAGTTTCATTGTTCTGGAAGCGACCGTTTGAATTACATCTGGACGATGCTGGATTTGATATAGTTGGGAAAACAGAGCATATCTGGAAGGAGATTCCCGAAAAAAATGGACACTCACATAACATTCTAAATGTTCTTTGTGTGAAGAAAGAAAATGAATGAAAAAAACAAGCGATTTTCTATCTCTTTCGCGTGATCAATACTACTACGATAATCACTCCAATAACAGCTGCTGACACGATTAACAGATCATAGCTTGTGATATCAGATAATTCTAGCCAAGGTGTGCCCGCGAAAAGATTAGTAGTAAAATCTAACAGTATGTTTGCTATGCCTATCTTTGGATCATGTATGATCTCATTCCCCCGAGGATAGTTCAGATATAATTTTGTTTCTTCTTCATCTGTAGTTAATGGTGTTGCATTGACTGGAAAGTTTACACCGTCTACCGTGACATTTTCTATCCAGCTGAAAAAACCACTATACTCACCTAGAGATATATCTATCTCGCTTTCATCAGTAGCTCTCCCGTCTTCCTCATCTTCCGTTTCATCGTCCTCTTCGTACTCTACATCCACCTCTGAATCTAATGTGATTTTAAGTGCTAGAACTGATTCTGGTTCGTCAAAACCAAAACCATGTATGCCAACATCTATTTTAATTTGAGTAGGGGCAATTAGAATTCCATTTACCAATGCAAATTCACTAGAGAAGTAAACTCCTGCAGAAAATACTCCATCTGTACTAACTATGCTCAGATGATGCACCAAGTTATTTGATATATTTTCAATCGTATAAACTATATCATTAAAATCATTTAGTTCAACCTGTTGTACGAGAGTATCAGTTGTATCATTATAGAATCCATCTTCATTTAGATCAACATACTCGATGATTTCTGGAATCTCGACTGAAAACTCTATCTCAAAATCTGAAACATCACTTTCATTGTCAAAAGAAAATTCGAATATTAACCCTTCACTTTCAGCTTTCATGTGAATACTTATTTCATTTTGAATATCACTGTAGTTTTGGTGTGATTCTATTTGTGCTTCTGTTCCTGATACTTCTACAGTGACCCCTCTCTTATTCTCTTCTTCCTCATCATCATGAACTCCATCATCGTCCTCATCATCTTCTTCTTCTTCGTCACCGTTTGCGGTAGCTGGATTAATTAAGAAAGAAGATAACACTAATAGTGTAAGTATTCCTCCTAGTAACATCTTATTTCTAACAACCCGCTTGAATTTCATTTTCTTATCACCATTTTCAACTATGTTATACTATCTAATAATTCATTAAATAATTCAATTTACACTCAATTATTGTTTCTAATACTCTTTTAAGTAGATTCTCTTATATCTTAATGTAGTTTTTATTACATACTTCTGTAAGTTTTGATTATTATGCACTCTAGTGTTATTCCTCGGTATTTTAGCTCAACATCACAAAAATTAGGACAAAAACTTGAATGTAGATCACAACTAATGATATAATCACAGATTTCTCTTTTGATAATTCTTTTAGTGATCCTATTGCTGTTGTCAAAACCAAGAAAGACCATATCTGAAAGATTCCATGTAATATTAATAGAACAAAGGGAGGTACAACAATTGTCGTTCCTGTTGACAATCCAATCAACCAAGACACTAAGATGAATAGGAAAGCAGGAACGAAAACTAGCCAGGATACACCAAATATTCTAATTGTGTTTCTTCTCTTCTTGTAAACAAATCTTGAAAGAATTTCAGTCAATCCTGCAGTGAACAACCAACTAGCTATCATTAGAACATAAACCAACCATAAACTAGCTTCAAAATTAGCCACAAAATTACCTAAGATAATTATTCCATAGGCTGATGCAAGATATCCAAAAACCGCAACTAGAATAAAGAACTCTATGAAGATGTGATAAGGATTCTTCACAAAGAATTTGATAAGAGGTTCTAATGAGAACTTCCCAATACTGAAAACCTTCGGTTTTTCATCATTTATGATACCATGAGGTTTAGGCTCTTCTTCTCCCTTCAACATAGCCAAGGCTTTTTTCCCTTCATCTGTCAAACAATATTTCTTGTTCTCTCTTTGATAAACAAACTTCTTAATTCGTCGAAGGTGATGATATAGTGGTCCTGATTTCAGTTCAAATTTCGCTGTCAACATTGTATATGTTGCTTCTCCTTCCTCTTCTATATATTCCAACATTTGACGTCTAATAGGATGCGAAAAAGCTGCGAACATCTCTGCTTTTTGGTTTATATCATCCGTCATATGTTTGCCACATAGATATGCTACTAAAACTACTATTTAGATGTTGCTAAATTTCAAGAAACTACAGATAACTGTCCAATCCAAGCCTTTCTAGTTCTTCTTTATTTGGATAACCTGTATCAAAATTATAGTTTCTATATTCGCACCATTCTCGAAGTTGAAGTTTTAGATCAGGTGTATTCCCTTCTGTTGGACCTTCCAATCTGTTTTTCATTACTCTTGGAAACCTCTGTAATCCTGGTTTCCATTCAAGTTTTAGGTTTATTAGACGCTTAAGCCCATATATCCTATCCCCCAGTTCTATAATCTTTTCAGCATTTATTTCTTCATTCATTGCCATACCTAATAGTTCTCCAACCATGGGGACAGATTTACCATATAATGGAGTAAGGTTTTGTGAAACAAATGATTTATTAGAACTGAGTGTATATTTAATATGAGTAAAGATCATGACACAATTACTTGGAATAAACACTCAAGAAGAACTTAATGTTTCCTTCTCCTTTCGAATGCCTTCAAGTTTTGAAGAAAAAACTCCAGATGGGTGGGGTTACGCCTTCTATCATGGAACTGAATGGCAATCCTTCAAGGAATCTTTAGACATGGATAAAATCCTCAGATTAGGTGTGAAAACAATGAGTTCTCACGAATTCATCTGTAAGACATTTATGTCACACATTCGTTATGCAACACTGGGTAAGGCAACATACGATAATACCCATCCTTTTGACAGAGATCTTTTTGATTCAAGTTGGTTCTTTGCTCACCACGGCCATCTTCGATTGTATCGGCACATAGTCAATTCTATGGAACTTATAAAACCAGTAGGTGACACTGATTCTGAAACAGCTTTTTGTATCATTTTGGAAGAAATAAGAAAGTATGGCAGACTTCCAAGTGATAAAGATCTTGCTATAACCATTCTAAAGACGGCCAAGGAACTCTCTAAACAAGGCGGATTAAACTTCCTTATATCCAATGGTGAAATGCTTCATGCTTTCTATTCTGGATACAAGTCAATGTTTTATACAACTATTCGACCACCATTTGAGGATCAAATTATTAGTCAGAATGATCAGTTAAAAATAGTCCTAAAAACACAAAATATTCAAACTCCTATAAGTATAATCACAACTGATCCTCTCTTTGAAGAATTTGACTGGAAAGAATTTGAAGTAGGAACTCTTTACAGTTTCAAAAACGGACAAAGAATAAAGTTTGTTTATTAAACAAAAAAAAGAAAAAAACAGAAAAAAATTAACCTTTTTGTGAGAAACCTGTTGCCTCAAGTTGAATGATTTTTCTCAATTCATTAATTGCCTCAAATAGGTTTCCAATTGCAAATATCCAAGATCCAATGGTTACATACAACTGTATGTCTGCACCACTAAATATGCTCTCCAGAGTTGTTATTATGATGTCTGGATTATATTGCAACTGTAGCATTAATGGTATAAACAAACAGCTTGCTGCAATATGCAGAACCATCATTACTTGATGAATTCGTAGATTGTCACCTGCTAGAGCTTGGCCAAATCTGAATGCACCTTGTGCTAGAATTAGACCACCAATTAATCTTAACCATTGCACAAATGCTTCTGGTTCTACTACGTAATCTATTATAGCTGGTAGGGTAGCAATTGGATACAGAAGTAAGAAGAAACCACCTGATATTGCTAGAATCCCCATAAAAATGTAACTTCCTTGGCTTTCAAGTACTCCTTTCCTCTTTGCTTTTTTCTCAGCTTTTCTCTCTACTTTTGCCAATCTTACCTCTGGTTTTTCAATTGTTATGTCTAGTGTTCCCTTCTCGGCTGCCATCTTCTTCAAATCTTCTGGTAGGAACCCATTCATTGAAAGCTGAACAAATAATATTGTTACGCCTACAAATCCAAATACTATTCCTGTTGTTGCGCCAGTGAAGAACTCTCCAACTACCTGCCATGCAGTATTCTCGCCACCAAATGAGAATGCCATGGTAAGTAAATGTCCGAATATGATTACCGAGGATATAATTATAATTGATTTATAATACCATGGAAATAATTCTTCTGTAATGTAAATCTTGGGTGTTCCTCTTCTTCCGTACTCTTTGGCTATTTCTCTAGGTGATCCCATCAGTGCTATAGCTTCTCTTACATGCAAAGATGTAATAGTTCCACCTTGAGCTAATTCTTCTGCTTTATCCCAGATATGACTCTCTAATTCCTCTAGAACATCTTTTCGTTCTGTTGAACTTGTCTTAATCCATATTGGTAATTTCTTAACTACCTGTTCTTTGAACTCCTTTACTAGAGTTTCTTGTTCATGTATATTACTCATTTTCATAACCTCACTTTGCCAATCCTTCAATATTTAATCCACATATGTTGCAAAATCTGTACTCTTCATCAGTAACATCGATTTTATTCGCACAATTGGGACAATAGATGAAGTGTTTCTCCGGCAGTTTTACTTCTATTTCAATTAAGGAAGCAATTGCTTCTAATAATTTTGAAAAGAAGCCTGCCATATGATCGTTAAGTTTTACTCCTTCCTCTGTTAGTTTATAATACTTGCGAGGACGCCCACCTGAATGTTTTTTTTCAGATGATAACATTCCATCTCTTTCAAGTTTTCTTAATATTGGATATAGAGTGCCTTCTTCGATCACTAACATTCTTTGTGTTTCTTCTTGAAGCTCTTTGAGAAGCTGATAACCATAAATTCCTTCTTCTGGGTGTTTGCTTATAATCGATAAAGTCGATAAAGTTGATATCCCTCGAAGTAACTCCGATTCAAAACTCTCAATATACGATCGATACTGTTCTGTTCCGATCATCGCTTCAGGTCTCATTGTTTTTATGTTTCTGAACAAATTTTTCCACCATCACATTGTTCTTTTTTAGTATTCGTGTTATACTTTTCCACCAATACTATATCACATATAGTATGGGACATTTATAAAGCTTCCTTAACGAGCTTAAAATCAAAATAATGCGACGAATAATTCCTAGAGTTAACAAATCACGGGTAACATAATTCCCAGGTTGGATGAAAACTATGGATCATTTCCATGATCTCATCATAACCTTCTTCAGAAAAATATTTCTCAACGCAACTTCTTTCATTATTCTCTATGACGTCAAAATGAATGTGAGCTCCTTCACCAACGTATAAGAATCTAGCAATTTCTTGTCCAATTTCAACCCAATCTCCCACTTGAACACTAAACATTGATAGTTGTTGATTCTTATCTTCTTCATTCTGTGTCCAAGGTTCAAAATTATAACCAATTTGAATGTCTTTGTTGAACCTAACCCATATTCTTGCATAAAATCTATTTTCGGTTCCTTCTCCATTGTCTCTCCATTCTATATCTTCAACTTGTCCTGGAGCAGCTGCAAGAACTTTGGAGTTATTTATTAGAAAATAATCAATTCCTTCATGGATAAAACCCCAAGGGCAGTTTATTGAGGAACTGTAACCCTCATTAAAGGCATAGATTTCTGAACGATTATCATAAACGACATTCATGAAATCAAGTTCAACATCATCATAAAGATCATTATTATCGAAGAATAAACTGTCCCATTGAATGTAAAGATATACTCCACCAAAGCCTACAGAAAGGACTATGACAATGATTAGTATAGTCTTGAACTTATCCATATCTTTGAAATTACTTCTAGAGTTAAAAGCTTTAAGGAAAAAAATAGAAAAAGAGAAGTAAGTTCAATATCAACTACAATTTTTTCTCAAAGCTTTCAGAGGTTGCTTGAATTTCAAATCCAAGTTGTTGATATATTTCTAGAGTTGGTAAAAGGTTTCCAAATAATGCTACCTGGAGTCTTTTAGCTTCTTTCTCTTTACAAATCTCAGCTACTTTAGATAACAGTATCTTCTGGTATTGTTGATCCGTTGAGTAGAAATAACCTAGTTGTTTTCTATCTTCTTCTTGTGTATTAGCCATATATGTACGAGCAACAATCTTTCCTTCATCTCTTAAAACTAGATGAGCAATGACACCTTCATGAGTGTCAATCAGCTCGAAATTTTGTTCAGCTTGTTCTTCTGTCATTTGTAGATCTCGAACGAAAATCTCCTTCAATTCTTCAAGATCTGTCTCTTTATTGTAGGGTTTTACTTCTTGAGAGCCTTCAACTGTTTCTAGTTTATCTACAGAAATTTCCAAGACTTTACCTGTAGTGGCTATTTTTTCAAAACCATATTCTATGGCTTTCTGAGGGAAATCTCCCCAAGTATCAGTAATATTTGCTCGAATAACTTGTACTTCCTTTTCTTTGAGAACCTTAACTATCTCCTTAAAAAGCAAATCAAAGGCTTCATTGTGACCTGGTAAACTTAATGGGAACCTTATGCTTGCAACTTTTATTCCATCCTCCCCTACTGGAAGAATTTGTGAAGTTACAAAACTCACCATCTTGTCATCTTTGAAGCAGTAAAGTCTTGTATCTGGATCAAAAGTTTCTTGGGAATAGGCTTGTTTTAAACCTTCTGCATCTGTTTGACCAAAATAGTTCCAATCTTTTGAAGCTTCAGAACCAATTTTAGCTTGAGTTTCGATATATTCTTCTTTATATTTTTCAATTTTGTAATGAGGCATAACCTAGCATTTACTGGGACAATTATAAATTCTACTACTTCTCGAATTTTCCTTTAATCTACCATTGGAAAGCATTAAAAAAGGATAGTAGTAATTTGAATTAACTCCAATGGGGTGATATTATTGTCCAATGAAGAGAAAGTAAAATTCTACAAGAAGCAAATAGAACTAGAGAAGAAGATTGTACAAGCTGCTGAAGAATCAGTTGAGGATATGGAGAATAAGATAGTTAAAGAGTTAATCTTAGCTATAGCTATAGATTCTAAGAAACATGCTAGTCTACTTGGTGTTTTAACTACAATGAATACTTCATCTGTACCTTACATTAGCGAGAAGTCACTTGATAAGATTGCCAAAAATATCAAAAAACACATTGAATTAGAAGCTCAAGCTATTGAAACATATAAGGAATTACTTACAAAAATTGATACAGATCAAGAAAAGATGATAGTTCAAACAATTTATCATGATGAACTCCGACACCATGCTTTACTGGAAAGGCTATATGAAATAATTATCAAAAATGAAGCAATTACGGAAGAAGACTTGTGGGATTATCTCAAAGATGATTATATTCCTCAGTATTGAGTTTCCTTAACTCTTTCTAAGTTTTAAGTTTCAAAGGCGCTGAATACAATGAAAACTATCAAAGTAGGAACTAGAGGATATTTTTTCTCTTTTGATGATCCTTATTTCACTACTCTATATGTAATAAATGGTAAGAATCGAATCTTCATTTGTGATACTTTTCTTGGTCCTGATCCCATGATAGAAGTTTTGAATTTTTTGGAAAAAGAAGGTATTAAGGACAAGGAAATCGTTGTTTTCAACACTCATTATGATTATGATCATATTTGGGGGAATCAACTATTTGAAAATTCAATAATCCTTGCTCATGAGCTGTGTGTGAAAGAATTGGAAAAGACTGGAGAAGATGATTTGAAGCAATTTGAAGCTCATAGAAAGGGAAATGTAAAATTAGTCTTACCGAATACAGAATTCAAAGAAAGGTTGGTTTTTCCAGATGAAGGGATTGAATTTTACCATTCGCCTGGACATACAGCTGATTCTTCATCTTGTTACGATTCAGTTGATAAGGTTCTCATAGTTGGCGATAATTTGGAATCGCCCATCCCATTTATTCGTATATTGAACCTTCAAGAATATATAAACAGCCTGCGAGAGTATCTTACACGAGATGTGAAAATAATTGTATCAGGTCACGATGAATTAATGTATGATGATAGTCTTCTCAGGGCAAATCTAGAATATCTAGAAAATTTTGCCCCTAATAAAATAGATAGAACAAATTTCTCAAAGAAACACAGAGGAATTCACTTTAAAAATGTTAAAACTGTTGGAGAACTTCTCAAAATAAAGGGGCAAACGACTGAATCTTTGAAATATTATAGAGAAGCAGCAGCAATTCTTTCAGAAACAGAGCAAACACCAAAAATTGAGGAATTAAAAGAATCAATAGCTAATATAATAGAAGATTTATCTGTTTGAAACAGTATTTTACTTCCCTCATTTTAAATTGTGAGTGACAAAAGTTTTTTATGTACAATATTAATTATACTTCTTAGTGATTAAGTTGAAAATAGAAAATTTACAACCAGAAGCAAATTTTGATGAATTAAAAGTAAGAGTAGTCTCCAAAGATGGACCTAGAACAGTTCAAGGTAGGGATAGAACTCTGTTCGTTTGGGATATACTAGTAGTTGATGAAACAGGTTCAACCGTGTTAACTCTCTGGGGAAAAGATGTTGGTGAAAAATACAAGATAGGTGATGTTGTTTCCATTCAAAATGGATGGTGTAAAATGTTTAGAGATAAGAAGCAAATCTCCATGGGTCGTGAAGGTAAGATTTTTCCTGCAGATGATGATCCTAACCTACCTACAAAAGTTCCAGGTTAATTGGTTTTACCATAACCCTTCTTTCATCTTTTTAGATGCTTTACTTTCTTTTATGATATTCTTCCAATCAACTAGTATTTTGTCAACAATTTCTCTTATCTGTCTTCTCTCAGTATCATCTACTACATCACAAGATTGTTTATCTGGTATAAGACCATCTAATTTTGTTACTAACAATTTTAACAACTGTTGAACATCATCAGCTGAAATTTCATCCTTTTGATCTTTAACAAGGACAAGGCCAAAACAATCAGTAGTTTCAATATATACTTCTCTTGTATTAGTTGTGAATTGTTTAGGGGAACCTATTTTAACTTCAATAAGAAAATTTTGAATAGCAGTAATAAGCCCAGTAAAAAGTATAGCATCAGCAAGAGCATCTTTTTTCTCAACTGGGTCATAGTAAAAGACCGGAATCCCACCCGGTGTTAAAATGTAAAATGCTCTTATCATTGGAAATTCCCAGATTTTAAAGCTTAAATAGTTATCGTCTCTATTTTTTCTATTTGTAGTGATTCAGAAAGGTTGAATAATGAGCTTTGTTTAAGAATTATCTGTCAAGTATTAGGTGACATGAAATGGCTGAATATTATATATTTATAATAATAGGTGTTGCAATATTATTCTTAGGTATCTGGTTATTATCAGGTATAAGAGTCATGCTGGAATATGAAAGATTAGTAATTTTCCGATTAGGAAAATATACTAGAACTACAGGTCCGGGATTAGTCTATATAATTCCGATTATAGAAACTGCTAAAAAAGTAGATATGAGAATCATTACTCAGGATATTCCTAGACAAGAGCTTATGACAAGGGACAATATCCCAGTCCTTGCAAATACAGTTGTCTACTTTAAGGTTGAGAGACCTGAAGATGCTGTAATCAAAATTGAGAACTATGTTTATGCAGTTAGACAATATACTCAGGCAGCTTTGCGTGATACAATGGGAACACTTGAACTTGATCAAGTACTAACTGAAAGAGACCAAATTGCTATAGATATCCAGAAAAGCGTTGATAGAGAAACAAATGAATGGGGTATCGATATTAAGGCAATTAAAATTCAAGAAATTGAGCTTCCTGCTGAAATGAAAAGAGCATTTGCAAAACAAGCCGAAGCTGAAAGAGGAAAACGAGCTGCTATTATCCAATCTGAAGGAGAATTAAAAGCATCTGATAACCTCGCAGAGGCTGCCAAGAAACTCTCGACTCAACGCGGAGCATTGCAATTAAGAACTCTACAAACAATTAGAGATATTGCTCAAGATCCTAGTGAGAAAATAGTTATTTTTATGCCAAGTGAAATTACAGACATAGTGGAAAAAATAACTAAGAAGAAATAATTAGGTGAAGGCATTTGAGTTTAACAACCCACAACAGGTATGTTCAAATTGCTTTCAATGGCACTGCTCGACAAGTTAGAAGAATACTCCCTCAGATACCTCAAGATTCAAGAATAATTATTGAAGCAGGAACACCTTACATAAAACTAACAGGAATGGCTGGAGTTCATTTAATTAGACGCTACTGGCGAGGGTTGGTTGTTGCAGATATCAAGGTGACAGATGGTGCAGCTCCAGAAGTTATGTTCTCAGCTGCTGCAGGAGCTAATGCTGCAACTGTAATGGGCTCTGCTCCTGTGGAAACATTAGATTTCTTCATTCAATTCTGTGCTAAACATGGGATGTATTCAATGATTGATATGTTAGGTGTTGATAACCCTCTTCGAAAAATGCTTCCAATGAAACATAAACCAGATGTTGTTGTGATCCATAAGGGACGAGATGAAGAAACAAACAAAAGCAATATTATTCGTTACAAGGACATTTCAAAAATACGGTCAAAATACGATGCTCTAATGGCTGTAGCTGGTGGTTTGAGACCAGATGAAGTAAGGAAAGCATATTTTAATGGAGCAGATATTGCAATTCTAAATGTCATAGGTGCTAATGATTCAAATGAGGGGTTTCATGAGAATGAGAATTTTAGACAACTTATACCAGCAATTCTGGCTGAGGTTGGTAACTAGAATTCTGTTCCCCTCTATTTTCTATTTTTTTCATCAATATTATATCTCATAGATGAAATCATGAGTGCACAATATTTTAAAGGATGATTTTTTACGGAAACTCAAGTATCCAAAGGAGTTTTTATTAACTACCTACTAGAACTTACTTCGAATAGAACTTAACCAATAAATACAAGGGGATTAAATTGGGGAAATCAAAACTTCCAACAATTATTACCGTAGTATTGCTCATTTCATCTTTAATTGCTCTTGATGTTATACGTCAAGCTCAATTTAGAGGTGATAAAGATGAAATTGTCCTGAAAGTTCTTTATACTAGTGAAAAAAAAGGTTGGATAAATTCTATTGCTCCCGATTTTCCTGAATGGTTTGCCGAAAGGAATCCTGGTAAAACTGTTAGACTCCAGTTTGAAGTTCAAGGCACGCGAACATCTATGTTATCTATCCTATCTGGAGAGAGTAAGCCTACCATATGGAGTCCTGCAGCAGCTGTTTGGATACCATTATTTGATTGGGCGTGGGAAAAGAAGTTTGGGGGATCAGTATTAGACTTAAGTCAGATTAAATCTCTAGTTGCTTCACCAATAGTTCTTGGTACGTGGCAGAGTTATCGTGAAGAAAACAACTTCACTTCTCTAACTGATTTATATGATTTAGCTGAAGATAATTTGAAACTGGCTCACACCTCAGCTCAAGAATCAAATTCGGGTTTCATGGCCGTTTTACTAGAGATTACTGCAGCAAGTGGGAAAACTCCAGATAATATTGAATTAGCTGATTTACAGAATACAACTATACAAGATTGGCTTGAAAAAGTAGAATCTAAAGCAGTTCTTTATGGAACTTCAACAGGTTTTCTTGCAAAACAAGCAGTACAGCTAGGTCCATCAGCTATCAATGTTGTAATTTTATATGAGAACTTGATTATTGAAACAGCAAAAGATGGAGAAGCTTTTGCCAAATGGGGAGACAATTTAGTTGCAGTTTACCCAGAAGAAGGAACATTGTGGAGTGACCATCCCTTAGCTATTCTAAATGCTTCATGGGTGACTCCAGATGAAGCTTTTGCAGCTACTGAATTTGAAACATTCTTAATGAGCAAAGAGGTACAGAAGGTATCCATCCCGT
Source organism: Candidatus Heimdallarchaeota archaeon (assembly GCA_018238545.1). Classification (GTDB taxonomy): domain Archaea; phylum Asgardarchaeota; class Heimdallarchaeia; order Heimdallarchaeales; family Heimdallarchaeaceae; genus UBA460. The sequence goes on from JABCTC010000022.1 coordinate 44,733, forward strand.
TTGGTTTTCGTCCTGGTAATGAGACAATTAAGGATGATTCAGATGTAATTGAGGAAATGGAAAAGGTATTCAAACCTGAAAATGGTGTTCAATTGAATATTTCTATACCGCGTTTTGACGTACCTACTGATGGAGAAGTTCTGGATAGAATACCAGATTTGTGGTTAAAAACAAGAGCAACAACTATAGAAAAGAATGAGGATGCGGAATATTGGCAAGTAGGGTTAGAACCTGTTTTGCTTATTCCTATTATGCTTACATCACTTGTAGTTCTTACAGTTATTTACAAAAGAAGGAGGAGAAAATAACTGACAGCTGAGGATGAGAAACTTGATTTGGAAGTCAAGTTTAGAAAAAGTTTACTAGCTACCGAAAAATGGTTGTCAAAAGATACTGTTCTTACAGCTGGTAAAGCAGTAACAATCGGTATATTCATCCTAATTGTATTGGGACCTATCCTTTACCTTCTTTTTCAGATAATAATCAGTTGGGGTGATATCAATGAAACTGTCTTCAACGACCCAATTTTAGGAAATGAAGCTTTTCTTTCTATGTTAAGATCTATTGGTTTGTCATTTGAAATAGCTGCTGTTGTAACTGTATTTGATATAGCTGTAGGGGTTCCTATGGCTTGGATTCTCGCTAGATATGAATTTAAAGGAAAGAACATTCTCGATACATTTGTAGACTTACCTATGGCTGTACCTACCAGTGCTTTAGGTTTCTCTATCTATCTCTTCTGGGGAACAAACAATGGTATTTCAAGATTGTATAACTCTGAAGTAGGTTTCGCTTCGCAAGGTACACTACTTATAATATTTGCTCATGTTGCTTTTACTTTCCCTTATGTTACACGCTCGATTAAAGGTATCATTGCAGATTTAGATTTGAATTTGGAAAAAGCTGGAAAGACCTTGGGCGCATCTCCTTTTACTATAGCAAGGATGATATCTCTGCCTATGGTTAAGGAAGGACTTCTAGCGGGAACAGTTTTAGCCTTTACTAGATCTCTAGGCGAAACAGGAGCAACGTTGATAGTTAGCGGAGTGTATCAAACCGCTCCTGTAGTCATAGTTAGTTGGATGAAAGGATTAAAAATTCCAACAACAGCATTTCTTGCTTTCATACTAATAATAATTAGTTTATTGCTCCTTACTTTAGTAAGGATTTTTGCCAGAAAAGTGGGTCTTCCATGGAACAAAGTGTTTCCAAGATTTGAAAGAAAATTAAGCTCTAAGAAAGTTACTAGAACAAGAAATACATTCTCTATTGCTCTCTTCTTTCTTTTTGTTTTTACTCCTGCACTATTTGTTATAATCTTCTTATTCCAGTGGTGGGGTGGGTCCCCTTTCTCTGGGGAGTTTGAAGCGGGAATGATTTACCAAGTATTCCAGGCACCCGATAAGAAAATAAACGATATAGTGACGGCACTGGTAACGTCATTAGAGATAGCTCTAATCGTTACACTTGTAAACTTGCTAATAGCCACACCGATGGCCTTAATGATTTCCAAGATGAAAAATAAAAAACTCAAAGGTTTTCTAGATGGGTTGATAGACATTCCGTTAGTTATACCGAGTTCCGCACTTGGATTCAGTATATTCTTCTTATGGGGTTCTAATGGATTACATATACTATCACCAGGTTTTGCTATGATAGTAATTGCTCATATATCTTTCACGTACTCCTATTGTGTGCGACCATTAATAGGTTCCTTTGATTCCATTTCAACTATGTATGATGAAGCTGCTGCAGCATTTGGGGCTTCAAAGATTACAGCTTTTAGAACGGTAACTTTACCATTCTTGAAGAGTGGACTAATTGCTGCTGCAATTATGACTTTTACTCGTTCAATGAGTGAAACAGGAGCAACAATTATCTGCATGGGGATAGAGAGAACAATACCTGTCTTACTTGTTGACTTCTTCGAAGCATCAACGTTTCCAGCTGCAGCATTCGCGTCAACGTTATTGATAATCATATCGTTTGTCATGCTCATATTGTTGAGAGTAGTAACAAGGAGGAAGAAAGATGCCTGAGATACGACTTCAAAGTGTTACAAAGATATTCGGTAGAAAAGTAGAAGCCGTCAAGGATCTTAGTTTCATCATAGAAGATGGAGAGTATGTAAGTTTAATTGGTCCGAGTGGATGTGGTAAAACTACAACTTTACGTCTTTTAGCAGGTACCATCCTTCCTACTCAAGGCAATATATATTTTGATGATAAATCGGTTGAAAATTTAAGTATAAGGGATAGAAATATCGGGTTTGTTTTCCAACATTTTGCGATATTTCCGCATTTGACTGTATGGGAAAATGCTGCTTATGGTCCAAAAGTGAGAGGGAGAAAAAAGAGTGAAATTGATTCCTTAGTAGAACATGCTCTCAAAGCAGTTCAGATTGATGATAAAGCGGACCTTTATCCTCCTTCATTATCCGCACCTGATTGGCAAAAAACAGCATTAGCTAGAGTTGTAGCTTCAGAAGCAAAAATTCTTCTTCTAGATGAGCCATTAGGTGCATTAGATCAGAAAATAAGAGAAGAGTTTCAAATATTCCTTCGTGATTTAGTCAAGAAGGAAGGGTTAACAGCTATTCATGTCACCCATGATCAAGCTGAAGCATTAACAATTAGTGATAAAGTAGCTGTAATGAATAAAGGAAAATTGGTACAACTAGGTTCAGCATCTGACTTGATATTTACACCCAATAACATCTTTACATCTTTCTTTGTGGGTGAATCAGATTTTCTTGAATCTGTTGTAATGAATGATAGAAAGGATTTTGCAGAAGTAAGAGTTGGTCAATCAACTATCAAAGTCAAAAACATGGGTATTGCACGAGGTAAAAGAGCAGTTGTGGCTGTTCGAAGAGAGTTTTTCAAAGTACACAAATATAAAGATAAAATTAAAAAAGAAAACTTCCTACCAGGAGTGGTAGTGAGAGATCAATTTCTAGGATTATTAAGAAGAGTTAGAGTTAAACTTGAGAATCAACAGATTGTAGAAGTAAAAATTCATGCCAAACATCCTATTCGTTTCAAGGTAAATGAAAAAGTAAGGTTGGTGATTGATCCTTCTACAACAAGATGTTTTGAATATCCTGAAAAAGGTGTTGCTTCAGCGCTGGAGATGTGATTCATGGTTAAGCTAGAGTTAGATAATATTACCAAATATTATGGAAAAAGAAGAGGAGTAGAAAACATCAACCTCTCTATTGAAGACGGTGAATATCTAGCTGTACTTGGTCCAACAGGTTCAGGAAAAACCACTACTATGTACCTTGTTGCTGGACTTCTATCTCCTTCTGAAGGGAAAATTTTGTTTAATGGTGAAGACGTAACCAAGGTACCCTCTGAAGATAGAAATGTTGGTTTTGTGTTCGAAGAGTATAATTTGTTTCCACGAATTAATGCTGAATCAAACGTTCTTTTTGGTCCCATTGTAAAGGGTCTTGATTTATCTGATTCTAGACAAGTAGCTCGTGAAATGTTTTCCCTACTAAATATAGCTGGTAAAGAAATGAATTTTCCTGATGAAATTAGTGGTGGCCAGAAACAAAGGGTAGCTTTAGCTCGAGCTATTGTCTCTAATGCTAATTTACTTGTGATGGATGATCCTTTGCGTGCCTTAGATGCGAAAATCAGGGAAATACTTCAAGTTGAGCTAAGGAATTTAGTCAAGGATCTTAGTTTGACTTGTATCCATGCTACACATGATACACAAGAGGCAATGCGAGTAGCTGATAAAATAGCAGTGTTTAAGGATGGAGCTATTGTCCAATTTGGAACTCCAGAAGAGGTTTACAATAATCCCGTTTCGATTTATGTAGCAAACTTCTTAGGTGAAACAACAGAATTAGAGGGAACGATTTTACAAGAGAAAGGACAGAGTTTCCTTATTCTTGAAGATATCAAGATTGAGATTGTAACCGACTTGAAATCTGGAACAAAAGCTGTTGCTCTAATTCCTGCAGAATTAGCAGATATTCATTCTTTATCAGAGAGAGAGAGACTAAATTATGATAATATTATAGAAGCTGAAATTATCAGTACAAAGTGTGTAGGAGAGTTTTTTGATGTTGATTTGATTGCATTTAATCAAGAAATCAAAGCAAAAGAATTGATAGGAAATGACGTTCCTTTGACTGAAGGAAACAAAGTTTTGTTTGCTACAGATAAAGGTGATTTTAGAGTTTTCCCCATTGAAGAGGACGAGAAAAATGAGAAAGAGATTTAACCAAACAAAGTATATTTATTATTTAGAGCAGAGAGAATTGTCAATTTATAGAAATGAGAGGTGTCAATATGAGCAATAAAGAGCTAAAACACTGGTTAAGTAAAAGGAGAGAATCTAAAGTTTTGAAGCGAATCAGAGAACATTTGATTCTTGTTAACAGTTGTATAACCAAAGCCAGAGATTTCTATGCCTTCTGGGTAGAGAAAGATGAAGAAGCAGCAAAAAACATGTACGATTTAATTCATCAAGAAGAAAAAACAGCAGATATTGTAGAAGCTGATATTCTTGATATGCTTTCAGAGGGCAGAATGCCAGTTTACGTTAGAGCAGACTTAATAAACTTCATAAGACTTGCAGATAAGTCTGCAGGTAGAATAAAACAAGGGACAAATAACCTTTTACTCCTAATAAAAATAGAATTTCCTGAGAATATAGTTAAGATTCTCAAATCCAATTTCGAACTGCTAGTAGAAGAAGTTCAAGGCTTCACAAAAGTATTCGATTCAATGTTCTCTATAGAACATGATGAATTAGTGAAAGAGATTGAGAAAGTGAGTGAAATAGAAACCGCTATTGATAAAAACTACAGGCAATTGAAATATGAATTAGCATATTCTACAAAAGATGTACCTGCCGGTGCATTAATCGTTTTGGATCATGCTATAAGAGATATCGAGCTTTCTTCTGATTTAATTGAAGATTGTGCAGAAATGGTAAGAAGTTTAGTGCTTCTCCAATAATTTTTTTCTTCTCTACTAAACTATTAATTTATTAGTAACTTCGTTCATTATTCTTTCAAATAGATTATGTGATTAGAATGGTTGATAAGAAAGTACTAATTGCTTATGGCACAAGATATGGTGCTACTGAAGGTGTAGCAATTAAAATCGCGGAGATTTTTAGGGATAATGATGTTCTTGCTGAAGTGGTTAATCTCAAAGAGAAATCTGACTTTGACAATTTTGATAATTATGATGGCTTAATCATTGGTTCAAGCATTAAAATTGGTCAATGGACAAGACATGTCAAAAATTTTGTTCGTAACATGAGGTTGGAAATTCAGAAACTTCCCGGTCCATTTGGTTTCTATGTCTGCTCAGCTTATGCTGCACTTGATGAACAATACGCAAAAGTCAAAGAAGAATACATTCCTGATAAACTGAAAGAATTTGACGTTTCTATAACATATTATGACGCTTTTGGAGGTATTATCGATTTTTCAGAGACCTCTAAAATGGGTTGGTTAGAGAAGAAAATAATGAAATTAGCTGGAAACCAAGCTACCGGTGTATCTGTTGAAGCTGAATATACAGACCTTAGAAACTGGGATCAGATAGAAAAATTTGCTCTAGGGTTCCTAGATTTAATTAAATCTTAACTTCTTTTGGATAGTAAGTACTTACTTACCCAAACTCTTTTAAGTTAGTAAGTAGTTACTTACTTGAACGCAAATGAATGACGAAAAAAATCAAAAAAATATCAGTCAAGAAGAAGTTTTCAAATCATTCCAGAATATCCAGTCTAAAGGGGCACCTAAAAACGTGGATAAGGATGATGAGAGATATAACCAAATGAAAGACTCATACGAGGTTTCATCTTGGTATGCCAAAGCTAAGCTAAGGAATGACGAACCCGAAATGGCCGCAGCTCTGGATAAGGTAGAGGCGAGTAATGTCATAGTTGTTCAGGGAGGATACGATAACTGTGAGTTTGTTCTTAGATTAGCTGACATTCCTCATGTAGTTATCAATGAACATGCTGCAGAAACAGTAAATTACCGACCTGATCAAACTGTTTTCATCAACTGTCCTGGAGACATACGTGATAAAGCAATAAGAAAGCTAGTAACTTTCGTTCGTGAAGGAGGGTTATTGATTACTACTGATTGGGCTCTTCAGAATGTTCTGGAGAAAGGATTTCCAGATAAAGTTAAGTATAATCAAAAGCCTACTGGAGATGAAGTTGTAAGGATAACTGTTAAGGATCCAGATAACCCTATAGTAAAAGGTTTTCTAGAAGCAGATGGAGAACCACTTTGGTGGCTAGAAGGTTCTTCTTATCCTATAGAGATACTCGATAAGAAAAATGTCAAAGTTCTTGTTTATTCTAATGAACTTAAGGCAAAATATGGCGAGAGTCCTGTAATAGTAGAGTTTGAACATGGAGACGGTAAAGTTATACACATGATTAGTCATTTTTATCTCCAAAGAACTGAGACAAGAGATAAGAAGGATAAGATGGCTGCATCTACTACTGTCGAGGGTAAATACTATGAAATGGCTCCTGAAGCAATGAAAGAGAAGTTCAAGTCAGTTGATACCGCTTCCTTCAAGTCATCTCAATCCTCTGTTGATTTCATACAGAAAAATATCGCTGCTCAAAAGATGAAATCCTTGAAGAAGAAGGATAAAACTGAGTAACGGCTTCAGTGAAGTGATTGTATATGAAAGATGAAAGAAGAAAACGTGTTCCCAAGAAAATCTCCTCTGTTAGCCATCCAACAAGAAAAGCTATTGTAGATGAATTAAAAGAGAAAAATCAAACTACTTTAGATTTGGAACAATCTCTAAACGAATCTCGATACAATCTCTACCACCATCTAGAAGTTCTAGAGAACCAGGGAATTATTGAACAACATCGAGACGGAAAGGTGAAAGTTTACAAGTTAAGGAAGGGAGCAACACCAATTGTTCTTGAAGTTGAAGCATTACCTGAAGATAAGCAAGAAACATTTAAGCAACTTCTAAACAAAATTCTTATCCTTTGGAAAGAGAAAGAAATCAAAAATATTACTGATATAGATGAGGTTCTAATCGTTCCTATTAAGAAAGAGAAGAGGTAGTACCCCCTTACTTTTTTCTATTTTTAGATGCTAAACATACCTGGTTTTTTAGGAAAAGCTGTACAGTTTCCTATATCTTCATACCCTAACATGTAACGTGTTAATCTTTCAATGCCTATACCCAGACCAGCGGAAGGTTGTCCGTCTACACTTAACATATCTAGATACCATTTATAGTTCGATATATTTTCTTCTGTGCTATGTAATAATTGTTTTATTTTTCTTACGTCTGTTTCTCTTTCACCTCCACTTGATGCCTCACCAAATCCTTCTGGATAAATCAGATCCATTGTTAGTAAAGTACCTGGTTGTTCCGGATTTTCTTTGTAGTAAAAACCTCTAGATCCAACAGGATAGTCAACAATCCAAAACGGTTCAACCATTTTTTTGGAGAGTTCTTCCTCAACTTCCCAAGGAATTTCTTCACCATATGAAATTGTATAATCCATGGATTGTGCTATATCGAAAAATTCAGAATATGTAAGAACGGGGAAAGGAATTTGAGGAACTATGAAATCTCTCTCTAACTCTTCAAATAGCTGGTTGCAAGCTCTCTTCACTTTTTTAAACAATGTGACCAGGAAGAATTCTGTTTTACTCATTACATCGTGAATTGATTTATCTCTCATTTCCAAATCTAACTGATAAAACTCACAGAGGTGCCTTGTACTCTTTTTATTTGATATGGGTTCTATTCTTACATTGGGGGAAAAAGCATAGATATTATCAAAAGTACGTATCAAGGCTTGTTTATATAAAATAATACTACTCATTACTTTGTATGATTTACCATAGTAATCAAATGATATTTGTTTAGCTCCCTTAATTCCAGGATCTGTTGCTGGTCCTACAACTGGAGCTAAAAATTCCTTAAAATCTAGAAAATTTAACGTTTTTCTACTCTCTAATAATATTCTGTGTTGCACTTGAAGTGCTATTTTCACTTCTTTGCTTAATATTTCCAAATATCTTGGTATAACTGGAGTGTCTATTTCTTGTGTTACCATTTTAAGCCTTCCTTGATATATAGAACAACTGTAAGCATTTTCTTAAAACAATTGTGCCAAAAATTTGGGACATATGTTTATTAATGTGTCATGAAATTGCATTATGGTGATACATGTGTTCCAACTAGATGAACGAGATTTTGAAATTCTTACAGAACTGAAAAACAATTCAAAACAAAGTCTTGGTAAAATAGCTAAGAAATTGGACATCCCTAAATCCTCTGTATATAGAAAAATCACAAAATTAGAAGAAAATGGTCTTATCAGGCACTATTCAATTCGTATAGATTATCAGAAGCTAGGAAAACCAATTTTAGCATATATTTTAATTTCAATTGAATCAAGCGTATCTGGGAAAACTCAGAAAGAGATAGCTATGGAAATTGCTCAGTTTCCTGCAATTCACGAAATTCATATCACTACTGGTGATTATGATATGATCGCTAAAGTTAGAGCTAAATCTGTTGAAGATTTAGGAGAGATTGTGATAAACAAAATAAGAAACGTCAAGGGTGTTGGAAAAACATATTCAATAGTGACATTACAGATTTTGCCAGAAGAGACAAACATTGTTCGAGTATAATTTCTTTTTAGTGGAAAGATAAAGAAATCAAGAATATTACAGATATAGATGAGGTTTTGATCGTACCTACAAAGAAAGAGAAGAAGTAATTAGGATACTCTTGTTCCTCTTTTTATTGGGCCACTACATTCGGGGCATTCTCTTTCATGGCTTTTAACCTCATATCCACAATAATCACAATAATATATTTTTCCAGTTTTTGAAGGTCTATATGATGCAGAATATGGAGCTAAAGCGGCAGCAGTTGCGGTGGAAGCTGAGCTTGATATGTTGTGGAATGTTTTGGTAAGTTCCTTTCTTTTACTCATAATGAAAGAAATCAATAGTATTGGAAAGAAAATGATTATAGACCCTATAAATATCCAAATAAATATCATTCCTGTGAAAAACATATCTATGTTATTGGGAATCATTGCAAATGAACGAATAATAAACGATATTCCAGTAGCTATCAAACCGACTTCGATAATTACAAACAAAATTAGAACTATTTTGAACCCCTTTCTCTTTTTAGGTTTTTCTTCACTCTGGATAGTCATCTTGATAGATAAACTGTCTATAACTAATAAACATTGTTGAGATTTCTAAACAGAGAGAAGTAATCTTTTATTTAGGTTAATTAAGTAAAACTGCAAGTCGTTGATTGTTATGTCATCAGAAGAATCAAATGGACCGAGCTCCCTAGATAATAGAATGAGAAAACATAGAAGAAAATATTCAGAGTTACTTTTAGAACCTAAGAAGATTTGGAGTATTGTAATCCGGTTAGTCACACTTCTAGTGATCTCTGGAGTGCTATTAGGTCTGTCATTACCGTTTCTAGAGAATTCTTGGTCTATTTACATAGCAATTTTAGGAGTGGTAATTGGTGTAGTAGGTTTAGTGCAAGTGATATTTTTGGTAAATTACTCCTCCCGAGATAAGAACGCCTATTTATTAACAAAAGATGGTTTTTACATTACTGATGAAAGAAACGAAGTAATGAAGTACTCGTGGAAACAAATTTCTGATGTTTCGGTATTTACACCTAGCAGAAGATTTGCTCAACCTTATTGTGTTATCACTACTACAGATGCAAAGATTTCTATCCCGCTCTCTCACTACACGGAGAAAAATATCGGTCTAAAATCTCCTAAGGTTCTAGCTCAAGCAATCGCAATGTTCTACAAATGGAAATTATTGAATCTGAGAAGAAAACTACAAGGGTAAATTATTCCATTTTTATCCCAGTTTTTACTATTCTTCTTTTTTTTCAAAATCTATGGAGACAGAATTTATGCAATATCGTAATCCTGTCGGGTAAGGTCCATCATCGAAAACATGTCCCAGGTGTCCTCCACAGTTTTTACACAAAACCTCTGTTCGAACCATATCTTGGGATCTATCTGCTTTTTCTTCTATATTCGATTCATTAATCGGCGAACTAAAACTAGGCCAACCACAACCTGCATCGAATTTTGTATTAGAATCGTAGAGAACTGTCCCACAGCCGGCACACTTGTAAATGCCTTCTTTCTCGTGATCCCAATATTTACCCGTGAAAGGTCTTTCTGTTCCTTTAAGACGGAGAACATTGTATTGTTCTGGAGTAAGTTCTTTCTTCCATTCTTCTTCTGTTTTTTTCTTCTTATCACTCATTGCGAATTAACATTATCACCGAATCTAATAAAACTAGTTGTATTTCAAAAATCAAAATATCGCTTCATAGAATTTTATCCTTTTCCTCTCAAAACTAAGATTAATCTCTAATTTGGATTATAATTTCATGATGTTGACTGATAGCTAATGCGATTTTCTTTCTTGTTCCATTCAAGTATCTCCAAACTGAGGTTTGTGAAATATTTAATTTTTCTGCTATCTCATTTTGATTTAGGTTTTCTATATCTGATAATTGTAGTATTTGCAACTCAAAACTAGAAAGCTCAACCGTTCCCTTGTCTACATTTATCTCTCTATTAACGTTAATTGGATAGAAAACAGGTGGTCTTCCCCTTCTTGGATGTCTTCTCCCCCTTCCACGTCCATATGGTCTCCCTCTACCACGAAAATCATCATCATCAGGAGCAAATCCTCTGCCAGACATATTTATTACCTTGAAAAAATTGGTGGGTGGAAATATAAGTATTGTTAATTCCCAATTTATTTTGCTGGTTTATCCAATGATTTCAGCTGCTCAATTTCTTTTTGAAGTGCTTCAACTTGCTTTTGAATGAGCGAAATCTCATGATCTATTGCTTCCGGTGTTTCCGGTTTTCCATATGGATCCCACCTAGCTCCTGCTGGTGGTGCTACATAACCTGCTCCTTCGTATTCTGGCATAGCCCACCATCCTCTTGGACGATCGGGATAATAATCACAGTACGGACTTGAAAATCTTCTTCCTGGACCCCATCCTGGACCGTATCCGGCTCCATAACCTCTGCCTCTCCCATATCTTGCTCCATAATATCTTCTTGCTCTATACATTATTCTTTCACCTTAATGAATTATTACTCATTATTCTCTATGTTCCGGTAGATATTTAAACCTTTTGTTTTGAATTATAATTCAATATACTTATCATTATATAATGGCATGTGAAAAACTTCAATATGAATGATAATGAAGAGAAGATTCAAGGATTTACAAGAGGAAAACATAAGGGGAGAAAAGATTTAGCTGGTGAACACAAGATTACTGATATTGGACAAGTGATTCTCTTAGTTATCTTTATGGTTGTCTGGGTTATAGATTCATTCTTTCTTAAATTTTCAACATTCTTATCTGACTATATTCCAATCTATGTAACAATTCCACTTGGGTTTACAATTCTAATCATTTCTGGAGTTTTTGCCTTTACTGGATTAAGAAAAGTTTTCAAAGAAGTAAGAGAGAAACCACAAGCAGTAACTTCTGGAACATTTGCTTATTGTCGACATCCAATTTATTTTGGATCAATTTTGCTATTTGTAGGGCTGTCAATTTTGAGCTGGTCATTAACAGCATTTGGTATAAGTGTGATTGTTATAATATTCTATGAATATGTTGCAACATATGAAGAAAAATTACTCGTAGAACAATTTGGACAAGAATATAGAGATTATCAGAAAAAGGTTCCAAAATGGATACCTGGGTTGAAATTCTTTCAAAAAACTAAAAGAAAGAATTGAACTATACTAAGATCAAGCGAAAAATCTATGGTAAATTCACAACTGTAAGAAGTTTCTAGATTTCCTCTAGTTCCTCCAGATCTCTCTTTACTTTCTTCAATTTTGTTCCGCATTTCTGACATGTTTTTGATGCAGTTAGATTATCCTCATTACACTGACTACAGTGATACATTATTGTACTTATTTTCTCTAATTTTTGGGTTTTTGTGGTCTCTTCTTCTTCTCTATGAACATGAATTGTTCTTTTAGGATTCTTTTTCCTTATTTTTTCAATTATACCTGCTAGGATTCCTAAAACTATGAATGAACCTAAAATTATCCCTATGATAAGAAAAGCATCTATTGGTTCTCGAAAATCAAAATTAGTAACTTCTTCCTCAAAGTCTATGAACCCTTGTTCATCGGTCAAAAAGACTGTTATAGGATTAGAAGCTGTGATGTTGAAAACAAAGTGTATGGTGAAAAACAAAAAAGTATCAGTAGTTATTGGAACATCCCAATAGTAATGGGCTTTCAAATTTTTGCTATCCGAAACATATTCTGGATCGCCATTGAGAGCGAATATTTCTATTGACACAAATGTATCTTCTCTTTCATACTCACCAGAGACATACCCTGTGTTATCGATAACAAGATGATACTCTCCCTCTTCTAAGCTGATATCTATTGAAATATCGGTTAACTCTTCTCTAAGTGATGAAATTTCATAATCAAAAGCTTTTAGTGAAACACTGTTGTTAAAAAATATTATTAAAAACAATAGAACCGGTATTATCTTTCTGGTATTCACAGAAATCATCAGTACTTTCCAATATTTATATTCTCTTCTTGTTTTTACCAATGTTGTCCATTTAGCATAAGTTTTCTAATCGTTAAATGGAAACAACTAAATTTATGTTTTTAGCTAATTCTTCTAACTGGAATTAGAAACATCAAGAAAACAAATGATCTAGAAAAGTTAGTAGATAAGAACATGTCCATTGAAATGGGCTATTTCTTTCTTCGCAACTTTTCTAGCTTCGTGTATGTAAATCCATTTGTTTTGATTGTTTTCTGCTTCTTTGTTTTGATTTATTTTTTCAGCCATTTTTTGCACCTAAGTATACTATAGGTGGTCACTGGATTTTAACATGGCGAGAAAAAGTGACCATTATGTGACCAACCAGAAAAACATTTTTTAGTAAAAATTCGCACGAATTTTACCTTTCCTTTCGTTTCTCAGCAGCTTTAAATAGGATATACGACCTTTTTACAAGAATAATAAGGTGAGATTTTGAATAAAAAATTAATAACTTTAATATGTCTAATTATCCTTACTACCAGCAGTTTTTCGATGCTTGTTGTTAATGCAGCTCCTGGTGATATAGGATTTATGAAAATCGAGCTCAAAGACGTGAACATCATTGATGATCATGATGGTGCTCTACTTGGCACAGGTGAGATATACTTCAAATTCAATATGAACGGTTCAGAATTGCGTACTGCTAAATACGAAGGTATTGATAATGGAGATAATGTCACACTTAATTTTGTGTTCTTTGAAAGCTTAGTGAAAGAAGGAAGTGATTTCTTCCTTTTTATTGAAGTCTGGGAAGAAGACACAGCAGATGCAGATGATTATGTAGGAGAATATAATTTTACTCTTCTACCAATAGTTTTTGCAGATATTATCTCTTCTTGGGGTTACAATCATGTGATAGTTGTAACAGGCACCGACGCTATCTTCTATCTTGAAATAACTGTTGACGATGCACCTACTATCCCTCCTGAGGTTGATGATACGCCTTATATTACTGTCACTTTGACTAGTGCTATTATTCACAATAAGCATGAAGCAACAGGAAAAGGTGATGGAGAAATTTATTTCAGTTATGAAGTGAATGGAGTTAAAACCTCTACCACTGAGTATAAAGATATTGAAGATGGAGAAACGATTTTTGCTTATCTTGACTTATACAAGGGTCCACTGTTAGATGATGAATTTCAATTCATGATTACCTGCTGGGAAGCAGATATTGATTGGGATGATGAACTTGGTGGTGTGATTTTTGACTTTCCTGTATTCAATCCAGAATGGTACAGAGCAAACTATGGTAACAGTCATACTGAAATAATAGCTATTTCTGATGTTACTTTTTACATTGATATACTTGTAAACTATCCTGCTGTTCCTTCAGAGTATGAGATTATTCCTTTAGACGATGAAGTAGTAATTTACTTTGAGACTTCAAGAGATGCTCAAGTAACCATCCACTATGGAACATCACAAGGATCTTTGGTTAGCACTTTGAATATGGTTGGTTTCAGAACAAGCCATAGTGCTTCTATGATAAACCTTAGTCCATTTCAAAGATACTATTTCAAAGTTGAAACACTAAGTCTAGATGGCGAAGTGTGGATAGATGACAATGGTGGACCAATGTATATGTTTGAGACTATAGACGATTTACCAATCTACACAAAAATAACCAAAAATTTGGGATTAGAAGAATACTACTCTCAAGAATTATCTGGAGGTGTAAGTTTCGTTGATTTCAGTATAGGAATGTTTGCCGGATTGTATGTTCCACTCATATTCTCTCAACTGACACCTAGGTACCTTATACCTGGAAACAGTGTCTCTTCTGAAGTAACTATAAGCCCTGAAGAAGGTTTTGTAGGTGCTGAATTGACAGGAGAAATTTCTGTGTATGGATATAAGTTACAGCTGTTTGAACCTGTTAGCTATTTCTATAATTTCCTAACACCTTTTGGAGATTTAACACTATATTCATTCGGTTATTCCTATGCTTTAGGTACTCTGAATAGATCAGATGGTATATACTCTGTTGATCTTACTGCTAGTGTTGATGTATTGTTTGAAGTAGGAATTTACCTAGAAACAAATGTTACAATGGATTTTGATGGACCTGTTGATGATGGCACACCAACTAGTTATGTTATCGATGAGGGGCAAGAAACAAAAATCCATGGAGATACAGTTTCATCTTCAGCAACCGATGGAGAAGAAGTAATTTGTAATGCAAATGCTACGCTACAATTCAATAACTTATACTTCAGAATAGCTCAAGTTAATCTTTCAATAGTAGGAGAAGTTGATACAATTGTTGCATCTGATACTATTGACTTTGCTTACAGAGTTGTTGGAGAAGGAGCTCTGTTTGAGCCTATTACACTACCTGTTCTTAACGATTGGTTATTCCCAGTTGTGCTCAAACATGACTATCTACAAACAACTTCAGAAGTTGATGCAGTAAATCCAGATATATCTGGAATTGATGATACTAAGAACACAGATACAGAATATACAGTTGAAGCTGTTGTAACAGATAATAATGCTGTATGGGAAGTACTCGCTTCAGTGTCACTTGATGGTGGTGCAGACCAAAATTACCTTATGACACATGTTTCTGGGGATACTTACGAAGTTTCGCTTACCATTCCACAAGGTAGTACAGCGGAAGTTACCGTTGTTGCAAGAGATGTAGCAGGAAGAATTATTGGATCTTTGATTTACCAAATATTTAATCCTGCAGCTATTCCAGAAATGTCTAAAGGTATCATAATACCTCTATTCTTATTGACAAGTATTGTGTTAATACCTATACTACTCAAATCAAAAAAGCAAAAGATCTAGATTGATCTTTTCTTCTTATTTTCTTTTTTTTATGTAAATGAGTAACCTACTGATTCGTTAAATGGTTTGGTTTATTAACGTCGCTGTGATGATTCACTTAGAAAGAAATGCACAAACACAGAAACAGACATAAACATAATTATTTTGGAATAACACCTCTAATTTTATTGATTATAGGTGCGGTAGTTTACTTTGGATTCTATCGTGGATATATTTCATACATGAGTTGGACCTTCTCACCCTTAGTGATAGTTATTATAATTGTTATCGTACTAGGAGGAGTAAGTTCTAGAAGAAAAAGGATGAGTAAAAGGAATCACGAAGAAGCAAATGTAAGAGCACAATCCCCTTATCGTAAGTACGAACCTCCAGCTGTTCGAGAAGAAAAGAAAGATTTCACTTCAACTCCAGATTATCAATATAAAAATCATTATGAAATGCAATTTTGTAATTACTGTGGAATTAAACTAGAAACAGAAGAACAGAGTTTCTGTGTTAACTGTGGACAGAGAATTAATTAAGAATTCTTTCTCTCTTCAACTATTATATTAACAGACAATTAATTTTGTCAATTAAGAAGATTAAAAAGATTCGAATTATACATTATTATGGTAAATATGATTACGATTACACGTTTGTTTGGAACACCTTGGTGCTCTGATTGTAAGGTTTCCAAATCTTTTCTAGCTGATCAACGTATAGAATACAACTATATTGATATTACAAACGATGAGGAAGCTGCTCTATTTGTTGAAAGTGTTAATGATGGCAAAAGAAAAGTTCCAACAATAGAATTTTCAGATGGAACTTATCTTGTCGAACCTACCAATGCTGAGTTAGCAAATAAGCTTGGTTTAGTTTCACATCCTACAAAATCTTTGTATGATGTTCTAATTATTGGTAGTGGTCCCGCAGGATTAACTTGTGCCATTTATACCTCCAGAGAAGGGTTTGATACAATTGTTATCGAGAAAGGAGCTCTTGGCGGAAGGATGAATTTCACTGAGAGAATAGAAAATTATCCTGGCTTTCCCGAAGGTATAGATGGTATCGATCTCGCTGCTAACTTCACAAAGCAATCTGAAAGATTCGGCGTAGAATTACTAAAAGCCACAGAAGTAACAAAGATAGAGAAAGAAGGAGAAATTTTCAGCGTAACAACCTCACATGGTGATAATATTAAGGCAAAAACCGTTGTTATATCAACAGGTAGTATTTACCGTACTCTTGGAACAGAAGGTGAGACGACCTTATTAGGTTACAAGATTCACTTCTGCCCCGTTTGTGATGGACCGTTTTACAAAGATAAGAAGGTTCTAGTTCTGGGTGGAGGGAATTCTGCTTTAGAAGAGTCACTCTTCCTTGCTCGTTTTGCATCTGAGATTTATGTGGTAGAAATAATGGACAATCTTACCGCTACAAAAGCTATTCAGGATCAAGTAGCTAAAGAACCAAAAATCAAAACTTTCACCAGCTACGAAATTCAAGAATACATTGTTGGAGAAAAGAAGAAACTAGAGGGCGTAAGATTCTTTGATAGAGCAAATAATAAGCAAGTAACTCTCAACCCTGATGGTGTTTTTCTGCTTGTAGGGCTTAAACCCAATACAGAAATTGCAGAAGGTGTTGTGGAACAGGATAAAAGAGGATTTATTAAAACTGATGAGAAACTGATGTCTAATATCTCGGGGCTTTTTGCTATAGGGGATTGCAGAAGCCAGTCAACTCAACAAGTTGCAGCTGCAGTTGGTGAAGGAGCAATAGTAGTTGCAAAGATTAGAGAACTCTTGAAAAAACATTAATTATTTTCCTCTTATTTTTCCTCTTCTTCTTGATTTACTCTCTTTTTCTCCAATTCTTCCAATCTCTTTCTAGGGAGCATTTTCTTTTTACCTAGTTGAACTATTATGGGGATGATAGTTCCAAAAGTCAGCAAAGCTCCTATTGGTATAGGGGCCCAATCCAAAAACCAAATTAGATTGTTTGGTCCATAGGCTAAATCAATTATTAGGAGATATATTGACATTAGCAAAAAGAAAGTTGGACCTACAAACCAAGCTAGTTCAGGTCTTCTAACAACAATGATGTTCAGAATGTATATCAGTAAAAATCCCAATGCTGGCCAATATACCCAGTCAAAAGTTCTGGGAGGATCGCCTATTGAATAATCTATGATTGCTAGAAAACCTGCCATAACTACTAAGTTGAGAGGTGTCACCCACCATCTGAATTTTTTAATACCACTATTTTCTTTTTTCTCTGTTATCATTTCACTTCACCATGAGTGACCTTTCCGAACGTTACCGAACATTTAAGGTCTTTAACTGTTATCATCTCTGCATCGATTACTCTAAACAGTCCAACAGTGAGGATGACTCACGGCATCCACTGTCCCGTAGGTGAAGACCAGCGGGAATACTTTTCTACCGATATTGCCTGCTGAGTTGCAATCAGCGTTAAGCAGGATACCGGTTTTGCTTCTGAATAAACCTCTTT
>JABCTC010000052.1 GCA_018238545.1 Candidatus Heimdallarchaeota archaeon
ATCAGGACGGCAACGCACTATATTCTTTAGCCAAGCCATTGTCTTGCGATGGAAAAACAGTTGCGGCAAGGCGGTTGGATATCTCCGGTCTGGATACCGATGCGAAACAGGTTCTGAAACTAAAGCTCACGGGTTCCGACTCGTCGGGCGAAATATATCTCATCAAGAGCCGGGCTTTGGGGCGACAGGGGGATCATGGAATCTGGACGCCGAAAGATATCGCCAAAACGTTTATTCCCGTTGAACTGGATGTTGCTGACTTGATGGCCAAGCCGGGGAAATATCAAGTTAAGTTTGAACATACCGGAGGCGGACACGGTCTTGATATCGGGAGTGTCGTACTCTACTGCGACGGAGAGCAGTTGGCCGAGGACAACCATGTTGGCTTTGCCGGCGGACGGTCAAAAGACAATATCTACACGCTCAATGTCCCGACGCACAAAAGTAGCGCCGATTGCAGAATAAAAGCCACCATCAAGGGTAGTGGCGGTGTTGATACCCACGGCAGTATCATGGTTGAAAAGATTAAATAATGCAAGGAAGATTCAAACAAATCCCCAAATCAAAATTTGTTTGAATGAAAATGAAGCTGGCTGGTTATTAGTAAAACTTGGAATGAACATTACTAAAGTGAATGATGATTTATTTAAGAAATTCAAAATGTGGTATGTTGAAGAATCGCTAACAATCCGAAAACAGATTTGGAATGAGTCAGATGATGGCAAATTAACAAAAAAGAAATTTTATGAAAATTTTTCCTTTGGACTGATTCCAAAGGGTTCCTTTGCAGGAAGAACTAGAACAATATATGAAGTCAATAGTAAGGAGATGCAAAATTTCATCAATATTGTTAGCGATAAGTACATGCAACTTGCCTTATATTCAGATGAAAATCCTTGGTTAAATTGGGCTGGAGAACTTGCCAAAGAATTAAAGAAATTGATGATATAGAGATACTTAAACAAGCAATTAGTACTTACAAATTCAATAATTTGTGAAAATCTATCTTTTCATACTTCATTATATCTATCAGATTTTCAATATCATCTTTTTCAAGAGCTGCTCCAGGATATTTAGAAAGTAATTTTTCTACTCTTTCTTTTGTTCTTTGTCCAGTAGATTTTCTCCCCTTGTTTATCCATTCTTCATTTGTTGACCGATCAACAACAGTACTTGGCAAATAAAGTTCTTCTCTGAACCACTTCAGTGTATGGTCGTGTGATAATAAATGTGTTTTCTTATCGAATTCCTTGAGTAAGTTCTTTGCTATTGGTTCATCTCTTTGTGTGATTCCTTTAACGAATTTATAGGTCATTCCTGCGATTTCATTGTCGATTACCACTTTTTGAATACTTTGTGTTGATTCAAAGTTCATCATTCCTGCACCAGAAATCATATTAACGCCTTTTATACCAGCCAAAAGAGATCCCATTCCTGTTTCAAACCCTGCTTGACTATCCAAAATTTTAGCATCTGACATTCCTAGATATGCATGTGTAGGTAGATTGAGATATTTACCAATTTCTACATACCCTAAATCCATGAGGATTGTATCAACCGAAGCTAAGTACATTGTCCCTTTTCTCATATCAAATGCTGCTGGTGAACCACCCCAAATTACTGGAGCACCAGGAGATACAATCTGAGTAATTACCAATCCTGCTAATGTTTCTGCTGCATGTTGAACGATCGAACCAAGTATAGTCACTGGAGCAGTTGCACCAGTCATCGGCATAGAAACAAACTCAGATGGGATACCATATTTTGCACAATCAATTATGCTCTGACATGTTAAATCACTCCATTTGAGTGGTGGAGATGGACATGCATCAAATATCGCCAAGGGTTTCCTCCTTAATTCTTCCTCACTTCCTCTTACAGTTACAAGCATATCCTTCATCACTTCGAAAGATTCCTTGACGAATGTTCCTGTTACTATTGGTTTCTTTGAGTAAATCAATGCGATTAATAACCTATACCTATCACTAATCTTTTCAGGAACATCTGAACAAGTTATAGCCGTACTTTGTGCGTGAATGTGTTCTAGTTGGTCAACTACTTTGGTAAAATCAACGAAATCTTTTGTAATTGCTGCTCTAATCTCATTAGTTTCTTTGTCTAACACATTTAGTGCAGCTGAACCAGGATCAAAACAAATGTTATCTCCCCCGAGTTCTGATACTAAATCTCCTTCTCGATTGTAGAGGGAGATTGATTGAGGAGCTGTTTTAAGAGATTTCTTTACCAAGTCTCTTGGGATGAAAGCTTTCTGAGTCTCTGTATCTACATTGATACCTGCATTCTGTAATATATCTACAGCTTCATTGTTTTCAACAAAGAATCCTATTTCTTCTAATATTTCCATTGCTTCTAGAACAACTTTCTCTTTCATATCTTCCTCAAGAATCTTGATAATTGGTCTCATAATGTGTTCCTTTTCCGTAACTTCATACTTACTTATTCATAGAAGAATAAAAGTGTTATTTGAAGAACTTCAACTATTTAAGATACTTTTTCAGTTGTCTTTTACTCTCCTATAAGCGCAATTAACCATATCACAGGTTTCGCATCCTCTTTCTCCTAATTCTTGATCAATTTCTTCCCCTATGTTAACTGCAAAAGAGACTGATTTAATTGGATGCATCATTTTTGAATCACTCAGCGAAACACCAATTTTCTCCGTACTTACTAAATTAAATATCATTTCTTGACCTTTGTCTAATTCCCATTGACAATAACCAGGACTAAATCTAGAGGTAACTAATTTTTCCGCAATTTCATCCTTTAAATTCTCTAGAATTATCCTATTTACGCATTCTGCGGTTTTTTCAGCTGCATGAGATGCTATAGCATCAATAATAACTCCCTTGGATAATTCACCTCTGGAAATGAATTGGGAACCTCTTACTTCCAGTGCCTTCCCAATTGTACACACTGCTAAAACAGTTTTTTCTGATTTTTTGAAAAGGAAAGCTGGTTTTAGTGATGCACTCTCAAAGACATCATAAATCCCCATGGGTTGAATTATCTCCAGTGATTCTATTGTCGTTTCACGAATTTGTTCAAGCAAAATGTTGGATATTTTTTTTTGTCTCTTCCGATTTCCTTTACTACTGCTAAGCAGTCTCAGAATTTCCCTTTCATCAAGTTCAATTTGGATGTTATCAATTAGTTTCACTTTTTCTCCCTCTTAATTTGATTTGATATCTCATTAATGAACTTAGGATTTGAACCACAACATCCTCCAACAATTGTAGCTCCATTTTTTATCATTTGTTGGATGTCACGAGTAAATTCATCAGGTTTTGATAAATAGATAGTTTTGCCTTCAACTAATTGAGGTTGTCCTGCATTAGGTTTTGCTATTATTGGGAGATCAGTGCTATTTGCAATTAGAGGAATAAGATCTACCATCTCTTCACTACTTATAGTGCAATTTGCGCCTATTGCATCAGCACCTGCTTCTTCTAACACTTCTGAGCATTGCTCAATAGAGTTACCCATAATTGTGAAGAACCCTCGCTTGGTTTTTTTGTAAGTTATCGATGCAAAAATAGGGGTGTTTGAAACTCTCTTGGCAGCTTTAACCGCTATCTCTGCTTCTTTGAGATCTACCATGGTTTCTATGAAAAAGAGGTCTACATCAGCTTCTGCAAGAATCGTTGTTTGCTCAATGAAACTTTCTATTAATTCCTGTTCAGTTATTGAACCAACGGGTGGTAGGAATTTTCCTGAAGGACCAATATCTCCTGCAATGTAGCCATTAGGGGGGCAAATCTCTTTAGCCAGCTCCACAGCTCTTGTATTATACTCTTTGACTTTATCTCCATGTCCATGAGCTTCTAATTTTAATCTTGAACCTCCGAAAGTGTTAGTAAGCACGATGTCTGAACCAGCACTAAAATATTCTAAGTGAATTTGTTTTATTTTTTCAGGTTGAGTTATGTTCCAGCTTTCTGGTGGTGTTCCAGGTTGTAACCCTAAATCTATAAGTCTTGAACCCATCGCTCCATCTAGAATTACAAAACGTTCTGCAACTAATTCAAGAATTGGTTTCTTTAAGCTCAGATGAATACCTCCTCGCTACTCCAATAGTTTTTTAGCTAGTTTAACTGCACTAACGGCATTTTCAGCGCTACCATCTGCTCCTATCTCCTCAACCCATTTTCTAGAAACAGGCGCGCCTCCAATAAGAATTTTGTATTTGTTTCTTATTTTTCTTTCTTTTAAGTTGTCAATCAATCTTTTTTGACCTACCATAGTCGTAGTAAGAAGTGCAGATATACAGATTAATTGTGCTCCTACTTCTTCTGCTTTATCAATGAATTTATCCACAGGGACGTCTGCTCCTAAATCAAATACCTCAAATCCTTCTGCAGACATAATAGCAGCAACTAGTGTCTTTCCGATGTCGTGAATGTCTCCTTCTATGGTCCCAATTACAACTTTGCCTAGATATCTATCTTCCTTATTTTCCATTATCTTGGGTTCAAGGATGGTCATCGCTGCTTTCATAGCTTCTGCGCTGCGCATAAGTTCAGGAAGAAAAAACTCTCCTTCTTCAAATAAATCTCCAGCTTCTCTTATAGCTTCTGAAAATTGATCGATAACTAGGTTGATTTCAAGATTATCGTTAATTGCCTTACTTGCAAGAGATTCAGCTAGTGAGATGTTACCATTTAGTATAGCTTCTTTGTATTCTTTTTCTATGATCAAAATAACCACCAAGGAGTTACTAATATAGACAATCTACATGTTATTTAAATCATTTCTGAGGAAAATGCTAAAATAATTTCACAAAAAACTTGACTTTTTTAGCACTCAAATGTTAGAATATTCCCAACTCTGAAGGCTTTTACTATTTCTTCTCCAAATCTTTTTGTTAGGTACTTGATTGCTCTTTTACCTGTGCAGTGACTGAAGTAGAGGGAAGGTTTGTTATACTCTTTCTCAAGTTTATCGGCAACATAATCCAATTCTTCATCGGTTTTTAGAGCAACTAGATGTGTTCCACCAATTATGGATTTTATTTCCTCATCAGGATAGAGCTCTTTTGCTCTTGCGCAGATATTTAATACTCCTGCATGACCACATCCACAAATAACAACAATGCCATCTTTTGTTTTTAAAACTAGAGAGAGATCATCAAGAAGTTCGTCTTTGACGTATTTACTGTCAAGTTTAATAGTTAAAGAGTCTATCTTACTAGGTTTTTCCTTCCACTCAGATATTTCTCCAATCGTTTTAAGAATTGGTGTTAATTCATAAGGCTCTGTTATAGGTTTGAAGAAGAGTTTTTCCTTCACATCATCTGGTAATTTTGGAAAACCGAAATTATACCACCTATATTTGACTAGATATTTAACCCTGCGATGTAGTTTTGCGACTCTTCTTTTTGCAAATGCATGAGGGTGACCAATAATAACTAACTCGTTCTTTTCTGTTCTAGCTGTAACTAAAGCCTCTATACCAAAGGTGTGATCCCAGTGCCCGTGACTGAGAACTAACAAATCAATGGAATTAGGATTAATATTTAACAATCGCATGTTATTGATTAATATACTCCCTTTTTCTCCTGTATCAAAAAGAATTTTCTTATCTTCTGTTTCAATTAGAAACGACAAACCATTGGATGGTATGAAGCCTTCAGTTCCATCAGTTTCAATATCACAAATGTTGGTTAATTTAACTTGCATTAATATCCAAATTGCATTCTTTGTTAATCTATATATCTTTATCTCAATCGAGATTGAGCTACATAGTCATAAACAAAATTTATTGCTGGAACATGGTTATCAATTTCATATAGAAATCCTTCATTAAATCTCCTTAAACCTTCCAGCTCCAAAGCTCTTCTTAGAACTGCTCTTACTAGTAACTGTTTGAAATGTTTAACATCCTCAAAGACTGCTACCACTTCATTTCGTGGGAGACAATCACAACCTTCTTTACACCAACAGAGTAGATAATCTGCTGCTAAAATTGCTAGAGAAAAATCTGCTGGTCTCCAATACCAAGATAAATCAATGAGAGCTGGAGGTTCTGTTTTATGAAACAAGATGTTACTTGGATTTCCTTGAATTAGTTGATTAACAACTCTAAGGGGGGCTCTTTGTTTGTAAAGATCTTGGATAGCTTTTAGAATGCGTTCATGGCAATTTAATGGTATTTCATCCCAGACCATCTTATCAGCCATAGTCCAAGGGTCCTTTCTATCCACCATGAGATGTGGGGGTTTAGGGACATTTTTTATTTCCTTATGGAAGGCTTCAAGAACTCTTCTCTTTTCAGGTAGACAACCTTTGATATGATTTCCAGAAAGAAAATAATATGCGCTCCACCCATCCTCAATATATCTGCCATCCTCAGATTTTAGGTGCTTCTGTACGCGAAATTCTTTAGATTCTATTGAATTAAGTAGATTAGGTAACCAACTAGCTTCCTCCTCACTTGTATCTGGAAGATACTTAAGAACTATATCTCCTGCTTTGAAGCATCTCTTTAAACCACCATTCATTAACTGTAAGTTATCTTTAACACCAAATTTCTTCAAGACTTCCTTAGATGGTTTCAATCCTTCTTTAGGTACAAACATACCAAATATATTATTACCATACCTAACCTATAAACTTTATTCCACGATATCCTGAGGAATTATTTAAAAAAAGAATGGAGAGTAGATCCTTATTTTTTGTCAACTATTGTAGTTCCAAAAGGCGCAAAAGCAATTTCAATCATTTTGAAATGTTGCTTTGCAAAAGGAATGCCAATTATTGTAATTGCAAAAATAATACCCACTATTATATGCGAGATTGCAAGAGCCAATCCGAAAACGATGACCCAAAGTAAATTGAGAATGAATCTTCCTGCACCACCTTCATTGCGTTTAACTTCTCTCCCAAATGGCCAAACGACAAAACCTGCCATTTTAATACATTGAACACCAAAAGGAATTCCAATAATTGTTATACATAGAACAATTCCTATAGTTACCCAAGCTACTGCTGTTTCAAGACCTCCGAGAATAACCCAAAGAATATTTCCTAATAAATTTAGAGTTTTACCCATTATTACACCTTATCCAAATGAATTTAGCTATCTTAATAATAAATTCTAAAAGATGCTTAGCTCTTCTCTTCTTAAATTTATTCCACAATTACGTCTCGGGACAAAAATATTTTTATAGCTGCCTGATCAACGTAATATTGTCTCGGGACAAAAATAAGTGATGACTATGAATGATGAAAAGAAGAAAAGCCCAGGAAGACCAAGAAAATATGATACTAACGCAGAGCGAAAAAAGGCCTATCGTGAGCGTAAGAAAGAAGCTCATAGCAATTTGGAAGAACGGGCAAAAAGAATCACAGAATTAAAAGGAAGAATTGATAATATGGAAAGAAAATTAGTGAAATCGACTTACACAGATCAACATGTACCTGAAGAAATTTCAGAAGTCCATGAACAAATTAAAGATCGTTCTAGGAAATATGCTCCTTCAGAGCTAATGGATTTAGAAATTCATGAGCTTAAACGTATACAATCTGGTATTTACTCTAGATATCATGGAAGCTTCTACAACCCTCTACGTGCAGCGCTTGAAAGTGCTATAATGCCATCGGTTGACAAAGAATTTGATTCTAGAAAACAGAGTTTAGGAGAAAAACCTTACGAAGTTGTAGTTAAAGAAAAATTAGCTAAATCGAGTGATGAAGTTACCCCGAAAACAGATATGAAAACAGAAGAATATATACAGAAAGCTAAGGAAAAAGGTTTAGAGGTTTCTGATGAGGATTTATTTGTTAAACCATCTACGATGGAGAAGAAAAATATAACGAGTCCCAAGCACTGGAAATATTTGAAAGATATATATAGGACAGATCAATTATTCGAGGTCTTTCAAGAACTGATACTTCTCTATACAGTAGAAGCAGAAATATCTAGACGAGAAAGAGAAGTTGTTCAATCTATGGATATCGAGAGATTAGAGAAAAAACAAATTGAACTTGAAAAAATCATGAAAGATGATACACTTAGACATGTAAAATCCACTGTGAACAAGATGAAAGCAAAAAAGAAAAGTGATAAAAAATGAGAAATATAAATTGTGAAACGAAAATGAATTGTAAAACGCACACGGAAGAAGAAATAGAGACCAAAGGAGGCATCTAAGTTTGTCGGACGAACTTCATACCAAGCCTCTGGTCTTAGATAACGGAACTGGATATACTAAAATAGGTTTCGCTGGTGAAGATCAACCAAGAAGTGTTTTTCCAACTCTGATAGGTTATCCTAAAAACCCAATAGTTATGCCTGATGTAGAAGCCTACTTCAGAGAATACTATATTGGTGAAGAAGCTATGAACTTACGAGGTGTTCTCAAACTTCAGTATCCAATGGAGCATGGACAAGTTAAGGACTGGCAAGCAATGGAACGAATCTGGCATTATATTTATTATAATGACTTAAGAGTTAATCCAAATGAGCACCCAGTAATGTTAACTGAACCACCTTTAAACGATAAAAAAAACAAGGAGAAGATGGCCGAGTTAATGTTTGAACAATTTAACGTTCCAGCCATGTATGTCTCCATGCAAGCAATATTGTCTCTATATGCTTCTGGTAGGACAACTGGACTTGTTATAGATGCAGGTGATGGTGTAATTCATATCGTTCCAGTTTACGAAGGTTTTGCTATTTCTCATGCGATACATCGTTCAGATATTGGTGGGCGAGATATTACTAACTATCTTAGAACCCTTTTGAAACAACGTGGGTATTCATTGACAACCAGTGCTGAGAAAGAAATCGTTAGAGATATCAAGGAACGACTCTGTTACATAGCTCTTGATCCAGAAAAAGAATTGAAGCTTGCAGAAAAAGTTTCAGGAATGGAGAAAGATTATACCATGCCTGATGGCGAGGTTATCAACATAGGATCAGAACGTTTCATGGCTCCAGAACTGCTCTTTAGTCCAGGTGTTATTGGTTCTGAGGAAGAACCGTTGGATGAACTAATTTATAGAATGGTACAGAATTGTGATGTAGATCTACGTCGAGATTTGTTTTCAAATATTGTACTTTCTGGTGGTTCAACAATGTTTCCAGGACTTAAAGAACGACTACATAAGGAATTAGTAGAGCTTGTTCCTGATACAACTGAAGTGAAGATAATCTCTCCTCCGGAACGAAGATACTCCGTATGGATAGGCGGAAGTATTCTCAGTTCTCTTAAAACATTCAAGAAATTATGGGTAACAAAAAAAGAATATAAGGAGAATGGTCCTTCAGCTGTTTATCGTTGTATCTAAATCTTATTTCTCAATTTTTTTCTTTTTTTTCCAAATATAACCCGTTATTACAATTGTTCCAAGTAATGCTACTCCAGCTGATATTGAGCTGATAATAATTGTGAGATTAGTTGATGTTCCTTCAAAGATGTCCAATGCTTTTGTCATACTACTTAAATAACCCTCAAAATCTCCTTCAAGAAATCTGTTAATTGCCTCCTCCTGAAATCTCTTGGACTTTGCTAGAAATCTTTCTGTATTGGTTGAAGAATGATCTCCAATCATTTCTTTATTGTATTCCCAAACATTTTTCGTCAGATTAATAGCTTGGTCAAAATTGTTTTGAGTAGTTGTAATCTGATAATAGTCTATTGAGCACCTATCTCCTACGATTCCCCATAGGACGTTAGGATTTGTAGTCCCCCAATAAACAACAAACCCATTATTGTGATTCAAACCATTATGAACACTTTGAGAAGTTTCTTCACTTGTATTTATACAGTAAGTAATTGTTGTCGCATGAAACGACCAAGGTGTTACACCACCCGTCGATTCTGATCTTATCCAACCATATGGATGAAGGTAAAATTCGATAAGATAGTGTATTAGTGGTCCTATGAAAATCGATCGAGCAGGTATCCCAAGTGACCTTAGAAGAGCAACTGCTAGATTTGCTTTACCAACACAAACTCCTGTCCCTTCTTGTAGAACTGTAAGAGCATCATGACCAGAGCTGTAACCAAATATAAGTTCGTTTCAAGTGAAGTTAGCTATAGATTCAGCAATAATTAATACGTCTGTATCACTTCCCATAAGTTCTTCAGCTTTAGAAACTATTTCGGGATTTTCACTTTGGACATACTCGGTATTGTCCAACCATCCAACCACTTCTTCAGGCAAAAGATGCTCTGGAGTTATGGAAACACCTGAGGGTAAATCATCAAATTTGTTGTATTCAATAAGAACTGGTACATTCCAGTAAATATAAACAACATCTGTATTCTCTAGATTACTTATTGAAACTTCCAGAAGAGCATTTTCAGAAGGGTAATCGGACGATATCCTATAATTCTCTATGATATCTACTGGATCAGAACGAACTGAAAGAAGTATTGGAGCTTGATTTAGGTGGGCAATAGGTATGTGCATATAAATCTTAAATGGACCAGTATCAGGTGTTGCTGCCTGGACAGCAAAACATCCAGAAACATTATACAGATATATTTAATTTTTCAACGGAAGTTGTTTGTTGGGAGTTTATTGCAGATGATTCAAGTGATGAATATTGAGTAGAAGTTAACTGAATTCCTATTAGCAAAATTATGAAAACAAATTTTAAAACATTTCTGGAATTATGCATATCTGCTGTCTTTTTGATGCACTTATATTTGTTTTCTATACTTCTTAACTTAGAGCAAAAGTTATATTCTTTAACTGTAACAATCATATAGTGATTCTATGTCAGTATATAGACCAGATGCTTTCATCTGCAACAATTGTGGACACAGGTTCAATAACGAAGAAAAAAAGATTTTGAAGGAGCAAGTTGATGGAATTTTCACAAAAAAGACAGTTTGTCCAGAATGTCTCTCTGCAGACATTAAAACAACAATTACGGGACAAAGAGATCCTGACAATTCTTGAAAATGTATTACGACGGTAATTTCCTTATCTTACCTATTTTATAATTAGATTTAGCTTATTTCTGAGTATGCAACCTGAAACTCTTATAGAAGATATGAACAAAATCTTGGGGAAAATGGATAAAGAATTGAAGGGTTTAAATCGCGAATTAGATAAGATTTTGAGAAAATATCCTCGATATATAGAAGAAGATGAATCGAAGTTGAAGTATGCTCTACGTAAGTACAATCACGGAAAATAATAATCCTACGTTTGTATTTTGTAGAAAGCAATACAATTGATGATTTAAGGTAATAAATACATTAGTAATTTGATTCAGAATTTTGACAAAAGTATTTTAAATACAGTTTCAATGTACTATCAGTACCACAAGTGGTTCTTACTATGAAGGATGTTAAAATAATAATTCCAGCAGACAAGTTGGATATTGTTAAGGAGTTAGAAGAAAAGCTTGCAATTGTCTTTAATGTGACAATTTTCGATGAAATCTCAACTTTGCATACAGTTGTAGAAAACCAACAAACCTCAATTTTACTTGAAGAATTAAAAGGATTAGGCGTCGGAACTGTATTTGGAAACATAATAGTTACGCCTGTATCTTTAACGATATCTTCTGACAAAAAGGAGGTTTCTGTAAAAGGCAGAGGAATAAGCACAGATGAAATGATTGCTAATATCAAGGGTCTTGCCTTACTTAACCCTACATTCATAGCTCTTATATTTTTAGCAGGAGTTCTTGCATCTTTTGGTTTAATTTACGATAATGTTATTATTATTATCGCAAGTATGATAATTGCTCCTTTGCTAGCTCCTATAGCTCTTACAGTTTTAGGCACTATGACTCCTAAGAATATCTTTTCGAAAAAAGCAATGATTGCTGAGGTAGTGGGTTTAGTTATAATAATAGCAATTGGCTTAATAGTTGGAGCAATTTTCAATTGGACTAATCCTGAAATGATGGAAGCAAGTAAACAAATAGATATCAGAACAAATCCAGGAATTGGTGACATAATATTTGCTATAGCAAGTGGATTAGCTGCAGGTTTGTTCATTATTCGCGGAGAAAGCACCTCAATTGTGGGAGTTGCAGTTGCTGCATCTTTGTGCCCACCAGCTGCAAATGTAGGTGTTCTATTAGTAAATGTTGCAAATCCATTATTCCTTCAAGAAGCACTTGGATCATTGATACTGCTGGTTTTGAACGTGATTTCTATCTATGCATCATGTGCGTTAATTTTCTGGACAGCTCAATCTTTTGTAAAAGGAGGCTCAGTATCAACTAGACAATTTAGAAAAATCAGCAAAATATACATGATACAAATTGTAATGGCTTTTCTTATCCTAATATTGATTATAGTATTCATTATACTGAATAATCAGTTTAGTTGGCTTGAGTTCAACTTGTGAAAGCTTGAAAACTTTTAGGCTTTTCTTATCTAAAATGCTCAATCATAGATTTCATGATCATACTTACAGCAAACTGAGCTTCTTCTGATAAGTCAGAAAAACCTTTTCCACAGCTAGGACAAGCTTCATACCCTTCTGGATCACTTTTAGTGAATTTTTCACCACAAGCAAAACAATAGATTGTATTAGGTAATGCGCCCATATGTATCAAAGAACATATGAAATTTCACTCAAATAAACTTTCTCTCAAAAAGCCTAGATTTGCGAGGAAGATATATAATATTAGATTCAACAGTTATTATATTAGAACCAATTTTTGGTGATAACATGAAAAAGACAAGTAAAATGGGATTAAGTATTGGGTTTTTCCTGATACTGTTAAGTTTAGGTTTGATTTCAAATTCACACGTTACATTCTCGCAACAAAACGATTCTATAACACAAATCACAATTGAAGATTTAATTGAGATACCAGAGATAATGATATCACACGACGATAATTTCACAGATTACACTACTTCAGGCGTTGGAACCCCAGAAGATCCTTATGTAATAGAAAACTATAACATAACAAGTGGAGGTCCATGGGGGATATTAATCAATGGAACAGAAAGCGGTCAAATAAGTGTTAATTTCATAATAAGAAATTGTTGGATAACAGCAATTGATGTTTGTATACTAATAATAGATGCTTATCCAAATTTAGTAACTATAGATAATTGTACATGTGTTAACACATTAGGTGGAGATGGGTTAGGAATTTACTTAGTTAACTGTGATGGTGCAACAATAATAAACTGTAAATGTTTGAATAATTTACATGGAGGAATGCGTTTAGACCTATCAGATAGTCTTTGGATAGAAAATAATACTTGCTCTTCTAATGGGGGTGAAGGAATATTCATTGACAATGCATCCGAATTCTGCTTAATCTTGAATAATACCTGTTTGTTAAATGTACAATGGGGTATTACTAATCAATTTTCTAATGATAATACTTTCAGATATAATAACTGTTCAAACAACATAGTTACAGGTTAGTTACAGGTTTTGGTATATATTACTCTGATAGGACAATTCTGGAAAATAATACAGCTTCATCAAACGGTATCTATGGTATGCATGTTTTGTCTTCTGGTTATGTTGACATTATATTCAACCAGTTAAAAGATAATGCGTGGTATGGAGTATACAAGGATTCTGGTTCTCCTTATAATAGAATACATCACAATAACTTCATTGGAAACAACGATGGACTTGGACAACAAGCTTACGAAAGCGGTCTATTAACTTCCCAAAATGCAACATGGTACGACATAGGAACAAATGAAGGAAATTACTGGAATGACTACATTAGTGGTCCTTACTCTATAGATGGCACTGCATTGAACAGTGATCCTTACCCTATAGGTTCTCCAGTAGGTATAGAATTTATATCAGAATATGCAAGTAGTATCCTTTCAATCATCTTGCTAATATCATTTATAGGTACTATAAGTTTTGTAATTAGAAAGAAGTAAGTTACCTTTCCCTTTTTTCCTTTTTTATCTAAATACTAAAGATTTATTATTCTTTTAGCAACAAGAAACTTAGTATGAGTTCAATTGAAGAAATCTGCGAAAAATACGCTGTTCAAAATGCTTTAGAGCATGGAGAAGCAAAAATTACCCCAGTAATGAGAATAATAATGGTTGCTCATCCTGAATTACGCAAGGATGTTAATAGTGTAAAAATTATCGCTCAACAGAAGATAGATTACATTAATTCTTTGGAAATCGCAGAAATACAAAAATTGGCTCAAACAAAGTATACTGAACTTCTAAAAGAAGTAACCGATGATAAAGAACCCGTAGAAGGTCTTAACTTCATAAGAACAATTATAGAAGAGCACAATAGGACAGGTAGATTCGGTGGTAAAGTTCATACGAGATTTCCTCCTGAACCAAATGGTTGGTTACATATAGGTCATGCCTGTTCAATCTTGATGAACCATAAAATTGCCATGGATTATGACGGAATTTTTAATTTCCGGTTTGATGATACAAATCCCATAACAGAAGAAGAATCATATGTTAATGCAATGATTGAGGATATTAAGTGGTTAGGAGTATACAAGGAATATGAAAATGGAAGTAATAATATCTTCTTTGGATCAGGTTATTTTGATCAGTTCTATGAATACGCTGAACAATTAGTTGAGAAAGGTTTAGCTTATGTTGATGATTCTAGTGCTGAAGAAATCAAGGAACAACGTGGATCAATAACAGAACTCGGAACAGAAAGTCCTTACAGAACTAGAACAATTGAAGAGAACATTGATTTGTTCAAAAGAATGAAAAAATGTGAGTTCCCAAATGGATCTAAGGTTCTAAGAGCCAAATTAGACATGTCACATCCAAACCTACTCATGCGAGACCCTATCATTTATCGGATACTTCATACTCCCCATCATAATACAGGAGATAAATGGTGCATCTATCCTATGTACGATTGGGCACATGGTTTAGAGGATTCTATAGAAGGAATCACACAATCTATCTGCACTTTAGAGTTTGAAGTTCACAGACCATTATACGATTGGTTTCTAAACCAATTAACTGACGAGGAAGGTAAACCTATCTTTCATCCTCAGCAAATAGAATTTGCAAAAGTTAATCTTTCACATACAGTTTTGGGTAAGCGTGTGATGATCCAATTAGTAAAAGATAAACATGTGAACGGTTGGGATGATCCTAGGATGCTAACAATTGCAGGACTAAGAAGAAGAGGGGTAACAGCCGAAGCGCTAAGAAAATTCATGGAGACAATAGGTGTATCAAAAAGAGATAAAATTATTGACCAATCTATACTAGATTACTGTATCAGAGAAGATTTGAACAATAGATGTCCCAGAGTAATGAGTGTTCTTAAACCTCTAAAGGTTGTTATAACCAACTATTCAGCTGAAAAGAAGGAAGAGCTAGAAGTTCAAAATCATCCTACTATTAAGGAAATGGGGGCAAGAAAAATTATTTTTTCCAAAACCCTCTATATCGAACAAGATGATTTTATGGAAAATCCTCCTGAGGACTATTATAGACTTTCGCCTGGTGAAAAAGTTAGATTGAAAAACGCCTACATTATCAAATGTGAGAATGTTATCAAAGATGAAAAAACAGGTGAGATTAGTGAACTACATTGTTCTTATGAACCTAGACCAGCAGATAGTGCTTCAGATGATTCTAAAGTTAGAGGCACCATACACTGGATTTCAGCTGAAAATAGTATAATCGCAGAAGTAAGATTAATTGATAGACTTTTCTTAAAAGAAAATCCAATGGAAACTGAAGAAGGAAAGGTTTTCGCAGATTACATAAACCCACAATCACTGGAAATTACAGAAGCACTTGTTGAATCATTCCTGAAGGATGCTAAATTAGGATCAAGATTTCAGTTTGAGAGATTGGGCTATTTCTATCTAGAACCAATTGATTCAACAGAAAATAATCTTGTCTTCAACAGAATTATCTCATTGAGAGATTCATGGTCAAAAAGATAGCACAAAAACTTGAGTTTCAAAAGAAAAATTTAAAACCATAATATGAAATGAACTTCTGAAGGTAACTACACCCTTTCAAAAAATAGTCCCGTAGTGTAGCGGCAATCATTCCGGACTTTGAATCCGGCGACCGGGGTTCGAGAGAGTTCTTCCTGTTGGAAAATTCCGAATTTCCCCTCGGGACTACCACTTTTCTTCTTCTAGCATTTTTTGCAGATATCTTCTTGCTGTACGGTTTTCTCCGTACAGGTTTCACACTTTTTGATTTCAAGTTTGCTTAAATCTATCTTTTCAATTTTTTCGATTAGTTCTTCTTTTGTCTTATATTTCAATATCAATGTGTGGGGCCCTCCTTCGACCATTCTGGAAAGAGGAACATTTTTCTCGTCAAGAAGACAAATAACTGGAATTTCATGTTCATAAGCATACATTAATTCCATTCCTACACCATGTGAAGGTTCATTCACATCTGCAATGATGATAGAAGATTGTTTTAACCAATTAAGATCCCTATCAAAAATGACTTTGGATGGTGCATCATCCATCTTTCCTGGAACAAATGGATGGTAACCCTGTGTTTGTACATATTTAACTAAATAATCTAATAGTGAGAAATCTAATTGTTGAGCTTTGATCATCGAACAAGCAATGTATGCATTCTTTCTCATAATATATCTAACCTTTCACTTAATTTTGGGTAAAAAAGTGTTGAGCTGAAGCAAGTTATGCTGCTTCTTGTTCAGCCATTTTCTTAAGAACACTCAAAGCTCTTAGTGCAATTGTTGTTTCTTCAATATTTGCTCCCCAAAGACCACCTTTATCTTGAATTGCTAACAAATAAAGGGCAGCTTTTTTCAATATCAATGAATCAGCTGTTTCACTTGGAGCTAATGCTTGAATGACATATCCTGTTGTTCCAATATTTCCTGACCATGAACCTTCAATGAATTGAGTTCCTCCTATAGCTTGAGTGAATTGCTGTCTTTTTGTTGGAGCTCTTCGCATATCATGTAAAGCAAGCATCAGACGGGCAAACATTTCAATAGGTGTTTTACCTGTTTGTGATGTTGAGAATCTTGCGTATCCTCGTTTTACTGCAATTTCTATACAAGCTGAGAACAATTTTGCTAATCTATCTAGTAATTTTATGTTTCCTGTCACATCAGCAACATAACTCATTACTACATGTTGTGGAGTAGTTCTTGATCGTAAGTTTGATGTAAATCTATTCAATTTGTTTATGAAATCCCATTCAGTGTCCTCAAAAATTGAATCTCTGAACTCTTCTATATCGCTCACTCTTTTATCAAATATTGTTGGGTCAAACAAGCTTACAGCATACATGACGTAAAATTGCTCATATGAAAGTTCTAGTGTTTCTAAGGTTTCGATTATTGCTGATAAGTTCTCTATAGGTTTTCGTAAGGTTACAGCTACTTTACCTTCATTGGTAGACATAATCCATTCTGTATCAAGATTATACCCAAGACTGTAGAAGAGTTCCAATACAGTGGCTGTTTCATAAACAGGATTAATGTCCCCCCAATACCCTTCTTCATTTATCCTTCTCTTCAAGGCATTGATTCCCTTGTCAAATGCTTTGTTAATTGGTAAATCTCCCAATTTTTTTGACTTCAAGGTTTCTTCAAGTTGAGAAAATTGGTACTCTAGTCCAAATACTTCTGATTTTTCCACACGAGGATTGGAATAAAGGAAATAAGCCGTTTCTATTACACTTAATAAGAAAAATAGAACAACAAGAGATATGTTTAAACCACTTATTTCTACTAAAGCATATAGGCCTGGAATTGTTGCATATAATACAATTACAACTAAAGAAATAAAACTCAGTATAGCTAGAAATTTGTTTGTATTTTCTCCAAAGATGTCTAAATGATAGTGAGCTTCAATATAGCTTAAAATAAGTGCAATTTCCATAAATATGCCTATTGGGAAGAAAATATATTTACCAGCAGGTGAGAAAGCATGCTGTGAACCCTCAGGTCGTGTCATTATGAAGAAATACACGAGAGTAATAGCGAAAATAGTCAGTCCAAATAATATCGTCTCAAAAATTCTTCTAATTCCAATTTTTTGACCAAATTTTAAAACTCTAGTATAAATTCGATATGTCTCGTGGGTCATTAGAAAAAATATTCTTTTCAAGATATAAAAAAATTGCTGATAAAACAATGTAAATTAAGCTATAATTAGACCTATAATAATAACAATTAAGGCAATTACAGAAATAGTACCCATTATCCATACCCAATCTTTGAATAATTTTTCAACAGATGTAGGATCTTCTCTCTTTCTCATTCTTGTAGAAGCTGCTAATCCTGAGACAATCATGGGATATAATATGAAAACAATATTTACCACATTAAATTTACCACTTAGAAATACAGTGAGGAGTGACACTATGAATAGTGCAAAACCAGTTATTGATATTAAATCCAATATTTTATCACTGAATTCAATCTTTCCATATTCTTTTTTGATGTTACTCAATGTGTCGCGTATATTTTGTTTAATGCTCATGATAGTTACCTTGATTTGGCTTTCGTTCTAATGACGGGAAGTCTATTTATAAGCATTTTTGTTTCAAATAAAAATTACTTTTGTATTGATTCAATTCTAACTCCTGTAGAACTTTCAAATTTCTCAATCAACTTCATATTCTTGGTAATGGAACCAATATTTGCAACCTTAAGGTCAAATCTTGTATCGGTTAATAATATAATTACCGCTTTTGATCGTGGATCGAAAATTATGTCGCCTTTCTTACCTAGATTGACAGGCTTTTCAGCAGCATAATAGAAAGTCACGGGAATAAAGAGAAGATTCTCTCTCTTCAAAGCTCTCGAGTTTACTGGTAAGTTTCTGTTGAAGATTTCTGTTAAATGTGGACCTTTTACTCTAATAAGCTCTCCTTCAGATTCTCCCTTATTTGGAAAAATGAGTTTGATTTTATACAATTCACCAGTCATTGCGTTTAGAAAAAACCACCAATATTTATATCTATCTCATGAATGATAGATGTACCAAGACAAAAATCTCTATAGTTTCTCGGTATTGGCTGAATTTTCTTGAAAAATAACATATATTAATGGGTTTGTACATATAAAACAAATACACATACCGTACTATTTACACTGAAGGGTGAAAGAAGTGTCAAAATATATTACTCCTAAAATGGATCCAAAGGAACTATTGTTAGTTTCAGAAGAGGAATCGGAGATAAAGTGTGGAAAATGCGGGAAACCGATGAAGTTTACCATATTTTACAAAGACAAAGAATCCCATGATTTTCTAGTTTGCAGTGACTGCGAAATTTACCTTCAAAGAGTAATTGTTGAAGATTGAATATTCTATTTTCCTTAGATTTTTACTATATTGTATATTACGTAAGAAGGGAAAAATTAAATAATTGTGCAAAAGAGTAGGGTTGTGGAAACACAAATAGCTCCGTAGTCTAGCGGTCAAGGATACGGGACTCTGAATCCTGAGACGGGTGTTCAAATCACCCCGGGGCTACCATTTACTCTTTTCAGACTTGTTAGTTTTCCTGCTTTTACTGTTGTTTCTAACATTTTCTTTAAGAGAAGCGTACCAACAAAGGTAAGATATTTGCTTATTTAACAATTCCCAGTATTTGGCATTTCATGAGTTAAGAAAGTTTTATTAATACATATCCGCCTTTTTTCTTAATAAGGAGGTGTCATAGACAAATGAATGCTGGAATAGATATACTAAAACTTTCAATTGTTTGCA
Organism: Candidatus Heimdallarchaeota archaeon; assembly: GCA_018238545.1. Classification (GTDB taxonomy): domain Archaea; phylum Asgardarchaeota; class Heimdallarchaeia; order Heimdallarchaeales; family Heimdallarchaeaceae; genus UBA460. The sequence continues at coordinate 19,651 of JABCTC010000052.1, forward strand.
AATCAACTGTCACAATGGCACCTAAATTACGAAATTGATTTTTTTCTTAGTTTTTATGCTATTACTTTTGATGTTTTTAGTATACATTTCTTTCACTTGTCTATCCCCTCTTTATGGAAGTGAAACAAAAGTGTTAAACGAAAAATATTGGGATAAACGAGAACAAGATGAAGAAATTCATGAGTTATCTGTCCAAGAAGCTTTAGCGGAAGCGATCGAGAACAATCTTCTAGTTGAAGCTCGTCAGATTATCGGACAAGGAAAAGAAGCTTTTGTCTGTTGGGGAATAGATTATTTAGATAGGTTAGTTGCTATTAAAAGTTACAAACTTTTCAGAACTACACATAGAGGAGTTATACATGGGTCATATCGTACTTCCCCTTATGAAGTCATAAAACAATTCGCAAAACTTGAATATCACAAAAATCTCTATGCTTACGAAGCTAAACTTCCTGTACCTCAACCATACAAATGGGCTGGATATAGTTATGCTATGGAATTAATTGGTAGCGAGGAAGGTGCTGCTCCTTTGCTTGCTGATTTACCTAAAAACTACTTTGATGATCCTACAGAGATTCTAGAGAAATGTGTCGATGTTTTACATGACATGTTTCAAGCACAATTTGTGCATGGGGATTTCAGCGAACATAACATTCTATGGCATGAAGGAGAAATTTATGTGATAGATTTTCTTCAATCCAAGAGATTTGCTCTAAAAGATGCCGTTCATAGAAATTCCCCACTTATACCCTTGACTAGAGCATATAGAATTCTTAGAAGAGATCTGAATGCTTTTCTACCTTTCTTCTCAAGATTGTTTAGAGTCAGAGTAAATTTTGAGGAAGTTCTAGAATATATTTTGGGAGATATCAAGGATAAAGTGGACAGAGAACTTGAATTAATTAACGAAGTTACATGAAAATCAGTTATTGGGAAGTTTCTTCCCCCTTTTTTTAAAAATATGTCTTGATTATATTCCCAACAGTTTCTAATCCATAATTGTCCATGAGGGCGTGAAATTCTTCTTTTACTTCTTGTAACATCTCAATTGCTAAATCACGCTTTTCAGGATAAGATTGAAGATAAAATTTTGCTATCATCATTCTTGTCCAAGTATCAATATCCTTCTCAAAAGGTTCTTCTGTTGCTTGTTTAGCGGTGTCTTCTAGGGTTTCTAGAGCTTCTTCAACATCCCCCTTAATGAATTTACTAATGCCTACTAACCACTTAGCCCACAACATAGGTCCCTTTTTACCAATTTCCTTGCGGATTTCATAATCCTTTACTGCTGCAAAGTAACCTGGTTCAATCAGTCTCTCTTCTACACCATCATCCATGTTTGGGAAACAAAATGAAGCTTGGTTGTGGTATAAAATTCCCGCTGTGAGTTTGTTTTCCATTTCTAGGGCTTTTTTTACTGTGATATCTGTATATTCAATTATTTCAGCTATAGTTTCTATTTGCTTTCCAACAGGAGGATATCCTCCACCCATCTCCTTAAGTTGAATTTGAATATTTACAAGGGTTTTGAGGAGTTGAGCATCTTTCTCCAAGTTATCTGAAATGAAGCTTATAATGCTATCCTTTTCATTATTATGAATCATTTCTAGAACTGTTTTTGCTAGTTCTTTTATTTTCATTTTACTCAGAGAAAATCATCTATAATTGAATATATAAGTTCTGTTTTCACAGCAAATGAGCTTAAAGGAACCAGTGGTATAAAGCAAATAGGATATTGCCGAGAAAAATGTTGAGTATATACCCAATTAAGAGGAATACTATTCCTGGAGGTAAAACCTTTACCCAGATATTCTCTCTTTTTGTCTTTTTGATTTTTTCTTCAACTTCCTGCTTATACTTCTCTTCCTCCTCAATCTCTGGAACCTGCATGAAGTGTTTGATTTCCCACTCCTCCTCCTCAACATTATACACTTCTGAATAGACAATATCTGTTCTGTTCTTAGCTTTTTCTACTGGTATAAGATAACCAGAGATCATCATCAGAAACTTACTAGCAAAGTTTGCGTTAGTGTTCTCGAATAATTTTTTCTTATTAATTTTCAAATAAATATTGTAGAAAAGTAATGGTATTGGATA
>JABCTC010000079.1 GCA_018238545.1 Candidatus Heimdallarchaeota archaeon
TTTGAGATGGTGCAGTATGTTCTGGATTGTAAGAGTCTTTAACAGTAAAACTGTGAATAGAAGTTTGATCGGCATTTCCTGCTGTGTCATTAAACCAGAAATACCAATCGTAAATTTGTCCATAGAATAATTGTTCAGCGGTGAAAGTGTAATCACTAGTTGATGTAACATCAACAATAACCCATGAACCACCGTCTACTCTATAATAGAACAAAATTGTATCTACACCACTAGCATCAAGAGGTTCAGTAACTGAAATTGAAATCGCATTTGTTTCATTGTATTCTGGTGTTGGATTAGTTTGAGATAGTGCAGTGTATTCAGGATTGTAAGAGTCAACTACTGTAAATGAGTGTAGAGCTGTTTGATCATGATTTTCTGCTGTATCATTAAACCAAATGTACCAATCGTACGACTGTCCATAGAACAATTGATCTGCAGTGAAAGTGTAATCACTAGTTAAAGTAATATCTATAATTATCCAAGATCCGCTATCAATTCGATAATAGAGTAAGATTGTATCTACACCACTAGCATCAAGAGGTTCGGAAACAGAAATCGAAACAGTATTACTCTCATTATATTCAGGGGTAGGATTAGTTTGAGACAATACAGTGTATTCTGGATCGTAAGAATCTATGACAGTAAATGAGTGTAGAGCGGTTTGATTATGATTGCCTACTGTATCGTTGAACCAGATATACCATTCATATATCTGTCCATATAATAGCTGATCAGCTGTAAAGGTATAACTACTAGTTAAAGCAACGTCAATAATGACCAATGAACCACCATCGATTCGATAATAGAGCAATATAGTATCTACACCGCTAGCGTCTAAAGGTTCAGAAACCAGAATATTGATTGTGTTTGATTCATTGTATTCAGGAGAGACTGAGCTTTGAGAAAGAGAATCACAAATAGGAGCATGTGTATCTTTTACAATAAAACTTTGAAGAACTGTTTGATCTGTATTTCCAGCTGAGTCATTGAACCAGAAATACCAATCGTAAACTTGTCCATAAACTAATTGTTCAATTGTGAAAGTGTAATCACTAGTTAAAGTAACATCAACAATGACCCAAGAACCACCATCAACTCTGTAGTAGAGCAAAATTGTATCTACACCACTAGCATCAAGAGGCTCAGTAATCAGAATTGAAACAGTATTACTTTCATCATATTCAGGGGTAGGGCTGGTTTGTGTATTAGAACTCCAATCTGGACTAGAGGTGTCTATAACAGTAAAACTATGAATAGAGGTTTGATCATTGTTCCCTACAGAGTCATTAAACCAGAAATACCAATCATACATCTGACCATAAATTAGCTGATCAGCAGTAAAAGTGTAATCACTGGTTGATGTAACATCAATCACAACCCATGTTCCGTCATCAACTCTGAAATAGAGCAAAATTGTATCTACACCACTTGCGTCAAGAGGTTCGGTAACTATGATAGATACTATGTTAGAACTATCATAATTTGGAGTGGAATCTGTTTGTGAAATATTAGAGTAATCTGAACTGAATGAATCTATTACTGTAAAGGGTTCTATTGGTGTCTGATTGCTATTGCCTACAGTGTCATTGAACCAGATATACCATTCGTACATTTGTCCAAAGAACAATTGATCTGCAGTAAAAGTGTAATCACTAGTTAAAGTAATATCGATAATTGTCCAAGAACCACCATCGATTCGATAATGGAGCAAGATCGTATCTACACCACTAGCATCAAGAGGTTCAGAAACAGAAATCGAAACAGTATTACTCTCATTATATTCTGGTGTAGGATTAGTTTGAGATAGTGTAGTATATTCTGAATCGTATGAATCTATGACAGTAAAAATTCCTATAACGGTTTGATCATTATTTCCTACTGTATCATTGAACCAGAAATACCAATCGTACATCTGACCATAAATCAGCTGATCTGCTGTGAAAGTGTAGCTACTTGTAAGACTTACATCAACAATTATCCAAGAACCACCGTCTACTCGGTAATAAAATAAGATAGTATCAACACCACTAGCGTCAAGAGGTTCAACAACTGAAATCGAAACAGTATTGCTCTCATTATATTCAGGTGTAGGGTTGGTTTGTGTGATAGAACTACAATCTGGGCTATAGGAGTCTATAACAGTAAAACTATGAATAGAGGTTTGATCATTATTTCCTACAGAGTCATTAAACCAGAAATACCATTCACATAGCTGGTCATAAATCAATTGACCTGCAACGAAAGTGTAACTGCTCGAAAGACTTACATCAACAATTATCCAAGAACCGCTATTGATTCGGTAATAGAGTAAAATCATATCTACACCACTAGCATCAAAAGGTTCGGAAACTAAGATAGATACGGTGTTAGAGTCATCATAATTAGGAGTGGAATCAGTTTGTAAAACATTCAAGTAGTCTGAACTAAATGAATCTATGACCGTGAAGGATTCTATTGGTGTCTGTTTGTTATTGCCTGCTGTATCATTGAACCAGATATACCATTCGTACAATTGTCCAAAGAATAATTGGTCTGCGGTGAAAGCGTAATCACTAGTTAAAGAAATATCGACAATTGTCCAAGAGCCACCATCTACTCTGTAATAGAGCAAAATTGTTTCTATACCACTAGCATCAAGAGGTTCAGAAACCAGAATTGAAATCGTATTTGTTTCATTGTATTCTGGTGTAGGAGTGGTTTGAGAGAGTGCAGTGTATTCTGGAGCGTAAGAGTCTATGACAGTAAATGATTGTATAGCTGTTTGACCTTGATTCCCTACTGAATCATTAAACCAGAAATACCAATCGTACAACTGGTTATAAATCAACTGACCTGAAAAGAAAGTGTAACTGCTCGAAAGACTTACATCAACAATTATCCAAGAACCACTGTCTACTCGGTAATAAAGTAAAATTGTATCTACACCACTAGCATCAGTAGGTTCTGATATTGTAACTGAAACTATATTTGTTTCATTGTACTCAGGATTATCTTTACTCTGAGTTAAATCTGAATAAGTTGGTGAGGTTTCATCAGTTATTAAATGATAATTCATAATAGTATACTCTCCAAGAGAATCATTTGCATAGACACTAAGAATGTGCAATCCATCTTCCATAGGAGTATATGTTGTATATGGTGATGACCACGAGATATTAATGTCATTGTCCCATTTATAGTAAACAGAATCAAGATTATCATCATAGATTGCTATTTCAACTAAAGAGTTTGCTCGACAAAAGCTATTATTTTCATGCGATATTAAAGTGATAATTGGTCCTGTGTCATCTACAAAGAAAGTATAAACAACCTTTATCCAATCACCCATGATATCTTGAGCATAAATATTCAATGTGTGCAGACCATCTCCTATTGGAACATTTGTTTGGAAGGGACTTGTCCATGTTTGATTAGAATTATCATCCCAACAATACAAAATTGAGCTTATATATGTTCCTTGAATATCTACATCGATAAGCGTACTAGATCTTAATAAAGAGTTATTCTCTGGGCTTTGCAGCTTTACAACTTGTTTTATTGATAAGTCACAACTGCCTATATAGCTTCCATCCACCCATCGAATAACAACATAATAAGAATTGTCAGAGGGCACGCTGAAGGTTTTTAATTCTAAACTACCACTGGATTCTATACATGCAAATAACAAATCAGGATCACCATATTCTGTAGGTTCATTTTTGAAAAACAAAACATCAATGTCATCTGATCCAGAAATCACACAAGATAACTGATAATCTAATCCTGCTAACAGATCTATTTGTCTTATTTCGACATGATGACCATATTCAGGCACGTGATATAAATCGTATCTCCAGTTTTTACCATCCAAAGAAATTGTAGTTGTGTCTCCTTCATTCAACCACTTAGTAACTGCTTGCACTGCTGCTTCTGCTGAAACTCTTCCCCAACCTTCCACGTGATCTTTAGTATAACGATTTAAAGGAGCATTCTGAACTATTCCATCTAAGTCACCATCAAAAGATTCTCCTCCGGTAGCTAAATTACCCTCAATGTTTCTAACTTCAAAGGTTCCCATACAAATAATCTGTTTAACTTTTTTGGCATTTTCCCATGAATATTCCCATTGACCATATCTATCTATCATAGCATCTATTACTAATTGTGCAAGACCAGCTACCATTGGACAAGCCATGGATGTGCCTTGCATGCCTCTGAAATTGTTTGCATAATAATCGGTTCTAGGCATTTCTCCATCAACTCGAGTAGTATCAGCATCATTCGAATCAGCAGCAAATATTGGTTGACGTGGAGCAGAACTCCCACTAGGTACTAGAGAACCTCCTGGAGCAACGACATCTGGTCTTAGATATGAGGCACTAGGATTACCATTACTACTATAATAAGCTATTTCGTCTTCTTTGTTTACAGCGCCAACTGCAATACAATCAGGAGAAGATCCTGGAGAAAATATATCCCCAGAAGACGTTCCACCATTTCCTGCAGCAGCAACACAGACAATGCCTTTGTTTCTTACTAGTGAAGAAATGGCTGAATCTACAGAGGATACAATGCTAGAAAATCCCAAACTCATACTTACTACTGTAACTCCGTAATCTTGACCATAAAAATAGAGCCAATCTAATGCATCCAATGTTGCAATACCATTACCATGACCAGTATCATCAAGGACTTTTAAGCCTACAACTCTACTCTCAGGAGCTACTCCACTAAAAGGACCTTGTACATATTCATAAGAATAATCCCAATCATCAAAGTATTCAATTTCACCCGAATAGTAGTGACCTCCAGCCCCTAGCTTATTTCCATACATTGAACAATACCATCCCGCTGAAGGAAGTGATACTTGATAAGTTATTGGAGATGAAGTTGAAGAGGATGTGCTTCCTACCCAGCTGTAAGTTGAATCTAATATACCTACAGATGCAGATCCACCATCTTCCCAAGAGCACTTAATTGTTACAGTTTGAGCTTTATTAGAATAGAACCAAGTCCCATATGAAGCATATCCATCGCTTAGCGGTAAATATCCTGAATGTTGAAATTTAAAATCACTGCTAGGCCAGTCACCTGAGGATGCAGCAATAGCTGCACAATGTGTTCCATGTTCTCCTTTATCAGTTGGAGTTGCATATTCATCACCAGGAATTGAAGCATCAGCTCCAATGAAATCATGCCAATAAGCAATGTTGAAACTTGCATCTGTGTGAGTATCATCTATTCCTGTATCTAGGATTGCGATAGCAGTATTTGGATTACCTTGATAATCATAATTTTGATTTGAGGCCCAAACCCTTCGAGCTTCAATTTGAATTGTTGCATCAAAAAGGAGAGAATGAGATTCAACATTTTCTTCTAGATAGTGAATGTTGTCTAAATTTCTTAGGTTTAGCAGATTGTAAGCTTTTCCTTTGATATGGTAAGCATCAATAACCTGATATTTTTTGATTATTTCAATATCATTTTCTCGTAAAAATTCCTCATCTTTTTGAGATAAAGGTTGTTTAAATGACACGATACAATCAAAATGTTGATTTTCTACTGATTTGAGCAATTTACACTCAAAAGTGTCTTGAAAACCATTTTCATCTAAATCTTGACTTGAATCTACATTGACTTCCTTATAATTTAATATGTCCGAAGTATCTAGATTATTCTTTTCAGAAAACGACATATCAGAGAACGGGGTTTTGGTAGTATTTAGTCTATTAAACATGTTAGAATTTGCGATTAATGATAGATTTATGAGTAAAATTAAGAATATAAATTGAGCTTGTTTCTTTCCATTATCCATTTTATTCCCTCTAAGAGAGTATTCATAATCAAAAGAAATATCCCTTATATATATAGTGCTTTAAAATCTGAAAAAGGTATTTTTTGGGATAAAAATTACCAATTCCTTCATCCTCTAGGAACTTAACTGTTAGTTAAGATCTAATATGATATAAATAATCTTTTATTTTTCTACGTCTCCCATTGAACTAATTATCTTTTTCACCACTTCCCAGATAATTGACACACTTTCCACTTCTACATACTCTTTCGTTGTATGAACATTTTTTATTGTTGGTCCTATTGATGAGACACTAAGCTTTGGATTTAATTTTAAGAACATCCCACACTCCAACCCCGCATGCATTGCTTCCAGCTTAACTTTCTTTTCTAGTACTTCTTCATAATTTGCTTTAACCATTTTTAGGAAGGGTGATTCCAAATTGGGTTTCCATCCAGGATAGGTTTCCGTTAATCTAACTTTAGCACCAAAGGATTCTCCTAAAACCTTAGCTTTTTCTCTTTCTTCATTCAATTCTTCATCA
>JABCTC010000053.1 GCA_018238545.1 Candidatus Heimdallarchaeota archaeon
AAAAGAATATATTGTAACAGAAATCTATCAAAATCAATTCATAATCTTAAGGTTCTTCTGGCTAATCTTTTTAAAAATAAAGAATTAACTAAGTGTTGTGAATAATCTAATTTGTCCGACCTGTAACAAGCCATTAGAAATCCATATTGATGCTTTATATCCAATGCAAGCTGTTTCTGCAGATATGTTAAAACAAGGTATTATCATTAATTGCTTGGAATGTCAAACAAGAATTAATGATATTTCAACACTTCATTGTCCTCAATGTGGGGATAACAGTTTAACAACAGAGATAGATAGAGATTCTCAACCACCACCTTTTGGGAGAAAAGTAGAGGGTAGTGTGAACTGCAGTATTTGCGAGTTCAAACCATTAGTCAGCAAGGATGATGGAATTCTTCCAAGATAATCATCGTCTTGTAACAATCAGTTCAATTACATCTGTATCAGCTAACACATGATCTAGTCCTACTTGCTGAGATTCAAATTCTGCTGATGGACCGATTACTCGTGCATAACGAAATCTATCGACAAAACTTGTGTGAATCTTTCTAGCAATATCGACCACGGTTGCACCTTCTGGTAAAACTAAAGGATCATCAAGATTTGGTCTTGTACCTGACTTCTTTGTATAGACTCTGATTATCTCTAACTGCTCAAAAAGCATTTTCTTTAGTTTTTGCAGAGAACCTTCTTCCTTAATAGTAATCGGACAGATAGGTAAATCAGTTATTTCTGCTAATTCTTGGTACCTCTCTTTTGTATTAGGTAAATCTCCTTTTGTTGCAATTATTCCGAATTTGTAAGTGGTTTCACCATTTTCTATCAATCGAGCATCTTCCAGCTGTTTGATAAGAAAATCGTATTGCCGCACAATGTCCATTGATAAATCTATCACCATTAGTATAGCATCACTAGTTCTTGCTACACGCAAGATCTGCTTGCTAGTTGCCCAATCTTCTTTGAAATCCAGAAATCCAGGAACATCTATGATTTGGATTTTTACATTTTCATACTCAAGTGTACCAGCATGGGCAGTTCGAGTTGTGTGAAGATATCCACCAGTTTTGACATCAGTATTTGTAATAGCATTCATCAAAGTACTTTTCCCAGCATTAGAAATACCGAACAAAGTGATTCTTCCATCTCCGGAATAAGGTATTTCAAAAGGGTCGTATTGTCGTCCTTTTGTTTTAGGTTTGGCTTTAATTTCTGATACCATTGATTCAAGTTCACGGATTTGAAGCTTGAATAGACCAATTTTATCCAGTTTTTTGTTGATAATATCTGCTACTATTTCTTCTAATTCAGAGATAAGCTGATCTCCTTCAAGGTTTCTGATTTTTCTGGCAATGTTGAATCTATACCATCTTAGTTTGGTGTGGTTACTCATTTTATCACCTCATTATTATTTTCTTATTTATTTAGTTCATATTTCACACATCGAAGAAAAGTAGCGAAAACAGGTTGAAATCAAGGAAAGCAGGTATTCAAAGAGAATAACAAACAAAACCAGTGACAACAATGTTAACTACTCGCTACTAAACATAACATCTTCGATTGATATTAGTCCAATAACGCGAGTTCCCCTCGCTTGATACTATAATGTACGTTGAAGGAGTGACATTGTTCTCAAGATAAACTTGGATAGAATAATTATAAGGGTTTTGGGTTTGGTTATTAAAAGATAAAAAGCAAAATTAGAGCAAAATTAAATTAAAAATCAATAAAATGGAAAATAAAATGGAAAATAAACTTAGGAGGAGGAAAAAAGAGAGATCATTGGTCTACGCAGATCATTGTCATTGTAGAACGAACTTTCTCCAACACTCTTAGATTCTCTGTTACAATCTTTTTCAATGAATCAGTGTCTTCAGCTTCAATTTTTGCTATTAAGTCATATACACCATAAACTATGTGCACTTCTGAGACGTTTGGCATTTCTTTAAGCTGGGACATAACACTACTTTCTTCTCCAATTTCACAATTAATCAATATGTAGGCTGAAGCCATCTTTTCTTTCACCAAGTAGAGAAGGAATCTTATAGTTTAAGAAATTTTCCCCTCAACAATTAGTAATACGTTTACAGAACAAATGTCTTCTAGATGCACGAAAAACTAGCTTAAAAGCCACAAAACGTGAAAAATAATTATTGATAACATGAATAGTATTGTAAAAAAAAGAAAAAAGGAAAATTTCTCTAATTTATTTTGCTAAATCTAAGCTGATTCTGCAATATTCACCTGGTTTAAGATTGATATTTGGAAGTGAAGGAGATTCGCCTTTTACAAAAGTTATAGCACCCATGATAATTCCTCCAACAGGGCAGGCTGTTTCGCCTTCTAAATCATAACCACCAACTCTTTTTGGACAGATTAAGCAGTTTTGAATTGTTATTATCGATTTACCATCTTCAGTCTCAAAGCTAAGTTCTTCAGCCATCCGAATTTCCTCTAAAAGTTTCTCGATCAATTCTTGTTCGGAAATATTAACCCTAATCTTCTTCTGCCTTAGAAGTTCTTTTGCAATTTCTTGCCCAATCCACACACTCAGAACATCCATGGCTCCTTGTGGTCCAAAACTTAGATTTAATAGTTTTCTTGATTTAACTAATCCTACTCCAAGTCCAATTACTACTTTGTTAAGATAATCCTTTCCTGGATCTTTTCGTGAAAAAAATCTTGCCATATTATACACCTTTTATTTGTTTTCCCAGACTAATCCATCTTTGATGAATCTTTTAATGATTTCTTGAATCTTTGGAAGATCTATCCTTATTCCTAACGCTGCTTCAAGAGGAAGAGTAGCTTTACGAATCTCCTCTAGAGAGAGAGGACCATCTTCACAGATAGCTTGAAGAATAGTTTTATCCAAAATGAATGAGCTTTTCTCTCGCTCTAAAGCTTGTTTAGTAGAAACCAACCCACTATATGTTACTTTTCTTGGATCTGATGATTCTTGTTGATTTTTGTCCGTCAAATTGGAACCCTCCATTCTTTATTGAATATATATTCATTATTTTTATTATATGCTTTTGTTCACATGCAACGATAGGTGGGAATCTATACACATGTGTGTTAACATATTGCACATAGAGAAAGTAAAAAATCTTGTTAAGAAAAATAAGGAAAGATAAATAAATATGAAATAATAGAGTATAGGTAAAAAGAGAAATACTTCAAAGGTGATATGCATGTCTAACAAAAAACTTAGTCGTGGGATAGTGAGTATTTTATTCATTACAGTATTAATATCGGGCAATACAGAGGCATCGCTTCTATCTAATGTTGGTGTCAATATTGGAGATAGTTTTGAATATAAGTATAATCAAATTCAATTATCTCTTAGTCACAACGGAACAACTTATGTTAATTATCAAGGTGCAGACATAGTTGGAGAAACCATAAACATAACTGTAGACGATTTCTATGAAACTGTAGGTCAAAGTTTCATAGGTTTCAATTATGACCGAGTTGAGTTTAATCAAACTGAAAGATTTGAAAGTATAACAAATGAAACACACTCATTTCTTGATTATTGGTTTGATATGTATAGATATGTAGAACTGGCATTTAACAGTACAACTGTGGGTTTTGACCCAGAAGACTATGAATTTCATCCACCTAATGAAGAGGCGATTTATGATTATAATATTGTAATCGGAGTACCAATCTTTGCGACAACGAATATAAGTTTCTATGAAGATATAAATGAAAATGGATTTCCAGAGGTTGGGGATAGTTGCTTAATGAAGGATAGAGGAAAGGAAGAAATAACAGAGGAGATAAAGTATTCCCGAATTGAACATATATCTTTTCTTGAAAACATTCTGAATGTTAATATAACAAATGAAGACACTCTCTCAGGGGTTACAATAGCTGAAGAGGACTGGAGCATTCACAGTCTTACACGATATGATCTTTCAATCAATGCGGAACAAGGATTAGTAAAGAAATTTCTTTACGAATATAGTTACGAAGTAGTATTAGGTTCGCAACATACTGAAATGAAAACAATAGTTTCTTTTGAACAATTGCCAATAGAAATAGTCTCTGAAGATGTTAGTCTAGCAATACCTTTACTAGTTCTATCATCAGTTCTAGTTGTATATGTATTAAGAAGAAGGAAAGTATAGCAACCTTTTCTATTCTTTTTTTGCTACAATCATAAATCGGGGGTTCTTAACCTCAATAAAACCCTCAGCAAATATTTTTTCATGTAAAGCAAATAGCTTGTCTTTGTATTTTTCTATAGAAAAATCAGGAATTGCCCATGGAACGATTTTTAGGAAGAAAACAACTGCTCCAATATCAAAGAATCTTGCAAGCTGTACACCAGCTAATTTTTCTGTTATGTTAAATCCAGCACTTTCTAGTTCTTTAGAAGCCGATTTCAGTGTCCATTCATCAGCAGTGCAAGTAGCACCTAGAAGATCAGCTAGTTCCTTATCATTACTACCATCAACTTGCTTAGTGATGAATTCCCCACCTTTTTTCAATATTCTAAATACTTCTGTAGCATCATAGTATTCGTGCTGGTTGATTATCAATTCAAATTCTTTATTTTTGAAAGGGAGAGAACCATCGCCACAAATCTTGACAACTTTAACGCCCAAAGGTTCTAGACGTTTCTTTGCGAGAGGAACGTTGGGTCCAAAAGCTTCAGTTGCGCAAGTATGTTTGGGGAAAGGTTGAAAGTTATTAGCAAGAAATTCCCCTCCGCCAGTACCCATATCTAATAGAGAATCTACTCCAATCAATTTAGGCAAAATTTTACTAGCATAACTCCATGGCAAAGGAGAAGAAACCATTCGGTCTCTAATATGGGAAAAGTCCCAACCAGAGAAAGGATGATCATACTCTTGAATTAAAAACTCAAAAAGTTCTTCTCTATCTAACATGAATTTCTCACTAAGAATGAAAAAATATTATTGCCAATATAACTTTATGTCTCTAACTATGCCATACAATACTAATACAAGGGATTAACAGACGAAGAATAACCGAGTAAAACTTTCTCCCAAAAGACAGATTGTAGCTATTTCATGTAATGCGTGTAAGTTTTACAAAAAGAGTTATTAACCAAAAAGAAATAATTGCTGAACATGAAGTTTACTTACGTACCTAGAAAAAATCTTATGTTTCTTATCTTTAGCCTCTTCTTAGCAACCTCTCTTTTTACAGGTTTGATTGATGTTAGAGCGACACCTGCCCCTTCGAATCTATCACCGTCAAGTAATAGTTATACAAACGATAACACACCTTTCTTTGACTGGACGGATGTGACAGGGAATGATAATTATAATATACAAATAACTACAGATATAACTTTCGTAGTGATTGATCACAATACAATTTTATCAGGTAATTCACCTTCATCATACACTCAACCTAGCGCTCTTCCAGATGATGTTTACTATTGGAGAGTAAGGTCATATGATTCTGCAGCAGGAGGATGGAGTCTTCCTTCTACAGCCTGGAAATTAACTGTTGATACAGTTGTACCGGTAGCTCCGAATGTGATTACTCCAGAACATTATGGATACATAAGTGATGATACACCATACGTGGAATGGGAAAGAGATCTAAGTGCATTAAAATATAGAGTTGAATTTGATAATACATGGGATTATTCATCTCTATTAGATTCAAGAAACACCTATAATTGGTATTATACTTATCCTTCAGCATTAACTGATGGGAGATATTATGTGAGAGTCCGATCTGAAGACTCTGCGGGGAATATAGGTCCTTGGACTAATGTTGCATTTGATATTGATACTGTACCACCTCCAGCTCCAATCTTAACCGATCCAGCTGAAGGACAAGTTATAACAAGTTTTCCTCATTCATTTGACTGGGATTCTCCAGGAAGTACTTATTACTGGTATATTGAATTTTCAAGAGTCATAGATTTTTCAACATTAACATATAATGTAGGAACAAATTGGGATGCGGGTTATTCATGCTCGCCTGGAACTTCAGATGGATTGTATTATTGGAGAGTAAGACAAAAGGATTATGCAGAAAATTTGGGGCCTTGGAGTTCTGTAGGAACATTTACATTAGACAGTACAGGACCATCAGCTCCAACCTTAGTGAGTCCAACACATAATACTTACACAACAGATACAACACCATATCTAGATTGGAGTGATCCTGCAACTGCAGTAGGTTATCAAGTTCAAGTAGATACATCAGTTTCTTTCTCAGCACCAGTTGTAGATACAACACCTACTAATAGTTATTATACTACTCCAGTATTAGCTGAAAACACATATTTTTGGCGAGTAAGATCAAAAGATTCTGTCGACAACTGGGGAAGTTGGAGTAGCAGTTGGTCTTTTACAATAGACACAACAGCTCCATCTGCGCCCACTTTAGCTAGCCCAGAAAATAATTTTGAAACAAATGACAACACACCCTATCTTGATTGGCTTGAAGTAGCAGATACTTATGAATATCAAGTCCAAGTAGATATTTCAGATTCTTTTCCTTCACCCATAATAAATGTAGGAGGAACAGTTAATACTTACTACCAAATTTCATCTAGCCTTTCAGACGATGTTTACTTCTGGAGAGTAAGAGGGGTAGACCTTGCAGGTAATGTTGGAGATTGGAGTGCCATAAGATCATTCACAATAGACACCTTAGGTCCCATTGCACCTTTGTTAGTTTCCCCAGATGATGCAGAGACATTAACTGATAGAACACCATCATTACTTTGGAATTCAGTTACAGATGGAGCGGAATATCAATTACAAATAGATACAGCAGGAACATTTGTTTCATTTGAGTACAATATAACCACATCAAATACTTTCTATTCCATCCCAGTAGATCTTTCAGATGGAACGTATTATTGGCGAATAAGAGCAAGTGATACAGCTGCAAATTGGGGAAGTTGGAGTGCAACGTGGTCATTTACTATAGATTTAGAAGGACCTGAAGCTCCTGTCTTAAACACGCCTACTAATAGTGCCATTCTAGATGACGATACGCCTTATCTCGAATGGGTTTCAATAGGAGACGCAGCTGAATATGAAATCGAGTTAGCATCAACGGCTGCTTTTGGTGGAACATTGCTTTTCTCAACTACAACCTCAAATAACAACTATACAATATTCTTTACGCTTAGTGACGATGTTTATTACTGGAGGGTTCACGCTAAAGATGTTGCAGATAACTGGGGCGACTGGAGTGCGGTGTGGTCATTTACAATAGATACTATCGGTCCTTATATCTCAAGTCCTGAGGATATTGAATATGAAATTGGAATGACTGGAAATAATTTCAGCTGGTATCCAGCCGATGATAATCCAAGTAGCTATATTGTATACTTAGATGGAGTAATACTATTTTCTGGAACATGGAATACATCAGGTGAAGAAATCTTCTTAGACGTAGATGGACTTGGAATCGGCATTTATAATTTCACACTCTACTTTGAAGATGCTACTGGAAAAAGCAATACAGATACAGTATTTGTTACTGTAACTGAAGTAGTAATACCAGAGTACGGTCTAACAGTATCTCTTATTCTTCTACCAGTTATTTTCATTGGTATACTAATAATTCGAAAACGGAGAAAATAGTTCTCCATTTTTCTCGTTTTTTTCTTAAATACAAATTTTAATTATCAATATTTAAATAATTAATTGTATCTAGTAAACGTAGATTAAAATGTGGCGAGGTTGCAAAATAGTAAGAAGAATATGGATAATGTTTTTAATAACTACAATAGTTTTCACAAGTATTTTGTCTAATACTAGTACTGCTCAAGCTGCTACTCCCTGGGATGTTTCTAGGGAGTCATATGAATATAATTACTTACAAACTAGGAAAGTCTTTGACATTGATGGGACTTCAGGAGGAGATAAAACCTACATTGATGAAAAAACTGTTGAAATGTGGGAAATTAATTCTACAGAAAACGAAATAACTTTTCGAACAAATAACCTAGAACTGTTTTTAGGTTGCGTGCATTGTGAATCGCCGGAGTGTTATCAAGAATATAGAGATGCTTGGCAGTATGAAGAAACGGATGATAGTTTGACAGTAACTTATCGATATGATAAAATTGAAGGCGAGTTAGGATTTATAAACCCCATTTCAGGTACATTTTTATGTTTCACTATGGAAATACCACTAAATCCAGTTGAACTCCCAGGTTATTGTTTTGACTTGTGGGGAGGCATGGGTTTTGTCTTTTTACCAGTTTTGAACTATAATTTTAGTTTCGTAACTGATTTTCAAAGCTGTGAAAATATTTATGAAGAGTTTAACATTCAAGTATATGATACATTTACTTTTTCTGGGAAATTATTTGAAGGATATTCTTATGAAATTGAGCATTCATATATCGATAATATAGGAGAAAGAAAGTGGGAAAATTATGTAAAGTATAGTTATAATACAAAAGGTGTGCTTTACAATTACTATGGCGAAGGAGACTATTACGAAACAATAGAGGGTAATCTAGAAAGAAGCAGTCATAATGAACTGAGATATTCTATTGACTCAATTGATGAAGATCTGATTGTAGGAGTTAGTTGGCCACTGAGTTTACTTGGGTTCTTTATAATTATCACATTATGGAGAAAGAAAAATCGAAAAAATAGATTTTCTTCATCTTCAGAAATTTGATTTAAGTATATTAATTGATTCTTTTTTATACAGTAATATTTTGTAAATCATAATCATTAAATATTACACTTAATCCCATGGGTCGTAAATAAATTTCTCTTAATTAATAATCAAAGGAGCAAGTACAATCATGATTCGTTTACTCAAATACTCAAAACCCTATCTAGTGATGGTTCTCTTTTCAGTGGGTTTACTGTTTGCACAAGCAAACTTAGAACTAGCATTACCTGATTATCTTTCAAATGTAGTTGACACAGGTATTCAACAGGGCGGTGTAGAAAATGCTGTGCCAATTGCAATACGTCAAAGTGAGATGGAGAGATTATTCATTTTTATGAGTGAAGAAAACGAAACAGTGGTGCTTGCGGATTACACTCTAATAGATGAAAACTCATCTGATTATGACAGTTATCTGGAGGAATACCCAGTACTCATCAACCAATCAATTTATGTTTTAAATGATGATAGGAATACGGAAATAAAAGAGCTTAACCAAATAATTACAGTACCAATTGTAGTTGTATTTACTCTAGAACAATTACTAGCTAATCCAGAAAATGCTACAGAAATGTTTGAAAGGCTCAACATTACTCTTCCTCCCTTGCCACCTGAAGAATTGGCTGATTTCTTCTTTTCTATGCTTAGTTTCATACCATTTGAAAATATTACTGTGATTTCTGGGGTTATCACCGAGACTTTTGAAGCAATAGGTGAGACAATGCTTGATCAAGTGGCGGTAGCTGCGATAAGAATTGAATATGAAATAATCGGTTTGGATACAGATAGCATACAGAATCTGTACATTCTGGAAGCTGGAGGTCTGATGCTGCTAATGACATTACTAGCGGTAATCTGTACCATAGCAGTCAGTTATCTAGCATCTAGAACAGCAGCTGGAATGGCAAGAGATATTCGTAGTGATGTATTCAAGAAAATCGAAAACTTCTCAAGTACTGAATTCGATAAATTTTCCACAGCTTCTCTTATTACTCGTTCTACAAACGATGTTACACAGATACAAAGTGTTACTTACATGATAGTGCGGATGGTCTTCTATGCACCCATCCTAGGTGTAGGAGGAATCATCCGAGCTCTTAATAAAAGTACATCAATGTGGTGGATCATCGCTGTAGCAGTTCTTGTACTTATAGTTCTAATCACAATTGTTTTCTTTATAGCACTACCAAAATTCAAAGCGATGCAATCGTTGACGGATCGGATTAACTTAGTTGCACGAGAAAGTCTCTCTGGTATGCTGGTTATTAGAGCTTTTAACAAGGAAAAATTTGAGGAAAAACGATTTGATAAAGCTAATCTTGACATAACAGCTGTTATTCTATTTATTAACCGACTAATGGTAATATTGATGCCATTTATGATGCTTGTATTAAATGGTTTGTCACTCGGAATTATTTGGATAGGGGCTCATCAAGTTGCAGCAGCTTCAATGCAAGTTGGGGACATGATGGCCTTTATGCAGTATGCTATGCAGATTGTGTTTGCATTTCTGATGCTTACCATGATGTTCATTGTCTTACCTCGAGCAGTTGTTTCTGGAAAACGTATAAATGAAGTATTGGTCACAGAACCAGCAATTAAAGACCCTGAAAATCCAAAAATATTCCCAGATTCTTTCAAAGGATCAATAGAATTCCGTGACGTAACATTCCGTTATCCAGGAGCTAAGAAGAGTGCATTGGAAAATATTAATTTTACAGCTAAACCTGGAGAAACTACAGCATTCATAGGATCAACAGGTTCTGGTAAATCAACTGTTGTTAACTTGATTCCTCGGTTCTATGATATAACGGAAGGTTCAATCCTAATTGATGGAGTGGATATTAGAGAAGTTACACAACATAGTCTGAGAGACAAGATAGGATATGTCCCGCAGAAGAGTTCATTATTCTCAGGAACAATAGAAAGCAACTTACTATTTGCCGATGAAGATGCAACGGATGAAGATCTACAATTAGCAATAGAAATAGCTCAAGCAGAGGAATTTGTTTCTTCCAGTATTGAAGGGATGAGAAGAGAAATAGCTCAAGGGGGATCAAACGTTTCCGGGGGACAAAAACAACGTCTTTCAATTGCTCGTGCTTTAGTAAAGAAACCTCCAATCTATATTTTTGATGACAGTGTATCAGCTCTGGATTTCAAAACAGATGCTGCTTTACGCAAGGCTCTCAAACAAAAAACAGGTGACAGTACAGTATTAATTGTGACTCAACGTGTTTCCACTATAAAAAATGCTGAACAAATTATTGTTATAGATGATGGGAAAATAGTTGGGAAAGGTACACATGATGAGTTGATGAAAACGTCTGACATTTACAGTGAGATTGCTTCATCTCAACTTGAACTGGAGGAATCATCATGAGTATTAGAGTAAGATCATCTAGGGGAGGGTCAAGTGGTCCCAGAGGAGGTCCCATGGGTAGAATGATGAAAGGCGATAAGGCTAAAGATTTCAAAGGTTCAATGCTCAAACTCATCAGCTATCTAGGTAAATACAGAATAACAATTATAATTGCAATAATAATAGCTATAGCTTCTACAGCTGCAAATATTGTTGGACCAAAAATTCTGGGAGAAGCTACAACCGAACTTTTTGAAGGATTACTAGCGGTTGTAAGAGGTACAGGAGAAGTTGATTTTGATTTCATCGGGCGAATCATCCTTATTGTTTTGGCATTGTATGTATCTTCAGCAATATTCCGATATATTCAAGGTTGGATAATGGCGAGAGTTTCCACAGATATTTCTTATCGACTTAGAAAAGACATATCCGAAAAGATTAATCGTATGGAACTCAAGTACTATGATCGCACTACTCAAGGAGAAATACTCTCACGAATAACCAATGATGTCGATACCATCAATCAGACTTTGAGTCAGAGTATCACACAAATTATCACATCAATAATAACCGTACTGGGTATACTCGTAATGATGTTCACTATCAGTTGGCTAATGACTTTGGTAGCATTAGTAATAATACCTCTATCAGGAGTAGTGGTTATGTTCATTGTTAAACGATCTCAAAAACATTTCACTCAACAGCAAGAGTACATTGGACATGTCAATAGTCATGTGGAAGAAATGTATGGTGGACATCTAGTTATGAAAGCCTTCAATGGAGAGAAGAAAAGTCAAGAAAAATTCGAGACTTACAATAGCACCCTCCACAAATCTGCTTGGAAATCACAATTCTTTTCTGGGTTGATGATGCCGATGATGACCTTCATAGGAAACTTAGGTTATGTGGCAGTTGCTATACTTGGTGGATGGTTAACAATACAAAATGCTATCTCAGTAGGAGACATACAAGCATTCATTCAATATGTGCGAACATTTACTCAACCAATAGCCCAATTAGCTAACGTTTCAAATGTTTTGCAACAAACAGCTGCAGCAGCTGAAAGAGTGTTTGAATTTTTAGGAGAAACTGAAGAAGTAGCAGAATCAACTAAACCTGTGAAATTAGAAAAAGTGAAAGGTCTTGTAGAATTTAAGAATGTCAATTTTGGTTACAATCCCGAAAAAATTGTTATTCACAACTTTTCAGCTACTGCTCAACCAGGACAGAAAATCGCCATCGTTGGCCCAACTGGCGCTGGCAAGACAACTATGGTCAAACTTCTCATGCGTTTTTACGATGTAAATGGAGGAACCATCTTAGTTGATGGTCACGATATTCGCGATTTCACTAGAACTGATTTGCGTGATAACTTTGGTATGGTTCTCCAAGATACTTGGTTATTCAATGGTACTATACTAGAAAACATTCGTTATGGTCGTACCGATGCTAATGATGCTGAAGTGGTTGCAGCAGCTGAAGCTGCTCATGTTGACCAATTTGTTCACACCTTAGCTGGTGGATATCACATGGAGCTCAATGAAGAAGTGACAAACATTTCTGAAGGACAGAAGCAACTACTAACTATTGCAAGAGCTGTATTAGCAGATCCAGAGATTCTTATTCTTGATGAAGCGACAAGTTCAGTAGATACACGAACAGAGATACTTATCCAGAAAGCAATGGACAACTTGATGAAGAACAGAACAAGTTTTGTCATAGCTCATCGATTATCTACCATCCGTGATGCTGATCTTATTCTTGTCATGGATGAAGGAGATATTGTTGAGCAAGGTACTCATGAAGAATTACTAGCAAAATGTGGATTCTACGCTGAACTCTACAACAGTCAATTCGATGTTACAGAGGATTCTTCTGGTACAAAAGTGTTGCAAGATTGTGACTAAAATTGGTTGTCGGAACTCATCGACTTAGGGATATTCTCCCTTCAACGCTCCTTTTTTCCCTCCACCTGATTCGGAAATCTTTATTTACAAATGACTGCTTATATTAGAAGAAAATAATGAAAAATAGAAACAAAGCTTATCTTATCATTTTTGTTTTTTGTGCGTTTATGATTACAACTTCAATAAATCAATCCATCCTTACAAGTGCTATTCTACCACCCCCCACGTATCTATCACCAGCTAATGGCAGTTACACAAATGATGACACACCTACTTTCACTTGGTCTGCTGTGTCGGGAGCAATTTCTTACACCATAGAATATGGTTCGGATCCAAGTTTCTTTGTAAGTATTGATTTTACTGTGCCTGCCTCTCAAACTAATTACACTATTTCATCAGGTGCAAGTGATGGTTTATTTTACTGGCATGTGAAAACAAATGACCCAGGAGATGGAGCTTGGGGTCCAACATGGACTTTAACATTAGATACTATAGCCCCAGGTCAAGCGATATTACAAACTCCTGCTGATAATACACAAATAAATGATAGTACACCCTTCTTTAATTGGGCATCAGTGACAGGAGCTTATGAGTATAGAATAGTTGTAGATGATGATGATACCTTTGAATCACCATTTATTAACACTACAACTTCAGTTTCTCAATATCAAGCAGTGACACCTTTGCCTATGTCTTATCATCACTGGAAAGTTCAAGCAAGAGATAGGGCACATAATTATGGAGCTTGGAGCGAAGTATTTGGTTATTTCTTAGATCTTGTCCCACCAGGAGCAATCGTTCTATCTACCCCAAGTAATAATTCATATGGAAATGAGATTAGTTATCTAGAGTGCTCAACGGATCCGGGAGCAGATCTCTATTATTTCGAATTGGGAAACAACGCAGCGTTTGACATCATATATGATAGTGGTGAATCAGCTACCAATTATTTCGACCCTACTGTTCCTGATGGAACGATATATTGGAGAGCTCAAGCACGAGATTATGCAGGAAATCAAGGTCCATGGAGCGAAACGTGGATGTTTACTCTCGATTCAACGGGTCCAGCTGCACCAACAATAGTTCTTCCTCTAAATAATTCCTATACGTCAGATACAACACCATATTTTGAATGGAACATGACTGAAAGTGCAGTAGAGTGGCAATTATTTGTTTCTTACCAACCATTCTTTAGTTCTTCGTGGGGTTATGCTACTCCAAATACGTATTTTGATGGCACTTCAGAATTCGGTGAAATCCCAGTTTATTGGAGAGTTAGAGGAAGAGATGCTTTATGGAACTATGGACCATGGAGTGAGACAGGAGTCATTAATATCGATTTGACTGAACCAATATCACCAACAATAACAGGTCCATTAAATAACACTAGCACTAATCAGACAATTGTAACATTTAGCTGGGATTATTTAGCAGATACGATTGACTATTATGAGATTTATGTTTCACAACATGCTGATTTCTCAGTTCTATATTACGCTCCAAAAATTAATGACAGTAATAGTCACATATCAACAGGCCCATTTGCTGATGCTGTTTATTATTGGAAGTTAAGAGCTGTTGATCTAGCTGGAAATGTAGGTAATTGGTCAGAAACGTGGATCTATGAAATCGACACGATACCTCCTGGAATTGTAACATTAGTATCTCCAGCTGATGGAGCAGTTCTTGACACCAATACTCCGACATTCACATGGAACCCAGTTGCTGGTGCAGTTCTATATCGTTTGTATCTTGTTTTCAATAACGATTGGACTTCTCCAATAATAATAATCGACCTGAATGAAACCTCTTTCCTATTACCTTTTGCTATAGGTGGAGCATCTAATGTATTCTATTGGAGTGTTCGAGCAATAGATGCAGCAGGTAACTTTGGAGGATATGATCCTGCATGGACATTTACAATTGACACAGTTGTTGTTCCAGAATTTGACACGTCTATAGCTATGTTTGTTGTATGGGGTTTGATATCTTTAATGGCAATAGTGATATCCAGAATAAGAAGAAAGAAAATTTCACTCTAACAAATTAAGAGAGGTTTGAAAAATAATCTCTTTTCAACATTTTTTTCCTATCAAGGAATATTTTTAAGTTATTTACACAAATACAATTAATGAGTTTTCTGAGATCAAAGAAGCTGCTACTTCTGATAATATTTATGATGAGTAATTTTGTTGTACTTACTGGAAATTCATCACCTTCTGGAGATAATATTATTATAACCGAGGTTCTTTATGATGCTCCTAATTCCGATGCAACAGAAGAATGGATTGAGTTATTTAATCCAACTGATTACGCAGTAGACCTATCTGGTTGGACTGTTGAAGATAATTATGATTCCTTTGGTCTTTCAGGTACTATTCCTGCAAAAGGTTACTTTGTTGTTGCAAGGCAATCAGCAGCATTTAATTTATTATATGGATTTGATCCAGATTTAGATGGGTCGCCTCTCGCTTTAAGCAATTCAGGAGACAAAATAACATTGTATAACAATGTTAGTACTGAAGTTGATTTTGTTGCTTGGGAAAACTATGTATCCGGATGGTCTGTTTCAGCAATAGATACAACAATTAGAAGGATAAATGTGGTTGACACAGATACAGGAGTGGATTGGCAAAATAGTGGCTACTTAGGTGATCCAGGAGATGGACTTTATGACGAAATACTTTCCGATGTTACGCCTCCCTTAGTAAATATCTTGTCTCCTATTTCAGGTGCGAATCTCTCAGGATCAGTAGAAATTTCTGTCAATGCAACTGATGAAAATGGTATTGCTAGATATGAGATATATATTGATGGTATTCTAAGAGCTACACAAAACCCCTTTTTGTGGAATACTAGAACTGTAAGCAATGGTTCTCACACAATATTAGCAAAGTGTAAAGATCCTGCAAATAATGTTGGAGAACATAATATCACTGTAACAGTCGAAAACTATGAGATTGTTTCATCTTCAGATTTAATCAAAATCATGTCCTATAACATAGAGTATGGAATTGACCCAGATTGGAAAGATGTAGTAAAAGAGGAGAACCCAGATATTGTTATATTTGTTGAAACTGGGGATTGGGATGATAATTCAAATGAATTGCTAAATCAATATATCGATGAATTTAATGCATATTTTGCAGATGAAGAACCATATACAGGATATACAGCTCAAGGGATAATATATGACACAGATGGAGAAGCGATCATGAGTAGATACCCAATATTGGAAACCGTTCAAATACCACTTGTTACACTGGACGATGATTCAATGTTCGATGTGTCTCATGATTTTATGTATTGGAAGGTCGATGTAGCAGGTACAGAATTGTATCTGATCGGTGCGCATCTAAAAGCGATGAGCGGAGAGGATAACGAATATAGACGTGAGAGAGAACAAGAAGGAATAATAAATTATATGGATAGTTTGGGAGAAGTACCAATTCTCTATCTGGGGGACTTGAATTCATTTTCACCTGATGACACTGGGGCTTTAGCTCCAGAAGGTGATCTAGGGTATGGGCCATTAACCATGATGTTGAAACCGGAAGATCCAACGTATGGACAGTATTCGTCTCAAAATCATATTTTCACAGATGTGTTCAGGATATTGAACCCAACTGAGCTTGGATATACTTATGGTCATCAAAACCCTACGTTTGATTCAAGAATCGATTTCATAATAGCAAACGATTACATTTCAAATTATCTTGTTAACTCAACAGTGGGAGATACAACAACTGCTGATACAGGATCTGATCATTACTGTGTGGATTTCTTCCTTGATATTGATGCTTTGCAAAGTCAAACAGATATCACAGCTCCAGCTAAAGTTCTGGGAGTGAGTGCTGAAGCGATAAACTCTTCTCAAATCAATCTTGTGTGGAATCCAAGCTCTGAAGTTGATCTTGACTATTACAACATCTACAGAGATGGGACATATATTACCCAAACTATTAATCCCTCATATTCTGATAGTGGACTAAATGTGGATACAGAGTATACTTATGAGATCACTGCTGTTGACACAAGTGGTAATGAAGGGATAAAATCAGATAGTATTGTGATAAGAACGCAAACTGAAACAACAGTTTCAGATTTTCCTTTATCTAGTGGAGGATTAATTGTTTGTCTTACAGGATTAGCATTGATTATGTCCAAACATATCAAGAAGAAAAGAAGAACATAATCCTACATCTTTCATCTTTTTTACACACTAATTTTTTAATTCAATAATGGGGAGAATAGTGAATATTTGTTTACATAGTTTTTTATATTTTCAATACAATTATTATTCTGGTTCAAAATGAAAATGTCCAAAATGGAGAAGAAGTTTGTTAACAGCAAGAAACATGGTCAAAGAAATATTGACTTGTATGAAGAACTTTCTCAACAAATAGATTTTACTGGAGTAAAGGATGTACTGGAAATAGGGTGCGGTGTAGGGATTCTAGCTAACCATCTAAATGAGAAATATGGGCTGGATGTAACTGGAATTGATTTAGACACAGAACAAATAGAACTAGCAAAAGAATACCAAGAGAAAAAGGAAAATCTACAATTTATGGTAGCTGATGCAACAAAGCTTAGTTTCAGTGAAGAAGAATCATATGATCTTGCCATATCAACACATGTTATGCATCACATAGGTAATTGGGAAGAAGCTCTAATGGAGATAAAGCGAGTTGTAAGAACAAAGGGCTTCTATATTTTCTGTGATATGACTTACTCAAAACTTTTAGTAAAAATATTCAGACCTATTGCGAAGAACTACGGAGTATACACAGCTCAAGACATTAAGAGATTCTTTGAAAGAAATAACTTTAAGGTATTATATGAAGAGAAGAGAAAGCACTTTATATTTAAGAATTATATCTTTGTATTTCAAAAAACGGACTAGTTACGAACTTCAAAATAAACATGAACTGTCAAGACATATAGATGCTTTGCAATTAGCACCATAGTGCAATTAGCACACTTATTATAAACACAATGACCCCTATTACCAAAACAACCATAAATATCGCTAATATTGCTAAGATAAGCACAAGAATTGATTTTATTTTTGTATTTTGAAATATTTCAGTATTAAAGAGATTCTTTGCATTTTTCTTAACTTGATCGAAATAACTAATTTATTCTTCTACTATTTTCACTTTACCATTGAGATAGCTTCTAGAAAGAATGCAGAAAGAGAGAAAGATTAGAAAAACACCTCCCAGTATTGTAACTGAAATTGCGAAATATAGAAACCAATCAAAATAACCAGATAACCAGATATTGTATCCGAGGAAGGCATCAAAACCTGACAAAAGAGTAATACCTAAAATTATCCCCCCAAAAGGTGTTTTATTTGTCGCTCTGTCCAAAATACCAGACATTTTTGTTTTTAATGAACTATCCTCAGAATTAGGTGGGGATGTTTTTTCTTCATTCTCTGAAATATCATTCTTCAATATAAACAACCTCTTCCAGGATACTAGGACCTATGTAGGGACTAAGAGCTTCTTTAGTAACTAGATTAACTTTAACCTGAAATAAATCTTCAAGGAAATGAAGTAAATTCATGAGATTGTCGAAATTCTTCTTACCAATTTCAAATTCAACCAATACATCGAGATCACTCATAATTTCTTGTTCTTCCCTAACATAGGAACCAAAGATACCGATATTTTTGATTCCAAAAGATTGAATTGTAACTACGTTATTACGTAAGACCTCAAGAATTCTTGTGAGATTGAGTTTGTCTTCCATTACTAGAAATATCACTGCAAGATATTAAATAGATTTCGAAGATATAGAATGAGTATCTTGTAATATCGTTTCAAATCCTAACAACCTCGGAATAAATATAGTCTCGAAATTCTTCACGTACAGCTCTTTCAGAAACAATGTCAACTTTGATGTTCAATTTTCCCTCAAGAAAGTCTGCTAAACCAACGAGATCAAATAAAGATGCTCCATCAAGAAACTTGACCAATAGATCGATATCACTTGTTGGTTTCTGTTCATCACGGACAAATGAACCAAAAATACCAATAATTTCAGCTTTATATCTGTCTCTGATTAAGCTTTCAAGATTTTTTATGATATTAATCACAGAGTCTAGCTTTCTTTCCATACAATAAATTAGAATTCAATCTATATAAATGACGAGTCTTGTTAATTATCTATATGGTTCAATATCTCTTTTACGGCTTCTTCTAGTTCAAGGATTCTATCAGAGATTATTTCCCAAACAACATCAAGATTTGTCACAAAATCAGTAGTTATTATATCTCTTAACCTAGTTATTTTTCTCCAGTCAATATTTTCTTTCGTTTCCCTGATCTCTTTAGGGATATTTCTTGAAGCTTCAGCAATAATTCCAAGATTACGAACAACAGCATCTTGAACGAGTGAATTTGCAGAAAATTCTTCAAAACTCAACACACCTATGTAATCACCTATTTTTGCAATAGAATCGAGTATATCTGATAAATACAGTTTATATTCCCTTGTCATAAACAATACCTTCCATGAGCTATTTTCCCCTTCTTATGACAGAAAAGGTTTGATTATTTTTACTAGTTCTAACATATCAGAATTAGGATCTCCTTTCATTGGACTTTCTACCGCGTCTTTTTCTCCTCTTCTATGTAAATGATGTGGAGCAGTATTAACTTTCCATTGTTGATCATAGTTGTCATATCGAATTCTGTCAAATTTCCTGTTTGAGAAATTTAGCTGGTAAGAATATTCATCAAAATCGTTATAACGAATATAAAGAATTAATCCATTAACAAATTCTATTGTTAGAACTGGTCGTTCTTCTGAAAAGGTTTGACTAAATATAGAAATAGAAAGTTTCTCTTGTAAGATAATAACAGCTTTTTGAAGTTTGGATAAATAGTTCAACACTAAAACCTCTATAGGTTTTTTAGAAGTCTTTGTAGTTTCTTCTGCTCTTGAATTAACTGTTTCAGTTCTATAGCATCGTTCTCTGATTCATCTAATTTCCCTGTTTTAGAATTTTCTAGAAAACTATCTATAGATGTTTCGGACCATTTTTCGAGAACCCTTGAAATCTCTCTCTGTATGTTTCTAAGTTTATATTGTATAAGATCTTCAGCATCAGATCTATCTAATGAAACTGTGGTCATCCTTATCAGTAAACTAATCATTCTAAACTATAAAAACTCTCTTTAATAATAGAATAAAGAGATATACCTTACAAGAAGGTATATTATCCTAGTTTCAAGAGGTAAGGAGCGAGATACAGGCACAGCCACCTTCTCGTAAGATATGTTTGTTTGACAAGAACAAGGCTTGTTAGAAAGTCCTACTTATGAGATATACTGTTTTAGTAAGAGATGTATAACATAGCTATTAATGGTTAAATTCGAGTTAATATAAACAGATGATAAGTTTATATAAAATAAAACAATTAGTGAAGTGTTTGGAATGAACAAGGATTTACTAGTGAAAGATTTTTTTCCTGTAAACGAAGTTAGTGAAGAGTCTATTGTTGAAAAGAATGGACGTCCGCCAATTTTTGAACTGCATTACTGGTGGACTCGTAAACCTTTGGTTGTTTCAAGAGCGAGTATTTTAATGAATTCTGTAACTAAAGAAATAAACAATAAACAAATCAAAAGTATCTTGGGACTTGAGGAAACAATTAAACAGAGAAAAAAAAGAGCTTATAATAAGGATATTACTAACCAATTAGTATTACTAAAATCAGAATATGATAAAGTTTTTGAAAAATCTTCTCCTACGCTATTAGATCCCTTTGCAGGTGGTGGTTCTATACCTTTTGAAGCTCTACGTTTAGGATTTAATGTTATTGCTTCTGATTACAATCCTGTAGCTTGGATAATACTAAAAGCAACACTTGAATATCCTAAGAAATTCGGAA
>JABCTC010000080.1 GCA_018238545.1 Candidatus Heimdallarchaeota archaeon
AAGGGAAGATTTGGCCCTTTAATAAATTCAACTATGGATCTAGATAACATAGATAATGTGTTTAGGCTTGCGTACCATATTGGTCTAGTAAAATCTGGTGAAGTACCGTTAAAACTTGCTAAATCACTTTGGATAGAAAACGGTAAATTAGTATTGAATAAGGAAGCCGTCTATCTTGTTGAGGAATGGCATAAGGCACGTAAAAAATTGTACTTATTATTACTTCGCAATCCTGAAGAATTCTCTGCAAAATGCATGCTTACTGAGGCAATAGAAGTTGCTAAGGCGAAGGATTTATTTCCTTTTAGTTGGCATGATGTTGATTATGAACTTTTACAAAAACTATCTGAAGTATCATCTGAAACGTCAGTGATTATTTCCCGCCTTATGAAAGGAATTTTGTATGGTTGTATCGGAATTTTTTCGACTACTAAAACAGACAAATACAAAATCTTTAGCGATATGTGCAGAAGGAGGAAGTTAGAAGACGAACTAACAGAGGTGATGCGGTCGAGGTTTTCTCCTCGTTTCAAGTCTGCTATGGTAGCGATACATCCAATCATTGATGTAAACAAAACAGAAAGGCAAGTTTGCATCCAAACAGACGATGATCAAGTTATTCAAATTGGCAAATCTTCCAATCGACTTCTTATTGGAGTTTTTTTGAAGAATGTGAATTTAGATATGTACAAAATAAGCAATCTCCCCTATAATGTTATAAGTAAAATACGCCATGAAATATCTATATGCATATCTACTATTTTAGAAGACGAAAGCCTTGAGGAAGTGGAGCTCTATGACGAAATCAAGAGTGAATAGAGGGAGAGAAAAATTGCTTGTAAGTGACATTCATAAGGCAAAGACAATATTAAAAAGCATAAACTGGAATTTTTATCAAAGAAGTGCATTTTCTCCTTATGAAGCGCATCCATTTAATTGTAGAAGACATCATTGGTATCCTGCTACATTTGTTCCAGAGATCCCATTTACACTAATAGAGGTACTAACCTTACCAAACGCCGTAGTCTATGAACCTTTTGCTGGGATAGGTACTACATATTTTCAAGCTCTTTTGCTTAATCGAAAGCCAATAGCAACAGAAATTTGTAGTGTTGCTGTTGAGTATATGCGGTCATTATTTATCTTGTTTAACCCAGAGCTAACTTTTGACAGCTTAAAAGGGGATTTAAAGGAAATGTGTAAAGATTTTAATCCACATAAGGATTATACTTCAAATGTCCCTAAGAATGTTCTGATTGACAACTTAAGACCTTGGTATTCCGAAGACACACTAAAACAACTTTCTTTTCTTTTTATTAAAGAAGCAAGTTGTAGTGATAAGGCAATGAAGGCTGCTATGCAAATATCCATCTCAGCAACTTTAAAAACAGTAAGTAGTCAAGATAGAGGATGGGGATGTATAGCAGATAATGTATTACCGAAGCAAAAACAGGTGAAAGATAAAGAAGTTTTTGATTTGTTTAACAAACATGTAAATAGACTGCTTAAAGATATATCAGAGCATCTAAAATATGTTATGCATGGTTATGACTCAATATACAAAGAGTTATCAGAAAAACAAACAATATTTCATGAAGATGTAAGAGAATGCAAAGAAATACCAAATAATTTTGTAGATTTAGTTGTTACATCCCCCCCCTATCCAAACATGACAGACTATGTTACCTCTCAACGCTTATCTTATTATTTTCTTGGGTTTGATTTAACTGATAGAGATTTAGAGATTGGGGCAAGAAGTAGAAGAGCGAGAAAAGACGCAATAGACCGTTATCTTGAGGTTATGCAAAGAGCTAACGAAGTGATCTCTCAAAAAATAAAAAGTGGTGGATACGCATGCTATGTGATGCCTGCTTTTAACATGGATAATAAAAACAATAGTAATCGAAGGCGTATTGTTCAGAAAGTTTTGTCTAGTATGGATGAATATGACCTAATCAAAGAAGAAGAGTATGAAAGAATATTACCTACAATACGACGATCTCATAATATAAAATGGGCTTCTTTAGAGCGAGAAAAGATATATTTATTCAGGAAGGCATGAATATGGAATACAAGGGAATTATAATAACAGGAACAAGTGGGGCAGGGAAATCAACTATTGCTGGAAGACTTTGTGAAAAATTTAGGGAGTTCCAAGTAGTACAAGCAGTGACGACTCGCAAATCCAGAGAAGACGACCAATCCAATATGTATCAATATATGAGTAAAGAAGAGTTTGGTAAATTAGACAAGGATAGAGAGTTACTAATAAAAGCAATATATAGAGGGGAATATTATGGTATCACTAATCAAGCTCTTAAAATAGTTCTCGATAATAGTAGGGTCCCCATATTAGTTCTTACTCCAGAATCAACAAAGAGCTTAGAGGAAGATAGTAAAGAACGAGGTGAATTTAAATTCTTTATAATTTTCTTGGATGCATCTGATGATGTTCTTAACAGTCGATTGGTTGAGCGGGGAGAACAAATTAACAAGAATGTAGAAAAGCAGAGAAGAGTAGATAGAATATATGGCAAAGATTGCTTATATGTTATTAGCAATACTGGTGACGTAGACATAGAAGATACAGCTCAGCTAATATACTCTTTGTGGGGGTATAGGGACAGAGGGGGTATGTTGCCTAAGCAAGTAATTGAATTAATGGTCAAGTGTAGCATGCTCTTAAAAAATGCTGAAATAAAAGATAAAGTTAGCGGTGCTTCTTTTGATCTATCGCTAGGTGATCAGTATTGGCAAGACGGTAAAAAAAGAATATTAGATAACACTAACCCGTTCATTAAATTGAAACCCGGTGATTATGTCATAGTGTCAAGTAAAGAGACAGCGGACTTTCCCAGAGATATTGCAGGAAGATTCGACCTCTCTGTAGGTTTATTTTGCCAAGGAATAATTTTATCCAATGGGCCTCAGGTAGATCCAGGATTTAAAGGAGGACTTTTTTGCCTTTTGTTCAATACTTCTAACGCTATTATCTCACTAAAGCGAGGACAACATTATGCTACTCTTGAATTTATCAAGCTGTTAGAACCAACTATCCCATACTTGGGGAAATATCAAGGTATGGAGGATATAATAGATTATTTACCTAAACCAGCTGAGCCATCTGTAATTACCAAGATTAAAGAAGATATAGACGCTTTAAAATCAGCAAAGTGGTGGGAAAAAAGTTTACCACTTATTTTATCCATTCTGGCAATTGTTGCAGCGTTTGTTATGGCAGTGATATTTTTTTTCATTGAAAAATAGCGATCGGCACTCCACCAAAATTTCCCTTCGGGGAACTTCAGATACACTCGAAACGCTAAGTGCAAGAAAGCAACCATGAAAGGGGGTTGAAATGAGTGCGCAGAGCAAAATTCATAATATCCTGTTGGTGAAAATCCAACATGACCTAAAACAAAAGAAGCATAGAATAAATCCATAAAAAATTACTTTAGCGTGTAAATAGGGGTTTGGGGGTGTTGAGAGTTGTTACTCATTCATTTCTCTTTCGTGCAACCCCATCTCTTCTATTTTTTTCTTATAGTATTGATTTGATATTTTATCTGTAAGAAATATCCTTAGTTTTTTCCATATCGCGTAGATGCTTGAAGTGCAAATAACCGATGGAATAAGAACAAATGCGACCTCTTTAAACCCATAAGTCTCACTTACTAAAAATATTTCATAAATAACCGGGATTACTAGTAATATTATAATTGCTGTTATAACGCTTGATATTAAATATGAACGCTTCTTCGCCAATTTTTCAGTATTATTTTTTATATATTCCCTCTGGATTTCTTCTTTATCGGCTCTTTCCTGAGATAGTGCATCTATTTTCTGTTTTAGTGCATTTACTTCCTGGTGTTGTTTTTCTAACCGTTCTTCTGCTTCCTTTGTTTTTTTAT
This sequence comes from Candidatus Heimdallarchaeota archaeon, assembly GCA_018238545.1. Taxonomy (GTDB): domain Archaea; phylum Asgardarchaeota; class Heimdallarchaeia; order Heimdallarchaeales; family Heimdallarchaeaceae; genus UBA460. The sequence continues at coordinate 3,912 of JABCTC010000080.1, forward strand.
CGTTATCAACTCTTTCCTGAGATAATGTATCTATTTCATGTTTTAGTGCATTTACTTCCTGTTGTTGCGTTTCTATTTCTTGTTGTTGCTTTTCTAACCGTTCTTCTGTCTTTTTTCTTTTTTTATCTATAATTTGTGTTACTTCTTTTGCTTCTTTTGTTTTTGCTAATACGAACTCTTGTGTGATCTTATCAGCATCTTGTTCATCGAGATTACATAACACGTCTTCAATAGACTCCTGCCAAAGAAGCGACGAAATGTCTTTTTCACTTATCACTTTTTTTTGTTTTAGCTCTTGAACAGAGTCATAAAATTTTTCCCATATTCTTACATTGATAAAAACGTCTCTATAGCATGTTGCAATTAATGTTTCCAAAGAGAGTTCCACCTCCGGGTGTTTTAACCACAAAACACTTGTTAGGAATCTATCTAAAACAACTTCGCATATAGTTCCATTTTCTCTATGTCCCCTTTCTATGAAATTATATTCACTTAATTTTCCATCAGAAGTTAAAAACAATGCGTTTGAATCTTCTATTCTTCTTATATGGTGTTTACGGATTTCTTCAATTTTTTCTATAGCAGCAATATCATGATTCTGAGAAACTAATGGTTGTGAAGGTTTGTATTTTTCCATAGCGTCTCGAGCGTTATCCTCATGTGGAGTGTAATTTTGAACATCTATATCAGTCGGTTCTATTTCCACATCCAATTCAGATATTTTGGTTTCTATATTTGCTACGAATATTTCAATATCTTGTTTTGTCCACTTCTGTTTTTTCAGATTGGCACATATCGAATTCACCTTCATATCCTGTGGATACTCGCGCCGTTCTTTTCTACACTTATTAAGAACTCGTGTTGCCTCATCTACAGTGAAATCAAATACTTTAACCTTAAAACAATATTTTTTAAGCAGATTAAGTAATTCTTTTGCTGGTTCACTAAACTCCTTGAAATGTACACCCACTAGACTAAAAAGAATGTTAGTGTCTAAAAAAATTTGACAGTGCGCAAATTCCTTATCTTTGATTAGTGAAGGTATGTCAAAACTGAAAACTAATGAGATGAGAGAACCCAAAATTAACTCCTGTAAAACGCTATACTGAAGAGGTTTTCTTTCCTTTGCAATTTGAATGTACTTAATTAAACATCTCTCATCTTCACGATCAATTTTGCTTTCAAAACGTTTAGTAATGTCATTCTGAAATTCACGCGAAGTACCATGGGGGACGAAAAAATATAATACTGGTTCAATATTTTTGTGAACGAAAGTGAGAAGTTTTTTTTGAGTTTGATCGATATTTAAAGATTCATTTAATTCATTATTTAAAAATTGCATTAAGTCATCTAACAGCTCAGTTAAACGTCTTTTAACCGTACCTTCATCTGTGAATGTGCCTAAATGTTCAAGTCCAAGTGTTGTTAGTTCATATCGTTCTTCTTTTTTCTTTAGAGCATACTTCTTTCTTACAAGTCTCTGTAAAACCGTTCTAAGAGTATGTAAAGGGATTTTTAAATCAAAATCATTTATTAGACCTTTTTGAATTGAACTATCTGTACATTCTCCAGATTGTTGGAGGACTTTAAGCACCAATGGACAAAAAGCATCAACATAATCTTTTTCATGTTCGTGACAGGATTTTATAAGTGCATACGTGTAAGCTAGCTTTTCCAATTTTCAACACCCCCCTCCTTCTTCATTACCATTTTGCCCATGTCGCTTCAAGGTAAATATTAGAGGTAATATGATCATATAAAAGCTTTTCGTTTTCGATTTTTTCGGTATCTCTTTTTGAGAAGGCAACCTTCCCTCCATAACAAGTTACTATATTATTTTCACGCTCATGGGTGTCCCTCTGAGTAATGAGGGATTGTTTTCGGCAGATACTGACTTGCATGACAAGCTATTTTTTAGAGCCTCATTCGCTTCAATATAATTTTATAAGTCCACGGGATATTGAGTAATTACAACTATTGTGGTCTGCCATAAAATGCTGATGACTTCACTCAAGAAGGCACACGGAACGAGAAAATTAAAGAAGCTACTTAACGAGTATTACGAAGGCGAAGTGCTCGACAATTTAGTTAGCGAATTGCACCCTCTGCTCGATAGCGTGGGATATGACGGTTTAGAGAAGATAGTAGGTCTTTGTAACCAGATCGCGGGGGATCATAGTGGACGAACAGCAGTTACTTTACTTGAAGAGAGCCCGGAACTCATTGACCGATTGCTAATGTACGGTGATAACGTTTTAGTCCTGAACGTTTATGGACTTTGCAGTCAGATCGCC
>JABCTC010000054.1 GCA_018238545.1 Candidatus Heimdallarchaeota archaeon
TCCTTGCATGTATGCTGCTATGCCAATTCTTACTAACATAGTTCTAATTTTACTGCTCTTACGAAAAATTTTCTGTTTTTTGGCAAGATTGAGCAATATTTCTTCAGCTGTTGCTTACAGTTAATCTTGTTAACTTCTAGAATCTTGTACTTGGAAAGAGTGTGAAAGAAGAAAAAGGGAAAATACTAACTAATATGTACCAAATATTGTTAAAGTGTTATTAAGAACATCTGTGCGATTTCTTTCAACTTGTTCCTCTAAGCTAAATAAATTGAGAGAACTTTCCTTTTCTGTTGAGGTGATACTACTATTTTGGATGCCCTTTGAAATTTGTTGGAGATATCTCTGTATTAGCTCTCCTTCGAAAGTAACTACTTGTTCAATCATCTTTGTTTTTTGAGATATTGCTGTTGTCATTTTTAAGCACCTCATGAACAGATTAGAAGAAAGCTCCTCTTAACATTAGATAGGTTTGAAGATTCTTAGTTCTTAATTCAGTCTGCTTGATTTTGTCCTTGTGATTGGTTGGTTTTTTTACGTTCATTTTAATCACTTTCTCTTTCGTTAAGAACACTATTTCAATATATGTTAATAAAGATTTCTTTTTATGTAATTAAAACTAACAACTAGTGAAATTATTAATATCTGTGAATGATAAACCTTATAACAACATATGAAAATATTAGCATGGATGAGTTTTACTAACGCTATTGATGAAAATTACAAACCTGAGGCAATAAGAATTATTAGGGCTGAGGCGGTTCATAAGATTCTTGAAGATCCAAATTTTGAGCCAATTATTGTATCTTTACGCGAAGGTCCTATGACTATAGAAGAAATAACTCGTAGATATAACGCATATGTTGAAGTGATAGGTAGCTCAAATGATTTAACTGACTCTGAAATAAGAAAGAGACAGAAATCTGAGATGACTATTTATCGATATATTAAGGATTTAGAAAATGCAAATATCGTAGTTCAAGCTGGTAGACAAATTGAATCTGGAAAAACAACAACAAAGGCATTGTACGGTCGTTCGGCTACTCTTTTCTATCCTTTGCTAAAAACATCTGAATGGTGGGAATCCACAGAAGCTGAAGAATTTGTGGATGTACAAGTAGAATTACTAAAACTGTATCTTCCTGAATCAAAAGTTTCCAAAACAAAATTAAAACAATTGTTGATCCAACTAGATGCTGACGGTGATGCTGTAGGTGCTAAAATCTTTGAAGAGAATAAGGAAAAAGTTTCCAAAATAATCAAGGATCTTACCTTCAAAGAAATTGACAAACATCTGCAACGTTTTAGTTACTTAATCACTCTTTTTGAATCTGAACGGTATCTTAAAGATCTTAAAGACTGTTGTGGGGAATAATTTCTCGAAATTCTAATTACTGTGAAGAAAAAAAGGAAAAGAAATTTTGAAGAAAACAGTATTTTTTGGGGTTTTTGGTGATATCTTTCCCTGTAACCATAATTTCTATGTGATGAGAGAAAAAACAGTTCCTTTTACGTGACATATGTCACACGGAACCTCTCTTTCTCTCGGGGGTATTTTTCTCTTCACTTGTCTTTTGCTGTGAGTAGTTGTCGCAGAGATAGACCGCTCTTTAGCGCGAAGAGACCTTCCATTATTTTTTGAGGAAAAATAAGCATCAGATTCAACAAGATAGAATACGTTAGAAACGTTATCTATCAGACTTGTTTCCTGGTTTTTCCGCGATTTGCTCACTGCCATATTTTCCACCTATAACTCAAACATACTGAAGAGTTAGCAAACACAATTTGCTTCCACTGTGTAAGCTCCTGTGAGATATTCTCATAGGTTAAGAATACTATTTATTAAATAATATATAAGGTTTTTGCAAAAAATATGCTTTCTTTCTATAAATTATATCTTTCAATTCATAATAAAACAATAAATCTTTTAAATGTTTGAGAAAGATAAAAATACATAGAGCAGATTCAGTAGTTAGACAAAGGTTTTATCATGGAAACTCGCGATTTGATTAGCTTCACTCCAAAAGCTGTTATAGTAATCGATCAGAAGAAGCAGTTCGATTTACTATATCTACCTAAAAATGCGAAGAAGTATAGTCCTATTCTTTATGTTTTACGTGATGGACCTTTAACCCTTAAGGAACTTGAGTATAAGTACAATACAATTGCTGATGAACCCAAAAAGAAGAACACCATTTACAGTTATGTTCAAGATTTAGAAAAAGGTGGATTAGTCACTAAAGCTGGTCAACGTATTTCTCCTGGTCATACTTTTTGTGAATTGTTGTACGATCGCACTGCTACAATCTTCTATCCTGTTCTTGTTACGGATGAATTCTTCAAATCAAAGGAAGCAACTGCTGCTTTAGAGCAAACACGTAATCTACTTTCTCTCTATCTGGAGCAACCTGCACCAAATTTCAACAAACTTAAGGATGTCGTTTTTAAAACTTATCAGCATGCTCAAAGATCTGTTGGAGATATTTTCTCGGAGCATAGTGAAGAAGTTTCAGAAATAACCGCGGATCTCACTTTTTTACAATTAGACAAAATCTGTGGTATTTTTGAAACGTTGATGGCTGTTCTTCATTTTAATGATAACTCTGAAGAATTACTGAGTGAACTTAAACTTGGAGGTAAGACATGACTACAAAGGATTTTTTAGATGAGAATTACAAAGTTAAACCTTTACAAGTTATTGATGATAAAGCTCTCATCAACTTATTGAATGATCCCAAATATGCTCCTCTCATGGGAATATTAAGGGAGAAACCATTTACTATTAAAGAGATTCGTAAAAGATATAATGCTGGTAGAAAAAAGCCAAAAGAAGAGGTTACTATCCGACAATATGTTAAAATTCTAATCGATTCAGGTTTGATAATTAAGGCAGGTCAAAGCATGACTGCAGGCAAAATAGCTGCAGAGAACCTATATGGTAGTTCTGCTAGATGTTACTTTCCAGTAGTTTTGGCTGAGGATTTTTGGGAATCAGGTGATAATCAATTTATCACTGAAAAAGTTCTTCAGTTACTTAATCTTGTAGATACAAAGAAAAAACCTACTATCGAATCCCTTCGAATATTACTTCACTCCATATATTCCAAAACTGAGTTAGAGATTGCTCAAGTTTTTGAAAAATATGAGAAAGAAATAGCTGAAAATCTTTCTAATAGTCCTTTTAACGAGATTCAATATATCTCAAACTTCATGATGTTGCTTGTTATGTTAACTAATTCTAGTATCTATAAAAAAGATTTAGAGGATAACTTTTATTAAAGCTATGAGAACTCTTACTCAAGTCGTTTCTGTATAACGATAAACCATAAAGGATTTGAAGTTTATGAATATTAAACCGTTCGAAGCAAGAAAATTACAAGAGTCTCAATTTCAAGAACTCTATGATTTGGAATGCTCTGTACATGAAGAAATATTTCCGAACGATCAACACCCAACTTTCAAACTCTGGAAAAATCTCATGCTCCATCCAAACCCTCTGTATTCTGTCCACAGATGGATAGCCGTAGCTGATAGAAAAGAGAGAATCCTTGGCTATAGTCGTTTAAGTTATCCTAATGAGAACTCTCCTATGTTTGAAATCATGAAAAATACAGCTGATTTTAATATTCTAGTTAAGGAAGATGAACGAAGAAAGGGCGTTGGGAAATCTTTACTCACTCAAATTACAGCTAAATCTGATAGTTTGAATCGATTAGTGCTCCAAAATGTGATAAACCACAGCTCTGGAAAAGCTTTTTGTGACCACTTTAACTGTACTGTTGCGTCAGAACGTTCAATTAACCGGCTTCATCTTGAAGATGTTAATTGGAAGAAAATGAGAGAATGGGTTGAGCTAGGAAAAATCAAAGCGCCTAATGTCAAGATGAGAACATTTGAAGCTGTTCCTAAAGATCTTCTAGATGAGTTTTGCATGGTATATACTGTTACTGAGAACCAAGCACCGGATTATGAAACTGGAGATTATCAAGCACTAAGGGTTACTCCTGAAAGTAGACGCCTTGATGAGAAGATGTACAAAGATAAGGGGTATGTCTGGACTACAAAATTAGCAGTTGAAGAAAATGGTTCTGTTAGTGGTTTAACTGAAATATTCTATAATTCCGAAATTCCACATATGGTCGAACAAGAACTAACTGGAGTTATGCCAGAATATAGAGAGAGGGGATTAGGGAAATGGTTAAAATCCTCTATGGCTTTTTACGTTAAAACAAACTATCCTTCTGTTAAATTCATTCAGACTGGGAATGCCAAAAACAATGAAACAATGAATGCAATAAACAAAAGAATGGGTTTCAAACACGTTTGTGACCAATATCTAGTCAAACTAGAATCTAACCTTATAAAAGAAAAATTAAATGTGAAAAAATAGCTTTTAAAGATGCTTCTTTAGCCATTCCAGAGGTTGATCAAACACTTCATTTTTTGATGCTTTCCATTCCTTCTTTTGAGAATCATATGAATCACCATAAAAATAGTACAACTTGCTCGTATAGTGATCTAATCTGTAAAAATTGAGTTTTTCTGAGATCGACCACAAGAAGTTGCTAAATAGAGATGTATATGATGGCGGTATATTCATCCTCCAAATATACCCATCTGAGAGCAAATTGAATCCTGTATCAAATGGTATAGGTGTTTTTTTCAAAGTGTTAAACAGCTTAGTTCTGTTGATTTCTGAGCACTTTCCTCTAAATAAAACTAGATCCACTGGTTGAACTTTTGCTCTTTTATAAAGCAGAACATAATCATTTACATTTTCATTTAGAAAAGTCATTCTTCTTGAAATTCTTACAGGTGTAACTTGGAATTTTTCTGCTAGATCATTATGTGCTTGTTTAGCATTAATCGTCATTTCTCTTAATAATTTCAAATCTAGATTCTGGATCTTATCAAGTACATTTATCTCTTGTTTATTTTCAGCAATAACGGTATCCGAAGCTTTTTCGTAATTTTCTTTCCATGGTTGAATATCCCAAATCCATTCTCCTTTCTCATTATCATAAAACTCAAATTCAGGAGCAGAACTCGCTTTGAAATCATTTCCTTGAATTTTCTCAAACCCTTCAATTAAGTTTATGTTTTTTAATTTTATGAATAATGCTTCTAGATATCGAATCGAGTTGTTTGGAATGTTAAATTGTAGAAATAAGCCTTGAGATGCTCCTAAGATTCTATTTCGATAGATTGTGAAATCATGGAAGTCAGCAAGTTTTTCAAGTATTTTTAATTTTCTCATTTCTGAAACTTCAACTATAAACGAGACTGTTTCAAGACCAAGCGTTTCAGGTTTAAATTTAGCTCTGATCCCCTCAATATATCCATTCTTCACTAGATACTGATAATGAGCTTTTGCTGTTTTATCAGTGATGTCTAAAGCTTCAGCTATCTTTGAGAAGTTAGCTTTTGGATGTTTCTGCAAGAATTGAAAAAGGGAATAATAGGGGATCATAAACCTCAACTGCATTTTATGGAATTGTTATTCCAATATAGGGATCTCCTTCACTTCCACCTGGTGGATCAAATACTACCACATCATTTACCGCAAACCAACCATTGTCATTTGTAATTAGAGTTGCTTCAATTGAATAATCTCCAGGTTCAGTAGCATAATTGTAAAATGTTATTTCTATTGTAACTGTCTTTAGTGATGTTATGATATGCAGAACTATTTCCTCTTGTTCCCCTATTGGGTTTGTTAGACAGACTTTGAGATAATAGTGTTTTATGTTTGAATCCGTATCGATTGCTATTGTAATTGAAGTAAAGATGTCATATCCTATATAGAATGCATCATTGATTGTTACAGAGTGAATCTCGGTTCTCAGTGAGCGATTAGCTTGAACTGAGCTCACTGAATGTGAAATGAATAGTATTGATGTGAAAAGAAATATCATTGAAATTAAACGAAATTTTTTCATCATAGAAATTTTCCCTAATTCTATTTAAATTTATCTCCGAAATATTTCAAAAAAAAAGAAGTAGAGAAAACTCTACATAGGTGATTAAAGATAGAAGTCAATCGCAGTATTACCATCAAACTCTTGAGGTGTATCTCCACCATCGAAAGGATAAACAGATGATGCATAATCAAATGTTGCTTCCATTGATGCAGTTCCACCTAATTGTCCAATGAGTGTATATTCTAGGAAATAATATGTCCATGCGCCATTTTCGTAAGCTGTCATATCATATCCATACCCATCATCAGTACAGGTAGTTGTTAAGTAGACTTTGGCTGCGTTTGCATTTAGCATCACTTCATTCATTCCTCCTGCATAGCAGTGATCTAGAAAGATGAAAGTATTGCTGATTGATGGAGCCATCATACTTTGGAATTCTGAATCATAGATTAATCCATCTTCACCATTTTCTCCTCCAGAAGTGTCCCACATACACAATACTTGAACATAAATTCTGTCTCTTCTTCGACGAGCACCTATGTTCACTTGAGATCCATGTCCTGAACTTATAAACGCAACAATGTCATTTTCATCTGCTTGTGCTATGATTGTTGCCCAAGCGATTTTCACGTTGTATTCAGTTGCTAAACCATCATGTTGAGGATAGTTTGCATGATTTGAATCTCCTAAAAGTGTAATGTCATATCCTAATGGATTCAAATAGTTATACCAGTCAGTGGCATCCTCATCACAGAAAGAAAGATCACTAATAGCTTTATAATCACTAATTCCAATAATTAGTGCGTATTTGTCTACTGGATCTTCCAGACCTTGAACCGATGCTACAGTTGTGACTAATATGACTAAAGTAATGATTCCAAATAAAAATGCTTTTTTCTTCATTTTACTCACTTTTGTCGGGTAAATTTACCCAATTGATAAAATCAGAATATAGCTTATAAGTTTTTTGCAAAAAATCGGAATATTTCTTGCCCATTCTCCGAAACTTTTCTCATATCTACATGCGCAAAATATCCCCCTACCCTCCTTTGTTTTACTTTCACTACCTTTTCTCAGGATCTTCTTAGTTTAGAGTTTCTCCTCTTTTTACGCAATATCGTTGTAAACTTCAATTTTACGTTCTCCTGCAATAATTGACACATATTCACAGTAAGATTGACTTGGAACAAATGGAAAATATTTTTATATACGTTTTATAATTGTTCCATAAGAGTGTTTGTCTGTTGTTATCAGTGAAGCGGAGAGCAAGAAATATGCCATCTAAATATATCGTTCCTGTTGATTCTGAAAAAGAAAAGATTGAATACGTCAAAAAGATGTATTGCGAAAATTGCAAAGCGAAAGGAGCGGTAGAGATTGAGTTTTTCAATGATGTTATTAAAGAAGGATACCATTATGAAGTTGCAAGGTGTATATGTGACCAATGCAATAGTAGTTTTGATGTTAGATTTTTCCCTACATCTTCTTGTATCAACAAAAAAATCAAAACTCAAAACGCTAATCTGTCAAACTATTCTTTGTAAAAATAGCTTATTTTAGATTTCTAATCCAAGTTTTGAGAGAGGTTCTTTTATCATATATTCTCTTGAGGTTTTCCAGTTTTTATTCTTGAAATCATAGTTCTCATCGTAAAACCAATACTTTCGTGATCCCCTTTCTTTTGTGTCTAATACATAAACCTCTACATTCTGTAATGTGTTCCAAATTGAAAATGCAAATTCAGATGCTTGTGAAGCGCTCATATTTCCCCACATAAACAGATTTGTTCCTTTTAGAATGTCCATTGAAACATGAAATGGTGGAGGGATATCTTTCATAAGATTGTATACCTGATTCTTCCTTTCTGGAGTTACTGATGATGCGACGGCTATATATGTCTCAGTCAGATTGAATGATTTTCTGTCAATGAGTAATCTAACTTTATCTACATAGTGATCCATAACATAGTTGTAATGCCGGTGAGCATCAGTTTTACTAAGATTAAATTTCTCTTTCAACTCGCTTTGTTTCTTTGTAGCATTGGTTGCATTTGACGTAAGCTCTCTTAATATTTTGAACTGAATGGGTTTGTAATTGGTATAGGTGCTCTTATCTTCAGTAGTTTTTTCATAAGTAGTGGGATACCTTTTTAATTTTTTGAACCAATTATCCCATGAAAAATTCCAGGATAAAGTCTCAGAATTAAACCTTTCAAGGTCTGGATAAGAGATTTGTCTCAAACCTGAACTTTCATAAATTCTGAAAGTATTGATATATTTCTTCTGTTTCAGTACTTGGAAAAATTCTTTTAGTAAATCTAGTGTGTTTGGTGGGATCTCGAATTGCATGTATAAACCAAATGTTCCCCCAAATGTTCTTGCTCGATATACTGTATATGGATGTGTATCACATGACTCTTCCACTAATTTGATGGAATCTTTTGAGGATATTTCTACTAAAACATGTTTTCTCTCCAACCCTAAAGTTTCAGGCTTATATAACGCAATTGGTTTTCTAATCATCCCTCTTTCTTTAAGATTATCGAGTCTAACTTTAACAGTAGGTCTAGATAGCTTAAGTTTTTCAGCAAGTTCTGAGATAGATATGGTAGGATCTTCTATTAATGCTAAAAGCAGCTCCATATCTTTTATATTCATGCCCATAACTCTAACCTACATCTTCTAAATCATTTATTCAAATAATCAACCAATTTGTTACGTACTTCTTTAATAAAGACATTTTGTTAATAATACAAACCTATGTTAGGGACCTCTCCATTGTCTCCACCAGGTGGATCAAAAACACATCTATCATATGCTGTTATTCCCCATGCAACTATGGTTCCTCTTATTGAAGTTGTATACCATCCAGATTCTGTCGCATGATTGAAGTAAACTAACATCGCATCTGTTTCTTCATCAATAAGTTTCATTTTCAATTTGTAAACATATGTTAGTCCTGAAGGGAGTGTTAATTCTACTTCTAGAGAGAGGATTATGGTTGCAGAATCAGAAAAATCATCTTCAAATTCCACTTCAAATTCAACAATAACGTCATTCTCTCCTCCTGAATTGTCAAAATCCATGTAGTATGTTTTTTCAATGTCTATATCCAACTCTGCATCAACATCACCCGCCATAACTCCCGCAGAGCTTGCTGTTAACACAAATAAGAAAATTGTACCAAACAGGTATTTTAATTTCTTACTGTTGTTCATTATAGAACAATAAGTAACATGTTTATTAAAAGTTGGGAAAAAAGGTAAATTTATCGCATATTTGTTTTCATTAATTTCAATTTTGCATTATGATTTAATGCAGTGAACTTAATGTCATCTATCTTTAACCATTTAAAACCCCTTTAAACGTCCTTCTATTGAATTTTATCTAGCTTTCCTTTTCCCTTGTATTTTCCGCCTTCACTGGTTTATGTACTGCAACACAATACCCTTGTATTACATTTTTAATGAAATTTCTCAAAAAACCTCAGTTTTTTCAAGCGACCTCGTGGGTTTTTGTTCAAACATTGAATTTATTATCCTCAAGGCAAAATATCGATTAAGAGTATTTTTGGTGATAATATGTTTAGTGTTGCTAGTTTCCTAATCACATTGAGAGAAACAATTGAAGTTGCTTTGATTATAGGTATAATTTTAACTTATGTCATCAAAGTGAAGCAAGATAGACTTAAGCGAGATATCTGGATAGGAACAGTTCTGGGAATTGTTCTTTCGATCGGATTTGGTATTCTATTCAGTTTTGTATTAGGTAGTTTTGAAGATTATGAAAATATTATTGAAGGTTTTTCAATGATTCTAGCAGCTATTTTAATGACTTGGATGATCATTTGGATGAGAGAAACTGGTAGAGATTACCAAAAGAACCTTGAATCAAAAATTGAAGTAACTATTAAAAATGAACATCGCTTTGGATTAATAGCTTTAGCTTTTATTTCAGTTCTGCGAGAAGGCATAGAAACAGTAATTTTTCTTACAGGTGTTGAATCAGTAGATGAAACTCCTATGGATATTCTATGGTCTGGTCTAATTGGAATTTTTGTAGCACTTATTTTGGCATTGATTCTTTTCTTAAGTAGTAAAAAAATAAACCTAAAACTTTTCTTTAGTGTTACAGGTATATTTCTAATATTATTTGCAGCTGGAATGCTTTCACATGGTTTCCACGAACTTCAAGATATCGGATGGTTTGGTAATGAAAATAATTTCTTACAAACAATTGTTTGGGATACAAGTTCATTATTAAATGACAAAACCTCGGAATTAGGGAAGTTTCTTAGAACACTCTTTGGGTATCAGGATCAGCCAACATGGTTAGAAGTCATCTCATATTTCGGCTACTACTTTTTACTGACTATTCTTTTCTTACTAGTGAAAATATTGAAGAAGAATAAACAAAACAAAGATAAAACAACAATGTTGAAAACTGAATCTGTTTAGTAATTCCTGCGGTAGATGCTAGTATATTTTGTTTTATACGTCCCTTCATCCAATTTGTCTGATTCTTTTGGCCATTGATAAACTTCTAAAGGAGTTTCACATTTTCCACAAACTATCTCTGTTTGTTCTGGTAGACCTTTGTCATTGTACAAAAAATTAATTTTAATTGAATGATCACAGATATAATCAGTCTTACAAAAAGGGCAATGATGATAATCGTAGTTGTTCAAAACTGTAGGTTTGAGTATTGCTACTGGACAGTAGCAGGCATTCACCGTTTTTTTACAATCACAAAGCAAATGGTGCGCTATTTCTGTCATCGAAACGTCTAGAATGTACCTATATTTATATTTAACTTAAAAATAAACACTTTTCTAGAGAATTTTGGGTTCCTAAGCAATATTATTAGTTCGTTTTTATGTTTATTTACCTTAAATCTACAACTCGAAAGCATTTATTTCATCAAGAAGCTCATAAGTTTTGCCAACTGCTTCATGTACTTGTTTCTCACTTTTTCCACCTGTACAAACTAAATTTCCAGATTGAAATAATAGTAGAACATTCTTAGGTTCTTGTAATCGAAAAATAAGTCCTGGGAACTGTTCAGGTTCATACATGCTATTGTCTAGCCAAAGTGCTATTAGTTCAAGATTCAATCTTTTATTGTTGAAATTACCTGAAGCAACAATGTTTTGGATAACAATTTCAGGTTCCTCTGTAATTATTACGCCCACTTTTTTCAATATTTTAGATATAACTTCTACTCCAATTCTTACATTTTCAGTAGATTTTGCCCCAGTCAATACGAGTTTTCCTGAACTAAATACCAGACTTGAAACTTTAGGTTTCTTAATTTTTAAAATCACTCCTGGAAATTTGTCCGGATAAAAACTTATGTCAACTGCATCATCATCTATTAGATTCTGATACATTTCTACTAATTCAATCGTTGTAAACAAATTTATTGAAGCAACAATATTTTGAACTGTTATATCAAATTCAGGTTTTTTCATGTTATCTCTGTGTCCTTGTACCTATAAATTCAAATATTCCTTATTTTTGAGCATGTAAGTATTTTGATATATCATCTATTTTAACCTTTGATGATTTGCTTAAGAATACCCCTAACAACTGATTAACATTCAAGCTCTTGGAACCAAAAAAAAGATCACAAATCTTTTTTATCGTTTGCTAATTACTTTGTCTACCATTTCTTTATATTTTCCAGAATTTAGTGCCAAATATAAGATTCGAAATATATAGAGAATTCTATCTGAATCTGTAAAGGTAATGTCGCTAAATATTTCTTGAACTTCTTCTTTTTTTTCTTCGAACACTCGAAAGAGTTCAGATTCAGAATCAGCTTCAATTTTAGCCATAATTTCTGCTAGTTTTTCTGGTTTTGGTGGTTTTATATCTCTAGATAGCGATAACAATTCTGATGCTTTTGATAAATGTTTCATACAGATGTTGCATCTCCAATTGTCATCTTCCAAATTTTTAAGGTAAAAAATTTTAGCTGTTCTTACATATAGAATTTCGGTTGCTGTCTTTCCCATGACAACCCTATGACCAGCAGGCGCAACTAAACCTATTTTTGTTAATTCTTTGATATACCTGTAAATTGATTTATCGGAACGTTCTAGATTTTCTAACTCTTTCTTACTCAATCCTCTCTCTGACCCTTTTGTTTTCACTATTTCATTGTATTTATTTTCTATATCCTTTACTGTCATAGGTCCAGATCGAAGAACCCAGAAAATGGGCGCATAGCTCTCATCATAAAAAATTTTCACTAATTTTGGATCTCGTACAACTCTTACTTCCTCTTGCTTAATACTTTCATCAAGTATATCTTTGTGTCCCATATTATAATTCACCTATTTTTGTCGAATGAAACTTGTGGTGTGTAGTTAAGGATACTCTAATTGAATTTGAGTTTTGAACAGAAAATACAGGAGAATAATTGAAAAACGTATTAAATAGCTCTTCCTCAATTATCATTCTTCAAAACACTCCCCGAGATTCTTTTTGCTTTGCTCTGAATAAAGCATTGATGCAATATTAATAATGCTTAATAGTTTCTTAGATTCCTCAAATCCTCCCTCTGTAAGGATTTTTGAAACTTCATCATATTTCTTATTAAGTGCTTCATAAAGATAGTTGTTTCCGGAATTAAGTAGCTCTATCATTCGTTTACTGAAGCAATTAAGATCTAATTTTTGAACCCCTTCTACAGCTTGTATAATTCTCGCTGATCTTTGAATTATCGTCTCTCCGTCACTCTCTTCCCACCATCTATCTTCGATGTTAAGTAAGAAAACTTTAGCGGCACGACTGTAGAGATTTTCAGTAGCGGTCTTACCTATCACTAACCTTTGTCCTGACAGTACAACTAATTCCAAATCAGTTAGTTCTTTGATATACCGATAAATGGTTTTCTCTGAACGTTTCATTTTCTCAAACGCATCTTTAGGTATATCCATTTTTATTGCTCTCTTTTTTACAATCTCGTTATACTGTTTTGTAATTTGCTTAACTGTCATTGGTCCTTCCTTGAGGGCAGATATAACTGGAAAATAGGCCATATCTGAAAATACCTTAATTAATTCTTTATCTTCAATAACCCAAACATCTTTTTGTTTAATTTCATCGTTCATTATATCTTGATATCCCATACTCACTTTCACCAATTTCGTTGTCACTAATATTTAACTCACAACCTTTAATAAACGTTTCCGTCTATCAAAGAAGGCGTTCTCATGATTTGGAACTCATTCTCGCTTTAAGAGATATGTTTATATATTGATGAGAGAGAATATTCTCGGACACAGAGAAACAGTGTCTCACTCAATAAGAAAAACCAAGAGGTAAAATCAAAATGGCAGTAAAATTAGAACAAAAAAATGAACTGTTAAAAAATTTCAATGCTCTGAAAGCATTGTATAATCTCGAATTTGTTGAAGAAGAGGACTTAAGCGACCTCTTAAACCAGCTAGCAGAGAACATGTATAACAATAACACAGATCTCAGCAAAGTGTATCCTGATATGAAACATTATCAAAACTATCGCCTTAAGCAATCCGTAGAAAACGATAGAAATCGTTCTCTCTCGAAACTCGTATTGTACAGAGGTTCTTAACTTTAACTTATTCTTTTTCATACAATGAAATCAGTAGGACGAACATCACAACTTGTGTTAACAAGTAGTGAGTAACTATTAATAAATCTCAAGTGAGAAAAAATATGAGGTGGTTTCATGATTAATAAAACCGATAAAAAAGAAGAGTTGATAAGATCTTTCCAAAATCTTACAAAAATCAAACATTACACCTTTAAGGATGAAGAGTTAATCCTATCCCTCTTAGATAAGTTAGCATCATCCTTGTTTGGGTCAAAATATGATTATTGTTCAACACCTGAATACAATGAACACTGTAAAAATATCATCAAAGAAGATCTAAAAAGAGAGAAAGAAAAATATCTTGTTACAAAAGTATTATTGACTGGAACATTATTCTGATTCAGTCATCTTTCTCTCTTTTAATCTCTCTTTTGTATTTCATGCACGATACCAATAGTTTATTGTTAGTAAACAATAGAAATTTATCTGCTTTCTTTCTTCTTTTCTCTTTTCCCCTTAAGTAATCTTTAAAATCACTCTTATCCAAAGTAAAGAGTATACTTCATAGGTGAATTATTGTGGGTAAGAAAAAATCTACTGAGCAACTTGACAGAGACATACAAAACCTAGTGAAAAAAATTTCAGTTATTGAAAAATTCGTTAATGTAGAGAAGAATCAGCAAGATACTCGGGTCAACAAACTTGAAAAATCCTCTGAGTCGATAGATAATTCCCTCAAAGCTCTTCGCATCGAAGTGCAAGCTTTGAATCAGAATTTTGAAAAGGATTTCAATGAATATGATGAAAAACTTACTAATATAATCGAGGATTTTAGTTCATTCCAAAATACTTTGGATGTTGAACTGGAAAAAGTAGTTGAAAAAGATAAAGTTATGGAAGAACTTCGATCTACCGTCAAAGCCAAGACCGCTTTGCTTGAAGAAAGAGAGAAAAACCTAGCAAATATGGAAGAGAAGTATTCTAATGCTTTGGAGAAAATTGCTAAACTTGAATCAGATCTAGCAAATGTTGAAATAAACTATGAACAGGTTAAAACCCTTCAAGAAGAAATGAAGAAGAATTTAGAATCAGTTGAAGGAGAATATGGTGATTTCAAGTCGAAAGAAGAACCTATCCGAGCACAAAATGAGAGTATTCGACGAATATTAAACGCTCATGATCAAGGAAAGATATTTCTAGCTCTTGTTTCAGCCTCACCAAATAGTTTATCGCTTGATGAATTAGCCGATATGATCGGTTCTACTACCGTTATGATTAAACCTTCCTTACTAGCATTGGAAGATTTAGAGGTCGTGGAGTTCAATCCGAGTACGAGAGAAATTAAACTAATATAATTTTCACTTTTCTCTTTTTTTGTCATTGAAAAGAAGTACTGGGTATTATCGTTTTAGAGATACTGACAAAATCTCAAAAAAACACCCGACAAAAAGGTTAAAAACCCTATCTAACTCTTAGTATTACAATCACTTTTTAAGTGATTTATAAATGAATTAAGTGAAAACAACAGAATCGACTAAACTACGAATACAGGTGATCTATTTGAAATTAGATGAAAATATATTCTATTTATTGGATGCTGGCGAAAATAAATGGATTTTCACCAATAAAACAGAAGCAATTACTCAAATGAAAGCTGTTGTTAAAGATGGTAATAGTGATGCTATCAAACTTCTGAGTATTAATGCTGAAGATGACAACTGGGTTATACAACAGTACCCATGGAAAGAGATAGCTTTCGAGTTAATAAAAGAACAGGGGTGAGTTTGAATGGAGATAGTTCAACTTCCAATAAACAAAATAAGTCCAAGTCCCTTCCAACCTAGAGAAACATTTGATAAAGATGCAATAGAAGAATTAGCAGCTTCAATTAAGGAATTTGATCTTCTTAATCCTATATTAGTTAGATCAACTGGTGACGATAGTTACCAGATTGTTGCTGGTGAAAGAAGATGGAGAGCTGCCCAATTTGCAGGTTTAAGCAATATTTATGCTATTGTAAAAGATATAGATGAAAGTAGACAACGTGTTGAATCTTTAATAGAAAACATTCATCGAAAAGATCTTTACATGATTGAAAAAGGACGAGGAGTTTTGGAAATATTTAGAGCAGAAGGTATAATACAAAGTCCAAAAAGTTTAGCAAATATTATTAATAGTATTGAAAGGAAGAAATCTAAAAATCTTTCACTTATTCCAACAGAAGATAGAATTGATGAGATTTGCCAGAAAATTCATATCAAATCTAACACCATCAGGCTTTGGTTAGAAGCTGCTTCAGTTAGTGAGGATATCATCAGTGAGGAATTCTCAAAACCTGAAGAAGATAGGATTCCTGAAAGAATTTTATCAAGATTATCTACAATTGCAGATCCTGATTTACAAAGGAAAACTTATTCTAAAATAGTCAATCAAGACATGGGTAAAGACGAAGCTAGTAAGTTTGTTTCTCAAATTAAAAAAGTTCCTAGGGCTGAACAAGAAGCCATCTTGACTACTGGAATCCCAATAGAAGTAATAGGAGATGCAAAAGAAGGCTACAGTATTGAAATTCCTAAAGAGGAAATTGAATCTGTGAAGAAGGCAGTTGAAGTTGGCAAAAAGAAAGCAGCTGCAATACTAACCAAACCCATAATTGAAGAAAGAGGAAAACATCGAAGGAATCAACAGGCTCATAGTAAACTTCTTGATTTACTTGACGATCTCTTCTGTCCTTGGTGTGGTAAACCCGCTTCTACTCATCTTCGTTGGACCTGTCATTCCGATGAAACTTTAGCTGAGGCAAAAGAACAAGCTAAAGAAAACTATTCTGAAGCGAATAAACGAGAAGAAGTTGATTCTCGATTTATGAAGAAGAAGAAGAAAAAATGATTTATTCCTATTCTTTCTTTTTATTTTATTTCTTGATGTTAATAGCTAATCTCTTAAATACATTTTAGAAGATTTAGCTTTGATATGGTTGAAATCAAAGCGGTTTACGGTGCCACTTGGTGTCCTGGATGTGCAAGATTAATAGCTTACCTAGATGAACAAAAGGTAACCTATAAGTGGATTAACATAGACGCTAACCCAGAAGCTCTAAAAATTGTTGAAAGAATTAACGATGGTAAGAAACGTGTTCCCACGGTTGAGTTTACAGATGGATCTTTTATGGTACATCCAACTCAAGAGGAAATTGCTAAAAAAATTGGTTTAATCAAAGATATGGGTTTAGATTTTCATGATTTAATTATTATTGGAGGAGGATTAGCTGGTTTAAATTGCGCTTTACATGCAGCAAGAGAAGGACATGACATCGTCGTAGTCGAAAAAAGCGGAATAGGAAGCCCTAACGCATATATTGAGGTTCTAGATGATTATCCAGGGTTTATTGACGCAATAGACGGAGTAGAGCTAACAAAAAGATTTTCCAAACAAGCAAAAGCAATTGGTGTTGAATTCCTTACATCCACGGAAGTAGTTGATATCCTCTTCAGAGGTTCTCATCTCATGATTAGAACTACAGCTGGAAGAACTATTGGTGGTAAGGCAGTTTTGTCCGCAACTGGCAGAAAATATAGAATGCTTCACATTCCTGGTGAAAAAGAATTACTTGGATATAGCGTTCATTATTGTGCAACTTGCGATGGAGTATTCTATAAAGACAAAGAAATAGTGATTATTGGTGGTGGAGTAAAGGCTCACGAAGATGCTATCTTTCTTTCTCGTTTTGCTAGCAAAGTTACGATAGTAGGTAGATCTGATGTTTGGAAAGCTCCCTATGAATTGAGGCGTTTAGTTTCAGAAAAAGAGAATATCAAGTTGATAAAAAACCATGAAGCTATAGAATTCGTATATAAGGATAAACACGTTCTTAGTGGCATTAAATTCTATGACAAAAAATTGGATAAAGAAGTTATGTTCAAGGCTGAAGGAGTTTTTGTTTCAATAGGTTATACACCCGATGTCGATTTTGCAGTTGGGTTGTTTAACTATAATGATGATGGTTTCATTGAAACCAATACGAATTTGATGACAAAAACTCCTGGTTTATTCGCTGCTGGAGACTGTAGAACATGCTGTACTCATCAACCAATTTTAGCTGCGGGTGATGGAATTGCGGCTGCGGTTATAATCCACGAATATCTATTAAATAAGAAGAAGGAACAAGGATTGAAGGTTTAACAACACATAAATTATTACTTTCCTTGAGAATATTCATATATTATTAAGAATTGAGTAAAATGTGGAATCCAATTGTTCTCCCCATTCTAAATTAAAAGAAGTACATTTTTCAAAAATTACTATTACTGATAAATTCTGGAAAACAAGACAAGAAACAAATCGAAACTCAGCTATTTTACATCAATGGGAGCAATTAGAAAAATCCAAAACAATTGATAATTTTAGGTATGTTTCCGGAGAAAAGGAAGGATATAGAACTGGATATATTTACACTGATTCTGATTCACATAAATGGGCGGAGGCTGCTTCTTTAATTCTAATTAATTTTAAATCTAAAAAGCTTGAAAAATTAGTTGAAGATTATTTTAACTTAATTAGTAAAGTGCAAGAAAATGATGGTTATATTTTTACTTACAATCAATTTCACTTTCCAGAACAAAGGTGGATAAATTTCCAAATTGAGCATGAGCTTTACTCATTAGGACATCTAATAGAAGCTACGTGTGCTTATTACTCAGCGACTGGAAATGGAAAAATACTTGAAATTGGAGAAAAAGCTGCTACGCTTGTAGTTAATGATTTATCAGATTTCAAAGCCAAACATACTCCTGGACATCCTGAAATTGAAATAGCTTTAATCAAACTTTTTAGAATAACAAAAAAGAAGTTATATCTAGAATTAGCAGAAAAAATACTTGAAGAAAGAGGTAGAATGAAATTCTTTGCTTTACAAATTCTTAAGGAGAATTTTTCACAATCAAAACGAACAAAAATAGTAGAAAAACAGAGAAAAGCAGCGTTTACTGATAGATTGGTTGATGAAACAAAGGTTATGTCGGATTTATCAAAAGATGGCCCTCCTGGTCTATTTATAAGAACTTATTTACAATTTCTGTCTGGTAAGTACTTCCAACAGAATGTACCCATAAGAAAACTATACAAACCAATTGGTCATGGCGTAAGATGGGGATATCTTGCAACTTCTATTACGATGTTATACCAAGAAACGGGAGATGAAAGTTTACTAAATACTCTCGAGGAATCATGGGATCATATGGTTTGTAGAAGAATGTATGTAACAGGGGGAATAGGATCTTTACCTTTGTTGGAAGGATTTGGAAGAGACTATGAGTTGAACAATAAATATGCATATAATGAGACTTGTGCCGCCATAAGTTCAATCTTTTGGAGTTGGGAAATGCTTCTTGCAACAGGCCAAGCCAAGTACGCCGATTTGATTGAATGGCAATTGTATAACGCCTTTTTGGTTGGGATGTCAACAGATGGAAAAAGCTACTTCTATAGAAATCCGCTAGAAACCAGAGGAAATTTTGAAAGAAAATCCTGGTACAAAACCGCTTGTTGCCCCTCAAATATATCTAGAACTTTAGCTAAGTTAGGTCAATATATCTATTCAATTAATGATTTCACTCTGTGGATACATCAGTATATAGGCAGCTCTTTCAATTATGATTCAAAAGATGGGAAAACAATTTCTGTATCAATGAAATCTGAATTTCCTTGGAAGGGGAGTGTCAAAATAACTATAGAGAATGGATCGGAGAAGAAATTTGCTATCAAATTAAGAATTCCTAGTTGGACAAGAAAAGCAATAATACTTGTTAATGGAAAAGAAGAAACTATCCCTAAATTCTGTGAGCTAGACGAGAGCACAGCTTCTGGATACTCTCCATACGATTCCTATTATCTTCCAGTAGAATTAGAAACAGGGAAATCTGAGATTGAAATGAGTCTGCCAATGGAAACTTTCCTAAGAAAATCTGATAGAAAGGTAAAATGCAATCGAGGGAAAATCGCTCTAACTAGGGGACCTTTAGTGTATTGTTTTGAAAGCACAGATAATCTAGATTTGAATGTCCCGGATTCTAAAATGAAATCAAGTATGGTTATCAAACAGTTAATTTCTGATACAGAAGAGAAATTAGTAACTTTAAGAGCAGAAGAGCCAAGCGGAAAGATTCTGAAAGCAATCCCATACTTTAGCTGGGGGAATAGAGGAAAATCAGCTATGCAGGTATGGATTGACTATGAAGAATAATTACAGGAAACTTCATGGTTAACTTTAAAAGAAAAATTCCATAATAGGTTGAAAGTGATTTTTATGAAAAAGAAAATAATTATCTTAATATTAATGATACTCAGTTTTTTGATTCCAACTGCTATCAAAGGTTTAGAATTAAGTGATAACAGTGTCACTATTTTAAACAACAAACCAACATATAGAAGCAGTTCCCTTAATGTTCTTTCTGACCATGGAGAGATTTCTATACTTTTTGATAGTGATTTTGGTCCTTCAAAATACAATTTCAATGGATCTGGTACTATTGGAGATCTTATCGAATTGAGAACTTCAATATAACAGTTACAGCAGAATATGCGATAATCATTAGAAATTCCAATGTGTATTTTGTTATACAAAATTGCTATATTGATGGCAACAGTGGTGGTATAACAGTTGTTAACGCTGCTTCGGGAGCCGTTAGCAACAGCTGATTAAAATCTTATTCAATCTTGCCAGAAGTCTCTGAGTTGTCCCTCATTGCATGTTGAGGTGGTGGTGGTTAATATCTCTCCAATTTTCTCCCATTTTTCTACGAGTTTATATAGGAAAGTGCTGATATATGGGTAGTGCTTGGCGAAAACTCGCCATATTTATGGTTCGCAAGTGTTTGAACACTTGTCCCTCAGTTAATAAAGTTTGAACCATACAGCACGATGCGCAATGGCAGGAATGTTGTCGGAGTAAATGCGCACTCCCTCCCTCCCTTCCTTCCCCAATCA
>JABCTC010000081.1 GCA_018238545.1 Candidatus Heimdallarchaeota archaeon
AAACCAAAAGTTGTGTTACTTAAAGATTGATTTGCGATTAAGATATTGTCACATGAGATAAAGATTAGTTGACCATAATCAGGTTTGACGAATGAACAATTATTTAGATTGACATAATAACCTGACTTTTTTCCATTTACTAAATTATCTGAAAAACTATATGTTTCATAATCTGCTAATAACTCATTGTAAATGTAAAAACCAGTATTAGTACAATTGTTTCTTCTAATCAATGAATAAGGTGAACGATTTGTATAAATCCCGTAGTAACATGAAGAACAAGTGTTATTCTCAATAATAGAGGATTTGGAATAAAAGATATGTATACCCCATCCAGAATTTGAGATGCAATTGTTTATTATTATTACATTTTTTGATTGAAAAGCATCAATACCACGATCAGCTTTTAAAATGGAATTATTAACGATATAAGTTGAATTTGCGTTGGTAGCTCGAATACAAAAAGAAACAGAAGTAAATTCATTGTTTGTAATTGTGGTGTTCTCAGCGTAATAGACTCCTATTCCTAAACCCAAAACAAAAAGACTGAATCCGTAAATTAAACTATCATAGAAGTAATTATTAGAAACATTACAATTTGAACTGTATTCAATATGCAAAGCAAGGTTAAAACTAACAAAACAATTATCTGTGATATAAGTAGAGTCAGCTCGATTTATCCACATTCCCTTCTCGTTTAGAAAAGAATTACCAATTATTGTAGCTGTTTTTTCTTTTATATCAGAGATGACTATGCTTGAATAATAACCATTGTCAAAAATACAATTTTGTATAGTAAAATAACTTGTTGTATTTGCAATAAATATTCCTTGTTGAGATTGATTTGCAAAATTCCGATTCTCAATTAAGTAAGGATAATTTTTGGTTCCATCTCCCTCAAAACCATAATATTTGAAATCATCATCAGAATCAATACATATCTCAGCATTAGAGCAAATAACAGAGGAGTCTTCTAAATTCAGATATATTATGAATAATGGAATGCTAATTGCAGAAACTATTAGGATAGTTAAACTAGCAAAAACGAATGATTTTTTACTAAGTAAACCTTTGATCATTTTTTCCTTTTCCTCATTCTTTTTTGAAATACTAGAAGAGTAGAAGCTAGTAGAAATACATTTACTGCTATCAATACAAACGGATAACTAGTTTCATATGGTATAACGTAACCTGCAGCTTCTAGCCATTCTGCAGCTTTTTTAACATTGTAATCATATTTTATTACATCACCATAATACCATTCTTCAAGATAGTTAGGTATAGGGCTATCAAAGATGATATAATCGTTATCATGAATAACTTCATTCATTTCTGACCTATCTATAGCATAATTCATAGCTTTTCTGACTGCAACAGCCTTAGTAAAGTTTTTTCCGTCTTTCTGTATCCATATCTCATTATCTTCTGCACCTATAAATGGTCTCTCAGTGTTATAAAGAAGAAAAATAGCTTTTTCTCCATAATCCTCGTAAATAGTGTATCTAATATCACTATCCATTTCTATTCGTTCATCAGGAAAATAGTTCATTCTAATGAAGTCTAATTTACCTGCTTTAAATTCTGCTAATTCTGCTGAAATATCAGGTATAACTCGAATAACAACTGAGTCTATGTCTAGAGTTTGATCTTTCCCATCAATCGCTCCGATTCCAAACCAATAAGGGCTTGATTGAAGAACAGTAACGGAACTTCTGATGGAGTAATCTAACATATATTTACCTGAACCAAAAGGAGAATAGGAATAATTTTCCCAAGAATTTGTCTCAGTTATTGATTGATTTATACCGATATATTCAATTCCAGTAATTGTATTAGAAATTTCTAAACTTGAGGAATTAAAATAGAATTCTGGTAGAAGGGGTTTGTTTAGAGTTTGCCAGAAGGGGATGAAAATCTCAGTATCCTCAGTTCTAGGGTCATAATCATTGAGATATAAATGGAAAGATAGGGGATCATTATTATCAACTTTAATGTCTTTAATCCATAGAAACTCGTCAGCTCTTTCATTAATATATTCTGTTGAATAAAGAAGAAGAGAAAATACTGCATCTTTAGCTGTTATTTTCTGATTTGTTCCATTACTCATCTCATCTCTTAATCCTATCATCAATGGAGTACTGATTGGATCGAGTAAATCTGAACTTGCATTTCTTTCAACAATGTTATATGATGGGTTCCAGTAAATATTTTCTCTTAACTTAAACACATAATGGTCATCCTCCAATCTATCCCAATCTTCAACAACTCCGTTTCTTGTTGGAAGATATATGTTATCCAAACTAATAATAGGTTCAGTGATAAAATCTAATAATTGCAGGTCAGGTTCTAGACTAATTTTAAAAGGGTTCATCTCTCTCCAATTAGAACTAGCGATTCGTAGTTCATCTGTTGATTCTTGCCCTTCATGCAATCCATTATAATATATATAAGGTAATGAATCAACTAGCCCACATAAGCTTTGGAAACCGATAAGATTTGACCATGTTACTCTATCTTCGTGATTAGTGAACAGCGGCAATATGGGTGTGATTTTTTCCATAACTAACTGTTGCCATCTGTTATAGATTATTTTACGTGCAGAAATATCTTCTTCAAATACTCCTCTATGTATCAAATCCTTATGTTCATTATAGTATGGAGAATCTTGAAAAGCGTTATACCCAAAACCTAACTTCAGTATGTCTGGGGTTTCCCAATTAATCTGAACACTATCAAGAAAATTTGATCTAATAGGGTCAGGATCTCCTTGAAAATTTGATAGGCTTGCAATGGTTAAATCAAAATCCCAAATTGGTATTACGAAAGGAAATATTGGCCAATCATCTACTTTGACTTCTAATTCTATACCTATTGCCCTTAGATATTGTGCAATATATAAACCATAATCGGGCCTAACCCCACCTCCATTTGTTTTAAAAATCAAGTTAGCAATAGGTTCAGTATTTCCACACACACTACTAGCATTACTGGCAGCTGAAATTGTGAAGCAAATAACTAAAGCTAATGCTACTGTTTGTTGCCTCTTCTTCAAGGGATTTACACTTAATCTTTTCAGATTCATGTATTATACTCTTACACACTTATAAATTTTAATGAAAATCCTCTACATTTTAATGAAAATCCTCTACATTGAACTTTTAGTCGGTATTACATTATAGGGGAAATCATTATATATGCAGTGTAAAATCATATTTTGTTGAGGTTCAACCCACATCTCTGAGCAGGATTATTAATGAGTACAAAATACATTGATAAACTAGATGATAGCGAGAGTATCATCAATCTAATCTCTGAATTAAAAGGCAAAGATTCTAAAGAGATTAACAATCTTGCTACTGTTATTTCTAAATTGGGAGACAAAGTTGTTGAACCGCTTATTGACGCTTTCAAAGACGAAGATAAGGATGTTCGTTATCTAGCTGCTAGATTTTTGGAAGAGATTGGTTCTTATGCTGTTGAACCTTTGATAGCTGAATTAGGTAACATTCAGAGTACAGTAAGAGTTTGTGCTGTTGAAACATTAGGTAAAATTGGTGATCCCAAAGCTATTCATTCTTTGATTAATACACTCAAAGATAAGAAAGAAGATGTACTTGTTAGAGAATATTCAGTTTATGCTTTAGAAAGGATAGGCAAACCTGCAGTGAAGACTCTAATAACAGCACTAAAAGAACTTGACGATCCTAATGCTATTGCTCCTCTTAAGGCTGCTCTCTTCTACAATCAAAAAGATGTAAGACAAGTAGCTACTGAAATTGCCACAGACTTACAAGACTGTTACTTCACTTACAAAGATGTCAAATCCATCTTGAAAAGAGATTACAAAAAAGTTCCTCAATCAAAAGGCATAACTTCAGAATATCTAAGAGACAAATACTGTCGAAAGAAAGGAGACAAGTATCTCAAATTTACTCAGACAACTCTTACAGAATTTTGTGAAGATTAGCCTATAGGGTAGGAAGAGTTAAGAGAACCAACTATTAAGGACTAGGGGGAGATATGTGTTATATAACGTCCCAAAATCTGATTATAACAATTGTAGGTTCCTTTTCTCAAAAATAGAGGAATATGATCTCTCAATTACAGTAGTTTTTGAAGGGAATTATTTTGGCCAAGTTATGGTGGATAATCTAGAAAATCCACAAACAGGTTTCATACAAATT
Source organism: Candidatus Heimdallarchaeota archaeon (assembly GCA_018238545.1). Classification (GTDB taxonomy): domain Archaea; phylum Asgardarchaeota; class Heimdallarchaeia; order Heimdallarchaeales; family Heimdallarchaeaceae; genus UBA460. The sequence goes on from JABCTC010000081.1 coordinate 4,185, forward strand.
GGAAATCGCACAATAATCTTAGCTGGGGATGAGAATAATATTGAATTCAATAGAAGTGTTAAAGCTGAGGTTTATGAAAAAATAATTCCTACCAAAATGAAAAACTATGTGAATAAATTTTTCTATATTATCCATGACCCTAACTGGGTAGCTACCATTCCAACTATCTTTCATAATTCTGTGATAGATTCAAGAAAGTATTATACATTTCATGAGTTAGCATATACAGATTGGAGAGAGAGACTCCCTGAGATGTACTCAATTCATAGAATTGATGAGGAATTCTTAGAAAGAGAAGAGAGCAAGAATTCAATATTACTCAACAAATGGATTAAAGATATCTACCAAACACAAGTAAACTTCTTACAAAGAAGTTTTGGTTACTGTTTGGTTTATCAAGATAAAGAAATCGCAGGTTATAACTTAATCAATTATATTAATGAAAAAAGAGACAGAGTTGAGATGGGTGTTGTTACTGAAACTCAATTTCAACGAAAGGGTTTAACAAAACTTCTAGCTTCTGCAACATTAGAACATTGTCTTAAAGAAGGTATAACAAAAATTGGCTGGCACACAAATGAAAAAAACATAGCCAGCCAAAAAACTGCAGAATCAGTTGGCTTTGTTTTGAATAGAGATTATGATATCTTTGTTGGAAAATATAGCTAGTAACAATGTCTCGAACAAATTTAAATAAAGACCATAAATTCGTATTATAATGAATGATTCAACAAATCTTAAACCCATATTGATAACCGGTGCTAATAGTGGTATTGGTAGAAAGACCTTAGAGTTGCTTACAGATAAGGGCTATTTTGTTTATGCGGGTGCGCGAAAAGATAAGGATATTGAAGAATTAAATAAACTTCCGAATACTCTTGCTATCAAACTTGATGTGACAGATGATGAACAAATTAAACAAGCTATTAAAATCATTAAAGAGGAAGGTAGAGGACTTTATGGTCTGGTAAATAATGCTGGAATTGCATTGGTTGGATCAATTATTTCAACATCAATGGAAATGATGAAGGATTTATTCGAAGTAAATGTATTTGGTCCTCATCGCATGACTTTAGCTTGTTTCCCATTACTAAGGAAATCTAAAGGGAGAATCGTTAATATAAGCTCAATTAGTGGTATTTTGACTGGTAGAATTCTTGGATTGTACAGTATGAGTAAACATGCTCTAGAAGCTTATTCTGATACACTTATTCAAAATGTAGAGGATTTTGATATGAACGTTAGTCTCATTGAACCTGGCAATTTCAAATCTGATATAGGTAGTAATTTGATTGAGAAAATGAGAAACGAAGAAGAAAGTTATAGGATAAATATGACCTCAGCACAGAAGAAACAACAATTTAAAGAAATCGAAGAAGGTTTCTCAGCAGATCATGGATTTCCAGAACCATTTAAGGTAGCAGAAGCGATATTTGATGCGTTATTCTCTGAAAAACCAAAACCAAGATATCTAGTGGGTGGCAATGAAGAAGAAGTAAAGTGGGTTATTAAAAGAATGTTTGTAGAAATGCTTCAATTAAATCATAATCATGAATATAGTTTTGACAGAGACTCGCTGATAGATATAATGGATGAAAGTATTAGTGAGACTAATTAGGCGAGATTGTGTTTTTCTTTTCTGGTAATATTTAAAAAAGAGTAAGAATCATCAAAGATGATTTAGCATGAAATATGATTTTGATAAAATAATTGATCGTAAAAACACCCACGCAATAAAATGGGACAAACATTTGCTCAAAGAGTTTTTTGGTACTTCTGATGTGCTTCCTTTATGGGTTGCAGATATGGATTTTCAATGCCCTCAACCCTTGATAGAAGCTATGAAACAAAAAGCTGATGAAGGAATTTATGGCTATAGTTGGCACAAGACTCCTGAATATTTTAATGCTGTCACAGGTTGGAT
>JABCTC010000082.1 GCA_018238545.1 Candidatus Heimdallarchaeota archaeon
ATGGGTGAAATGATTGACAGAAGACACAGGGAATTAACTGATGACGAGATCAAGAAAATTTCGGGTACTTATCATGCCTGGAGAGGCGAAGGCGGAAAGTATGAAGACGTTCCTGGATTTTGCAAGTCCGCAACCCTGGAAGAGGTAAGAAAACACGAACACATCCTGACTCCGGGACGGTATGTTGGGTTTCCCGAAGAGGAAGATGATGGGGTCACATTTGATGAAAATATGAAAAAATTGACAACGCAGTTAAAAGAGCAGATGGAAGAAGGTAAGAAGCTTGATGAAGAGATTAAGAAGAATCTTGAGAGTGTTGGGTTTAAAATATGAAACAAGAAACTAAATTTAAAGATACTGAAATAGGGATGATTCCTGAGGATTGGGAAGAAACAACTCTTGGTTCAGTAGTTACGTTTCAAAGAGGTTATGACCTTCCATTAAAAGATAGAAAAGAAGGCCCATACCCTATAATAATGTCTAATGGAATTGGAGGAAACCATAACGAATTCAAAGTAAAAGGTCCAGGCATAACTATTGGAAGAAGTGGAAATCTTGGACAACCATTTTATACTGAAAAAGACTATTGGCCCCATAATACAACACTTTATGTTAAGAAATTTGAGAATTCAAATCCGAAATTTATGTATTATTTTCTAAAAAGATTAAAACTAAATCGTTTTAATGCTGGAAGTGCTGTTCCAACTTTAAATAGAAATCATATTCACCCTATTCTAATTATAATTCCAAGAAAGATTGAGGAGCAAAAAGCCATCGCAAAAATCCTCTCTGACCTTGACTCAAAAATAGAGCTTCTTCAAAAACAGAACAAAACCCTCGAAGCCATAGGCCAGGCAATATTCAAACATTGGTTTGTTGATTTTGAATTCCCAAATGAAGAAGGCAAACCTTACAAATCATCTGGCGGAGAGATGGTTTTTAATGAGGAATTAGGAAAAGATATTCCGAAGGGGTGGGAGGTTAAACCTCTCGACCGGATTGCAAATTTTTTAAATGGTTTGGCCTTACAGAAATTTCCTCCAGAAGGTGATGACTTTTTACCTGTCATTAAGATTAAGGAGCTTAGACAGGGTATTAGCGAGCAAAGTGATAAGGCAAGTCCTAATATTGATAAAAAATATATTATTAATGATGGTGATGTATTATTTTCTTGGTCTGGAACACTTATGGTTGTTATTTGGGGTGAGGGAAAAGGAGCGCTAAATCAACATCTCTTTAAAGTTACTTCCGAAAATTTTGAAAAATGGTTTTATTATTATTGGATAAAAAACCATCTAAGAAAATTCATTGGTATAGCAAAAGATAAAACTACCACAATGGGGCATATTAAAAGGCACCATTTAACAGACTCAAAAGTATTAGTACCAAACGATGTAATTTTTGAAAGAATGAACGAGATAATGAACTCTTTTACCCACAAAAAAATTAAAAATAAATTAGAATTAAGAATGCTAATAAGTTTAAGAGACACTCTCCTACCAAAACTCATGTCAGGAGAAATTAGGGTTAATAATTTAGAGGCGGGTATAGAATGAGTGGGAAGATCTCTGTTAAAGACCAGAAGATTCTTTGTCTGAAGAGTGGCAACCGATGTGCGATGCCAGAGTGTCATAAAGAATTAGTTATACCAAAGACGGGAAATGACCCGGCATCAATTATTGGTATAATTGCACACATTAAAGGCGAAAATCCAACCTCTGCACGTTATGACCCAGAGATGACGGCCAAAGAGAGGAATTACTATGATAACCTGATTTTTGTTTGTAGTGACTGTCATAAAATGGTTGATGACCAACCTAACACGTATCCTGTTGAAAAATTACATAAAATCAAAGAAGAACACGAGCACTGGATTATTGAATCTACAAAAGAAGAGGTTATAAATATCAGTTTTGCAGAGCTTAGCGTCGTCACAAAATATTTGGCTTCTGGAGCGTACATTCCAAGTGATTTCTATAGACTCATCCCACCAAAAGATAAGATCAGAAGGAACAGTCTTTCTTCAGAAATAGAAAAATTAATAACAATGGGGATGATTCAGGTGAGGCAAGTCAAAGATTTTATTGATAAATGTCTTGACATTGAGTTCGGAGAGCACCTTAAACAAGGTTTTGTTGTAGAATATGAACGATTAAAAAATGAAGAAGGTCTAGAAGGTGACGATTTGTTTAATGGAGTACTTGACTTTGCATCTGGCGGGAGCAATGATTTCAAAAATCGTGCTGCTGGATTAACCATTTTAGTATACCTGTTTGAGAAGTGTGAGGTGTTTGAGAAATGATCCTTCCAACCAAACATATTAAGTTGTCTAATTCATTGTTAGGTGTAGGTGCTACTCTTTTGAAGTATCTGGATAGAAATCGAACTGTTACTTCGTTGTGGAATGAAACTCACACTTTACCTGAGATAAAGACGTTTGATAGGTTTACACTTGGTTTGGATTTCCTATTCCTGGTAGGTGTTATTGATTTCCAAGATGGCTTATTGAGGAGGGTGAAAAAATGATTTACTCAGTTAGGTGTGATAAACCATCATTCAAGAGCATTAAATTTGATCCAGGCTTTAATGTTATTCTTGCCGAAAGAACTAAGGAATCCACCATAAAAGATTCAAGAAACGGCCTTGGAAAGTCTACCCTTATTGAAATTATACATTTTTGCTTGGGTGCAAAAAAAGGTGAGACTTTAAGCAAACCTGAGTTAAATGATTGGACCTTCACTTTAGACTTGGATTTGGCGGGTAAGAAATATTCCGTAACACGCAATACTTCAGCAACAAATAAGATAATTATTGATGGGGATTGTTCAGATTGGCCTATAAAGCCTGATGTAGATAAGAAGGCTGGAAGACAAATAATGTCTGCTAAGAACTGGAAGAGCATCTTAGGGGTCCTGATGTTCGGTCTACAACCTTTTTATGATGAGTTAAGATATGTTCCTACGTTTAGGAGCTTGATCTCTTATGTGATAAGGCGTGATGGACAGAGTGGAGCTTTTCTTAATCCGTTTCAACAATACAAGAGTCAGTTAGAGTGGGATAAGCAGGTGAATAACACATTCCTGCTTGATCTTGGATGGGAATACGCTTCAAAATGGCAGGTTATCAAAGATAGGATGAAGGTTCTTACACAGATAAAACAGGAAGCACAATCGGGCTTGCTTGCCAACCTTATGGGAACCACAGGAGAAACAGAGGCATTAAAAATTAGGTTAGAAGCCCAAGTTAGACAGGAAGAAGAACACCTGAATAGTTTCAAAGTTCATCCACAGTATAGCAAAATTGAGAGAGAAGCAAATGAGCTGACCAATAAAATTCATAAATTGGTTAACTTGAATATTAGTGATAAAAGAGTTCTTGAATATTACGAAGCAAGTCTAAAGGAAGAAGTAGATGCTAAATCTGAATCAGTAATCAACATTTATCAAGAGGCTGGTGTGATATTGCCTGGTTCAGTAACAAAAAGATTGGAGGATGTTTTGTCATTCCATAAACAGGTTGTTACCAACAGAAAAGATTTCTTAACATCAGAAATGGAACGCATAAAAAATGCGATTGCAAGAAGAGAACAAGAAAAACAAAGCCTATCGACTGAACGTGTAGAACTTATGCAGATTTTGCAGAAACATAGAGCATTGGAAGAATATACGCAATTACAGAATAATCATCAAAAAACTGTTGCAGAGTTAAAAGACCTTACTATCAGATTGGAAAATCTTAAGAAGTTTGAGCAAGGTAGAAGTGCTATTACAGTCGAGCAGGAACTTCTTCAGCAACAGGCAGGTACGGATTTAAGCGAAAGGAAAACACAAAAAGAAAAAGCCATACTACTCTTTAATTCTAATTCTCAATCCCTTTATGATGCTCCTGGAACTTTATCTATAGATATTTCAAAGACAGGGTTTAAGTTTGGAGTTAAGATAGAAAGATCGGGTAGTCATGGGATTGGAAATATGAAGATATTTTGTTATGATCTCATGCTTGCCCAAATTTGGGCTAAAAAGGAAAAAAACCCAGGATTCCTTATACATGACAGTATACTCTTCGCAGATGTTGATGAGAGGCAAAAAGCGTTAGCTTTGCAACTAGCTGCGCGAGAATCTGAAAGATTAGGTTTCCAGTATATTTGCACTATGAACTCTGATTCTATACCTAGAGATGATTTTGATCAGGATTTCGAATTTGATAAATACATCAGAAAAACATTTACCGATGCCACAGAAGATGGCGGTCTTTTAGGAATACGATTTTGAGGTCCCAACATGAAAAAAGTTATCACAGAATCCGAAGTTGAAGAAGTCGCTTTAGAGATCCTATCAGAATTAGGTTATACCTCTATCTACGGTCCCGACATCTCGCCGGACGGCGAAAATCCGGAACGAAGCAGTTATGAAAATGTTGTTTTGGTTGAACGGCTAAAAGAAGCAATAGACAAATTCAATCCAACTATTCCAGACGAGGCAAAGGAACAAGCAATCAAACAGATTTTTAGAACAGAAAGCCCCAAATTAGTGACCAATAACAAAAATTTCCATAATTACCTGGTTAATGGTGTAGATGTAGAATACCGGCACGAAGGCAGAATAAAGGGCGATATTGTAAGTTTATTTGATTTTGAAAACCCAGAAAAAAACGATTTTTTAGCGGTAAACCAGTTCACCGTTATTGAAGGCAACAACAACAGAAGACCTGACATTGTCTTGTTTGTAAATGGTCTGCCGTTGGCAGTAATAGAATTAAAGAATCCTGCCGATGAAGAAGCAACAATATGGTCTGCATACCGCCAATTGCAAACGTATAAAGAAGAGATTCCGTCCCTGTTCACATATAACGAATTATTAGTGGTGAGTGACGGGACACAGGCAAGGGCTGGAACTATCACTTCCAATCAGGAATGGTTCTTGCCCTGGAAAACAATAGATGGAAAAGAACTCGCACCAAGGGCTTTACCGCAATTGCAGGTTCTTTTGCAGGGGATGTTCGATAAAGGCAGATGCATGGATATAATCAGGAATTTCATCACATTTGAAAAGAGACGCCGTCAAACCACCAAGATACTGGCTGCTTATCACCAGTACCACACGACAAACAAGGCGATTGACAAGACAATAGAAGCCATCAACAAAGACAAAAGAGTTGGTGTTGTCTGGCACACTCAGGGTTCTGGCAAAAGCCTTACTATGGTATTCTATACGGGAAAGCTAATCGTCAACAAAAAACTGGAGAATCCGACTATTGTTGTACTGACCGACAGAAACGACCTGGATGACCAGCTATTCAATACATTTAGCGCTTCTCAATCGTTACTAAGACAGTCACCAACACAGGCAAAAGACCGGGAAGACCTTAAGAAGAGCCTAAATGTGGCTTCTGGCGGTATAGTGTTCACAACAATCCAAAAATTCTTCCCTGAACAAAAAGGGGAAACCTATCCTGTTTTGTCAGAAAGGAAAAATATAATCGTAATTGCGGATGAAGCTCACCGGAGCCAGTATGAATTCATTGATGGCTTTGCAAGGCATATTAGGGATGCACTGCCAAATGCGTCATTTATTGGGTTTACTGGCACGCCCATTGAACTTTCTGACAGGAGCACTCCGGCGGTCTTTGGTGATTATATTGATATTTACGACATACAGCAGTCCGTAGAAGACGGAGCAACAGTAAGAATCTATTACGAAAGCAGATTAGCGCCAATAAAGTTAAGAGAAGAAGAAAGACCGAAGATTGACCCTGAATTTGAAGAAGTTACCGAAAACGAAGAAGTATACAAAAAAGAGAGATTAAAATCAAAATGGGCGCAATTAGAAGCAGTAGTCGGCAGTAAAAAGAGAATCCACCTGATGGCAATAGATATTGTTAAACATTTTGAACAGAGACAGGAAGCAATAGAAGGCAAAGCAATGATAGTTTGTATGAGCAGGCGTATTTGCGTTGATTTACATAATGAAATAGTCAAATTAAAACCCGAATGGTATGGTAAGGAAGATGACAAAGGCATTATCAAGGTAATTATGACCGGTTCTGCTTCTGACCCTCT
>JABCTC010000055.1 GCA_018238545.1 Candidatus Heimdallarchaeota archaeon
AATCTATTTTCCTTACTTTTGCCTAGTAAGGTCAGAGATACATCTGGATGCGTTCCAGATGGTCGGGAAAGTTAAGTCCTTCCACGTAGAGCTTGGTACTATGTTTCGAGAGAACTTGGGAACAGCTACTCGTTGCGATTCGTCGCGGCCATAGTGAAGGGGTAACACTCAGACTCATTCCGAACCTGAAATCCTTGCTAGGTTTTTTACGTTTACTTAACAAATTCTTTCATAGATTTACATGTATTTCTTCTCTAAATCCTTCTAAGACGTTTTTTGACCTGTCTTTTTTCCCTTTGATTCTATCAGACATAAAATTTAAAAATAAGGAATTAACTTTCGACTCGGTCTGGACAGAAGAGGTTGTTATGTTAAAATCAGAACTAAATTCTAAGAACAAGGAAACAACTAAACCTATTAATCCTCCTTTTGTCTTCCGTGATCCTAATTCTCCAAAGAAAATATATGGTTCTGCATGTAATCTTCAAGAGTTGGCAGAAATACTCCCATACATCCCTTATTTTTCAATAGAGTATCACCTTTATAGAGTTGAGAGCGATGATACAGTATCCAGTGATTTAGGTTTATGGATGAGATATATTGTCGGTTTAAACTCTCTTTCTGATGAAATAGAAAAATTAGGTGCATCGGTAGATGGTTTAGAACTGAAAAATGAATTGGTAAACATAATCAATTCTCATTTCTTAGATTTATGAAACAATATTATTCAGATTTTTTTAAATTTCAGTGCACTTGGTTCGTATATATCCCCATCATTTAGCAGATCATGGATGATTGATTCCACTGTTGCTTTGTCCAATTTGGTTTTTTCTATAATTTCTTCCATCTCCACCCCCTCTTCAGAATCTGCAATTAGAACCCATATTTTCTCTTTCTGCTCTGGATTGTGTCCTAAAGCAGCTTGTACCTCTTTGGATATAATTAGATTGTTTTTTGAATATCGTTTTATTTTTTTAGCACGTAGGTAAAGTTCTTTGTTTGAATCTTCAATTATAACAACTGATTCAGGTAATATATACACTTCATCCTCGCTTGTCCTAGGTTTTCCAATTAAATCAACATCATTGCCAATAGTGAAACTGTTTAAGAATTCCGCAGTTTCTTCCCAAGCTTTTATTCTCACAGTTGCTGTTCCATCGTCTAAAGTTAGCGTTGTGAATGCCTTTTTAGTCCCATCACTAGCACCATGATATTTGTCTACTGTCGTTCCATTGATTCTTATTTTGTATATTTTTTCGTTATTAGTAGTTATCAATACCCAACGACCAAACTCTCCTTCTTCTTTTATCAGATGTCCATCAACTACATCAATTACATAAAGTAGTATTGGGGCCTTTTGTTCAAACATGCTCATTTTTGTCACATTAAACTTGCTATTTTTCACTTTTCTTGGTTCAATCCAAAAATCTTTCTATTACTAATTACTAATAATCTAATCATTTTTGAATATTTTAAGACAGCACTTTTTCACTTTAATTTCATTAGATTACTCCATAAACAATGGGTTTTTTAAGTAAAGTGAAACCTCTTTCTTAATGGGTTCATCCTTGAATTTCCGTTTCTTTTTGAGAAACTTTGGCTGCACACAAAACCAGGGAGAGGGCGAGAATATCCGACAGATTCTTCTAAAATCTAACGGTGTAGAAGTCGACGATCGCTACAATGCTGATGTTATTATTATCAATTCTTGTGCAGTTAAAACACCCACTGAAGATAAAGTCATTCAATTCATCTATCAATGCAGTTTAACTGATGCCGATGTAATTGTTACAGGATGTTTACCTAAAATAAATCCAGACAGGATTAAAAAAGCCTGTCCAGATGCTATCTTGACTCCCCCCAATTTAGGCAAATCGATTTTGAAATATGTCCCCCTACAATTATTTAATGGTGAAACATATCAACTAGCAAGATTACCTGAAAATCCGGCCTTTCTTCCTTCGCAACCCTTAACCGTAGTTGTTCCAATTTCTCAAGGGTGTTTGGGTAGTTGCACTTATTGTGCTGTGAAATTTGCAAGAGGATGGCTAACCAGTTATCCAGTGAAGATGGTTGTTGATCATGTTAATCGCGCCTTAGAAATGGGTGCAAAGGAAATTTACATGACAGCTCAAGATACATCTGTTTTTGGAAGGGACAATGGTGTTCAGTTACCTGACCTCTTAGCTCAAATTCTCGAAACAGAAGGCGATTATCAAATAAGAATTGGAATGATGAACCCCAAGTTCGCGTTAGAAATTATTGACGATTTGTTAGATATAATGGAAAAGGACGAACGAATATATCGTTTCTTACACATTCCCGTGCAAAGCGGATCAGACAAAATACTTGGTATGATGAAACGTCAATATGACGTTGAGACTTTCAACAATTTTGTCAAGAAAATTCGAAATAGGATTCCTCAAATAACTCTCTCAACAGATATAATCGTTGGATTTCCTGGTGAAACTAATTACGATTTTGATTTAACTGTTAAATTACTTGAGAAAAACAAGTTTGATATTGTTAATGTGTCAAAATATGGTGACCGACCTTTTGCTGCTTCCTCGAAATTCGAAAATAAAATCCCATCTGACATAAAAAAGAAGAGAAGCAAATATCTTTCAGTAAAAGTAAAAGAAATTCAATTGGAGAAAAACAAGACTTGGTATGATTGGGAAGGTGATGTTCTCATTCTTAACGAGACACATTCTGGGCAGAAATTTGGTCGCAATATCTTTTATAGACCTGTAATTCTTTCACGAGGAAACCTTGGCGAGAGAGTAGTTGTTAAAATAATAGGTAATTCCCAAAATGCTCTTCATGGAGAAATCCTAGAAACTTCATCCGCAGTTGTTGAAACCTAGTACTATTCTAACTCTTTTCTCTATTCTTTTATTAGCGATATTACGAAAAGAATTATCTATTTGTACTAAAACTCACTCAACACACTATTGGTGTTGAAATTGTAGGATACTCGGGGAGAAAAAACACCCTACAATTTCTCTATTTTTCACCTTTGACTAGATGATTATAAATTTAAACTAAAAAAAGTCTTATTTCACGCTCTTTCATGCTTGAAACTCTCTGATATACCAATTTCTTTTTATATGATAAATTCCCAATTTTAATAGCGTATATTTAGGGGAAAACATCCGACTAAAAGCGTTAAATGGCAAAAAATTGATTCCAATTTTTGGAAACAAAATATAAAGGCGATTAGTGATAACTATGGATGAAAAAACGAGGCAAAATTCAACGAAAAAAGATAGTTATGATGTTGACACGATTAAGGTTCTAGAAGGAACTGAAGGTATTAGAAAAAGACCTGCAATGTACATTGGTACTACAGGTGAGGAAGGGCTACATCATCTGGTTTGGGAAGTTGTTGACAATTCCGTTGATGAATATATGGCGGGTTCTTGCAACAACATTCAAATTGTCATCCATCGCGAGGGTGGAATTTCAATTTTTGATGACGGTAGAGGTATTCCCGTGGGGAAACATCGTCGACTTAATCTGAATACCCTCGAAGTTATATTTACAAAATTACACTCTGGAGGGAAATTTGACAAACAAGCTTACAAAGTGTCTGGGGGTTTACATGGAGTAGGTTTGTCATGTGTTAACGCACTATCTGAAAAATTGGTGGTTAAAGTCTATAAGGATGGTAAAGAACATATCCAAGAATATGGTAAAGGTAAACCAACTACCAATGTAGTTACACGAGAAAATCATAGTATGACTTCACATGGAACTTATATTTATTTTGAACCTGATCCTGAAATTTTTCCGGTTACAGACTTCACCTATGAGATTATTCTTAGAAGAATCAAAGAAATGGCTTATCTTAATCGTAACCTAAGATTCTCACTAACAGATGAGCGAACTGATCCTCCAAAGAAACAAGAATTTCTGTTTGAAGGGGGGATTAAACAGTTTGTTTGGGATTTAACAAAAGGTAAAAAAAGTTTGTTTGGTGAACTCGAAGATGTATTTCATGTTGAGAGAGAATTAAACGGTGTCATTACTGAACTAAGTGTTCTCTATACCGAGGGATATAATGAAATAATTATGGGTTTTGTTAATGGGATATACACTTCAGAGGGTGGAACACATATTTCTGGTTTTAAATCAGGGTTAACAAGAGCAATTAATGATTATGGAAGGTCTCGTAACATACTTACTGCAAAAGAAGATAATTTGCGAGGAGAAGATGTACGAGAAGGATTAATTGCCATAATAAGCATAAAACATCCTGATCCTCAATTTGAAGGACAAACAAAAACTAAATTGGGCAATAGTGATGTAGATGGCATTGTCCAAAGAGTGATGATTGATAAGTTCAAAGAGTATTTGAAAATTAATACAAAATCGGCAAGGAAAATCATTGATAAAGCAATGGATGCTAAGAGGGCAAGATTTGCTGCAAGGAAGGCTAGAGAACTTGTTAGAATGAAAGGCAAGAAAGTTGGTCTTCCGGGACGACTAATAGAGAGCAGAGAAAAAGATCCTTTAAAAAGAGAATTATTTTTGGTAGAAGGACAGTCAGCTGGTGGTACAGCTGTAAAAGCTAGAGATAGTCAGTTCCAAGAGATTTTGTTTCTTAAGGGCAAAGTGCTGAATGTTTTCAAATCAAGAATGGTTAAAGCTTTGAGTAACAAGGAAATTCAAAGTATGATTATGGCTATAGGAACTGGAATAGGTGACGATTTTGATTTAGAAGCTTGTAGATATGGTAAGGTAATCATTCTCACTGATGCAGATGTTGACGGTGCTCATATTATGACCTTATTGCTAACCTTCTTCTATAGATATATGCGAGAATTGATAGAAGTTGGTAAAATTTATGTTGCAAAACCTCCACTTTTCCGTGTTTATTTATCTCGTGGGAAGTCAGATCTTCTTGAATACGGAAGCTTTGAATATAGTTACGCTGAAACAGAAAAGGATTCTTTGATTGAACGGTTAGTTGAATCTGGAATAGATCCTGCGAATATCAAAGTTCAGAGATACAAGGGTTTGGGTGAGATGAATGCTGATCAATTAGAGGTTACTTCAATGAAAACCAATAGTCGTTATTTGATTCAGCTGAAAATTGATGATCTCTCTTTAGCAGATTTGCGTTTTGAACAACTCATGGGTAGTGATGTTACCTTTAGGAAGAGATTCATCATGGAAGATGTGTTCAATGTTGATGCTTCGGAATATAGATCTGAATATGGTGTTGATCCTGTTGATCCAGAAGAAACAGCACAAACAATAGACGAGATTATAGATATTGATATATCTGGAGATGAAACTCCGGAGGATTTGGAGTTATAGTAAAGGACTGATAATGATGACAAGTACCGAAAAACAAGAAGTAATTCATCGTGCTTCTTTATCAAAAACATTAGAAGACGCTTATACAGAATATGCACATTATGTAATAAGTGAGAGAGCTATTCCTGATGCTAGAGATGGTTTGAAACCTGTTCATAGAAGAATTTTGTGGGCTATGCATCAAATGCGGTTAACATTTTCAAGCTCACATAAGAAGTGTGCTCGTATTGTTGGAGAAGTTACAGGAAAATATCATCCTCATGCGGGAGGTGTTTATGAAGCACTAGTTAGACTAGCACAACCATTCTCTCTAAGGTATCCTGTTGTGCATGGACAAGGAAACTTTGGTTCTATTGATGGCTTCCCAGCTGCAGCAATGAGATATTGTGTTACTGGAGATACTTTAATCTTATCTGATTCTGGAATAGTTCCAATAGAATCGCTTGGTAATGGAAAACCAGAATCTGTTATTAGCAAAAAAATATTGTCTTTTGATGGTAAGACTAACCAAGCTTCAAAATTCTTTAATTCTGATAAACACCCTGTTTTGAATCTTGAAACAAATATGGGATTTAAGATTCGAGGATCCTATAATCATCCTCTCATGTGTTGGTCAAATAATGATAATACTCCAAGAATCGTGTGGAAAACACTAAGTCAAATCAAAGAAAATGATATTGTACTTCTCCAAAGGGGTAGTGGTCTGTTTTCAAAGAATAATACAGACTTAGAAAACTATTGGCCTATAGCCGATAAGAGACACAAGACGATTGGTTTCCCTAAACATATGAATGAAGATTTGGCCTTCTTACTGGGTTCCCTTGTTGCTGAGGGTTCTTTTCATCAAGGGATGATTGTTTTTGGGAATAAGGATTCTGAATATTGTGATAAGATAAAACAGATAATCTATGATCAATTTGAAGGCGTTCATATATATGAAAATCAAGTAGATGAAGATTACAAAGAACTTTCTGTAACACGTAAACTAGTTGGCAAGTTTCTTCAAAACATAGGACTTCTAAACGTTACTTCTGAATCAAAGGAAATACCGTTTACTGTTTTACAGTCCTCAAAGGAAGTAATAAGCTCTTTCTTATCTGGACTTTATGAGGGTGATGGCAATGTACAATTCAAAATAGACAAACGCCATGGTGGGAAAAGTGTGATGCTCGTCTATATCTCTTCAAGTATCAAGCTTATTGATCAACTTAAAACTATTTTATTGAATTATGGTATTGTTACCTCAAAACCAATTAAAGATAATAGAAAAGAGTGCTTTAAGTTATTAATACTCGGCAATGAATCAAAGAAACTTTTCAAAGAACATATCAATTTCTTCAGTGAAAGAAAAAGGGGTGTCTTAGCTAAAATAACTGGAGTTAGCAATGAACGCATGAGTAAGTCTGATTACATTCCTTATATCTCACAGTATTTTAGAGAAAAATACGGTCATGATTTCCTAATTAAGCATAATTTTGATAGATATAATAAATTAGAAAATAATCTCGACATAATCTCTCAAATTCTTGACTATGAGGATAACAAACTTGTAATCGAACTACTAGAACGGAAATATCTATTCAATGTAGTAGAAAAAGTAGAAAAGCTATCGAAAGAAAATGTATATTCTGTGAAGGTTGATTCAAAATGTCATTCCTTTGTTGCAAATGGTTTCATTAATCATAATACTGAAGCTAGATTAGCAAAGATTTCTGCAGAGCTATTGCAAGACGTTATTCCTGAAATAGTGAAATTCCAAGAAAATTTTGACGGAGAAGAAATGGAACCTACAGTTTTACCAGTTAAGTTTCCTCTTTTACTCGTTAATGGTACTTCTGGTATAGCTGTTGGTCTTAGTTCTACCATTCTACCTCACAATTTGTCAGAAATCTGTACTGCGACAATACAGCTTATCGATGATCCAGAAACACCTGTAGAAGAACTATCAGAAATTGTTAAAGGTCCTGATTTCCCAACAGGTGGTGTAATTGTCAATGGTATAGCCATGCCTATGTACAATAGTACTGGTAAATCACCTGTAGTCATTCGCTCTAAAATTGAAGTGAAAGAACCAACTGATTCTAGGGAATATGCAACAATAATTGTTCATGAATTACCATATTTAACAAATAAGAGTACTTTGATGGAAGAGCTTCATGAACTAATCACAAGTAAAAAAGTTCGAGGGATAACTGATGCTCGAGATTTATCAAAAGATAAAATTAGAATAGAAATTGATGTTCATGAAGAGTATTCTCATGAAAAAGGAGTTAGGGTGATTATTGGTCTGCTTTTCAAAAACACTCAACTCCAAAGAGTTTTGCATGCTAAAAACATAGCTTTTGCAAGAGGAAGACCTTTACTGCTCAATCTTAAACGAGCACTTACCACTTTTCTAGAACATCGAGAACATGTGGTTCGTAAAACAATTAACCACAATCTTAGCAAAGCCTTGATGCGATTAAACATTCTTGAGGGTTTATACATTGCTCTTCAAAATATAGATGAAGTCATTGAATTAATCAAAAAATCGGAAAATAGAACAGATGCTCAAGAGAAGCTGATGAAACGCTTCAAATTGAATGAAGCACAAGCAAAGGCAATTCTTGCTATGCAATTAGCTCGTCTAGCTAGAATGGAAGTTGAAGCTATAATAACCGAAAAGAAAACTCTAGAAAAGCAAATCGAAGAGTATAGAGATCTTTTAGCTCATAAAGAAAAGCGAATGCAAATAATCAAGAATGAACTTTTAGAAATCATAGATAAGTTTGGAGATGAGCGAAGAACAGAGATTATAGATGAAGCTGATATTCCTTTAGATGCTAATATTTACGACATGATTCATGATAGACATCTTCTGATAACAACCTCTACTTTGGGATATGTTAGGTCAATTGATATAGATAAATTCAAAACCCAGAGAAGAGGCGGTAAAGGTTTAACTGCCGTGACTTTCAGGGATAATGATGGACTATATGATATGGTTGTGTGTCTTAACAAGGACACACTACTCTTGGTTACGGAGCAAGGGAAAATACATTCACTACCTGCATTTGAGATACCTGAAGCTAAAAGAAGAAATGCGCGAGGAAGTGCATGGAAAACCATCTTACCTGTTGATTCTTCTGTTGTAAAAATAGTACCTGTAAATAGAGATTCCTTTGATAAAGGTCTCTTCATCTTTTTTGTAACTGCAAAAGGTAAGGTAAAGAAAACTGTTTTGTCTGCATTTTCAAATGTCCGGAAAACTGGGATTATTGGCATTTCTATAGAAAAAGGGGATCAAGTCGTGGATACATTCATCTCTTCTGGAGACGACCACATTTACCTAGCTACACAACTTGGACTAACTGCTCATTTCCACGAAAAAGAAGTACGACCTATGGGACGTACTGCACATGGTGTAACTGGAATGCGATTCAAGAACGAAAATGATGTAATTATCTGCGGAGCTGGGATTTGTGAATCCGAGTTGCATGAATCATCCTTACTTACAATTACCGAAAATGGTTACGGTAAACGCACTGCTTGCGATGAATATAGATTTACTCACAGAGGCGCAAGAGGTGTAATTGATATAAAGACGGATGATCGAAATGGAAATGTTTCTGCTGTACTAATCGTTCCAAAGAAACCTACACGTGAAGAAAGTGTTTCAATAATCAACAGCGAAGGCATAAGTATACGAACAAGAATTGAATCAATACGAGAAATAAGTAGAAATACAAAAGGTGTAAGAATCATGAACTTAAATGAGGATGAAAAAATTGTATATGCTACTCTTATTGATTTGAGTGAAGATGAGTCGGATTAGGTTTGTCCGTCTCTCTTATCTAGTTCTCCTGAAAGAATCTTTTTGAAAAGTTTCTGAAATGGTTTTTTTCCAACTGCTCCCACAACATTCCCTAAGTATTTTCCATCTTGAAAGACTAGGAAATTTGGTATTGAAGAAATCCCATATTTCATAGATGTTTGCGAGTTTTGATCTACATTTAATTTTCCAATAGTAACTTTACCAGCGTATTCTTGTGCTAATTGTTCCATAACCGGTTCCATAGTTCTACAGGGACCACACCATACTGCCCAGCAATCTATCACAACAATGCCTTGTTGTTTAACAAATTCGCCAAAAGTTTGGTCATCTAACTCTGTTATTCCTCCTTGTGGGAAGTTTCCTACAGTTGGTATATCTTCATTCATTAATCGCGCCATCTTATCTCTTTTTATGCGTTCTAGTTCTTTGTCCATTCTAAGCACCTACGCTGTGTTTGGCTTATGCACACTCTCTTTTAAAATGTTCTATATTGCAAATTCGTAGAAGCAAAACCTTATTATGTGCGTATTTTTTACACACTCTCAAGATGCATCGTTGTTTAATCAATCTTCCAGAGGTCATAAATGAAGGTGGAAAATGTGATATTTTCGAATGTCTGTTCGGTTTAAAACCTTTACACGTTGAAATCTATTTTTATGCATTAAAGCAGAAAAGAACAATAAAGGAAATAGCAGATTTCGTAGAAAGAGATCGTTCAACCGCTGTCAGGTTAGTTCAAAGACTTATTGGACAAGCATTATTTACAAAGGAAATTGAAATGCTTCCAAATGGTGGTATGAGACACATTTATTCTTCAATTGCTCAAGAAGTTCTAAAAGAAAGATTAAAAACAACCATTAAGCAAGTTGAGAAATCAGTAGATATACTTGTAAAAAGAGATTGGAGATTGATTCCAGACAGGTTGGACGATTAAAAGATAAAGACCGATTTTAGAAATCAAAATCTTCCAATTCATCCATGGAACCTGTAAGTTTTTCAGTAACTTTTTTCTTCTTTTTATCTCTTACAGTAGCTACAGCAGAAGAAAGCTCAGATATGAATTCTGTTGGAACAGTTCCCCTTGGAGCTTCATCCTCCTCAATAGGTTGAAAAGAAGGTGTAGATTCAGGTTGTGCTGTTTCTTCTGGTTCAGCAGATT
This sequence comes from Candidatus Heimdallarchaeota archaeon, assembly GCA_018238545.1. Taxonomy (GTDB): domain Archaea; phylum Asgardarchaeota; class Heimdallarchaeia; order Heimdallarchaeales; family Heimdallarchaeaceae; genus UBA460. Next base: position 10,299 of record JABCTC010000055.1, read on the forward strand.
GAGGCTGTGCTGTTTCTTCTGGTTCAGCAGATTGAGGCTGTGCTGTTTCTTCTGGTTCAGCAGATTGAGCAAATGTTGGCTCTTGAACTATTTCAGGATTTTCTAAACTTCCATCTTGTTGGTCATATCCTGATGTGATTCCTGATAAACCTGGGTGGGAAGTGGCTGCGGTTTCTTGATCTGTTTGTGAAGACCGATCTGGGACTAGACTTCCATCTTGCAATAATTTTACAATTTCTTTACATAATGTCTTGTACGCAGGACTAATCTGATACATAAATCGAGGAAGATTCGTTTTGATTTGATTTAGGAAATACAGACCAGTATCATAATCTTGAATGTAAAAAGCTTGAATTGATTGAACTATCATTTGTTGAACAAGCTTGTCAGGTGGAACAGCTGATTGAGGTTGATTATACATAAGTTACACTAAATAAAATAAGACACATGTCTATTTTAAAATTATGGAAAAGGAAAAGGGTTTTTCTTCCCTAAAAACTGTGTTACACAGTATACATTACTTTTATATTACGAATTTAGTCCCAAAACAAGAAGGGGACTGAAACAACTGGAAAAAGACAAAACATTTTTCTTAAAAACTAAGAAATACTTAGTAAATACTCTTTATTTGAATGATCGTCAACGTTTGTCTTTAATTATACTTGGAACCATTGGTAGCTTTCCCTTAGTTATCTTCATGTCATATGTAGGTCTTCATCTAGAAGACATATATACAGCAGCTTGGCTAATTGCTCTGATTTTGGCATTTCGAAATATCTATCAAATTTTCTTGAGAGTACCTCTTGGACAATTTTCCCAAATGGTGGGACGCAAACCCTTGTTAATTGCCGGAATAAGTTGTTATACAGTCAGTCTTTTTTTCATGTCTTTAGCCTATCATTGGATTGTTGTATTTGTAGCTATCACATTTCTTGCAATAGGAATGTCTTGCTTCTGGCCTGTTCTCTTTGCATATATCGGTGATATAGAGAAGAAAAACATTGGACAACTCCAAGGTAGAGTATTTCAAGGAACAGATATGGGTACAATATTGGGCTCTTTATTGGCAGTGCTTTTGCTTAAAACGTTTAACGTAGGATTACAAGTGCTATTTGGTTGGGGTGCTGGAATCTCGCTTATAGGTGTTATATTTATGTTATTTTTTCTCCCAGAAGTTCTACGGAAAGAAGATAGATTAGAAACCGATTCTAAGATGAAAGCTCTTGGAAAAGCTTTTACTGAGATGTTTAGAAATCTAGCTAAAATATCAAAAGAGAAAAAGCTGCGTTTCATTTATCTTCTACAATTGTGCATTGCATTTTTGGAGTATATAATCACCGCATTTTTCCCATTTCTAATTGTTTCCAAGGGTTTTTCTGATGATTCGGTAAGTACGATATTCTGGATCAGTGCAGGTATTTTGATTTTCTTTAAACCATTTTTTGGAAAAATAGTTGACAAGTTTGGCTACAAAATTCCCATTTTTGTCACTTTGATATTTTCGTCAACAATGCTTGTGTTTATGGTAATTATGGATACTTTGCCTTGGTTGATAGTCATCTATATTTTATTCAGTGCAAGTAGTCTAACAAGTTATATTGGAGTTAATACAGGAACAACAGTAGAGTCCAAACCAAATCAAAGAGGAATGGCTTTAGGAGCTTTAGGGTTCTATGTTTCATTATCACGTTCAGCATCCACACTAACTTTCTCCCCAATTCTTCTTACAAATGAGGTAAGTGCTGTAATAGAATTAATATTCATCGCAACAGCAATCTTAATCCTATCTGCAGTTTTTTACATAAATCTCTTTCACAATTTTCTCAATAACAATGATAAAGAATCTAAAAACGAGATACTAAAAACAAAATAAAAAATAAGAAAGGGGAGTTATGAAGCTTCTACTTTTGTTCAACTTCAATTTCCTTTTTCTCTACACCAATTAAATCTTCTTTAAGTTTGCCTAAAAGAGTTGCAACAGCTGCGACAATATTCTCCGGTCTGGGGGGGCATCCATATACATAAGCATCTACGGGTATGATATAATCCAAACCACCTAGAACCCATGGACATTCTTGAAATACTCCTCCTGAAGTACTACAATTACCAACAGCTACAACAAATTTTGGTAAGGGCATTTGTTCATAAATACGCTTAACTCTTTCAGCAATTTGTAGTGTTACACCACCAGTTATAACTAAAACATCTGCTTGGCGTGGAGTACCTTTTAGGACTATACCATATTGTTCAAGGTCATGTCTTGGTGTCAAAGCATCGACAATTTCGATATCACAACCGTTACATCCACCAGCATTCATGTGAATTATCCAAGGTGATTTTACAGCACAATTAACTCCGAATTTCTTTAACCAACCCATTATTTTCCACTCCTAAACTTCTCAAGCTCTTCAAGCTTTTTGCCGCCTTCTGCAATCTTTTCTTCTATTTTCTTATCTGCCTTTTCGCCTTTGAAGCTGCCTTTAGCAGTTAACATGGAATAATCTTGTCTTACATTATAAGAGAATAAGACTGATGTTGCAGGGTTTCTATCGATATGAATGGCATCTTTAGGACAGTAAGTTTGGCAGTGTCCGCACCACATACATTGGGGGGTGTGAATCCAAATCATTCCATTATCTTTATCGTCTTTTTCTATTTCTAAGCAGCCAGTTGGACAAACTTTTACACACATTCCACAAAGTATACATCTATCCTCAATTATTATTGGGATTGTCCTGATGTCTTCAGGAGGTGGATTTTCTTCCAACCTTTTGAGAACGTGTTTTGTTACAGGTCCTTTTGCTTGATTTTTTAGTACTTCTCCAGTCATTACTAATATTTTCTTCATTTCATTTCACCTCAGAAAAACGGACGATTGTACTTCTTAGCTTTGATAGCTTTGAGTGCAAATTCGTCTTGACCAATGATCATTTTCTCGCCTGTAGTGTCATTAACTATCATAACTCTGTTTGTACAGGAGAAGCACGGGTCATAACTACGCAGTATTACCGGCATATCGGCGATATATTCACCGTCCATTCTTTTTAGAGTTGCATCAATGTTTCCTAAGGAAGGAGCTCTGATTTTGTACCTTTCAGGTTTATCAGTTCCGTTTGCTATACCATAGTGAACGTCTTCTCCTCTTGGAGCTTCACCACGTCCAAAGTACTCACCTGCAGGAATTTTTGGTCTTACTCTTGCTAATAATTCACCCTCTGCGGTTTCAAGTTTATCTAAAATCTGATTACACATACGTAATGATTCTAATGTCTCGTCAAGTCTTACAAGAGTTGTTGCTAAGATATCTCCTTCAGTGTAGTAAACAAGATTCCAATCTAGTTGGTCATATAATTCGTATGGAGATGCCTTTCTAACGTCAAAAGGTAATCCTGAAGCTCTTCCAGTTGGACCATTTGGAGTTGTTTTCTTTGCATCATCTTTTGTTAAGACTCCAACGTCTTCTAAACGATTTCGAATTGATGCTTCCTCAACAAAGACCTTCTTGTGATATTCTACTTTCTTAATAAGATCATTTATTTTAGGTTTTGTTCTATCTGCTTTCTCTTTGGAAATGTCTCTTTTTACACCACCAGGAAGCATTAGTGCAGGATTTACTCTGTTTCCACTAAGATCTTCTACTATGTCCATGATGATTTCTCTGTCTCTCCATGATACATGTAACAGTGTGTCAAATCCAGCATCATGAGCAAGTATTCCATACCACAATATATGTGAATGAATTCTTTCAGCTTCACAACTGAACATTCGTATCAATCTAGCTCTTTCGGATATTTGATCCTCAATTCCTGCCAATCTTTCTACAACTCTGACATAAATATTTTGATGTACAGCACTGCAGATACCACAAGCTCTTGGGATTAACATGGTGTTGTGACGCCATGTTCTTGCTTCCATGGCTTTTTCCATACCTCTAAAGTTGAATCCTATTCGAATATTAGCTTCAACAACCCTTTCACCTTTTAGATGAATTATAAAATGTGCAGGTTCTTCACACCATGGATGTTGTGGTCCAATAAACATATGATAATCTGATCCAGGAGGAGCATCACTACCATCAACTTCAGTTCTAAATCTTGATCTAAAAGTTTCTTCAACCATTTTAATCATTCTCCGAAATTTGTTTTGCAATGCCAAGAGTTATCTCTTTTAGTTCTTCCCAACCATATTCTTTTAGCATTGGTCTAACATCATCTGGCCATTTTTCTGGAAGTATCAATCTTTGCATGAATGGATGATTCTCGAAATAAATACCAAAGAAATCGTAACACTCGCGCTCATAATAATCAGCAGCTACAAAGAAATCTAACAAACTTGGTGTTTTTGGTTTATCTTTGTTAATTCCTGTTACTATGAAATTGATGGACACTTCCCTGAATTCTTCTTCTATCCTATGTTGAATGTGATAGAAGACGTTGAATTCTTTTTCTCTTTCAACAGCTGTTACCGTTGAAAGATGATAAATTCCAGCATCTTCTGTAAGAATCTTCATAAGATCGTAAGCTTTATCTGGAGTTGTTAGAATGTCAAAATGACCTTCCTCAACCTTTCTTACTTCCTTTACAAGACCCTTTGAAAATGTAATTTTCAATATGTCCTCTAGCTCTTTGAGTTCATTACTCATAAGAAATCCTCTTATTATGTTTAGGTAAAACATTTTGAAGTAATAAAAAAAGGTTATGCTTGCAAGATAATTGTTTTTTTAATAAAGAAAAGTTTAGTTAAACAAAAAAACGCTCGTTGGAACAATCCATTAATTACTTCTTTATGAGGACAAAGTCACTCCCTTTGAACTTCTCTGGAATTTCCTGTAGATGCCAACCTCGCGCTTGTAAAATGAGAATGTTCCCCATGATCCATGGTGTCATATTGTTGTCACCAAAGCGGAATATTTCTTCAGATATCCAATTGCCTTCTTGCTCTTTTTGATGTAACCATTCATTTATAGAGAGAAATCTTCCAGAATATCGAACTCTAGAAGCTCTTTCTAATAATTCAGGTATTGAATTAATGATTTCATGTTCCAATTCCTCGTCATTTTTATCTAATCCTTTTAGAATTGCATTAAGAATAGCACTCTTAATATCATAATTATCGGAAAGTTTTGGTTTTAGAGGAGGAAAGGATTCAAAATCGGGAAAAATAGCTCTTTCTTCACATAGAAAAACTCTTTCAGTTATAATTCTAAATTTAAATCCTCTTGCTGCTAGAATGAGGATATAGGCAATATCTAAATTGCTTAGTGTTTTAAATTTTCTTTTTAGTAGTAGAACACCTTTGGGAGCATCTACTTTACTCATAGCTTCCCTAGAACATTCAGCTAAATCAAATAAATCCAAGACAGTGCTAGACAAATGAGTTGTAAAATACTGATTGGACTTAGTGGAAAAATCTACAAAGTTTCTCAAAATTTGAGCATTCGCGTCTTTTTCTTTGAAACTCATATGATATAAATAATAGCTGTGAATCTATTTAACTTATCGGAAGTTTTTGAAAAGAAAGAAATGAAAATCTTTACTGATTGCTTAGTATCTCATCCCAAAGTTTCAAATCTTCTTTTGCTTGCTCGGGATCTAATTTGGAAATGATAAAACCAGTATGTACAAGAACATAATCTCCAACCTCTAGTGATTCTTCCAAAAGAGATGTATCCGCTTCTCTTCTTACTCCTGTAATATCAACAATCACTCTTTTTTCATTAACAAGCTCACAAACTAAAGCAGGTATTGCAAGACACATAGCTCTCAAATCTCACTTTATTTTTAACTAATTAACTCTTTTTATCTAACAATTTATTCTTCCCAAATTATCTCTTCGTAGGTTGCTGCGACATTGCAAGTACCTTCGTGACTTACCATACAAGCTCCAATGGGGTAATCTGGTCTACAAGATTTGTTAAAGAGTTTACATTTTTGGGGTTTGGATTTTCCTATTAGGATTTCATCACAAATACAACCATCACGTAGATCTTCAGTTGGTAGATTAGGGATGTCGAATTTCTTTTTGGCATCTATATGTGCATATTTATCGTTTATCTCGTGACCTGTTCCCGGCCAAATGCCCAATCCTCTCCATCGAGCATCGGATAAGACGAAGGCATCGTCAACAATTCGTAGAGCTGCAGAGTTACCTTCTTGCTTAACGTATCTCTTATACACATTGTCCACACGAGCTGTACCTTCTATGATTTGTTTAAGAACGGCATGAATCCCAAGCAAGATATCCACAGGTTCAAAACCAGCTATGGAAACAGGAAAATTATATTTTTCTGGAATGAACTCATAGGGTTTTGCACCTATGATTGTAGATACATGTCCAGGGGCTAAGAATCCATCAAACTCTAAATCATCTCTTTGTAATAATAGTTCCATTGCAGGAGGAACAACTTTGTGTGAAGAATAAATGCTGAAATTAGGCAATTTAGTTCTTACAACTTCAGCAGCTGTAACACAAGAAGTAGTTTCAAAACCAACACTGAAAAAAACAAATTCTGTTTCAGGATTCTTTTCTGCAAGTTTTATAGCATCACTAACACCATAAACAATTTGAATATTGACACCTCTTCCTTGTGCTTGATACAAAGATTCAGTAGAAGAGGGAACTCGCATCATATCACCAAAAGTAGTGATAGTAACGTTATGGTTATCAGCTATCCAAAGAACTTCATCAATATCTTGAGCAGAACAGACACAGACAGGGCAACCAGGGCCAGCAATTAGGTCTATGTTCTTAGGTAATAACGACCTTAATCCTGCTTTAACTAAATCATGCTCATGTGTTCCACAAACATGCATAATTCTAACTGTTTCGCTAGATCTCTCTGCTAAAGTTCTAATTTTCTTAGTCAGTATATTTACTACATCTTTATCTCTATACTTCTGTGTCGGTCCTGACAATGTTCCTCTAGCTCCTTGTACTTGACGAAAAATCTATATTAATAAATAACTTCTTCTCTTGGACAAATATTCAGATCGTTACATCCTTTACTTGAAGTTCAGGTAAACAAATTATTAAGTGCAGCTTCAATTATTGTTTCGAGCTTTGTCTGCTAAATCAATTCTTTCAACAAGAAAATCTGCAAATTCATCTGCTGCCTTAGTACACTCATCTGATAAAGGTGTTTGAAAAACCATGCTTTTTGGTTGGATTCCCACGTAAAGAGTTACAAGATCTGGTATGTCAGGTTTAAGAAATTCTTCTAACATTGTTACAGAGAGTGTATGGGTTGACAATTGGAAACCTTTCGATACAAGTTCTTTTGAAAAGATTGCTATAGCCCCCGGTATCTCTTTCATATCTGCGGCATCTAATAACAATATCCTGTTAGGACTTAGTTTGGCTATCTTTCCAAGAAAATGTTCAGGCACTCGTTCACAATAAAAATTTGTTACCCAATCAGGTACGTTTGCTAGTTGAAGACTCATTAAAACATATAGTCCTACTGCATCGTCTCCATTATCTTCATTACCGATTCCAAGGATAGCAAGTTTGTCTGCACCACTAAGAAAATCATCTATCTTTTGAATGAACTCTTGGGTAAACCCTTTGCCTTTTGTAGATTCTGACATTAAGATAATGCCACGTGAATGAGTTGATAAGTTCTTCTTTTGTAAATATAAGAAGATACATTGCGAATTATGTATCTTTTATTTGTTGTAGAAAGTGTAACACATATTTGCTGCATTCCTCAGGAAAGAATAACCAAACATAAGCATGCATACCTCCTTTAACATGAACTATTTTACTATCAGACAAATAACTACGAAAATGGTTTAATGCATTCTGAAGCCGATCATTCTCCCACTCCCTTTCTCCTGGCATGAAAAGAACAGGTGTTTTAATTTCTTTATAATACTCCTCAAACTTGAATTTTGTATACAATTTCATATAGCTCTCACTCACCCAGAGTGGAACTGTTCCTGAATATTTACCTTCAGGAGTTTCGTATATCTCATATTCAGTTATGATTTTAATATGATCATTCCAGAACCCTTTTGGTTCATAATTTTCTCTAAGAATCTTCATCATTTCTTCAGGAGAATCATAAAATACTTCTGATGCTCGAACACGTTTCATCATTACTTCTTGTTCTTTCTCTTTTTCTTCCTCGGATGGATTACTCAACCCATAAGGACCATAAACATTATTCATTGCGCTACCCTCTATGACTAATGAAAGAGCCTTCTGAGGATATCTAGCAGCAATACTTACAGATAATTCTGCACCAAGAGAACTTCCAACAAAATGGGCTTTTTCTACATTGAGTTTTTCCATCAATACTATAATGTCATCAGCCATTTCATCAATATGATAACTGCTCTTAGGTTTATCAGATAAACCATGTCCTCGATAATCTGGAAGTATCAACCTATACTTGCCTTCAAAAAAAGGAACGACGCCATTCCACATTGCTAAAGATGAAAAACCGAAATGAAGGAAAATAATAGTTTCTCCATCATAAGGATATTCGTGATAATGTATATTAACCCCGTTTACATCTACAAAATCATCAATCATTTTTTTCACTTTTTCTAGGATTGTTAATAAGAAGAATATTACTGAGCCAGTTATTAATTTGTTGTAAAACTAACCAGAAATAGTAGCCTTACGCGATAAGTGCGTTTTATTAATACCAATAGATCGCAGAAAAAGAGCAACAAGCTCATTGCTAAGCTCATAAAGACTAAGATCAATCAGCCTGTCCTGAGGTTGCAGACACTTCTGTATCAGTACTTCCCGCACCATGCCCTGAAACATCAGGCCGGCAGTTAAGATGGTTTTTTCACGGTTGGGGACATCATAGGGCAGATATTCATTTAAGCCGAATTCGATGTAATCGGTGAAACTCTTCCAGCGATTTTGAAAAAATGCCAGTGTTGCCGGGTTGCCTTCGAGCAGGCTGTGCAGTTCTATTTTTAATATGTCGGGGTTTTTCGCCACGTTTTCAATGAAGACCTGAGTCATTCCGGCGAGAGCGTCTTCGAAGCGTGTACCATGATTAACGATGGTATCGACATAGCTTTGGCGTTGGCAGGAAAATTTTTCCAGCACGGCATTGTAAAGCGCCTGCTTTGAATTGAAGTGCCGGTAAAGAATGGCGGGACTAACATTGACGGCGCGGGCAATCTCATCGACTGAAACGCCATGTAGTCCCTTATTAGCAAAAAGGCCCTGAGCGGCAGAGAGTATGGACTCTCTTCGTTCAGGGCCTGATAGTCGCTGGCTCACGGTGACTTGTCCTAATGGACTTGTGAGGCAAGCTTATGCTGCTTTTTAGATAGCAAATACAAATTTGCCGTCTTCTTCGCCGCTTGAAACTAGCTCGTTACCGGTTTGTTTGCAAAAAGCTTCGAAGTCTTTTACAGAACCTGGGTCGGTAGCGATAATTTTAAGCGTTTGACCTGCGTCTAAAGCTGAGATTGCTTTTTTAGCGCGTAAGATAGGTAGTGGGCAGTTTAGGCCGCTTGCATCTAATTCTGAATCAAAGTCCATAATAAACTCCTCATTGTTAATTTGTAATTATAAAAGTACATCGTTTATTTAAATAAGTAAACGTTTACTAACTTACGAGAGTTGTGTGCTAAAGTCAAGTGACCTTGGTCTAGAATGTGTCTTATTCGTTGGGGTTTGGTCGTTTTGACCAGAAAAAGGCTAATGTGGATCCACTTAAATTATGCCAAATGCTGAAAATGGCACCTGGAAGTGCTGCAGCTGCAGAAAAATGTTTTATTGCTAGCGCCACGGCCAGTCCTGAGTTCTGCATGCCAACTTCGATGGCCATCGTTCGGCATTCGCGAGGTTGATAGCCTAACCATTTTGCGAAACTATAGCCTGTAAAAAGACCAATAAGATTATGCATAGCG
>JABCTC010000056.1 GCA_018238545.1 Candidatus Heimdallarchaeota archaeon
AAATTAATTGTTAACTCAACTAAGATCGGTTACACTTTTGGGCAGGATATCTTTGGGAGGTTGGTTCATAAATCTTTCACCTGGAGTTTGGAGGTTGATTCCTTGATGAGGACGGAAGAAGTTGTAATAGTCCTTATAGCGCCTGAGGTCAGCGTTACAATACCGTAACCTTAATCTCTTCAGCTCTCTGACAGTTGTCCCATGCTGACGCTCGACCTTCCCACAAGTCTCAGGGTGGAAGAAACGGCTGCGGATATGCTTTATTCCTTCCTGAGCGAGCACTCGAGTGAAGGTACTTGTCCCCCCTCGCATAGCGTGGAACTGTGCACCATTGTCTGTTAGAACCTGCTTGGGACGACTATAAAGCTGGAAGCAGTGCTGTAACCTCGTCAAGATCTCTTGCTGACTGATAGGATGGGTGTAGAGTCTACTCTCCAGCAGGAAGCGGGAGTGGTCATCAATCACCGTCAAGAGGTAGAGGTGTTGTCCTTGCTCTTCTACCCAGAAGGGACCTTTGATATCCAGTTGCCAGAGTTCATTGGGTTTGGGTCGTTCGAATCTCTTTCTCGCCTTCTTCTTGTACGGTTTCTTTCTCCAAGGCTGTTCTCCTTCTTGTTGGAGAGTCTTCCAGATGGTTGTGTGGGAGAGCACTAACCCTTTCCTCTTGAACCACTGCTCGGTCTGCATGATGTTCAAGCCGTAGGCTCTCCTGAGCTTGATGATCTTCTCCCTTATCTGGGGAGTGACCTTCCTCCTTATGCTTCTTGGTCGTCGAGAGCGTTCTTCCCACCATTTTCCCTTGGGGTTCTCACGATAACGTCTTAACCAGGTGTAGATGAATTTTCTTGAGACCATGTACCGTCGAGCAAGGTGGGTGATAGGTGTTCTTTTCAAAGCCTTTTTAACTACGCGTTTCCTTATAAGTGTCGGGTTACTGTTCGGGTTCATTTAACTCATTTACCCACGGTAACCCCTCTTATTTAACTGTCACCAATGTGGGTGGAGTTAACACGCGCATTTAGTTTAGAATAACATTCAAATAGAATCATTTTCATTCCCTATATACTTTTTAAGGTTGAAGAATATGTTATCCCAATCTAAAACTTCTTCCATCTGTTTTTCTGTCATACAATGAACTTTGGTTTCATAATCTTCGTAGTAGGTGAGAAAAACACGTAAATCTTGCCTTGGAGTCTTTTCTACAAGTGATGTTAGCAAATAAGGATTATGAGTAGAAAGGAAATATTGGTTGCTGAACTTATCTATCGCAATATTTTCTGCAATATATTTAGTATAGAAAGGAAATAGATGCGTTTCAGGTTCTTCAAAAACAAGGATTGATTCTTTGTTTGATAAAATGGCGGGTATAAGAATGAATAATCTTTGAATTGTTTCTGCAGTGAGATTCAATGAAAAACCAACGAATAAATCCGCATCAAGTTTTACAATTTCAATTTTTTTATCAGCAGGACGTACATAAATTTTGAAACCAAAGGGATTTAAGATATCAGAAAGAGCAGTTCTGATTTTCTTGTTCACTCGCAATAAATTTACTAAATTATTTCCTAGGGGGGGAAGTAAGTATTTTGTTTCATGTGCTTTGAAATCAGTAAGCTGTTTGTACCTATAAAATTTAATCACAGGATACAAATCATCAAATCCCTCCATCGTACCTTGAAAATCACTAGGACTCCTTTGATCAACATAGGATATTATTATTGCTTTTTCCTTTCTTTTATCAATCAGATCAATGCGTTCTAATTTGAAATGATATTTATCCCGCTCTGAGGAAATAAGAATTTGTGAATTATCGACAGTAATAGCTGCAATGTTATTTGTATTGTTATCATAAAAGAAATTCATGAAATGTTCATATCGCACAATATCCTTGCTTATATGTTGTTTGTCAGATGTATAACGATTAAATCTAATGGAAGAAAACAGTCCTAGAGCTTCTAAAATATTGGATTTTCCTGTATTAGCTTTACCAATAAAAATATTTATTCTTGAACAATCCAAATCAACATTTTTGATAGATTTAAAATTTTTGATAGAAATATGTTTTATCATTTTCTGTACTTAATGTTAAATTGCATGTTTAAAATTATTTTGTAGGTAATCTGGTGTAACACTTTACCAGGAGAATCTTCTTGAGGAGTATTTTCTAATTCAGTTGTCACGAACACACCTTAAAATCAATTCTAATTTTCTTTGAAATCTCTTCTAGCTCCTCTTCATACCCAGTTTTTTCAGCTGCACCAATAAGGAAATCTATTCGTTTATCAACATTTGAATAATCAAATAATCTATGAGTTGACTAAAACTTCTGTTTCCTTTTATACTGACCAATTTTTCATAAATTTCATCAGAAAGGGTAATTGTTTTCATGTATAATATAGTAAACACGAAATTAAAATAAATTTATTGAATAATGAGAAAGGAGAGAGAAAGGGAAAAATAAACATAACAAAGTGAAAAATGAACAAAGAAATTGAGTTTAATCTTCTAAATTTTCTCCCCCTTTTTAAATCAATTCTCTGATATATAGTTGAAAGACATGCTTACAATAACTGAATCAGTTCTCGTTAGAGAGCTAGCTATTAAATGGGAGGAAGTTGGTCTACAAGTTGTTAAAGAGCTTGTAGTCCCCATTATTGACAATATTTACTATGATAATTATCTGGAAGGGAGAGATTCTATTCGTATTGACCTTGCAGCATATGATCCTCATAATGATAAAATTATTTTCGTTGAAGCTGAGAATGGTCTTTATCTCCCTCACCCTCAGATTTATTTGCCTTTTTGCAATGAATTGTATGTTTTGTGTCCTGAAGACAATTCATCATTTAGAGATGAACAAGTAGATTGGAGCAAAAAGGAGGGGATAGGGATAATTGAGATGAATGAAGAAAGGAACATCTCTACATCCCTTGGAGCAACTTCAAGGAAGATTTATCCTGCTGTGGAAGCTTACGTTAAATCTAGGCTTTTCAAAAAGATCGAGAAGGAGAGGAAGAAAAATTGTTAAGATTAGCTACCAAAAGGAAGAAACACAAATTTTTAGGTTCTAAGAAAGCTATCTACTTCATAAGAGATGAAGATGAAGTTATTCTCTATGCTGCATTTATTATCAAACCACATAAAGAAATCCCAAAAACTGACAATAAATACAAGTCAAGATATTCTTCTTACAATCAACCTGAAGAAACGAAACTACCACTCTTAGAAGTGTTGAATCAAGTTAAGATGCTTAACACTTCTCTTCTAAGGAAATTCATTCCAGGTAATGTGAAAAAGAAAAACACCAAAAAGGAAAAAGCGAAAGGGTCAAAGAATCCAGAATCGCTCATTGATGATTTATTCCAAGATGAACAAAGTGATATGAATGTAACTTTGTCTTTTCACATAGTAAAGGTTTGGAAGAAATATGAGCTATCTAAAACCTTTCACACAATTGATGAGTTAGCTGAAGATTTTGCAGCCTTACTTCGAAATGAGTTAAAGCAAAAACTTGAGAGTACGGGTAAACTTGGCAGGTTGGTAGGCGATACGCTCAAAGAGCTTGTTCTAAATGGGTCTCTTGACCACGGAAATTTCCTCGATGTAGGAAAAAACACCTTCAGTGAGTTAACAAAAAATTACACCATTATCGAGAAAAATGAAGATTTTGTTAAATCATTTTTGCCAGGTCCTGCTGTAGATCTACGTCCTCAAAGTGTCTTTACTTTTCCCACAGGAATAACTTCTCATGATGGTTTAAGTTTCGGTTTATCTGAAAACGGAAAAGCTATCAGTTTTCCAGAAGATTTCTCATATCCAATATTACTTGCAGGTGACAAGAAAACTCGAGAAATAATTTCTAACAGATTATTAGAACAAAACAAAAAATTCATCATTCTTGATCCTAGAGCAAATTTAGAATTTGAAGATAGAATACACTCTGATTTCGAAAAACTAACTCTTGGAGAGAATTTCTTCTTTAACGTTTTAACACCTGTTACAAGAGACAATTATGTTTCAGAACAGTTATCATCGCAATATCTAGGTAATTTCATAGAGATAGTTCAATCTATCACAGATGTAAGATCAGATGCGGCAATATTGCTACGAGATTTGATTGATTTTTATGTTAATGAATATCAGGAAGAACAAGATGAAGTTTTGTTTGCTAAACATGATACGCCAGTTTCTTTGAGTGATTTATACAGCATGTTAACAATTGAACCTGGTGGTTTAGTAATAACAGATTTTCAACTTTCCAACATACGGACCATAATCAATGATATTAGAGACCCAAGTATAGGAGAAAACACTAGGATTGGAGAGAAAGTAGGACTAGAAGAAATTTTCAAAAGCAGCAAAATAATTGACTTTAGCTCACTTGGATACAAAGTTCAAAAACTCTTCTTGTACTCTTTTCTTTTACAATTAACTATTTATGAGCAATTGGAAAAAGAACCTGAAGAAATAATAATCTATATTGATGATGCTGAATTGTTCTTCGCAAGGGATATAGAAAGAACAGTGTTATTACATATTCTCAGTAAACTTGAAAACAGTCCTTTCAAGATTATTTTCTCCACCCCTTATCCATCACAACTAGCTATATCTATTTTTGATTCAACATATAATCGAGTTATTGGTAATCTGAAGTCATCTAAATGTGTTCGATTAATCTCCGAATCTCATAGCTTGGACAAGAATCAACAAGAATTCGTCCGTAGACTTCCTCGCAATAATTTCCTTTTAGTCAGGGAAGATTTGATGGAAAAACCACTAATCCTGCGTTTCTTTGAAGAGGATATTGAAAGACACAATTCACAAATGGTAAAACGCAGAAAATCTGAAGACGATACTCATGGAAAAATGGATGACAGCGCTTTATCAATCAACGCTGAAGACTTCTCCAAGTTCCACCCAGTAATGTTAGAAGTGTTAGATAAACTATCCTCAAAAGCCAACAGAGGAATTAATACAGAATCTTTAGCAAAATTATTCCCTAATTGGCCGGAGAATAAAGTGAGAGAAGCGGTTTCGCTTTTAGAGATCTTTGGTTACATCTTTTACGAAACTGTAGATAAACGGGGTAGAAAAGGTGAATATTGGACAAAAATAACTCCTAGAGGAGAAAAGTTTCTCAAGAAGTTGAAATTCAGTCATCTAGTCGTTGAAAGGAACAAGAAGTTAGAAGAAGAAACTCCTGAAGAAGAGGAAACAGTAACAACCGAAGATGTTCTAGAAGACTTAGAAAATTATATTGAAGATTCAAATGTAGAAATAAGAAATGAACCATCAAAAGAGCAATCACTTCTAATCAAAAAACTTCAGAATATAAGGAAGGTTGTAAGAGTTACCAGGGATTCTGAAGATAATAAATATACAAAAATGGATACTTTGAATTCCTTACTTATTCAAATACCTCCTCTATTCAAAGAAGATATATCAGAAGAAACTCAAAAACTAGAAATCTTTCTAGGTTCGTTGGATAACCTCCTAAAAGAGGAAGTATCAATGGATGGGATTCCACAGAAAGTTCTCGATAAGATTTTTCACAAAGCACTTTCACTCATAGATGCGATTCAAATTAAAACAACCTATGGAGATAAATCAAAAAATATCCAAGATGAGGAATTTATTGAAAAGGTAATAGAAAAAGAATTGGGGACAGAGAAATGGAAGGAGTTTGATAGAGATATCTTTCTAACAGAAATCCCAGAATTATCTTCTCTTAGGAGAGAAAATAAGAAGTTGATGGGTTTACTTGATTCCGAAATTCCTGATGACATAATAAAAAGTTTGGATTTATCAGATGATTTGTCACAAGAAGAATTCTCTCAAGTGATAAAAAAAGCTCTCTCTTCTTTACTACAGATTAAGACATCATTTTTCCCTAAAATAGATTCTGAAGAGTATCTAGAGCAGATTAATACTTTCTTCAAAGCAGCTGGATTACCAGAACCTTTTGAAAAATCACAACAATTACTATGGGAACATTCTGTCCTAAATAAGAAAGGAAACTATGCTGCACCTTATGTAGCCATAAAAAGGAGAGAGATTATCGAAAGTATTCAAGAGGAAAATGCTGCATTTTGCTTCGATATGGATAAGAGTAAGGGAGGATTAGTTGGTCAACTGATTGAAAGTATTAAGAAGAAAATGAAGAGGGGGTAGGAAAATGCAAACGCCACTTGAATTGACAGACTTTCAGAACAGATGCGTAGAAGCTTTTAGAGCACGCAAAGACGTATTAGTTATCGCGCCTAGTTCAACAGGTAAAACCTATGTCACAGAAGGTTTTGTTTTAGAGTACTTTCGAACAAATTATGGTAAGTTTCTAAAATCCCCTAGAAGGATGAAAGTTGCTTTTATCTTGCCTTACAAAGCTTTGGCAGTACAAGAGTACAATAGTTTTCTAACAATGGTAGAGCATCAAGGGATAAAAGTACTTCTTGCAGTAGGAGGAGTAGAGGTTAAAGAAGAGGAGATAGCAGAGGCAAACATCATTGTTGGGACATATGAGAAAGTTCTAGCTTTAATGAAATATCATCCCATATTGACTAAATACCTAAAATTATTGATAATCGACGAATTCCATTTTCTTGGAACGGATCGAGGAGTCGTTATAGAAGAGATAATTATGCAATGGAAGAGATCAAATAACAAAGCACAATTGATTCTTTTATCTTCCTCTATTTCCAACCCGATTGAGATAGCTGATTGGTTAAATGTGACACCGATAATTGAAGTAAAACGTCCTATTCCTTTAGATTATTCTGTTGAAGTATCTTCTGACACACTAAAATACGTTAATAAAATCAAGGAAACTTCTGAACAAATGTTAATTTTCAGTCAATCAAGAAGTATAGCTGAAAAACTCTCAGAGAAAATTGCAGAGAAAAGGGAAAAACAAAGTGACATAGATCTTGAACAAATTCTTTCCTTTGCAACTGAAAACATAGAAGATGTCAATATTATCAAGACCATTCAAGCAGCTTACTTTCCTCCTCTTCTGAAAAAAGTTATTCAACATAGAGTAGCGTATCATCATGCAGGATTAAATGACATAGTTAGAATTTTAATTGAAGAATTGTATAGAAGCGGAGAGATAGATGTATTAGTCTCGACTTCTACACTTGCAGCTGGAATCAATTTACCAACAGATTTATCCATATATACAATAAAAAATAATAGGATAAAAACAGAAAACAATCTCGTTTTTCAGACATTAGGGAGAGCGGGAAGGTTAGGTTATAGAAAAAAGGGTAGAGGAGTGGTTTTGGTACCAAACGAAAGATTACGAGCAAAAACCGAAAAACAGCTGTTTAATACTGACGATAAAGAGGAAGCTAAACCTATTTTCCAATCAATTGAGAGCAAGATGGGAGATTACGATTTTCTCTTAAAATATTATCTAGAAAGTATGAAATTTACCGAAGAACCTTTTTCAAGTCAAATTGTCGAATTATTAGATTACTTAGATGATTCATTATGGTTCTACCAGAAACGAACAAATCTAATGAGACACGTTGTTGACTTCGAAATACTGAACGCTTTGTTCTCATCAGCTGATTCTAAGCTTGACACAAAAGAAATCTTAGAATTTTACAGGAGATTTGATAAGACTAGAGGTGTAAAAGAAAGGAAAATGGTCATACAGTCAATAGAAGGGATAAATCAAGCAGCTGTAGTTGCAAATATAAAGGAGATGTCAAAATTGTATCAGATCTATTTATCGCCTTCTAGAAGAAGTTGTACATGTCAAAACAAACATTCTAATTATATTTGTAAGCACCAAAGATTTCTCTTAGAACAATATCCTGAAGCACAAGAACGATGGTTAAACACCTACGGTATAATGGATTTTCTCACAAAAGAAGGGTTCATAGTAAGATCATCTGGGGAAAGAGTAAATCTCACTTATATGGGACAATTAGCTTCCAGATATTTTATCCATCCTTACGATTTTCTAGATTATTTGGAATTTTGTAGTTCAAACAAAGAGATAACAATCACACAATATCTTCAGCAATTTATAATCAGAGATAAGAAGATAAAACAAGAAATAAGAGCGAATGAATTATCATCATTACAGGCTATAAAACTCGCACAAGACATAGTAAATGGTAAAGAACTAATAGATATGTGCGTAAAATACAACATAAGTGACAGTTTCATCAGCCAATGGAGGGAATCAATTTTCAGGTTTATGAAAATGTTTCAGTCATTGAATTTCTTTATCGGAAAACAAAAAGCAGCAGAAGATATTTCAGAATGGATTGACAAAAGTAAAGGTTTGATTGAGATTGAGATGTTCAATTATCTAGAAGGTAGAAAGAATCAAGTTGCTACCTAATAAAAAGGTTGAATCTAGCATCTAAAATCTCTTTTTTCTAATTAGTTTCGAGTTTAGTTTCTCGAGTTTATAAATGAAATTAAAGATTATACTATTGAAAGACATGGCTCAATTACAAGATGAAAATATAGAAGAAGAGAAAGTAGTTACTCGGAAGAAATCTGTTAAATCTTCAGATGACCCTCTACTAGCTTTTCTTTCTGGAATCAAAGGACTCTCTGATACTATGAAAAAGAGAGTAGTAAAGGTTCTTTCAACTGAGGGAATAATTGATCCTAGAGGTATCAAAGCTCTTACACAAAAAGAACTAGAAAACCTTCCAGGAATTAGTGAAGCTACAGCTAGCCTTCTTCGTGATCAATTTGAAGCAAAATCTGAAAGTAGTATTTTCCTATCCTTAGAAGAAAGAGAAGAACTGGAAACAGTTAGAGAAAAAATAAAAACAGGATCTAAGGCTCTCGATACTTTACTACAAGGTGGAGTACCTACAGGGTGTTTTGTAGAATTGTATGGTGCACCTCAAAGTGGTAAGACCCAAATGTGCTATTCCTTAGCTGCAAATACTTTACTCCCTGAAGATTTTGGAGGATTAGATTCTGGCGTGATATGGCTCGACACAGAAGGTAGCTTCTCTAGCCAGAGACTTAAGCAGGTTCTCTCTTATTATGAATATACTTACAATATTCCAAAAGGAACACTGAACACAAATCGTTTCATGGTAGCAGCGACTAGAACTTTAGCACAAATTGAACAAGCAGTCAAAGAAGCAGGAAAAATCATCCCTAAGAACAAAGTCAAATTACTAATAGTTGACAGTTTGATGGATCCATTTAGAAGTGAATATGGAGGTTTAGGAGAATTAGCTAGCAGACAAAAGCACCTGAACAAATTCTTGCATTCTCTTATGAGAATAGCAGAAGCTTACGATTTAGCCGTCGTTTACACCAACCAAGTTATGGCCAACCCAGATCCTTTCGCGACAGCGATGGATAAGGTCCAGCCGGTCGGAGGCTTTGTTTTAGGGCATGCAAGTGATATACGATTATGGTTAAGAAGAGCAACTAGTAAGATTCGCAATCAATATGATGCCCCACATGCTAGACGTGCGTTAATCACTGATTGCGGCTGGTTACCTCAAAATGAGTGTCATTTCTCTCTTGGGGCTTTTGGCATTACTGATGTTGAAGAAGAAGCTAATCACAGAAAATTAGCTCTGGAATTAGAATCTGGTATAGAGACACCAGTCGAAGAAGATGAAGAAGATGTTCAAACGGAATTTGTTAAATTATAGGGAGAGGAGTAATTATGCGTAAAATCAGTTTCATCCTATTCTTTGTTCTAATACTTCCCTTACCTATTGGTCACTCAATAATTGAAGGAATAATCCCAGAGAGTAATAATGTTACTGAACCAGTGTACACTATTTCTCTCGATGATTTGGACATAGAAATCATCTCCCAATCCATTCAGATAATTCCTTCATCAAATAACCAAGAACAAAGTGACAGTTCTTCACCTAATCCATTACATCTTCTTATTCCAGCTACTTACATGAGTTATAGCTCATTAATAGGCAACTCATCTCTTGTTCAAAAAGGAGATGCAGTTCAACTTACAGCTGGAACTGAATTTGAGTTAATTGGTCGTTTTCCTGTTGATCGAGGAGACCATCATTGGTACGATTTAGTAACAACCCTTGATGATAATCAACCTTCAACTGGAACATTTTCTGATACAAAAATTGCTGTTGCTTTTACTCTACCTGTCAGCATTGATTACATGGCTTTTTCATTTAATATATCTCAGGTTCTAGCTTCCATGTCTTCTAGCCAACTTGATTTCTATTTAGCAGAAAACCTTACTGATTATCAAACCAATTATCTGATGAAATCTGAGATATCAGTTCATACATACAATTTTCACAAAAACAATCCTTCATCACCTTTGATGTTTATTTACAGAGATCATCCTCTATCTACTGAAGTTAATACTAGTTTGATTGCAGGGAACACTTACTATGCTATTCTTTCATCCACAGGAGATTTCAATCTCCAATATTCAGATGATGCCTCAGGAGTTGATACAAA
This sequence comes from Candidatus Heimdallarchaeota archaeon, assembly GCA_018238545.1. Classification (GTDB taxonomy): domain Archaea; phylum Asgardarchaeota; class Heimdallarchaeia; order Heimdallarchaeales; family Heimdallarchaeaceae; genus UBA460. The sequence continues at coordinate 10,441 of JABCTC010000056.1, forward strand.
TAGTGTTTATTTGTACAATAGTGGTTTATGGTCTGAGCAATCAGCTGTTGATATTCAATTTGCAGTGTATCAAGGTTCACAAACCCAAACATCAGCTGTTGATTCTAGTGGAGAATCTTTCTTACTTTACGATTCATCTAGTTCTGTTGATAGATTACACAGGATATCTTCCTCTTACTTTGATTCATCCAACACTTATGATTCCTCTTCAGATTATTGGGATTTGGACATCATTGATTCAATTATCCCTGAATTCTTAGTATTGACTTGTCCTCCTACAGCTGAGTACTCTGATTCTATTGATTTGGTAGCTAAAGTAGAAAATCTCTATCACCAATCTCTTGAAAATGAAAATGTTTCGTTCTATGCTTCAGAGAATAATTCAACTTGGTTGTTGGTCGATGACGCGCTCACAAATTCCGACGGTTTTGCTACGGTAGAATATCTTATCACTGAAGCTTCAGGAACTGTTTATTTCAAGGCTGTTAACAACTTATTAACTTCTTACGCTGAAACTATACGTGAAAAGGAAACTGTTGTTATCTCTGTTCCAGAGGTAAATACTATCTACGGAAACAAAATCAATTCTGCTAATCTTGCAACATATGAATTATCAGCTCAACTATTGGACAATGACAACTCTCCTCTCGTTGCAGTGATGGTTGTTTTCTATATGAGTGGGTCATTAGACCCCATTTTTGTTATGACAGATGCAACAGGAACAGCAACAACTTCCACAGGGTTCATCGATTGGAACGCTGGGTATTATCCTAATTCTTTCTGGATTTCAGTTAGTTTAGATTCAGATCTTTATGATTACTCCTCCACAATTTACGGAGACATTAGTATTGCTCCAAATAATATTACTTTGGAGACTACAACTTCCTTAAACAATTATTGGAACGACCCACTGAATGTTTCTTTAGGGTTTTTAGATGGTGAAGATGATTACCTTCCAAACATCAACTATGAACTACTAATTTATAGTGAGAGAACAGGAATAAACACTTCACTAGGGATATTCTCTACAGATCAATACGGGTATGGAAATCACTACTTTGCCAGTGAGTTTTTTGATCCAGGAGAATATGTTTTGTATGTTCGCGTAAGTTCTATTAACTATTACAATTTCGAACAAGCAATCTCTCTTTCAGTTATAGAAGACCAAGCAAATATTTCTGTTAATTTACAATATAATGAAAACTATGAATACAATTCAAACTTTGAAATAGAGGTTTATGTGACAGATCATTTAGGTCAACCTCTAGAAAACATTACAGTCAGGATCTTCATCTCACTTCCCAATTATTTTGATTTCTGGTTTGATCATATTTACTTAACTACAGATGAAACAGGCTATGCTTCTTGCACCATAATTCTGAATTTAGAAGCAGGTGAAGAACTAAACATCATGATAACCACAGAAGATTTTTCAGAAGATGGAATAGTATATTACCTTGCAGCTGTTCCCCACATAACCTATGTTACCTGCATTCCTGCTAGTAGTTCTTTTGTGCAACTCGTAGATATTAATTGTGTTAATCAAGAAACTATCAGCATTACAGGACAGTTAGTTTCTGGGAGTAATGGAATTGCAAATGAAACTTTAACTATAACTATTCTTGGACAACAATATATCGTCGTCACAGACATGAATGGATATTTTGTTCTAGAGTATTTTGTCCCTTCAGGTGGAAACATTGCTGTTGATTTTCTGTTTGATTCTTCAACTAATTACATCAGTTCTAATGCTAGCATAAATCTCGTTTGTGCTTCTTGTGACCTAATCATTACAACAGCTGATATCCATCAAGAAACCTCTCAGTCAGTAACTTTTGTTGTACATGTTGAATCTATCTATGGAACATATCCAGAAGGGTTAACAGTTGTTTTTTCATGGTATGACGGTCAATCATGGATTTTCATTAATACAGCAGTCACTAATAGTTCAGGTTATGCAATACTCTCACCTTCAATGTCCTTTCCTCTAGGTGAATGGTTGTGGAAAGCGGAAGTGCAGTCTTCCATTGATTGGTCTAGCGCAACTAGTGTTAGCAACCTCAAAATAGGCTTCTTTACTGCAACAAATATTGTTACTTCCGGTACGGTAGAATTTAGTGAATATCTGGAAGTTTTAGTTTATGTTCAAGATGAATACAGTAACCCTCTTGAGGTAGAGGTTTCATTTTATTTGGATGGAATCTTTATCGGATCAGCTACTTCTAATTCATCTGGAATAGCAAGTCTAGTATGGTTGGTTGATTTTGTTCCTCAGACTTACACTTTAACAGCTGTGATAGACCAATTTGGTATGTATCTAGATAGCTCAGATGATACTAGTTTGATTATCACTAAAACAGAGAGTTACATTTCTAGTGATGATGTCTTCATCTATTATAATGAATCAGCTGAAGTGCAAATTTACCTCTTTTCTTCTTTAGGAGCATTATCTTCAGAATACTTAACTTTGAACATCTCTGGTGTTTTAACTGATCAAATTATCACTAATTCTTCGGGATGGGGAGTTTGGGTAATTCCTTCAATCCAACCTGGTATTTATTCACTCATAATTACTTTTGAAGGGAATAGCTATTTCTTAGCATCATCACTTTCTATTACATTACAAATAAACAAGATGCCAACAGATATTTTGCTCAATGCTTCAAGTCAAGACTATACACCTAATTATCAGATTTCAGGGTACATTCAAGATCTCTTTATGCAACCAATCGAAGGATTAGATGTAATTTTACGAATAAATGGTTCTGTTTATCAAATTGTTACTTCAGAAGTAACTGGTTACTATTTGTTTATTGTATCATTACAACCTGGAACGCATATTATCGAAATTTCATTTGAGGGTAATCAAGATTATTTATCTTCAAGTACATCAAAAACAGTTTATATCTGGAAAATTGACACTAGCGTTCAAGGAACTATCAATTGGGTAGACACTACCTTAACCATGCAAGCTTATCTAGAAGATTCAGCTAATCAACCAATAGAAGGAGCGATAGTTTGGTTTTATCTAAATGGATCATATGTTGGTCAAAATATAACAGACAGTTCTGGTCACACATTATTAGAAGTTACAGGTGTTGCACCAGGTGTTTATGAAATAGTGATAATGTTTGAAGGAACTTCAATCTTTGAAGGTTCTTCTCAACTTATTGTGCTTGAACAATCTAAAGCTCAGACGGAGATTTCTGTTTTGATTACTGAAGGAATCTATGCAATTACTTCGACAACAGCAGAAATACATCTCACCTCAGAAGGAGCTCCATTAGAAGGAAAACTGATCATGTTGACAATTGATGGAGTACAATATTTCGGTTTGACTAATGCAACTGGTTATGTGTTGATAACTCTCGACATCCTGCTCGAAGCAGGTTTATACAATATGGAATTAGATTTTAGCGGAGACGTACTATATTCAGCAGTAAGCTTCAACCAGCTGGTATATGTAGCAAAAGCTGAAACTAGCATTGAGCTAAGCTTCTATTACGATAACTATCAACCAATGTTAGGAGGAGTTCTTAACAGCATCCTTTCTTTATCTGGAGAACAAATACATATTTACATTAATGGGACATATCTCAAATCCTTAAGCATAGATGCTCTTGGAGAATTCTTAACTAGTCTTGGGTTAGCTCCTGGGCTATACAATATTTTAGTTAAATTCGATGGCAATAGGAATAATCTTGGTTCAGAAAAAACTTTAGAAGTGAATATCTCTAAAACCCCCACACAACTAAGTGGAAATGTAGATGTTTATCACGAGTATGGTGAAGAATCTTCTTTCATTGTCCTACTAACTGACACACTGTCTAACCCAATTCAAGCTAATCTGATTATCACGATAGATGGCAATTATTTTGCAACAGTTTCTACTAACTCTTCAGGTTATGCAGTAATCACCTTAACAAGCGATATAATCGTAGATAACCATGAGATCATCATAGAATTTCAAGGGGATTCAACGTTCTATCAGTCATCATTAAGTGTGAATTTAACTGTAAAATATCCAATTGAACTAGTGAGTATTGAATTTGATGCCGCGTCTTATGGAGAAGAAGGATACATCTCTGGAATGATAGAGAGTTTTTCAGGTTTATTAGATCAGGTTACGATAACCATGTACCTAGATGGTTCTCCTTTGCAAACTTTAACTGATAGCACAGGTTATTTTCTTTTTGCAATTAGCCAATCACTTGACTCTGGAACATATACAATCATTTTGAGAATCGATGAAAGTGCCGAAATTTTCTTCTTTGAGTATCAATTTATGATTGAAAGAGAAAAAGCTTCTTACGACGTCTCTTTGACAGCACAAACAGTTGTTTATAATGCAGGAAGTTCGATTACGGGCTATGTTACAGTTCTTGGAGCTATAAGCTCAAATACTGAACTTGAAGTATTCATAGATGGAGTTTTACTTGGAAATCTCTACACTGACTCCTTAGGCAATTTCATCATCCCAGCTCTATGGTTGAGTCATTATCCTGGCGAGTACAGTCTTACTATTCTTGTTCTTAGTTCAGGAACTAATATTCAAGACACTCTGAAGGAATTCAGTTTCATTGTTCACAAGGATTCAATTGAAGTGACAATATATTGGGCTAGTAACGTTGTTGAGGATCAATTACAACTTCAAGTTTATATCAAGAATTCTCAAGGAGAAGCTCTAGAATTATTTTACTTCACTATTAGTATAAACGGTATAGATTACCTTAGTGTTACCGATGAACTCGGCAGAGGGCTTATCTATTATGATCTCAGTGCCGCAGGAGATTTAATTATTCACTTTACATCAAGTTCAACTGTTATTTATAATTACACAGAAGAAACCTTTAGTATAGAAGTTCAAAAGTGTGCGAGTTTAATTACAATACCAACAAATTTCACTTACTATGATAGTACTATGGGGCTTAAAGTTGTTTTAACATCAGTAAATGGTAATCCTATTGTAAATACCCACGTATTAATTCTGATAGACTCCCAAGAGATATTAGTTACAACAAACTCTCATGGTATCTTCTATTTAGATCTATCAAGTTATGAGATTGGACAGTATTCTATAAATTTCCAATTTGAAGGGTCTGATGATTATATTAAGCTGTTTTTAACTGAAGTAATTAGCATCAAAAAGCAACAAACACAAATCAAAGTAGAAAACACTGAATCAGAGTTGATAATAATTTTACTTGATGGTGAAAATAGAAGCTTAGCTAACAAGGAAATAGAGATACAATTCATAAGAGAGAATGGAACAGTCATTTGGAAAGAAAAACGAGTTACAGACAACCTAGGTAAAATTGTCATTAACAAACTCGAGATGAACTTAACAGATGATGTGTTCGAGTTAAAATTTGTTTTTGAAGAGGAGACGTATTATGAATTCGTTGAAAGAACTATAAGTGAAACCTGGTGGTTTATTATAGAAAAAGGTGATTGGTCTCTAATCTCGATAATATTACTTATATTTGCTATTCCAGTGGTAGTAGGATCAGTAATTTTAAGAAAGTTCAGTAAAAACAAGCGACAAAAATAGCCGAACATTCATCATCAAAATCTTTTTATTTTACCACACTTATTTTATTTTAACAAGTTTGTGCGGGATAAAGATGAGTGAAGAAAAGAAAAAAATTCCTGATGATTTAAAAAAAGAGTTATTAGAAAAAACTGGTGAATCTAGTTCTGATATAGATGAAGTTGCAGCAAAACTAGAAGGAAAGATTCCTACCAAACCCAAAGAAGAGAAGTAAGTTTATATTCATAACCTTCTTTTTTATTATTATATTACATCTATTTTATCTATACAGAAAGCTGTTAGTTCCGAACAGTGAAATTTAAAAATAACTCCAAGACGTTAGAGGATGTATATGATTCCGCGAGAAAAGTACACGGATATGATAACGGCAAATAAGGCTGTTGCGATTGCAGTTACAAGGGCTCGGCCTAAGGTGGTAGCCGCTTATCCGATAAGCCCCCAGACCGACATTGTTGAGCATCTGGCGGATTATGTAGCTCAAGGGAATCTAGAAGCGGAGTATGTTCGGGCTGAAGGGGAACATTCAGCTATGACCATTTGCGCATCGGCTCAAGGGACAGGAGTAAGAACTTTTACAGCAACTGCTAGCCAAGGGTTAGCATATATGCATGAAGTGGTTTCTGCTTGCGGGGGAATGAGGCTTCCTGTTGTGATGTTTGTCGCAAATCGGACTCTTATGTCGCCTGGTGGCATTTGGCCAGAATATTCAGATTCTATGCCCGAAAGAGATGCCGCGTGGATTCAGCTGTATGTAGAAGATAACCAAGAAGCATTCGATATGATTATACAAGCTTACAAAATAGCAGAAGATTCTCGCGTTTTGCTTCCAATAATGGTTTGTGGTGATGGCTACATTTTGACTCATACAACTGACAAAGTCGAAATATTAGGCATGGATGAAGTTGATGAATTCTTACCTCCTTACAAACCTGAACATGCTTATCTGGACATTGATAGACCTACAGCTCAAGGAGTTATTGTCCCACCCGAATATCATATGGAAGCTAAGTACCAGATGCATAAAGCAATGAAAGATGCAAAGACCGTAATAAAAGAGATTAATTCTGAATTTGCTCATAAATTTGGTAGAGATTATGGAGGATTGCTTTCCACTTACAAAATGGAAGATGCTGAAAGGGCTATAGTTTTTATGGGATCTACTACTGGTACCGCTCGGACAATTGTTGATCAATTACGAGAGAAAGGAGAGAAAGTTGGGCTAGTGAAATTACGTTTCTTCAGACCTTTCCCAAATGAAGAAATAGCCAAAGCACTCAAAGATGTCAAAGCCGTAGGAGTGTTTGATAGAAGTTTATCTTATGGATCTACTGGGCAAGTTTTCATAGAGGTTAGAAATTCTCTTTATGAAACGAAAAAGCCTGTACTGAATTTCATTGCAGGGCTTGGTGGAAGAGATATAAGAGATGTCGATTTACACTTCATGTTTAAAAAACTTAAGGAAGTTGAAGGGAAGGATAAGATAGAAGATCCATTAGTGTTCGTAAATACAAGGGGAGTAACAGTATGAAACTGCAAGAGCTGCCTGATGAAAGTCCATATGTAAGTGGAGATTCGGCTTGTCCAGGATGTATGGCTTCTAACATTGCTCATAACGTCTTAAGAATCTTAGGGAAAAAGACCATTGCAAGCGTCCCTCCATCTTGTATGAGTGTCTTCGCGGGAACATTCCCTAACTTGAACTGGGATATTCCTTACTTCCACATGCAATTTGCCAATACAGCCGCAACAGTTACAGGAATTTCTCGAGCGTTAAAAGCACAAGGTAAAGAAGGCATAGTAGTCCTAGGAATGGCGGGAGACGGAGGTACAGGAGATATGGGGCTTCAAGCCTTATCTGGAGCTGCACAAAGAGACGAGAACATTCTATACATTTGTTATAATAATCAGGGGTACGAAAACACAGGTATCCAAGCTTCTGGTATGACTCCAATTGGAGCTTGGTCCAAAACAACTCCCGTTAGGAATCATAGTACTGGTAACGAATATTATCCCAAAGATATTCCTCGTATCCTTATTGCTCATGAAGCAACATATGTTGCAACTGCTTCTACAGCTGACATTAACGATTTTATCAGAAAGATAGAACGAGCTAAGGAAATTGAAGGTTTTCGTTACGTCGAGATACTTTCTGTTTGTACTCCTGGTTGGGATGTCGAAACACATCTTGGACCTCAATTAGCAAGAGAAGCAATTGACACTGGTTTTTGGTTACTGATTGAATATGATAAACATAAGCTGATGGTTAATCATGATCCTACTTTCAAAGGACTTGATAAGTTCCTTAAGAAACAAGGAAGATTCAAACACATGACTCTAGATCAATATCATATCATGGAAGATCATATTCGTCGTCGATATCAAATTTATAAGAGTCTTTCATCACTCGATCATTTTCTATGAAATTTCACTCTAGCTTACTCTAAGTATCTTTAAACAGCTGTTTTTTTTTGCCTACAGTAATGCCACTTTCTATTGACTTACACACATTTTTTAGATTATTTTTTCCAAGATTCAAAAAAAAACAAAATATTTTTGAAAGAAATAGCGTGAATTTGAAACTTCTGGCGGCTCTAAATAGCCAATAGAGATTTCACTTGTTATAGAATGTTAATAGAAGCCTTCTAATCGAATTTTGTTACTCATATTTGGGATACTACTTGCTTAGGCTTCCGACAAATAGCCTTTAAGCGCTATTTCTCGCATAATCACCAGTACTAAAGCGTCTAAATACTTCTACGATTAGGTTTACAGCCTTTAGGCCACTTAAACTTTAAATACTACTAAGAGCTAATTGTACTTTGATTACCTACTTAGGAGTCAATTAAAATGAGCAAAGTTAAAGAAATGTTGATTGTAAAATCAAAAGTACGTGAATATGTTAAAGGAATTGGTGAATTTAATATTAGCTCTGACTTCATTGAAGCACTCAATGTTGAAGTAGCAGGTTTAATCAAATCAGCCGCTACCAGAACAAAAAGCAATTCCCGCAAAACATTATCCGCAAAAGACGTTTAAAATTTAATAGATTAAAAGATATTCCGAAAGACCAGAGACCCCTTGAAAGTTCCTGATCGTATCGGCAAATATGTTTTAACTATTACCTTTTTATTTTTTTTCCTTCACTTTTTGAGCTGAGAGTATATTCTATATATCAGAAGTCTAGTTGAAGTCTTTACTCGTTATTCTAGATGTATTTTGGATCTGTCACCATTTGATTTTCTTCATATTTATTCGTCTTACATGTTTTGTTTTCTTGCACACTTGAAATTGGTCTAACTAAAAACAAAAAAAGCTATTTGATTCACAATATGTAGATGAGATTATCTGGAGAATTTTTCAGAGCTCGATTAATTAAAAGACCCAACAGATTTCTAGCTTATGTTCAGCTAGAAGGGACACTAAAAGAGGTGAAAGCTCACGTACCTGATCCAGGAAGATTGATAGAATTGTTCTATCCTAGTGCTGAGCTAGTAGTGAGGAAAGAAAAACAACTGGATAGAAAAACTGCTTACACCATTGTTGGAGTGAAATCTGGAAAAATCTGGGTAAATATTCAATCAATTTTAACTAACAAACTGTTTGAAGAAGAATACAAAAAGATACCTTTCTTCAAAAACTATGAGATAATTAGACGAGAGTACACTTATGAGTTATTTTTCCCACTTCCCCCATAGTGAGGAAGGTGGAGAGCAATTTTGAGGACTCTTCCCAACCCAGGAACGTGTTATGGTAGCATAGTAGCAAGCAGTAACGAAGGGAGTTTCAAGCTCTGGGATTACACCTCCAACACACAGTGTTAGCGGAGGTGAACGGGTTCATCTCCTCTCCGGGACTCATTTCTGGAGGCAATG
>JABCTC010000057.1 GCA_018238545.1 Candidatus Heimdallarchaeota archaeon
GCATTTTAGGCTAATTCTTCTAAAGCTAACATGGAATAAGAATCAATAAGCGATTTTGGTCTACTACAGAAGAGATTACCTTAATGATAAGTGGTTAAGAAGAATAGTTCATTTAATATTAACCAAAGAGAAGAAAAGAGAAGAAATTATCTTCTTTTTTTAATCCACAGGATTACCATAACCATTGATAATTGAGTAAAGAGCAGAATAAAACCATAAGAAGCTAAGAACTCAGAAATGACAGGAGTTCCTAATGGAAAAGGATCTACCGAACCTGCTAAGCCTATTATCAGATATTCTCCTCCGGTCCAATCGCTCCACCAGTTGCCTTCACTAGTTGTTATATCATACCAGACATTTCCTGTTCCTTCATCTCTAGCTTGAAAGGCAGTATTGTATACTAAATGGTTATGGTGTATGATATTGCTATAAGAACCAATACTAAGATACAATCCACAGTGATTTTGAGTTAAGTAATTATAATTTATTAGAGATTGGTTTGATTCAGTAAATCGTATTCCCGTAGAACTAAAGCTGCAGTTGTTCCCATACAAAGTAGAATTAGTACTTCTCCATATTTCTATTCCATCATGTCTATTATAATAATTAGTGTTGTTAGATATAGAGACCTCACTTGAATAAAAAACTAATATCCCAGTAGAACAGTTTCTACAGATATTGTCTCCAATAATTGTATTCCCATCTGTAAACAAAGCAGTTATTCCTTCCCAATACATTTCCTCGCAGAAGTTACTTAATATTTCACATGAATTTGAATATTGAACATGGATTCCACCATAAAAACTATTATTACAATAATTCTGAGAAATCAATGATGATGACGCATTATCAAGATAGATACCATAGTCATCGTTGTTAATCAAAGAATTGTTGTGAATTGTAGCCGTACCATTTAAGAGGTTTATTAGGGATATTCCTGTTCCACTGCTACTTATAGTGCAGTTTTGTATGATAAAATGTTTTGTAGTCCCTTTAACTGATATTCCAATTAGATTATTTGTATCAATTACAAGATCTTCAAGGATATAAGGTTGCATCTCTGTTCCATCACCTTCGAGATTCAAGGTTTCAAATCCAACATCAGAATGAATCTGTATAAAATCAAGATTGTCCAAATTGACAAATGGATACATATCATAGGATCCTGCTGATCCATCAATGTAGTAATATCCTCCAGTCCAATCACTCCACAGGTTACCTTCAAATGTGATATTGTCATACCAGATGTTTCCTGTTCCCTCATCAAATCCTTGGGATGAAGTTCCCCCATTATCAATAATATCATTATGATGTATAGTATTATTTATTGAATCAGATTCTAAGCTAATACCATAAATAGATGTAGCTAGAACCTCATTTGAGATGATACTTATATTAACTCCGCTAATAACTCTTATACCATCAAAAATATTACTATAACAATAATTATCTTTGACAATGCTGTTTTCACCAAACCAAGTAGAAATTCCCCAGTTATTATAATTGCAAATATTATTTTCAATTAAGAGATTAACTGAAGTTGATGTAGAAATGCCACTAGCAAGGTTACTCTTGCAAGTATTGTTGTAAATTGAGCTGTAATTTGAATCATGAACATCTATACCATCTTGATGATTGTATTGAACAGTATTATTGAACATTTCACAGCCTGGATAACGATAGATTAGTATTCCTTCCGAATCATGGTTAACGATCACATTATTGTAAATTGTAAGTTTACCAGAATAAGTACCAAGGATATAAATCCCCCAATTTTCAGCATCAATGTAACAATTTCTTATGATAAAACTAACCGAAGTATCTTGGATATAAATACCAATCGGGTTTGTATTTTCTATTTTATAATTCTCTATAACATAAGGGTCAGATTCAGAACCATTTCCAGTAACTATACCATTAAGTGGGTCTAAATCAACATCAGTATCCCCAATAATGGATATAGAACCACGCTCAATATAATCGAAAGAAAAGGCAGTATTCTCATCAGATACTTGGGCATAAACTCCAGAAAATATCAAATTCAAATTGGAGCTTACGAATAGAGATAATATAACAAACAAACCCAAAGATATTAATTTATTATTTTTTCTAAAAAACATCCTCCACATACTATTATATTAAAATAAACTTCAATATAAGCATTTACATTTGCATTATAGGATATTCTTCTAAAGTTAATATGGAATAAGAATCAATAAGCAATTTTGGTTTACTACAGAAGAGATTGTTTTACTGATAAGTAGTTAAGAAGAAATAGTTCATTTGTTTATTACACGCTTTCTAGTTATCAAAAATAGGGGAATTAGTTTAGACCGAGTATAATTACAATTATTTGCATGTCAGTGTTATTACTGGGTTCTGCAAAAAACTGGAGGGCTCAATAATTCATTTTGAGGAAAAGGATCGCTAGCACCAGATTCACCTCCAATTGAATAACTTCCTGTTCCTGACCAAGAATCCCAATAGTTACCTTCAAGTGTTTCAGTATCATACCAAATGTTAGCTGTTCCATGATCACACGCTTGTGATGCAATATCAAAAACACATCCAAGATTATTAGCTACAAAGTTATTATGATGAATGATATTCTCATCACAATCGGAATCTAAGAATACTCCAAACCACTCATCTTCTTCTAGAAGATTATAAGTAACGACACAGAAATCAGAATTCTCAAGAAAGATACCTATGCGGTTATCGTTGCAATTGTTGTTTAATATAGTTGCTGTACCATCAGCTACATGATCGATATAGATGCCAGAATAGTTTGTGTTAACATAGCAGTTGTAAACAATGAAATATTTCGTTGTATCAGTAATATATATTCCAGATGTGATAGTTGTTGATATCCTATATCCCGTGATTAGATAAGGATCTTTTTCTGTACCAGATCCAGGAAAATTATACTTTGAAGAACCAAAATCGCTATCACAAAGAATTCTTATTGGTTCATGTGGTATCAAAGAGAAACTATCTTGATATTCATGTGAACTACTAGCAGATTTAGTATTCATTATCGGTGATATACTTAATCCTAATAGCATTATTAAAATACAGAAAAATGCTCTGAAAGAAGTATTCAATGGGCTTGATAATCTCTTCATGTTTTTGACCTAGATGCAAATGACTAGTACTTGATTCAATACATTTTGTTTTATTTATTTCTTTCTCTAAATATATACCCAGTTTTAATTAGTTTAAAGCGTGGTCTAAATCAAAAAAATATTTTTTGAAATAAAAAAAAAATTCAACATAGTAAAATAAAGTTTAGATGAGTAAGGCATGGACTTCTTCATCATGAAACTAATAGTATTGACTATTGGAGCAAAATACCTTCTTATGATCTAGGAAAAAATTTCATTTATTTTTATTTTTCTCATACACAAGTATCCCAACAATATATATTACAGCACTAATAGCGAGAAGTATTCCCAGTAGCATCCAAATATACGAGTCAGTTAAAGAAACTCCAGCAAAAATATAGCCTAAACCTTCAGTAGCATAGAAGCTCGGAAATATCCATTTAAATGAATCTGCCCCAATAAATGCTGGAGGAATAAAGGTGGCAAATAATTGTTGTGGCACGATAAAAATAAAAGCTAATCCACCTGCAGCACCTGCACTTTTTGCAAATTGAGCAGTAATCAGTCCAAACCCTACAGAGCTAAATGTGAGAAGCACCAAAAAAACAATCACCAATAAATATCCCGCAGCTGTTGCTAATGGTCTATATCCTACAAGAAGAGCTACACCAAATCCTAGAAACATTTGGATAAGTGGTTTAATAGTATAGGAAATCAACTGACTAAGGATATATTCAACAGAAGTTAATGGAGTTGTATTGACCCTTTGTTGTATACCTGAAGCACGTTCACCGGCAACTGATGCTGCGACGTCATATATTGTCATTAAACAGGCATATGCTAGAAATCCTGGAAGCATTATTTCAAATATGGTATATTCAGAACTCCATCCATAGTTAGAGCCCATAGTTAACCCGAAAATTAGAATTAGCACTGGTACTAACAATACTGTGAACACTAAAACAACTGGGTCTCTTAGTAATCTTAACATCTCCATCTTAACAATGGTAAGAACTCTTTTTGTTTTCATAATTAAATCCCCTCCACAATTCTTCTACCAGTAATCTTCATAAAAACCTCTTCCAAATTTGTAACTTCATACTCTTCAATTAATTTTTTTGGAGGTCCAATTGCGATTACTTTTCCATAATCAATGATTGCTACTCTATCACAAAGCGCTTCTGCTTCTTCGATATAATGGGTGGTTAAAATAACAGTTCTATTTTGTCTTCTTATGGAACCAAGAAACTCCCAAACCTTTCGACGAGCTCGAGGATCCATTCCGACTGTTGGCTCATCTAGAAATAGTATGTCGGGCTCGTTGATCAAAGCAATGATGAGACTTAGTTGTCTTAACATACCTCCACTATATCTTTTTGTTTTCCGTTTCCGGTCATCATATAATCCTAACAATTTTAACAGTTCTTCTGCCCGTTCCAATATCTCTTTTTTCGACATTAAGTGTAAATTGCCGAAAAACTGAATGTTCTCAATGCCAGTAAGGAATGTATATACGGACGGTTCTTGTGGGCACACACTTATTATTTCTTTAATCTCCTTAAGATCTGTTCTTACATTATATCCCCCAACAACTGCTGTGCCTTCAGTTGGTGAAACTGCACCCGTTAGAATGTTAATAGTGGTTGTTTTGCCAGCGCCATTTGATCCTAGAAGACCGAAAAATTCTCCGTGTTCAACATGAAATGTGACACCATCAACAGCCTTGACGCTTTCAATTTTTCTCTTACCCTTGAAGTGTTTCTTAAGATTCTTTACTTCAATGGAAATAAAGCTATCAGGTGCATTTATTTTGATATCTGAATTTTTATTTTCTTTAGTTGATAACATTATGGGCACCTAGTTAAGTATAGTTCTTTTTATTCATTTTTAAATTCTTAGTGAATAATTATGTTCAATTTAAAAAATACTATTAATATTTAGAGATTAAATTTGTAAAAAGTAAAGTGATATGATTTTATCAGATCTAGAGTTTCTTTGCAACAATGAAATGAATAAGAGGATTAGATTGGATTTTTTCAGTTTCGACGATTTGAAAGTTACATTCTATAATCAAATTTTCTAATTCTGAAGACTTAAGATTGTAAAGATTTGGAACAATCCCCATTTTACTGATTAAGTTGAATAAAATGCTCAATAATGATTTTTTTTCAGCTAAACAAACTGTTTCTGAGATGAAGAAACCTCCTGGTTTCAATAGTTCATTTATTCTCTTCAATGTCTTCCGTTCATCTTCTACAAGATGTAAAACATTGAATGCTGTAATAACATTGAAAGACTCATCCTCTAACTTCTCATCAAAAATAGTTGATTGAGCATAGTCTATATTTTTAATGTTATCTTCCTCTGCATTTCGTCTTGCAACATCAATCATTTTCGAAGAGATGTCAATCCCTAGAATCTTTTTAACATGTTTCGTAAACTGATTAGTCATTAATCCAGAACCACAACCATAATCTAGAACTATATCACTTTGTTTAAGATAAGATTTAGTTTTATCAACTGCTCTGTTATAAACTGGTTCAGATCTCTTCTCTTGGTTTACGTAACCTTTTGCTCTTTTATCCCAGAATTTCTCTGCCTTATTCATTTTTTGAATCTCCAAGACTTTAATTGGAATTTATCCTCTTTAGCTATGTTATATGACAATTATGGCTACATTGCCTTTTTTATGTCCTTTATCTACATTTCTATGAGCTTCCACTATTTGGATTAGTATCTCCTTCGTACAATGAAACGAAATTCATGAGAACCAGTTTCTTCTGCGGATATAAGTTCTTGATTAGTTACTGTAGCCCAAGCTGGAATATCTTTCTTACTACCTGGATCAGTTGTTAAGATTTCCAACACTTGCCCAACTTTTAGCATCATAATTGCCTTTTTGGATTTTAAGACAGGGATAGGACAGCTTTCATTACGTGCATCAATGGTATGATGTACCTCATCTACATATGTTTCATCAGAGCTAAATCTATCTCCAACCCCTTCAAGAGATACGGTTTTGTTCTCCTCTAGAGGGTAATTTGGATCCAATTCAGTAGTAGTAGGATAACCTTTTCTATCCCAATCATCAATTCCAGCTTTTAAGCTCTTAACATCTTTAAATCCTGCTTTGACCATAATTTCTGCAGCTACTAGAGACATTCCTCCTCCTGGACATATTGTAACAATTTCTTTTTCCTTGAAAGAGGAAAGATTCCCTAAATTGGGTGCCAACTGCATTATTGGGATAGACATAGAATCTTGAATATGGCCATATTTTCTCCAAGATCCTTCAGCACCATAAAATTCTACTCTATCTCTAGTATCAATTAAAATTGGAGTTTCACTAGAATTAATTCTATCATGTAACTTGTCAGCAGTAATTTCTGATACTCCTGGAAGAAACCATTTAGTTCTGAAGAGAGTAAACAAAAATAGTTTCAAAAATTTTAATGTTATCCTAAACTTGCCAATTTTAACTTCCTTTATTTTATTCTCATCTTCCATTTCGTTCACCATATTTCTCGAAATAACCTGATTTGGATACACAACCATCCCGGAAACTTATTGTAGATATGTAATAATTCTTAACAACACGCTATGTTATAAGAATTTAAGCATTTTTCCACTATTAGGACTTTTAACAAAAGGATAGATGAAGTAAATTTGAGCATAAAAGCTAAGATAGTCGAATTAAGTAGTCTTTAAAGACAGCCTACATTATTCTTATGGACTTTAAGAAATATTTATATCACATATTCTGGAGGAAAATATATGAAAGCGATAGTATATGAAAAATATGGTCCTCCGGAAGTTCTTCAGCTAAAAGAAATAGAAAAACCTACTCCCAAGGATAATGAAGTACTGATTAGAGTATATGCCTCAACAGTACATGCAGGGGACGTGAGAATGAGAAGTTTCACAGTTCCGCCTCAAGAATGGCTCCTTGCACGGTTATTTCTAGGTATTAGAAAACCAAAGAGAAGCATTTTAGGAATGGAGTTAGCTGGGGAAATAGAATCAGTAGGTAAAGATGTAAAACAATTTAAAAAAGGTGATCAAGTTTTTGCATCTACTTTATGGTCGAATTTTGGTGGTTATGCTGAATACAATTGTATGCCTGAAGACAAGGTAATAGGCATAAAACCAGCTAATATGACATTTGATGAAGCAGCTACTATTCCTAATTCTGGAATTACTGTATTGAAGATTCTTCGTAAAGCAAATATCCAGAGCGGAAATAAAGTCCTAATCTATGGTGCTTCAGGAAGTACTGGAATTACTGCAGTACAGATAGCCAAGTCCCTTGGAGCAGAGGTTACAGGGGTTTGTAGTACAAGAAATGTAGAAATGGTGAAATCATATGGAGCTGATAAGGTCATTGATTACACCAAAGAGGACTTTACACAAAGCGGTGAGACATATGATGTTGTTTTTGATGCAGTAGGTAAGATGGAAAAGAGTATCAAAAAATCACTAAAGAAGACAGTAACCTTTCTTGATGTTCACAAGGATAGTGGAGGAATGGATAAAGCTTCGAAAGTAAGAGAAGATTTAGTTCTCCTCAAAGAGCTATGCGAAGCAGGAAAATTCAAAGCGGTTATAGATAGAAGCTTTCCTTTGGAACAAATAGTTGAGGCACACAAATATGTTGAAAAAGGACACAAAAAGGGAAATGTAGTAATTATTGTTGAATAATGTTATCACTACATCATCTTCAACTTTTTTCCTATTTTAAAATTAAAAAGATAAATGGCATTCTTCCCTGATAGTGCAAGATGGGCATTTTATCCTTACTATATGAAGATAATTTCCAACCAAAGAAGCAATAAAGACAACTAAAGCTATTATTGCTAAATAAGAGAAATTTGTAAAGAATGAAATGATAATTAGTACGATACGTAATAACCATATTAATAACATCAGCCACACCCAGTTTTTTTGACCTACATGCATATGTAAGAGCGTTTTACTCCATTTTTCTATGGATTGTAGTTTCTCAGTAGTCTTCAGTTGCTTTTTATCTATTGCAGTATCTTTAACTTTGAAATAACAGTATTTACAAATCGTTAATGGCATTATCAAAAAGTAATACAATAGAGAATATACTAAATACCCCAAGGCAGCCCATAAATTGAAATAGTATATTCCCCAGGTTCCAGCCTACTCCTGTGGGATTTGTCGGATCAGAAACATCGTCTATCTCAATAGCAGCATAGAGACCGCTAATTACATACGCGTATGAACCACTGATTGCAACTGATTTCACAGAAGGATAGTTCAAAGATTTATTGATATACCTCCCTACAAATTCTAAGTTACTAGGATCACTGCAATCAAAAATTCTCATGGGATACAGATGATAACGATGGAGCGTACTATACTTTTAACATTGCTGAAGGAGATCCTCCTGTCATTTCCGATGTAAGTCATTCTCCAAACAATCCAACTTTCGATGATGAAGTGACAGTAAGCTGTTCTGTTACCGATGATACGGGTATAGATTATGTGCATTTGTTCTACATAGTGGATGGAGATATTTTCAATACTCCTCTATTGATGAATCATACCACAGGTTCAACCTATACCGCCACGTTTGGACCTTTTGAAATTAATACGACAATAGAATGTTATATCGCTGCTGCTGATAGTTCAGTAAACGGGAATTATGGTATACTGGATGATGAAACCTTTACATTCAAAGTGGGAGAAACAACTAGTTCTCCATATTTATTTGTTGTAGGAATCATCACATTCATAGGTTTAGCTTCTATCTATCACAAAAAACGATGAAGATCTAAATCCTTTTCCTTTTTCTTTTCTTTTTGAATTGTTTAGAAATGAACATAAGAATTTAATCCAAATC
Source organism: Candidatus Heimdallarchaeota archaeon (assembly GCA_018238545.1). Classification (GTDB taxonomy): domain Archaea; phylum Asgardarchaeota; class Heimdallarchaeia; order Heimdallarchaeales; family Heimdallarchaeaceae; genus UBA460. Next base: position 8,971 of record JABCTC010000057.1, read on the forward strand.
ATTTTCTGTAATATTTCATTCTAGCTAAGAAAAAATTAAAATGCTTTGCAATAGGTTTAAAAGTGTCTGTTAGCGGTTTTTACTGAACTAATTATGAAAAAGGTAAAATTTGGTAAATCAGATTTAGATGTATCAGAAATAGGTATTGGGACTCTAACTTTTGGTCATCCAACTAAAGGTATTCAAGATTTTGATGAAATAAAGAAAATCCTAAATTTTGCTCTTGAAAATGGGATAAATTTCCTTGATACTGCCGAAGAATATGCGGGCGGATTATGTGAAAAATACATCGGTGAGATTATTAAAGAGAGAGGGAATCGAGAGGACATTATCATTGAAACTAAAGCCTCCCCTGTAAATTGTGGTTATAAGGAACTAAAAAAAGCCTGTGATAAAAGTTTGGAAAGGCTTCAGACAGATTATATAGATATATATCTTTTACACTGGCCTTGGTGTTATTATCCTGCAAAAGAGTCTGCAAAAGCTTTAGATGAGCTGTTAGAAGAAGGAAAAGTAAGATATGTAGGAGTCTCAAATTATCAAAATCCATTGGTTGAAGAATTAATGAGCTATCTTAAAAATGGCGAAGTAATTACAAATCAACTTTCGTATAGTCTAACTAGTAGAAGTATCGAGAAAGAAATCCTACCCTTTTCAAAGAAAATGGGAATACAAATAACAGCTTGGGGTCCTTTAGAAAGTGGATTTTTGACAGGAAAATATAATGAAAAGAGCGAATTTAAGAAAAATGACTATAGAAATAAACATCCTTTATTCCAAACTAAAGAAAATTTCGTTCAAACAAAGCCTTTGTTTAATCAATTGGAATTGCTTTCAAAGAAATATGATGCAAATCCATCTCAAATTGCTTTGAACTGGATTATTAACAAAGAACAAATAATACCTATTCCAGGTGCAAAGAATGTTAAACAAGTTGAAAGTAATATAAATGCAACTATGTTTCAGCTTACTAATAAAGAAATAAATGAACTATCAAACCTAACTCAAAATGTGGATATTTGGAAATTTTAAGACTTAAGATCACATCATGGATTTGGATTATTTTTTATAATATTTCATTGCTTCTTCTTCTTTTCCAGATATGTAATCAACCCAGAACTACAGTTCTTCTATAGTCTCATTAAATATCACATTTCTTTTCCGTAAGTGTTCAATAACTTGGTGATAGACCTCTGAATGTTTTCCTAATAGTTCTGGAGGAATGATTCCTTTTTCTTTGAATTTTCCTGCAAGTACAATTTGAGCTACAGCTGTACAAGTATATCCTGTTGTTCTTGCTATAGAAAAAATATGCTTCTCTCTATCGTACTTATCAAGCATATCATAAGTATAACGTAGTTTCTTGTCTTCTTTCATTCCTTCAATAACTACTTTCATTATGGTATGATCTTCATCTCCCTTTTCAAACATCCAATGATCAAGTAAAAGCTTACCTGTAAGCTCAATTGGTTTGATTTTTTTTCCTTTTACATCAATTTCCTCTGTATTGAGGAAACCTGCTTCTATTAGCATTTGCATCTTTTCTATATGATCAGGATATCTCAGTGTTTTTTCTTTCATGAAAGGGATATCCATTGTATTGATGAGAGTTCTAAGACCATTAGTATTGATGGCTACTAGATTTCCTACTTCTGGAAAATCTAATAGTTCAAGTTCAGATAAAGCAGGTTTAACAACTATCTCACTGTTCTCAATGTATCTCGCTAATAGGATATATTCCTCGATAACCTCAATGGGAGGATAAGGAGATTTATAATCAAAAAGCCAGTTTCTTTCTACCGGTAATCCTCCAACATAACATAGGAAACTTTCTGTTTTATCTAAGATAGAATCAATATAACCAAGTATGATGTTACTTGAACCAGGAGCTACTCCACAGTCAACAACAGCCGTAACTCCTTTCTCCTTTGCTAATTCATCTAAGCTTAATGCATCTTCCTCGAAAAATGAGATATCTACTATGTTCTTTCCTGCTTCAATTACTGCCTTAAGAGACTTATAACCTATAGAACTTGGAAGAGCTCCAATTACTAAATCAAAATCCTTCACAATATCTTTGATGATACTGGGATTGGATAAATCTGCACATATTCCATGAAGATCACAATCATGTGTTAGTTTATCTAAAACTTCTTGGTTAATATCAACTATTGAAACCTCAGTTGAGGGATCTTCTGCTAGATCTCTTGCAATAACATTTCCTACATATCCTGCTCCTAAAACAACAATTTTCATATCTAAACCTCTAGGGATGTATTATATTGGAAATAGATAATTTAAAGATTTTCAGTCGAAAATGTAAACCTCAATTCTGGAATTTATTCCTGAAGAAGTTTCTTCTTCCTCCTCTATACCAGAACTACGTATCAAATCTAATAATATTTCGTCGCTTCTTCTTCTTCTTTTCCTGGTTCGAAATTATCCCAGAATTCTTTTGGTGGGTGACGTAATTCATAATTAATGCGAGAGTCATGTAATACACAAGGGCAATTTATATGAACTAACACTAATAAGAATTGTTTAGTTCTACACTAAGAAGAAACTAGAGAATACTGTGAAAAAGGTTTTAATTACTAAAAGAAATGAAACACTAGATGGCTTCTACAAAAATTGTTGTAATTGGAGCTGGTAGCTTACAATTCGGATTGGGAACTTGTGGTAGTATCTTTAATTCTAAGGTGCTAAAAGACGCTACAGTAAGTTTGCATGACATAAATGCAGAGAACCTAGAATATGCAAGGGATGCATGTCAGGCAAAGATAGATCATGACAGACTTAACTTCACCTTAGAATCTACAACAGACCGAAAGGAAGCTTTGAAAGGAGCTAATTTTATTATTAATTCTATTGAAGTAGGACCAAGATTTGATTGGTGGGAATTAGATAAAAGAATTCCATGGAAATATGGTAGTCCTCAAGTGTTTGGAGAAAACGGCGGACCAGGAGGAATGTTTCATTCTTTGAGAGTTGTTCCACCAATTCTAGATATTTGTGAAGACATTAACAAAATTTGTCCTGATGCTACTTTCATTAACTATTCCAATCCCATGCATAGAATACTTTTGTCAATCAAAAGAAAGTTCCCTAAACTTAAAACAGTTGGACTTTGTCATGAAATAGCTTTCGCAGAATATCTTCTCCCAAAAATTCTGAAAATACCTTTTGAAAAGATGGATTTATGGTGCGGAGGATTGAATCATATGGGAGCAATAATCAAAGCTAATTACAAAGATACCAATGAAGACCTAATACCTGAAATTCGGCAAAGAGGTGTTAAATTCTTGAAAAGATGGAGATGGAGTATTCCTTCAAGGATGTTACATCCAGTTGGTCTTACACTCTATATCTTAGAAAACTTTGGCTTTCTACCTTATACTAATGATTCTCATTATGGAGAATACATTGGATGGGCAAAGGAGGTTGTCAATATGCAAGGAATCAGAAGTTTTTACAACCTCTATAGATTTTTTGTTAATTATAGTGGAACTCAAATTAGAAAGAAAATTAAAAGAAACAATGGACATAAATTAGTAAAACCTGATCATGAACGAGCAATACCAATTATAGAAGGCATCCTTTCTGACAGTAACTATCATGAACTATCAGTAAATCTTCCTAATAAAGGCATAATCTCTAATCTCCCAGAAGATTTGGTTATAGAATGCCCAGCAATTATCAATAAATCAGGAGTGAATGGAATCCCTCTTGGAGAATATCCAGAACCATTAGTTGATCTATTAAGAGATGAAGTTACTGTCCAAGATTTAGTAGTTAAAGCTATTCTCAATAACTCTAGAGATTATGCAGTGCAAGCTCTTCAAGCTGATCCGAATTTTCCTCGAAAATTTTTGATTGATACTTTCCTAGATGAAATGTTAGAACTTCAAAAAGATTGGATTAAACTTGAATAACTTGAATATTAATGTCAACAATCAATCGGTTAGTATTTAATGAAGTCAGGTTGTAATATTTCAATCAAATACGTTACTCATAAATTTGCTGTTTCCCATTTCATATAATTTGTCGGCTATATCTACCATTTGTTGGTGATCAGTTGATCTTTCGTAGGTTGCGAAGCGGATATGAGATTGTCGAAATCGCCAAATAGATGCTGTCACCGCAGCGTATATGCAAAATAAATTTAAAGATTCAATTTCAATTGGTGTTAACGATTTCACTTCTTGGTATCCTTTTATTAGAGCCTTCGTGTAGCTCATATCAACTATTTTATCCAATGTTAGCAATCCTGTTATAGCCATACCCAAATCGAAAATCAAGTGATAATTTGAAACATCCTCAAAATCAATAATTGCTACCAGATTTCCATTTTTTTGAATAATATTATCTGGAAATATGTCACCATGAACCAATCCTGTTGGTAGTTGGTCTGGAATTAGTGCCTCTATATATTCTAATTTGGTTTTAAGCCACTCAATATAGGGATGATCAATATCTGAGGTGGTTACTTCATTAAGATAAGATAAACCATAGGGAGAAGCAGTTGGGATATTATCTGGACAGGGAATATTATGTAACTGGGCTATGCGGCTACCTAGATGTTCCATAAATTGTATCGTGGGTCTCTCTACAATCTCACCCTCAAGAAATTTCTTTAGATAGACAGGTTTACCATTATGTTCGAGTACATATTCGTGATCTTTTGTCGAAATCACTTGATTAGTTTGAAAATGGTTTTTGTGAAGGTAGATCAACAAATTCGTTAAGGTTAGGGTTTGTTGCCTAGTTGTATATTCACAGATAGTTAGGATATAGTTCTGAGTTTTGTTTTGGATAAAATAATTTGTACTAGATCCACCTGTCATTGGATGAAATTTGATAACTTTACCGAGTGAATATACATTTGCAAATTTAGTAATTTCTTTTGAGGTGAGAATTGTATAATGAGACATCTGAAATGAACACCTTTAATTTGTTTTATAGCTTTATAAGATAGGCGATATCAAGGATGCCGACCTGCTTTAGATATGAAAGGACTTCTTTTGTTTTCTTTTATATGGTTTTCTCTTAAAATTTAAAAACAAGCATCTTTCTAGAGTAGTAATTGAAATTGCCATCTTTGCAGGTAATCACACACAGTTAGTCAAAAAGTAGATGAATTATTATGAGTATTTCTAGCCTTGTTTTTCCATGGCCTTGGTGGTCAGTAATGGTGTTTATTAGCTTCGTGAACTTAGTAATTTGTGCACTCGTTTTCATAAAATCTCTGAATCCTAGGGATGGAAAGGATTCTAAATATCGGATATGGATGAGAGTAATGGGAGTAATATTTACAGTAGTCGGAGCATACAGATCGGTTTTTGTATCTCGCTACCATACACAGTATGCTTGGTTTGATACTCTTGCAAATAGTTCTCTATTGATTCGAACATTTGCTATGCTAGCCGAATTGTCCTTAAGTGGATTAATCGCATTAGCAATGTTAAGATTCAACAAATCTTTGCCTGCTAAAGAAGGCGCAAATAGTAATAAGTTCATATCCTTTTTTACTACAAAAACTCCATACGTTCTAGTGATCAGTATATTTTTAGCACAGTTTTTTGCCTTTGGTGCAACAATCACCAAGCTTCATGTATTATGGGCAATTGAGGAAACATTGTGGGGGATTGGATTTCTATCAATTCTTCCACTTGCAATTGTACAACTACGGCGCGCTTTCCTGATAAAAGAAGAAGAAGTAAAACAAGAAGTAAAACAACGTATGAAAATGCTAAGGATATCTGCAATAATAATTGCTGTTTGGTGTATAATTTACGTCTGCTATTCAGTTGTCTATCATTTACCAAGCTACTGGATTTCTGTAATCAATCAATTTCAATCAGGACCATTAGATGCTCAGACTGGTTTAAGTGCAATAATTGATGCGTTTATGATAGTAAACATAACCAGAGCGTATAGTGATTGGGGTTTTGGTTTTCTATTATGGCATTCAGCTTACTTCAGTGTCTGTGTATGGATTTCGATATTCTTGATGCAAGCACCAAGACCATTGGAAACTCCTAAGAAACTTAACAAAAAGCTAACCATAGGAACAGTAACAATGATAGTCATAGGAATAATAACCTTATTATCATTGATTATCTTGTCAACCTTTACTTAGATTTGCTATTAGTATTGTATAAGTTAAAGTACTCATACATAGTATGTACCTGTTGAAAAATACCTAACGGGCAAATAGGCAAGTTCTTGGTGTAGGGGGGGACAACCATGATAATTGTAGAACGCACTTTTGCTTTCATATCATAACAGGACTTAATATAGGAATTAATAGTTTAAGGAGAGTTAGATATCTACATTCTCACTTTGTTTCAGCAGATTATCCAATTCCTTCTTGACTCCTTCTCTTTCTGATAGCTCTGTAAGCAATTCATAGTTTAATTCGTTCTTCAATCGCAGAATTATACTATATGCATCATCTATATCTTGATCACTCCCATAGAGGATTTTTGCAATAATTATCTCTTCAGGAATTTGGATAAATGTTTCTTCATCAAAAATTGTTAATATAATCTTGTTTTGAAGAGCTTCTTCCTCCAGCTTCCTTGTTGGTGTTTTGATATCTAATCTTAAAATTGTCTCATTGTCGAAAACTGAACAATGTGAACCCTCCAAGAAAGCTTCCATAATTTCATTCTCTCCAACAATCAATGACTCATTCCTCAAATTCTCTTCAAGTTTTGCAATTTTTTTCATATTATGCTCAATAATAACATCTATATCCATTGTAGAACGAGGTCTTCCATAAATTGAAACAATCACTCCACCAATCAAAACATAATCTATTTCAGATTTATTGAGCGCACGTATACACAACGTGATGAAACGTTGAAAGGGATTACCTGAAACTTCCATCTACGATTTCCTCCTACCATTTAGCAAATCAACTATTTTGCGTAGTTTTGCACTATCTTCTCCTTTTTGTAGTTTTAGAAGAGCTGTTACCAAATCACACATTGCTTTCAAGGTATCTTCCCCATCTAACCCTAATTCGTGTATTCTGGAAATCTCTCGTTCAATGGAAGCCTTACGTTTAATCACTAAAGTCATAATTCAACAATGAAGTAAAGGAAAGAGAAGAATATTAGTGTTTCTAAATTTCATAACTCAGTCTTTAGATGCTAAAATAAACTGAAAATTAAGGTCGGATTGGTCAAATAATTATGAACTTTGTGTCAAATTTACCCAGAGTATGAATACTTGGATTTCCAACACCATTATGATTTAGATGTTTGAAAGTATTTAATTTATCTTTTTTATCATAAATTGCTGCTTTGATGAATCTGATAAACAAATTTCTTTCAGATAATCCTTGAAGAAGAAAATCAAAATTCAATATAAATGAATCTCTTTCTTCAACGAGATAAATCACTTCAGGTTCAATATGTATAGAAACAACTTGCTCTTCTGATGAATGAGATGAAAGAAAATCATTAAGAATGAAGCTTCTGAAGTTAGCTTATATATTATTTCTCGTGTAATTCAATTCCTGATGAGTGTTAGAACTGCAAAAAGAATCTCAAATATAATTATTTGTTAAACCTTTTATGAGAATTATGCAATGTTTTTAGCTCTAGATTTATTTTTTACTTCTTCTAGTATGATCATTTTCAGTTTATCATAGAATACATTATTCTTGTTAAGCCATCAAAAATGAAAATTATTGATAAGAGTATTATCAAGGGATAAGTACCATATTGTGCAAAAATTAGTGTCACTATTCCAAAGAAAATTGTTATTATGCCAACAAGAGTAGTTAGTACTTTATACCAAATAGGTAAATTCTTTTCAACTATAGCAATGATTATCCTCAAGATACCATTTGCAATCATAGCACTTGCAAGTAAAATTATAACAATATCAATTCCTAAAGATTGAAATGAAATCACTATTATGGCTAGCGATGTTAAAAGTATTCCAAAAACGATTTTCAAGATTCTTGAATGTTTTGCCTCTTCTTTAAAGTAAAAACTTACAAAGATTATTGTTAAACCAAGAACAAGTAGGGAAACACTTAGATAATTACTGCAAAAAGAGTTGCAAATTGGTGATTAATAATTGTAATAAATGCTAGAACAATTAAGATTGCACCTGCTGATCTATTCAAAACCTTCAAACCTTTCTTCATGACCTTAACTTCTGCCATGTATAAGATAACTTATTTTTGTAATATAAGTATTTCCAACATCAGATTCCACCAATATAAGGAATTGAAAAATATCCCTTTTAATAGATTAAAAAACAATTATTTATAATTCTTTAATCTAATCTATTTTCACATAAGTATTCATATTATTCTAGAAAATTATCGCTTTGTTTTCTTACTTTCCTTCTTCTTTTAGCTTTTCTCTTTCTTCTTCAGATAGTTTCTTGTTCAAAAACATTCAGAACACATCTTTATTTCAAAACAGAGGAAAAATAGTCTTCTAGTTTATTGTTTTTTTCTCTTACTTTTTTGCTTCTAGTACCTATAGAATTGGTTCTGAAACCTTGCTACAAGGTTATACAAGAATTTTCGAGGACACCTTCCTGTCATCGAGGACTTTCATAAGAAGGTGGGTTAACGACAAGGTTAGTTCTTTTGTTTTTTCCTTATGATTATCAAAAGAATAACAGATAAACAACTTGGCAAGAATAATGATATTGATTCTTCTAGTCTTGCATAACCTGCTGCTTCCATCCATTTCCAAGCCAAATCTAGATCACGATGATATTTTATTGGAAAAGAATCAAATCTCCAAGTATGGAGAGTAAACATAGGTTCATGAATCATAAGATACTCACCATTATGAATAACTTGATTTATTTCACCTCTATCAATAACATAACAAATCGCCTTTCTAATTGCGCAAGCTTTTGTGTAATCTCCTAGTTCAGTGCCATTTATCCATTCTAGATTGCTAGAGCCACCAATATTTGGTCTATGCATATTGAATGCTAAGAGGTTGAATCCATAGCTTAGTATGCATTGAACTTCAAATCTTGTATCTGCTTGCATAGTTTTTCTTTCAGCTGGGAAGGGAGTTAAATCACACAAATCAAGTCTACCAGCTTTGAATTCTGCTAGTTCTGCCGAGCTATCAGGTATAATATGAACATTGATGGTTTCGAGGTCTAGGTCTTGTTCAGTTCCGTCTATAACACCAAAATTCATCCAGTAAGGACTAGCTTGGAGAACAGTAACGGAGTCCTTGATATAGTAATCTAGCTGGTATTTACCACATCCAAATGCTGAAGTGCTAGCAGTTCCCCATGAATCAGAATCTTGAATTCCTTCATAGAAGCCAGTACATTTAACTCCACCAGAAGTGTATGAAATAGTAGAATCACTTGAATTCAAGAAGAACTCAGGAAGAACAAACTGGTGGAGACTTGACCAAAAGTCTACATATGGTTCAATTTCAGGTGTTTCAGGGTTAGCATCTATCTCAATGTGGAAAGCTAGTGGATCTACTGGGTCAACATAAACATTTGAAATCCAGTTGTGATATGATGGATTTTCACTGACGATTGGATTTGCCCAAGCAAGGTAAGTAAAAACTGCATCTTTTGCTGTGACTAGTTGATTTGTACCAGTACTAACTTCCCCATTCTTCAAACCATTCATTAATGGAGTTGTTGCAACTTCAAGTGATTCAGAACTGGCATTTCTTCCGGTTACATTGTATGAAGGATTCCAATATACACCATCTCTCATAGTAAATTTGTAGTGGAATTCGTCAATTTGTTCCCAATCTACAACTAATGAAGTTTTGAGTGGGGCTAAATCAGGACTCCAACCAACAATCGGTTCAGCTATTAAGCTGTAAATAAATAAACTAGCTATATCGTCTGTTTTCAACAGGTTCAGATCTCGCCAATTATCATCAGCCACATTGAATTCATTTAATGATTCTTGACCTTCATGTAGACCATCATACTCCATATATGGCAAAGAATCAGCCAATCCCCATCTTAAATCAAATCCCAATGTATTATCCCACGTGGCAACATATTGTCTAGGGCTGAAAAGGGGTAATAGAGGTAGAATTTTATCCATCAATAAAATTTCCCAATCATAATATGTTTGTTGTCTTTCTGCTAAGTCAATCATAGAGATAGCTTCATTTTGCATTGTTTCACTTTCATTCTGATATGGAATACTTCTATCCAAACGAAATAGATTGAACATACCTTCTTCAGTATAATAATCTCTCATATCGTGAGTTTTAAGATCTGAAAAAGCTGATAAGGTCATATCGAAATCATCCATCAAATAGGGATCAAACCTATAAAACCCACCTGAATCTAATTTTACTTCAAGGTCGATGTTAATTTCTTGAAGATATTGTGCTACATATAACCCATAATCTGGATAATTTTCTCCTTCGCCAGCTCTCAATACTAAAGTGAAAAAAGGTTCAACAGTTTCTTCGCCCTTTACAGTTACAATACTAAAAGAGACAATTAGATAGAAAATTACAGAGATAGCTATTTCTCTTCTCATTAGTTCACCTAGGGATTTGTTACGAAATATTATGCTGAAACACCTATAAACTTTGCTTACAATAGAAATCACTTGACAATCATGAACAAACTGATTCAGGATAATAAGATATTCCTACAAAACTAGAACATCTAGCCAATTACTTTTTAAACATAGAAAAACATACCTTATTTTGAATTTAACAGATAGATAATTATCTGTTTTAAACAAAAATGAGGTCAATAAATGAAAAGAATAAAACAAAGTATAGCGCTGGCTATAACACTAATTTTATGTTTCTCATTGAATCAAACAGCTGTAAACAGCTTAAATGATACAATGCAA
>JABCTC010000003.1 GCA_018238545.1 Candidatus Heimdallarchaeota archaeon
CTTTCATTTGGATTAACTCCAATTTTATGTGTTCGGTTGAGATACTTTGTGTATTCAACCCAAATTAAAAATACCAATCAGAAATTACTAACTCTTTTAAGATTAAATAAAACTCCAATCGCTTAAATTTTTAACTTAGATAGAAAATTGTGTAACCTATTAATAAATACTCAGTTCTTGATAAAATTTATTGAAAATAAACAAAGTAATCTCCTCTTTTTTTGTGCTTTTTGTATGAAAGGCCACTCTAAGTGGGAAAAATCTTTAAATTGGGGATAATCTTGGTCGATTAATGAAAGCTGTTCAGTTAATTAAAATCGGCAAAGATTTAGAAGATCGAGAAATACCAATTCCAGTACCTAAACCTGACGAAGTCTTAATTAAAATCAAAGCAGCGGGTATATGTCATTCTGATATTCATTATAGAGATGGAGTTTCCTCAGTTGGGTATCGCCCTATCTCTTTAGGGCATGAGGTTGCAGGTGTAATAGAAAAATTAGGCTCATGTGTGCTTGATTTCCAGTTAGGCGAAAGAGTTTGTCTTAATTATATGATTACATGCGGGAAGTGTCAATATTGTGTCAGAGGAACTGAACAATTTTGCGAACAAGGAAAAATGATAGGGAAAGATGTAGATGGAGGATATGCAGAATATATTGCTGTGCCTATAAGAGGAATATACAGAATACCTGATTCTATTTCATTTGAACATGCTTCTGTTATGATGTGCTCATCAGCAACTTCGCTCCATGCTCTTAAAAAAACTCGCTTCAAACCAGGAGAAACCATAGCCATTTTCGGTTTAGGAGGGTTAGGAATATCAGCTATGCAATTAGCTAAAATATTTGGTGCAAGAGTAATCTATGCAATAGATATTGATTCAAGAAAACTTAAGGTAGCAAAAGAAATGGGAGCAGTTCCAATAAATGCAAAGAAGAATGATCCAGTAAAGAAAATAATGGAATTAACAACTGGAGAAGGGGTAGATGTTGCTTTGGAGCTTATTGGTCTCTCAATAACTATGGAACAAGGAGTAAGATCTTTAGCCAGATTTGGTAGATTAGGTCTTGTAGGCATTACTAAAGATACATTTGATATCAACTCATATGAAATAATTTGCAGAGAAAAGGAGATAATTGGCGTTTCTGATCACTTATTATCTGAACTACCATTTTTGTTTAATCTTGCAGAACAAGGAAAATTAGATTTAAGTAAAGTAGTGACGAAAACAGTTCCTCTAGAAGCTGATGCTATCAATGAAGTACATCATCGGTTGAAGGAGTTTAATGCTGATTTCAGAACTATAATTAAACCTTAGTCCTTCTTCTTCTGATGTACTATCTCGTATAACTTTAGAGAAGTTAGCCATTAGTAAAAGACAACTTTTCTCTTAATTGATTCAATGCTTTTAAGGAAAGTTCTTCAGGATTTGTCAGTATAGCTTCTTTAATTTTTTGAGCACATTCCATTGGACTGGAGTTGGTTGTATCTACTTCTATATCATAGATGGTATGGGCATGAACTCTATCATAATGTATCTTAACTAAACCAAGTTTTCTATCCCCTCGTTCTTGTTCTCTTTTTTCTAGTTCTTCAAGAGTGCAATGAACACCTACAAATACAACTGGAAACTCACCTAGAATGTTGATACATTGTTTTAATACATTCTCTGTATCAAGTACTGTATCAGCAATTATGTTATTTCCTGCTTTAGAAAAAGCAGCTAAAAAATGGTGAAAGGTAGAACTTCTTCTATTCCTAACACTGCATTTTTCAAGTAAAACATATCCTTCGTCTGGTGAAATGTCTTCTGGAATAGGTGTTGGGTTAAAACGCTTGGGAAATGCATCTTTGTATAACTGAAAAAACTTATCTAGTCCAACTATCAGATAAGGTTCATCCATAATTTCTTGCAATGAATTTGCTATCATTGACTTCCCTGAACTCGAGACTCCATTTAATAATATGATTGAACCTTTAACCTCTTCAGATGACATCAAACAATTTAATTCAGTTTCTTTTGATAAACATTCCTCTTTTTGTAGCAACAAATTTGCCATTCTCTACGAGGAACTCTCCTCTAAGTATTGTTGAATCAACTGCTCCAATTATTTCTGATCCTTCATAAGGGCTATAATCTGATTTTGAGTGACCAGAATCGATGATTAATTGCTTCTTTGGGTCAAAAATGACTAAATCTGCATCTGATCCTTCTTGGATAATCCCTTTCCTAGGGAATAAACTGTGGATGACAGCAGGATTGATTGTATATTTTGGAATAATACTTTCCCCAAATAGATTATACATAAGTGAAAAACTGTATTCCAAACTTCCAAGTCCTTTAGGAACTTGGCTGGGTTTTGCGTATCTCAACTTCTCTTCTTTTGTAAAAGGTGCATGATCTGTTCCAATAGTATTTATTATTCCGATGTTTTTCTTCAGTTTTTCTTGTTCTTCTATAGAACGGAGAGGTGGTGCAAGAAGGAATAAGTTCCCATTTTCAGTAGAGTAAACTTCTTTGGTAAGGTAGAAATACTGGGGACAGCTTTCAATGAAAATATTGTGTTGTAGAAGCTCAGAGTATTTCTCTTTTAGAAGATCTATTGAAGACCCACAAGTGACATGTACGAAGTAGATTCTTCCTTTAAGTTCTGAAACGATTTTTGCTAATTTATCTATTTCTTCGATTTCTGCATTAGCAGGTCTTGAGCTTTCATATACAGCTATTTGGTCTTCTACATTTGAATTTATTATTATTTCATCGTTTTCAGTATGTATTAGGATAAGACTGTCAGTTAAACCTGAAATTTCAATAAACTCTCTGATTTTTTCATATGCGCATCTGCGATTTGATTCAGAATATGTTGTAAATAATTTGATTGAAGGAATACCATTATCAATCGATAATTTTACGAGTTTTTCTGCATCATCTTCGAAATTACCAACAGTTGTATGGAAACTATAGTCTATAAATGATGTTTCAGCTTCTTTGTGTTTCTGTTGAAGTTTTTCGTCAAATTCATCCACAGTAATAATCGGTTCAAGGAAATCGATGAAAGTAGTAATTCCACCAAAAGCAGCAGCCCTAGAAGCACTCTCATAATCATCACTTGATTTGAATTCACCCAAATCAAGGTTGATATGAACATGAGGGTCGATAAATCCAGGCATGACTAATTTATTTGTACAGTCTACAATTTTTTTGCATGGTAGGGTTTTTCCAGAAGGAACAATTTTTGTAATTTTTTGATCAGACAGATAGATGTCTTCGAGATAAAAAGTTCCATTATGATATATTGAACCATTTACAAGGCTCATGCTATATTCAAAATCCTTTTTCACGGACTAACACTATCATACTTTCATATTAATATTGTCTTTTTAGAAAGGAAATAAATCAATTTTTTTGAGAATATACTTATTAATACAAAATAAAAGGTTTCATAATGAATGAAATGGATAATTCTGATAAAGAAATTGTTTCAGGTAAGAAGGGTATTTTGTCATTACCAGGTTTTCCTATTGTTATAGGGTGTATTGGTAAAAATCTTATAGCTTTAGCTGCAGTAAGTATGGTTTCATTTGATAACCCTCCTTTAATTATGATCGGAATTGTTCCCCAAAGATATTCATTTGAACTGATAAAAGAAGTAAAGGATTATTCAATAAACATCCCCACAACTGAACTTATAGATGATGTGAAACATATAGGAAAAATTTCAGGTAGAGATGTCGAAGATAAATTTAAAGCAACAGGGCTTACACCAGTAAAAGCTTCAAAAATAAGTTCATATCTAATAAAAGAATGTCCGGTTAATCTAGAATGTAAGGTTGTTCATACTCTTGATTTAGGGGGAACGCATACGTGGTTTGTTGGTGAAGTAGTAACTGCTCATTTAGCTAAAGATTATGATCGGTCTAAAGCATTCATGTTCTGGCCTAGACAATTCAGATATGTTGGCGATGTAATCGAAACTTGAAAGATGATCCGCAAGTGCTACCTAAACTTAGTGTGGGGGCGGGTTAGGAGTGTACGTGATTACCCACTCAGAGTGAGTTATTCAGCGGTGAAACTCTAAATAAGAAAATGTTTTAAGCCAATATGATAAAATCAAATCATGAGAAGTTTTGTAGGGCGTGACATTATATCATTAAAGGATTTTGAACGCCATGAATTTGAGCGAATATTTGAGGTTGCAGATAAATTAGCCCCAATAGTTCGCAATAGAAAAAATGTAGATTTATTGAAAGAAAAAGTAATGGTAACTGCTTTTTATCAGCCTTCAACCAGGACTCGTTTAGCACACGAAACAGCTATGCTTCGATTGGGTGGAAAGGTGACAGGATTTTCTGACGCTAAAATGACCCGCGCAGGTGACTTTTATATGGAATCCATCAAGGACACCTTTAAGATGCTCGAAAATTACGGAGACGTCATTGTTATGAGACATTTCCAGAAAGGCGCTCCCAAAGAAGCTGCTAAATGGGTAAGTGTTCCTATTATCAATGGTGGAGATGGATGGGGAGAACATCCTACACAAATCCTCACTGATCTTTATACTATTTATAAAGAAAAAGGTCGCTTAGATGGATTAAGGTGGGTAGCTGTAGGTGATATGAGAATGCGTACCATGCACTCACTTGGTCATGCTTTAACACAGTTCGACTGTCCGATAACCTTCATATCGCCAAAAGACATGGAACTTCCTGATGAATACAGAGAAGATTTCAAACGTAACGGTCTGAACTTCACCGAAGGTAATGATGTTCGCACAGTTATCGCAGATGCAGATGTAATCCTTGTTGAACCAGTAGTTCAGCCTGATTATACCAAATCCCGTGATGAAAGAGATGGTGAAGTTGCACTAACACCACCCGAATTCAAAATCACCAAAGAACTTCTGGAAACCAAAGCAAAATCAGATGCAATATTACTCCACTCTTTACCCCGTATGGATGAAATTCCTCCCGATGTAGATCAAACCCGCTGGGCTCGTTACTGGAAGGAAGGTCATAACGGTGTTGTAATGCGTATGGCTCTACTAGCCTTGGTTTTAGGTGCAGAGGAGTAGATTATAATGATATCTGATTTACGAGGTCGTGACTTAATCGGCGACCTAGATTTTACAAAAGAAGAAGTAGAAACTGTTCTGGAAGTAGCCTGGGATCTTAAGAAAAAACGAGCCCTTGGTGAAAGACACGCTTTGCTTCTGGATAAAACGTTATGTATGCTATTCTTCTTCTCAAGCACACGAACACGAGCTTCTTTTGAGTCAGGAATGGCACAGCTAGGAGGACAAGCAACATTTTTGGAGAGCCGCACAACACAGGTTTCTCATGGAGACACAGAAAAAGAACTAGGAGAAATCCTTGGAAGATATTATGATGGAATTGCCATTCGTCATTGCGATTGGGGAGTAGGAAACAAGTACATAAACAACGTGGCTTCCGCCTCACGCTCACCTGTTTTGAATATGCAGTGTGATATTTATCATCCTCACCAATGCCTTGCCGATATCATGACTATCATGGAGAAAAAAGGTCGGGATTTAAGAGGAAAGAAAATTGTCGTGTCATGGGCATACGCTTCATCTTACCTTAAACCAATTTCTGTTCCACAGTCATTGATTCTACAGATGCCTCGTTTTGGTCTTGATGTAACACTTGCACATCCACCTGAATTTAAGTTGATGCCGGAGATTATGAAACAAGCTCAAGAACAAGCTGATAAATTTGGTAGCAAATTTGAAGTAGTGGATAGCATGGAAGAAGGTTTCAAGGATGCAGATATAGTATATGCTAAATCTTGGGGACCCTTACTCACAACACAAGATCCAGTTGAAGGCAAAAAGATCCAAGATCAATACAAGGATTGGATTACTGACTCTAAAAAGATGGCTCTTGCAGACAAGGATGCAATTTATATGCACCCGCTTCCAGCTGATCGCGATGTGGAGGTTACAAGCGAAGTAATGGATGGTCCGCAATCAGTGGTCTTTGATCAGGCTGAAAATAGAATGCATGCTCAGAAAGCAGTAATGGCATTAACAATGCGGTAGGAGATACAAATGTCAGAACAAAAAAAAGTAGCAGTTGTAGCGATTGGTGGAAATTCACTCATCAAATCCAAACAGCATCAAACAGTAGAAGATCAATATAAAGCAACCCAGGAAACTGCAATTCATCTGGTAGATATGATTGAAGAAGGCTGGGATATTGCAATTGGACATGGTAATGGACCCCAGGTTGGATTCATTTTACGACGAAGTGAAATTGCTCATAAGGTGGAAGGTATGCATGAACTTCCCCTGGATGTTTGCGGAGCTGACAGCCAAGGCGCTATCGGTTATGCCTTGCAGCAGAATATACAAAACGAACTCAAAAAAAGGGGAATTGACAAACCAGTAGCAACTGTGATTACTCAAGTTCGAGTAGATCCAAATGACCCTGCTTTCCAGACACCTGCTAAACCTATTGGTACATTCATGGAAGTAGAAGAGGCGGAAAAAAGGAAACAAGATTTATGTTGGAATGTGGTTGAAGATGCCGGTCGTGGCTGGCGTCGAGTGGTAGCTTCCCCGTTACCTGTGGAAATAATGGAACTAGAAGCTATTAAAACGTTAATCAATTCTGGAACAGTTACAATTACAGTGGGTGGTGGAGGAATACCAGTTATTGAGACCGATCAAGGAATAGAGGGGACTGCAGCAGTAATTGACAAAGATTTTGCATCTGCGTTCCTGGCCAATAAAATCAATGCGGATATGCTTCTAATTTCAACTGCTGTTGAAAAAGTTTCCTTGAATTTTGGTAAACCTAATCAAGTTGATTTGGATCAGCTCACAATTGCCGAGGCTAAAAAGTACCTAGCAGAAGGAACTCACTTTGCTAAAGGTTCAATGGAACCAAAAATTAAAGCTATCGTTCAGTTTTTGGAGCAAGGTGGTAAAGAAGCCCTAGTTACCAATCCTGAAAACATCGGTCGGGCTTTAAAGGGTGAAACAGGAACCAAGTTTGTTCCTTAGTGCAGTATTAATATGCAGCAAGTTACTATAAAAGGAAAAGAAACTGTGGATAGAGAGATAAAAGTTAATTGACACCTTCTTTCAGAAAGAATAAAAGCATCTGTTTAAACATTCTCCCATGATTTGTTTAACTACATCCATCATCTTTTCTTTATAAGCACTATGAACTATTTTATTACTAATCACATAGAAACAAAGTAATAAGTTAGATGCAATACTGTTAGTATTGGGTACTGGAAGTTCTAAACTAGAATTAAGCTCTTTACTGTAATCTAATTTAGTCCTCTAGTTACATAAATTAGAATCACTTTCTTTTTCGTCTAGATATAAACTTGAAATAACCATATAGTGCTAAAGGAATTACTAGTACTAAAGCAAGATATGAATAATAAACTAAATTGTTCTTGTAGATTGGGGGTTCAGAAAGAGGATAAGGATCTTCGGCAAGTGCTGATCCATCGATACTGTAATTTCCACTTCCCTGATAGTCTCCCCAGTAGTTTCCTTCCTCTTTTTGTTCATCATACCAAATGTTGTTTTGACCATCATCTTTGGCTTGAGATGTTCCAAAATGCTGATTATTATCGTAGAAAGAATTATGATGAACAGAGTTGTTAGATGAGTATGCGTCTAAAACTACACCCCAAACAATGTTGTTTTGTAGAAAATTATAGCTAAGTTCATTTTTATCAGAGTTTTCTAATACTATTCCTACATAGTTTAAACTACAATTATTATTAATAATCTCAATGTTTGTGGAACCAACTATATTGATTCCGTAATTTCGATTATTAGAACAGACAGTACTCTTAATCAAACTATTAGAGCAATAAAACATAGTGATTCCTGTAATTGTATCACAAAGATATTGATTCTTTATTCGAACATTAGAACAATCTGCAAAAAAAAGTTGACCATAAATTGACTTAGTAATTGTTAGGTCTTTTAAACTTGCAAAATAGCCAAACTCTTTGTCATTTACTGTGTTATTTAAGACGATATAAGTAGTATAGTCATTTTTGTTTAGTTCATAGAATTTGAAACCACTTCTATACAGAATATTATTGGTGATTTTAGACTTTTCAGCATCGTTTATAAGAATACCAATTGCATTTCCAGAACAATTATTACAATCAACTGTTATATTCCCCCCATTATCAATAGAAATTCCAACTCCTCTACCTGAACAATAGTTGTTTAGTACATAAGAATCATTGGATTCATGAAGGGCGATATTATTTTGTACATTGTCAATACACAAGTTATCTGCAACAACTGAACTATTGGATTGAGATAAACTAATTCCTCCAGAATAATCATTGTTTTTACATCTATTATCAGCTACGTACGATAAAGGTGATTCTTCCACAACAATCCCCCCCATACTATTTGAATTGCAAGTGTTATTATTAATCAAACACGCTTCACTTCGGTCTACAAATATCCCTATCCAACCATCCTGAATACACCGATTGTTTTCAATTTGTGATTCATAAGAGTTCCCAACATGAATACCAGCAAAGCTATTAAAGTTGCAAGTATTGTTAATTATTTTCGTGCCTGGTGAATGATTGATTCGAATGCCTGTTGCAGAATTTCCCACACAAATGTTGTCTTCTATTATAGTTGTTTCTTTCCTTACAGAATCTATAACTATACCGCCCCTATAAGCATCTACAAAACAATTCTGAATTATAAAATGTTTAGTTGTATTGAAAACATAAATTCCTTTTTCTTCTGTAGTTGTAATATTTAAATTTTCAATCCTATATGAATCAAGAGGAGTTCCATTACCTAGAAATCCATAATCTGTGAAATTTGAATCATTTGTTATTATAATTGGTAATGAGTCTAAGTAAGAAAGAGAATAGGGATAAGTAGTACTTTCTGAAACAATTATATTCTGAACAGTAATCTCAGTTGAGCTTATTAATATAATTAAAACAAACATTTGATATAATTTATTCATTGCATACTTATCCCCTTTGTTATTTTATTTATTGTGGTGTGATGCCCTCTATTGATAAACAGAATCCATTTCCATAGTCACTCAATTTTGTTGGAGTTTGGTTTGCGTTGTAGTAATTAACTGACCCTACATAATAATTATACCAAAACAATGCATCATCGAAAATATCTATGAAATCTGCAGTTATTGAACCTGAAGATCCACGTTCAGAATTTCCATTCCAAGAATAGTGCAGAAAACACTGTGCCCAGCATCTAAATTCTTTATCAACATCCCACCATGAGGTTTCATCGTCGCGAGTAGCTGCGGCTAGGAAAAAGGTATCTGAGTTATTAAGTAATTCTAGTTCGTTATACATGCCAGAAGCATTACAGCAATCAAAGAAGAAAAACACTCTTTCTGCGATTGAGTTTTCCATTATCGTTGCTAATTCTGTATCATTGAAAAATCCCTCGTTGTCTGGATTACCAGGATCTGCTTCGTAGGCACTTAGGGCGTAACTTTCTCCTTTATCATACTTATAACCATGACCTGAGAAGATGAAAGCTATAATGTCTCCACCATCTGCACCAGAAACCATTGTATTTAGTTTGGTTTTTATTGCACTTTCTGTAGCAGCATTATTTTTCAAGACTTCTACATTGTCAAAATCTAAACCAGTTTCGTTTGTGAAGTGGGCATTCCACGTATCAGCATCGTTATCACTAAATTGTGCGTTACCAAGAGGATAGTAATCTTCAATTCCAACAATGACTGCCCATTTTACGACATAATATAGATCAAAATTATATCTCCAAGGACCACTACCTTCGGGTCTTCCTATTAGATTATCATATTGT
This sequence comes from Candidatus Heimdallarchaeota archaeon, assembly GCA_018238545.1. GTDB lineage: Archaea > Asgardarchaeota > Heimdallarchaeia > Heimdallarchaeales > Heimdallarchaeaceae > UBA460. Next base: position 9,834 of record JABCTC010000003.1, read on the forward strand.
TGAGTTGTCCAATTTGAGTTCATTGAAGCTGTTAATGTGTATCTCTTTTTTTCAGTATTTAAGGTACTAGAGAGAGTTCATGACAAGTGAAAAAAGTAATCAAAAAACGGAAAAACTCTAGGTGTTACTTCATTCCTATTTGTTCATGTATAAAGCTTTTATAGAAGTTTGTAATCAAATCATCTGGAGCTAGCGACTTTCCTTTATATTATATTCAAATCACTTATGAATTTAGTTTAAGGTTGAGCTAGCTCCTTTACTTATTTACAATGGATTCTTTTAACTATTTAACTTTAAAATATACTTAAAGTTATTGTACAAAACCTCGCTTCCTTATGAATCCCTCTAAATCATTTTCTTGATATTGGTAGCTCAAAACGCCATTTACCATCATATTGGTACAGAGCTCCTGCAACTGCTCCAGCTGTTGGTACAAGACCAATCTCTCCCACTCCTTTTGATCCAAACCCTCCTACTTCTTCTGGTTCTTCAATTAAAATTACTTCAACCTCTGGCATATCTTTAGCCTTGATTATTTGAAGATCTCTCAGTTTTAAGGAATCTGGAACTCCATTTGTTGTTGGAAAGTTTTCTGAAAGACTATGTCCTAGTCCCATATGTATTCCTCCTTCAAATTGTCCAGCACAGGCCATGGGGTTGATTGCTTTTCCAACATCATGGGCTGCTATCATTTTGGTAAGTTTACCCTTTCCATCTAAGATTGCCATTTGAACAGCGTGACTAAACGCTAAATGTGTTATAGGATTATCAGTTTGTGTGCCTGGTTTGACTGTGAAATTACTAATATATTCTCCATGGAATTCTTCACCTGCTAGATCTTTAAGTGATTTTGTTTGAAGAGCAATTGCAAGTTTTTCTGCAGCAAATTTAGCTGCCATAGTATCCAAAGCAGTACCTCTAGAAGCAGTTGTCATTCCACATTTAGTTTTTGGATAGCTTATTGTTTTAACATCCATTTGTTTAGGTGAGATGTCTGTAAGTTCTGTTAATACTTGTGTAAGAACAGTAAACAATCCTTGTCCCATCTCCGTAAATCCCGTTAAGATTTCAAGTCGTTCATTTTCAAGAACTTTTATGAGAACCCTCCCAGTATCCTCCAAACCGTTACCAATACCGGTATTTTTTATCCCGCAAGCTATCCCTATTGGATCTTTAGAATTCTTATAGATGTCTTTAACAGCATCTAGACATTGTTGCATTCCATTGATTGTCTTTGTCATCTTTTGACCTGTTGCAAACCTTTGACCTTCTCTAAGAATATTTTTTTCTCTTATATCATAATCGTCAATTTCAATCCCATCTTTTTTCATCTTCGCAACAATCATATTAAGACATGTTTCAATAGCAAAGGAGGTTTGATTGACTCCAAAACCTCTCATCGCTCCACAAGCGGGATTGTTTGTATAAACAGCTTTTGCATCTACATCAACATTAGGAACGAAGTATGGCCCACAACAATGTCCTGCTGCGCGTTCTGCAACTTTTGCTCCAACAGATGCATAAGCTCCTGAATCAGCTATTAAACGGAGTTTTACAGCTGTTAACTTTCCATTTTCATCTGCTCCTACTTCATAATCCATAGTCATTGGGTGTCTCTTAACGCTCATGAGAAGAGACTGTTCTCTTGTAAGAACTGTTTTTACAGGTTTCTTCATAATCATGGATGCCATAGCTGTCTGTGCTTGGCATGTAAGATCCTCCTTTCCACCAAAAGCACCGCCATTAGAAACAAGTTCAACGATAACTTGTTCTTTTTCTAATCCGAGTGCTTCTGCAATTTGTCTTTGGTCTTCATGAACTCCTTGTCCTTGACTATATAGATGAACCCCTTTTTCTGTTGGGAATGCTAAACAACTTTCTACTTCCATGTAAGCATGTTCAATTCGTTGAGTTTTGAAACGCTGTTTTATTACGTATTTGGATTTATCCAAAGCACTCTTAACATCTCCTCTTCCAAAGAATGTGTGGCCTAGTAAATTGCCTTTTTCATGTATTTTTTCTGCAGAAGGTAATAGAGCTTTTTCTGGGTCAATTATTGGTTCAAGTATTTCATAATCAACCTTAATTTTCTCAAGAGCAGCTCGGGCATGAATCATGGAATCAGCAACGACCATTGCAAGCACATCACCTACATATTTTGTAGATTCACCTTCAGAAACAAAAATAGGCCAATCTGGTATAATATGTCCAATCATCCGTTTGCCAGGTACATCTTTTGCTGTAAATGTCTCTATCACTCCACATGCTTCCTTAACTTTTGATGTGTCAATATTGATTACTTTAGCATGTGGGTGCTCGCTGAGCAACAAAGCTCCATGAAGCATTTCATCCATTTCCATATCTGCGATATAGGGCTTTCTACCTAGAGCCATATCCACTCCACGATAACGATGAGCACTAGAACCTACTCCATTTTCTTTCGGTTCATACTCTCTTTTTAGACCATGGCTCTCTCCAAAGAATTCGTTTCTTCGAGGTGGTCCTGTTATGTCATCATCCTTCGGATTCCAATGTTCTTCAGCTGTTTCCATAGCATCGAGAATTCGTTGGTAACCCGTACATCTGCAGAGATTTCCTGTTATCGCTTTTGCTTTTTCTTCTCTTGTAGATGTAGGATGTTGATCGAGAAAAGATTTAATTCGCAAAACAAGTCCTGGAGTGCAGAACCCACATTGTATGGCTCCTTCTTTGACAAAGGATTTTGATAAAATGTCTTGTTCTACTTTATCTAATCCTTCAATTGTTACAATTTCTTTACCCTCAATAGATGCAGGTTTCTGCCTACATGAAACCATAGCTCTGCCATTAATTAGAACTGTACAAGCTCCACAAGTTCCTTGACCTGAACAACCGTCTTTACAACTTTTTATGTGACAAACTTCTCTGAGTAAATCAAGCACACTCATTCCTTCTTCATAATTAACAGTGGTTTCTTTTCCATTAAGAGTAAAGGTTACATTCATTTTAATTCCTCATATTCTTTCCAAACTTCTCGTGTATTGAGGTTACGTGTGATATTTTTGTCATTAACAGATATAATCTTTGCTTTCTTTAGGTCTATTTGCTTATAGATTTCAAAATCCAATCGAGAATCAGATTTACATGAAATGAGATGTTGCATAAACTTCTTTGAAATGAGAACAGGATGACCCTTTTTTCCTTGGAATTCTGGAATTGTGACTGCGATATCTGAGGGATCTAATGAATTTGATAACTTTTCCCAAACTTCTCTATCTGGGCAAGGCACATCAATTGGAAAAATGAAAACTCCTGATGCCACACTAGATCTTGCCTTTTGCATTCCACATTGTATTGAAGAAAATTGTCCTCTCTCTGGAGATGGATTTATAGTAAACGCTACTCCATTAAGTTCAGGAACTTTTTCGTGGTAGAGTCTGTAATCTTTTCCGAGTACAACGATAATCTCAGATAATCCTATCTCAGACATTTGTTCAATTTGATGGACAAGGAAAGGTTTACCTCGATAGTTAAGAAGCCCTTTCGGTTCTCCCATTCGTTTTGAGTCTCCTCCTGCTAAAATGATTACTGGAAGGGTTCTGAAATCGATATTCATTAGTTCATACCTAGCTCTTTTTAGCTTTATGTAAACCTTCTAGGGAAACAATTACTAAAGATTTCTATTTCTCTCTTGTAATTTTAAAAACTACTGGATTTTTGTGATCAGGACAACAAATAGTAACACTATCAGGATCATCTGACCAACTAAAACTTCCACCATTTTGTATGGTTAAAGCAAATGGATAAAGTGAATGCCAAGCTGCAGCACATATCTTGCTTCTCTCACTAGGATAATCAAAGTTATCCCCTATTTTATGTCCATAATCACAATTCTCTGTTAGTAAAATGTCTACAATTTCAATAGTTACTTTCTTTTTTTCAGTCATACTATCTCTACCTTAATCTTCTTTCTTCTGAACACCATACACTTTTTCTCTAATATCCTGATCTGTCCAGCCAGTTATTCGCTTGAAAATCCATAGAACTTGACCCAAATGGTTGCTTTCGTGATTTAATAACCCAGAAATCCTCTTGAATCTTGGACTATCACCATAGGGTGATTTGAGTATTTCATCTTCTTCCTCAACAGTCATTTTTGCGATTCCTTCGCCAATAATCGAAGATATCCTGCGAAATTCTTTTTCAATTTCTTCTAATGAGAAGGAATCTTCAGGTTTCTCTCCATATTTAGTTGCCAATGAACTTTCTTCGAAATCAATGTTAGGAATAAGTGTTTTGAACCAGTTTAGAACTGATAGATTATGCCGAAAAATGAGCTCTGCAGACCATGTGTCTTCAGTAAAAGATTTGTGGAAAACATCCTTAGGTGCTAGTTTGAATAGTTTAAAGTAATCATTTCTATCTTTTTCAACCAGTTTATAATATTCTGATAGGTTAAACATAGGTGTTAAAAATACTGCCAATATTTAAAATATCCTTATTAAAGATAATTCGAGATTTACCCAGTCATTATTAGATTAGAGATCCAAATCACCCAGTAAATGACAATTAAAATAACACCAATTATACTTGGAATTTTCTTTTTCTTGTCTAGTAGTTTTATTGCTGATATATTTACAGCTGCAAAAATTACCATGAAAATTATGCTTGCCGCCATTGCTACTACATCTAACCTGAATAGTAAAACAATGATAATACTCATTATTCCTGAAAGAGCGATAGCTCTCATTGGTACTCGTGTCTTAGGACTGATTTTTGCAATTGCTTTTGGTATAATTCTCTCATGAGATAGCATATAAGAAAGTCTTGATGACCCTAGTAATGTTGCATTTATAGCTGAAGCTGCGGAGATTATAGCTGCAAAAGCCATGATTCCTGCTCCTGCTAACCCTAGAAATCTACTTGCTGAATGAGTTAAGATAACTTCTCCAATATCTTTCAAACTCTCATCGTGACCTAACACACCAACGGTTACTATCGCTACTGTGATGTATAGAAACAGAACTATGATTATTGAGATGTACATACCTAACTTGAGGTCCTTCTCTGGATTTTTCATTTCTTCAACAGAGTTGGACAAAATCTCAAAACCTTCCATCGAAACGAAAATAAGAACAGAACTTGCGATTAGAGGAAAAGCACCATTAGGTAAGAAAGGAACAAAATTGGAACTTTCAACTGCAAAAATACCTACTACAATATATAGAATTAGAATTGCAACTTTTATGAGAACTAATATATTTTGAGCTCGACTAGATTCTTTTACTCCTAGCATGTTCAACCCTATGAACAGTAAAATGCTGATAAATTGGAATATAAAAGCTGAAACAGATATTCCGAAATATGGCATAATGTGGTCACCAAAAAGAGGCCAAACTGCACCTAAGTATCTACCAAAAGTCATAGCATAGAGACCTATAGAAAAACTATAACCGAACCAAAGGACAATACCAAGAGATCCAGATAACCATTTCTTCTTGAAAGCTTCTTGAACATAGATGAAAGCCCCACCTGCTCTTGGATATTTGAGTGCTAAATGCACATAACTGTAAGCTGTAAAAGTACTAACTACACCTGCTAATAAGAATGCCAAAAAAGCAGCAGGACCTGATTCATATATTACCAGCCCAAGGACACTGAAAACTCCTCCACCAATTAGAGCACCAACAGCAATACCAAGAGCTTCTTTTAGCCCAAGCTCTTTGGATAATTCCACCTCTTCACCATTGACGGAACCGTTGTTTTCTTCTGGCATGAGTATCCCATTTTATGAGCAAAAATTCTGGAAGGAATTTAAGAATGTTATGATGCGTTATTTTCATATTGGCTTATTGGCGACAGAATAATCAGTTTAAATGGACTGCTCTAGGCATATATTACTGGGGTTTTTATAGAAAAATATGTTTAGAAAAGTGATGACAAAGGTTCTGAGAGTAGAGTGTATAGAAGTAGACTATCATTCTAACTTGAGTAAGCTGTGTCATCAAACAAAAAATCTCTATAATCGAATAAATTTTCTGATAAAGCATTCTCTAAATCAAACAAATACGCTCCTCTTCTATAATGATCTAGACCGATTGTTGAAGCACGAAGAGTGTTATCGCGTCCTTCCTGCACATGTTGCTCAGCAGACGATCAAACTCCTCTGTAGGAGTTGGAAAGGATATTTTAATGCTCTCAAGGAGTGGAAACTCAACCCTGATCACTTCTTCGCTATGCCTAATCCCCCTAACTACAAGCGTAAAGATGGGGAAGTGACAGCCATCTTCACCAACCAGCAGGCACGAATAGTCAATGGTTGGTTGGTTTTACCTAAGAAAGTAGGCTATAGATACAAGACTAGATTAACAGAACATATGGAATTAAAAGAAGTGCGAATCGTTCCCCGACGTATATGTTACACAATAGAGATAGTTTATCAGAAAACCATACCCAAGTTTGTGAAAAAGAGAGTTAGAAAGGGGGCAGTAGATTTAGGGATGGACAACCTTGCTGCCTTTGTGGACAACCTCGGAGGACAACCGATTGTTGTCAAGGATGCAGGGAAAGGGATAAAATCCATAACACAGTATTACTTGAAAAAACAAAAACAGTTACAGATACAATATGCTCAGCAGCAGAGAAAACAACTGAAAGGCACTAATCGACTGAAGTATGGTCATGCTTACTACAAACTCCGAGAAAAGTGGAGGAGAAAACTGAAAGATGCTATCCATAAACTTACTAGTTATTTGATTGATCTATGGGTCGAACGCGACCTTCATGAAGTTGTCATCGGCTACAATAAGAAGTGGAAACAAGGATTACATTTCTGGAAAAAAGTCACCCAGATGTTCGTCACTATACCCTTCTTGCGGATAATAAATATTCTCAAGTATAAGGGAGCTGAGAAAGGGATAAAGGTTGAGACAATCCCCGAGGAGTTCACCTCCAAAAGTAGTTTCCTAGATAATGAGTTTCCCAAAAGACGTAAAAGGTACAAAGGAACGAGAACACATCGAGGTCTCTTCCGTTCTGCTCATGGTCACTTGATCAACGCTGATGTTAATGCTGCATATAATATATTGATAAAAAGCGATCCGAAAGCCTTGCCTAAACGCAGGGTGAACGGGGTAGGAGGATACGTGATGTATCCACAGAGAGTGAGTATAGAACTACTCCCTTGAGTTTTTCTATATGGTGATCTCTACAAAACTAGCTCAACTATGCTTGTCTTAACAAGACAGTATGACAACAACCCATCATGGTATCCTAAACATCTAATTCTTCCATATGAGCGCATCTAGTAGGAAGGTATTCTGATTAGAGGCGATTTTTCTATCTTTTTAGTATCCTAGTTGAACTGTTGATAATACTATATAAATTAGAAATAGAAATACTGTAGTTCCTATTAGATACCAGAATAATTTGCTGTTCCAGCTACGAATATATCTTCCACGATTGAACCCAAAAGGAATCATCGAGAATAGTATGTAGATGAAGAAGAATATGACAAGTGTTTGAAATCCCAGATAGAAATACAAACTAAAAGTGATAATTCCAGTGATTGATAAAATACTAAATATTACAGTAAGAAATTGCCACCCTAATATCCATAAAACCCCACTCAGAGCTACTTTTCCTCTATTTTTTGAGCTGGACCCATGTTCACTGAATAAAAGGAAATTCGGTGTTATAATTATTGGAAGGAATATGCTAACAATACCTATCAACATACCTTGTAACCATAAAGAGTGAGTAGCTCTAATCCCTAAGCGTTTTGCATATAAAGATTCTAGTATCATATGTCCTCCATAAATTATACTTATGCTAATGGAATATCCTATCATGAATAATAAGAAAAATGCAGACCAAACCTCTACTGGGAGTTTCTTAATCACAGCTAGATCAAATAGAAGACTAAGGCTTACAATAGCTAGGAAATAGAGCGAACCTATAAACATATTTAGAAAATTATACTTGAAGGAATAAAATGTGAAAAATGAGGATCTAAGCAAAAATCTATCTTGAGGTTCCACGTACTTAGATTTCATCTCTATATCTCTAGCAGTATAGAACTCTTTTTTCTCTTTTGACTTCTTTTTTTTCTTTTTACTATCTTTGCTTTTCTCCTTATCTTCCCTTGTAGGGGATAGCTTAGATTTTTTATATTCATCAGTTTGATATATGCCAACTCTTGGACAATCGTGTTGTTCAGGTAATCTATGTTTTGCACAAAAGGTTTGACTACATAACTTACATTTGAAAGGCAAAGATTCCTCTTCTTCGCATCCAAAAAATGAGCAATTTTTCATTTGCATCTACCTTTACAACATGTGATGAATACAAACTCCAGTGTTCAGAAGTTTATCTCTGATTTTGCTGGATAGTGGTCTGGAGAGTTTTTGGAAGAAGCTTCTTTGTTTCGATTTCCCTATAATCACAATATCAGGTTCATCTTTACTAAATATGAATTTTAAAGAAGATTGGATTTTGTGACCTATGACAAATTTTGTTTTTAATATCTGTCCAAAAACCATAGAATAATTTTTCATGTAGTCTTTGAAGATTTTTTCTTCTTTTTTAATCTCTTTTTCATTCCTAGCTTCTCTTAAAGGAATAAGTTCAGGAACTCTTGAGATATGATAGACTTTAATCTTAGCTCCTTTCTGAGGTGCTGCAATTGCTGAAGCCCACCTTAAAAGAAATGGATCTCTTCTAGAATAAGGTAGAAGCACAGCGACTTTTTTCAATTTATCACTCATTTTCTTAATTTTTGGAGGAAAGACTTGTAGAACCTCAGTGTGAATCTCTGGAATTATAGTATTAGAGATACTTTTTACTGTAATTTTATCGAAAAATGTTGGTCTTCTCCTACTAGACATAATAACTAAATTGTGCTTATGTTTTTTCCAATAATCAATAATTGTTTGTGTAACATTTTTGTTCTTCTTAACAACTAAATCATGTTCTATTTCGAATTTTGCCAACTTCTTAAGATAACTATCAATATCCTTGCCTGGATCTGCTCCAACATGAAGAAGATCTAGATGCGCACCATATTCATGAGCAATATAGAATGCCAGTTCTAATCCCATACATTCGAATTCTTTACCACCATAGGGAACTAGAATTCGGTCCAGATTAAGAAAAAACTCATCTTGATAATCGGGATGTAAATTCTTAGATATACTTGCCATTCTCTTGTTCGAATCTGTAATACTTTCATCTAATATAAAGATTATCCAAACTCATAAATCAGCTGTTTTCACGAAGATCGATAATATCTTCAGCTGATGGTCCAGTGCCAATTAATGACACTTTAACTTTTGTTTCTTTCTCAATGCGGTCAATGAATTCTCTTGCTTCCCCTTTGATTTGGTCAAAATTATTTGCTTTGGCGGTATCTGGAAACAAAATATCGAATTTAGTTAGTGCAATCTGTGTTGCTCCATTTAATCTGACAGCTTTTCTAGCTAAATCATAATTGAAGGGAGCTGCTCTTCTCAACCTGCCAGTCACTGCACCATATTCAGTCCAACCTCTTTTTTCTGTTTCCTCTACACTAATTTCTCCTGGAAGTTCCCCAGTTCCAACTCTGGTTACAAATGATTTCAAAACAACTATAACGTCTGTTACTTTGGTAGGTCCAACACCTAAATCGGAACAGATAGCAGCTGCTGAAACATCCTTTGAAGTAACATAGGGATAACTTCCATGGAACAATGATAGTAGAATAGCTTGACTTCCTTCAGCAATAACTAGACTACCTTCATTTAAAGTATCATCAATCTCTTTGCTAACATCTGTCAAATAAGGTTTAAGTTCAGGAATATCTCTAGCAAGTTTGAGTTTTCTCAGTGCTCTGTCTACATTTGCCGGTCCGCATCCACTTCCAGTTGATCCAATCTTTCCTTTAAGATGGGCATCAGTTGAATCAATTTCTATGTGATTTGGTTCTATGATCCCTGATTGGAAGTCAACCCCAAATCTGTCTTTAGTTTTGGTGACTTCAAGTTCTTTAAGTAACACTTGAGTATTGATAAGCACTCCTGCGCCTATAACAAGCCTGATTTTAGGATTAATAAAACCAGAGGGAACAAGTCGAAGTTTGTATTCTTTTCCCTCAAATTCAATCGTGTGACCCGCATTAGGCCCTACTCCCGCGCGTGCAACCATTACAGGGTCATCAGCTATTGCAAGATAAGAAAGTATTTTTCCTTTCCCTTCATCGCCCCAAAATCCTCCACAAACAATTGAAAATGCCATACACGTGACAAATTAAGAACTCATTGTTAAATATTGTTACAACAACCGAGAATATTAGAAAAGCTAATAAATACCCTTTCCAGTATAACCATACTTATGTCCATATATGGTGCTGTTAAAATAGTTTTGTTAGGAGATTATGCTACTGGAAAAACTACCTTGAAACGTTCTTTCATGGGTTTGCATCTGGATGAAAAATATATGAGTACTTTGGGGGTAGATCTAGCAACTCACAAATATATGGATGAAGATATGGAAATAACTTTTCAAATATGGGATATGGGAGGTCAGAAGGAGTTTAAAGAAATTAGAATCAAGCAATATGTTGGAACCGAAGGTGGTCTTCTAGTTTTTGATAAGAGCAGACCTGAGACATTTGCTAATCTAAATAAATGGTTAGAGGAACTTAATTCTTCAATAGACTATAAAATTCCATTGCTGATTCTTGGAAATAAACATGATCTTCTAGAGTATGATCAAAATCAGCTTTTTGATGAACAATCCAAACACTTTCTTAATGAGTTTAAAGATAAATTCCAGAACATTGACCTTGTAGAATACTTTTCAACGTGCGCTTTAACAGGTAGCAATGTTTACGATGCTTTTCTTAGATTAGGTCGTACTATTATCAAAAAGAAAAGCAATGAAATGAAAATCTAAAAGAACGACAAAAAGAAAGTATTAAAATAGGTGAATCTCAAAATCACTAACGAGAGCTGGTTATTGTATGGCTATTGGTGAAGAAATTCTAAGCATCTTAACAATGTTGATACCAATTATAGGTTTCATAGGTTTGTATGTTGCGTTTTACGTTTGGGGAAAAATAGTAAACAAAAAGAAAAAGGAAGAATATTTTGATGATGTCTTAACAGCATTAGATCCTTACATAACTAACTATGCCAGAAAAGATCCAAATGATAGGCAAGTAGAGATAAGATGCCAACTAAATGAGGAATTCATCCTAAAGAGTGCATCAGTGTGGCTAATTCTCTTACCTAGAACTAGTTTTCCAACAATGCTGGTTGATGGATTGTTTTATAGAAATAAAGATTCATTTGGAATGGCAGCAAATTTCAAGGATAAACCAAGAGTGGTTTTTGAAATGATACCTTATCGTCTCAAACCAGCCATAAAAAAGGATTTTGATTACCTTGTTGAAATTGACGATGTCCCTACGCCTAATCCTGAGCTAAATGGTAAATTTCTTATCAAGTCAAATCGTTCTAGAGCTGTAAAACAACTAGTTAACAGCAAGATGTTCACAAAAAGCTTAGAGAACTATCCAAAGGAATTACAATGGATTTCAGTAAGAACTGATGAACCAAATTTTGAAATGAAATTTAATTTAACAAAGAAGCCAGCAGACTTACTACATTTGACAAAGTTTGCTATGACAACTTTGAAGTTTTTTGCTAAAGTTACCGAGAAAACAAAAGATTTGCCCATTCCTGTTATTTTGAAGAAAGAAGTTAAGAAATTGGATGAAAAAGAGAAACAAAAGCAAGAAAAAGAGAAAGAAAAATTCATGAAGGAAAGGGAGAAAAGAAGAGAAAAAGAAAGGAAAATTGAAGAAAAAGAAGCAAAAAGACGGGCGAAAAAAGAAGAAAGAGCAAGAAATAAAGGAAAATAATCTCAATTATTTCTGCTATCTACTTTTATTGTATCGTTTTTTGTTGAAAGACAACGTTTTGACAAATTGTTTATAAAAGACCTCAAGATTTCTTATGCATAGCAAAATTTGCTTCTATAACAATTATTGTATCTATTCTGCATCAGATAAAGGAATGAAAATATTTGCCAAAAAGTACTATGAAAGTTATAGTTGACAGTACATGTGATCTCCCAGAAGAATTAGCTAGGAAATATGACATTGATATTGTCCCCGTTTATATCCATCATCATGATGAGATTATTGCTGATAGATTCGAAATTACTTCTGCTGAATTTTATGAAGTTTTGAGGAATGATGATACTTTACCAAAGACCTCAGGATCAAGTCCAAAAGATTTTCTAGATAAAATTAATGAAAATATGAAAAATTATTCCTCAATGTTCATTACTACAATTTCTTCAAAACTTTCTGCTACATATCAATCAGCTTGTATTGTAGTTAAGAGAATTAAGAACAAGAGAATCCATCTGGTAGATTCCAAATTTAGTTCAGGAGTATTAGCTTTCATCTCTTTAGCAGCTGCAAAATTGACAAGAAAAGGTGTTCCTGAAGAAGAAATAATAAGGAAAGTAGAAGAAATACGAGATGAATCAATTCTATTAGGTTATGTGGATAACCTTGAAAATCTAAAAAAATCAGGAAGAATCTCTCATATTAAGTTTCTAATTGGGTCACTTATAAAATCTAAACCCCTTCTCGAATTAACAGATGGGATATTGCAGTCAATAGGTCAAGCAACTGGAAAGGATAAGGCAATCAACAAAGTTCTTTCTTCAATCTTTGAACGAATTAAGAAAAATCAGAAATATGATGTTATGATAACCCATGGGGATGACTCAAAAACAGCAGAAACAATATTATCTCGCTTAGAAGGCAAATTCCCAATAGGAGAGAAAATTATTAACTTCCTCACTCCTGCTTTAGCAGTTCACTTGGGTTTAGGAACAATTGTTGTATCATTGTCTCCAAGCCCTTACTGATATCCTAACTCCTTTAGATCTCCTTAGCTCTAAAAGCTAAAGCCCTCTCTATTACACTATTGATATAGTTGGGGATATCTGAAGCCATTAATCCATTTCCGTAGTCTTTTGCAGCTAGTTCTCCAGCTGCTCCTGAGATATAAATACCCAGACATGATGCGAGAAATGGATCATCAATAACAGCTTGAAGAGCTCCAATGATACCTGTAAGAACGTCCCCTGTACCCCCAACAGACATCCCAGGATGACCTGTTTTGTTGATTTTAGTAGTTTTTCCGTTAGATATAATGTCGTTTTTACCTTTCAAAACAATTATAGTATTCCATTTAGCAGCTACTTCTGCTACTATTTCTGCATCTTTATCGACGTCTCCCGATAGTTTCTTATTGAAAATCTTACGGAATTCACCTTTGTGAGGGGTAAGAACAGACTGATGGTATTTTAATAGAAACAAGTGTTCCTCTTCCATTGAGCTTAAAGCACTAGCATCTATTACGACTCGCTTAGGTTCTTTAGATTTAAGAAACTCGAGTAAAGTATCTTTTGTTGTTTGGGAATCTATCATTCCAGGACCAATTACATATGCAGAACCTTTTGTCCGATGGTGATTAAAAATGTCTTCAATATCATTAGGTGTGATTTCACCTTCTGCTGCAGGGATTGTTATAAAATCAGGTGCATAGGACGAAACCGTATTCCTAATATCAGAAGGTGTGAGAATGAAGATTAAATCAGCTCCTGTTCTAAAAGCTCCAAAACCTACCAAAGCTGGAGCCCCTATATACTCCCGAGAACCAGCTATAACAGTTACTACACCATTTTGTCTCTTATGACTATCAGGTTTCCTTATAGGATAAAACCATTTGAGATCTCCTATACCAATAATTTTTTCTGCATCCTCAGGAATGCCTATATCTCTAACTACAATTTGTGCATCAGTAAAATTACCTTTACGAACCTTATTTCTACCTAAACAAATGATGAGATTAGGTTGCTTAACAAACTGTTCATTTTGTGTTTCAGGATTGTATCCTGAGGGTATATCTAGAGCAATAATCTTAGCTTGACTTCTTGTGTTAAGATACTCAACAGCTGTTTTTACTGGTTCTCTTAAATCTCCAATAACGCCAATTCCTAAGAGAGCATCTAGAATAACTTTGCTTTCCAACATTGTTTCTGGTATCTTGATGAAATCCTCTGGTTCTCGAACATAGTACCAATTCTCTTTTGGCAATTTCTTCTGAAGTATCTCATAATTCTTTTGAGAAGCTAAAGAATCAAACTTATTTTTATTACCAAAAATGACAATATAACAGCTAAAACCTTGTTGTAATAGTAGTTTTGCAGCTACTAAAGAATCTCCACCATTATTGCCATAACCAGAAAAGATAGTAATTGAGTTGAGCGATTCTTTTTTGCAAAATTCAATGATTTCCTCTGTTATTACTTTTCCAGCAATTTTCATCATCTCAAAAATTGTTTTGCCTTCTGCAAATACATTGTCCTCTAAAGCTCTAGTCATTCGAATTGTAAAGAAATTATGTTCATCTTTACTCATTGAAAATTAATTGTTCTATAGATTAATAACTCTTTTTCATTATGAGTGACCTTTCCGAACGTTAACGAACATTTAAGGTCTTCAACTGTTATCATCTCTGCAGCGATTACTCTAAACAGTTCAACAGTGAGGATGACTCACGGCATCCACTGTCCCGGAGGTGAAGACCAGCGGGAATACTTTTCGACCGATATTGCCAGCTGAGTTGCAATCAGCGTTAAGCAGGATACCGGTTTTGCTTCTGAATAAACCTCTTTTCAACCTTCTTCCTAGATATTTGGGGTGTTTTTTGATTACCTCGTTATCTAGAACCGAACATTTAGATGTATAATCTTCTTCCGTCAAGATGACTTTTATCCCCACCTCTTCAGCTTTATATTGAAGTTTGCGTACCAAGGTCAAGAAAGGAATAGTGACGAAATTCTGATTGTTTCTCTTCCCCATCTTGCTCTTCTGTTTCCATTTCTTGTTATAACCGATAACGATGGTACCTATGTTATATTTCAAACATTGGTCGATGACGATCCTTGAAGCTTTATGAAGATAATCTTCCACCTGTTGATAGCGTTTGTCTATCACCTTTTTCATCCCCTCCCCGTAACCTTCTAGTCTTTGTAAATCGTATGTAGATTGGAGACGGGAACACTCCTTGTTATACCATTGGTTGATCGCTTTCAGTTTCTTCCCGCTGATGAGGAAAGGGGATACACAGTTACTCACACAGGCCAAGAGGTTGTTCACCCCTAAATCTATGGCTAAGATATTCTTTGCTCGGAGAGCGTGTTTCGATGGCTCTTGTTTTATTTCTCGCTCATAAATTATCTCTAAGATAAAACATGTCCCTTTAGGGAGTAAACGGACGTGATTGATCTTACTCCCTTTCTCCAGCCTTGTTTTCACTTTTAACCCTACTTTTTTGGGAAAATGCAACCACCCCTCTTCTTTCACTTTTGCTTGGCTAGCGGTAAAATAAATGGTGTGGAACCCTCGTTTTTTCTTATACTTGGGTACATGGGGTGGAGAGAGGAATTTTTGCGGGTGCTTCTTGTACTCTTTTCTCGCTCTGAAATATGCTTTCCAGTTCTTTACTAAAAATTTTATAGTCTGTTGTGCTGAGTGGGCGATAAAGTCCGTATAGCAAGGATGATAACGGATCATGCTCACTAATTCATACTCTGAGGTCATATAATTACTATTTTTCAGTTGTCTTTTAATGATATAATTGCCATAATTATACACATTTTTGCTCTGTCTTGCTAACTGCATAAGCGTGAAACTATGTTTCACTTTTATCCGTTCAGTCCGTCTAACGAGCATCATTACTACCCTCCTTATTACATTATTTAAACCTAAAAACTCTCTCTGAACCTATGCGTTAATGCGGAATAAGACGGAAGATTCAAGCATCTATTAGTAACTGAATCTCCTAATCTAGACCTTTCCATTCTTTGCTTGCATCTTGCAAATCTTTAGGATTATCTATACTTCTCCAGAAATACTTTGGATCAATTTTAAAGGCTTTTAGTTGTTTTTTCTCAGCTAATGAAACGAATATAGTTTCTTCCATTTGCCCTTTCTCGGGAAAATCCTTGAGCAACTCAGATTTGAATGTGTCAACACCTGCATGTATCCAATGGTCTAAAATTGGTTTTTCTCTAAATTGTAGAATTGTATCGTCTTCATCGTTTTCTACAATTCCAAATGGACTTCGCATCTTTGACGTTGCTATTGTCCCCATGGCACCAACCTTAACATGATATGAATTCATCTCTCCCAAATCAAAATTAGTCATAATATCTCCGTTAACAATGATGGTTTCTTTGCTCCCAACAAACTCATTTGCTTGTTTAACCGCTCCACCCGAACCAAGTTTTTCTTTTTCTTTGCTATAACTTACTTCTATTGTCCCATAATCAGTGCTATATGTGTTCCCAAATTGCTCCTCAATGTAATCTGCTAAATGTCTAACAGCAAGTATAGCATGTTTTACTCCATACTTGCGTAACCATGACATCTCCCACTCTAATATGGTCTTTCCAGCTATAGGGATCATAGTCTTTGGGTAACTATCTTGGGTGACTGTTCTGATTCTTGTTCCAAGTCCACCACATAGAATAATTGCATCCATATTCTGTTTTCGGAACGTTAGAATAATAAACTTTTCTCTCGCTATTTCTCAAATCAATGACATAAAGTTAAAATAGTTTGGAGAGGAGTCAAAGACATTATGTCAGTTGAAGAAAAATCACCTATAGAAGAATTTGTAGAATTATACGCCAAAATCAAAGGCGATTTTGAAAAACTTCCTGAAATCTTAACTAAACTATCTAATTTCTCTGGTGATATTGTCAAAGAGAACAATGAACTTAAAGAAAAATTGAAGAATATTGATGAAAAGTTACAAGTTTTGCAAACAGAGTATGAAACAAAAGATTCCAAAATCTCTGACGTAGAAAAAGAAGCTGCTAAATATAAAAAGAAACTTGAAAGCGTCGAAGACCAGATGTCTGGATTACGTGATATGTACGAAGATATGGCTCAAGAAAGATCCAAGGACATGGAAATTCAAGACCTTCTAGCAATCTATACAGTTCTATTTGAGAAAGTTTTTGCAGCAGACCCACATACAAAGATTCTGTTGCTTTTACAAGGTGTAGACAAAGAAGTTTGGACAAGAGATGAATTAGTTAAAACCACAGGTTTTGCTCCTGCTGCAATCTTGAAAGCATTACATGATTTAAGGAACAACGAAATTGTTGAACTTGATGAATCTGCAAAAGAAGTGAAACTTATTATTTAAAAGAGAAAGGAGAATTTAGTCAACTAAGGACATTAAATATTCCTTAATTTTCTTCTCTTCATACTTCTCATCGTGAGTTACTTTTTCTAAAGGTATTTTTCTTGGAGATTCGGGGTCTTCATCTGGGTAACCAATCGGAATTATAGCCATCGGAAGAACATGTTCAGGTAATTCTAGCAATCTAGAAACCCTCTCATCGTTAAAAGCTCCTATCCAACAAGATCCCAAACCTAGTGCTTTGCACATTAAAAGAATATTTTGTACTGCAGCACCAGAATCATGATAGATGTACATTTGTTCTCCTCTATCACCATACCGAGAAGTTGTTCTTTCTAAATTGACAATAACGACAATTACGGCTGCAGATTCTTTCACAAATTGTTGTGCAGAAATTTTTTGTCTTATAGATGAATCCTTTATAACTATAAATTCAACAGGCTGTCGGTTCCCAGCTGAAGGAGCTAACCAACCTGCTTCAAGAATCTTTTGAAGAGTACTATCTGATATCTCTTGATTGGTAAATGAACGTACACTTCTTCTTGTTTTTATTATCTCATAAACTGTATCAGCTGATTCTTTACTCATGTTTTTCACAGTACAACTGACAATGTACAATATTTATCATTTTCGGATGAAGTTTACCTTTTTTGAATTAATATTTACTTAGGTTTCTTTCATTCTATATTTAGCATATCTTTTCCTTTTGATTCTTCTACGTCCTTTTCCTCTTCCTTCTCTCTCTGATTCATAGCATTTTTTACATATGTTAAATCTGCTAGAAATGCTTTCAGAGGGATAATCAACAATCCTAAGAAGTATATTAGAGCTGCTATAAAAGAAAAGATTGTTATTCCTATTGCAGGGTTAATATCGAAAAAGATATCCAATATAAGTAATGGAGAAAATGCTAAACCTATTGCAGAGAAAAGTAGCGTTCCTAAACCATAGTTCAATAAAATTGTGCTTATCTTTACAGGTCTCTTAATCTGAAATATCTTGTATAACCAGCTAGAACTGACATAATAGATTCCAAAAAATGGTGCAGACAATATGAGCGCTCCACCCAATATTCCAGTGATAAGAGGAGGTATTAGTAATTCAAAAAATGCTAGCCCGATACTGAATATTACTGTGCCTATTGTTATTAATGCTAATGCATATCCAAAAGACTCCAAAGCAGGACTCACAATGTTTGATAATGGTATAGGACCACTGAAATAACCAAATGGACGAACTTTATCATAACCATATTTAGTTACAGGAGGTTCATATACTGGACCTTCAGTAATAACTTGTTTTCTTTGTACTACTGGTGGGGCATACATCCTACTTTGATCTATTGGTGGCCAAATTACTAATTGAGGCTGTTTCCCAGGAGTTGCTCCTTGTGAAGGAGATTCCCGTTTGACATTGATGGGAGATTCAACTTTAACATCCTTGATATCTTCACCACAAGAACCACAAAACACATCTTCAACTTTGTTATGATCTTTGCATGCTGGACAAATTTTAAGTGGAATGCCGCAGTACTTGCAGAATTTAGATTCCTCTTTGATGTTTTTAAAACATGCAGGGCATTTAGATGTAACAGTCATTCTATTCAAAGGATGGAGTAAGAAAAATAAAAGGGTTGTGAATCAGTTATTTTTTGATTCAACTTGACAAACTTATAAAGGATTTTCGCAATTTTTCTTCTGTTTCAATAATCTCCTTTCTACTATCTCTGCCCTTTTCAAGAACTTCCCAAAACCTATCGACATAATCTGGATGAATGCCTGTCAAAACTCCTCTAATGGTGAGATAGGGTTCATCAATTGAATTTAGAGCAATCCTGACATCTCCTCTTTCAAACTTCTTGACTATCTTTCTGGTTTCGAAGGTAGATTGGTAAGTTGAAGGCGTTGATATTGTTAGATATCCTTTTTTTGCTCTGGTTACATCAGCTGTTAAACTTGAATTTCCATCTAATTCATTGAAGAATAAATCTGAAAATCTTACATTTTGAGCTTGTTCAAGAGTTTCAAATTCCTTATCCAAGGAGACGATAACTCCTAATCCATTTGCTTCTTTAGTGAATGCTAAAAAGAAATCATTCAAACCTGCATTATAATCTTCATGATCACTTTCTTGCAAAGCTGCGAGAACAGTTGTGGTCATAGTCACGGCTAACAATTCATTACTTTGTTCTAGAACAACCATTGCTTCTTCTTCTTCTTCAAAGAATGAAAGAAGTTTCTCATTATCAAATAGTAATATAGGACTTTGAGGTCCCTTAAAATCAAATCCTAGAAAATGTAGTGCTTTTGCTGCATTATACTGAACTAAGGAGGACTCACCTTTTTCCGGAACGATAAAAATAATTGTTGGAGGGTCTCCTGTTATATCTGCTAGGATTTTGCTTGCTAACATCGAACCCGCGCTACCTGTTCCTCCACCACTACCCACAATAAGATGTAGTGCTAAATTTTCTTCATCTCTTCGATCGTCTCTTTTGTAAAAAACTACTTTCTCAAGCTTATCTCTGAAGTCCATTTCTCTGGTCTTGAGTTTTTCATAAACCGAAGCCAAGTCACTATTTGAAGAAGTTTTATCTCTGTTAAACCACCAATGTTCTTCGTAGTTTCTCATTTTTGTTTTGAAATTGTCTGATTGATTAATTGCAAGAGATTTTACTGTGATTCTACTCTCCTTCAAGTGATGAATTATTCTATCTCCAATTCTGCAACCAGCATTTCCTATTCCTATAACAGCAATAGAAATTTTCTTTTTGAATAGTTTCCGTTTTAACCAAGACATTATTAAACATCTCCTGCAACTGTGGTAAAGATTCTTCTCATATTGAGTACCCAGATAATTATAGCCATAGAACTTTTTAGCAATTTACCGGTTGAAATTGGCACAGTTCTCATGTTAGAAATATAGTTTCTTAACTGGAACATAGTCACGTTTTCTTGTTTTGCATCTTCAGCGTAATTTAATTCAAATTCTACAACATTTGCAAATATATAATTGTCTAATTCGATCAAAGCTTTCGTCTTAAATTTCACCATTTTAACTCTGAAGCTGTTTAGAGGAAGATAAACCATCAAAAACATAACAGCTGCAAGAAGAACTGATATGATAATAACCATAACTGTCCAAGGGCTATCTGCACCTATGAAATTTAAAATCGGGAAGCCTAAACTGGGCATTTCACTAGCAAAACCATAAATCAGCAAGTTAATTGTTCCCATAGCCATCGCTATGGTAGTTATAAGTGCGGAAAGTAAGCCTGCAACAGGAATGTTTTCTAATTGTCTTATAGATCTTCCAGGTGTATCTCCCAAAGCCCAAATTATATCATAATTTTCTCTGTTTAGAAGGGTTCCATATTCATCAAGGTAAGTTGTCAATCTTTCTTTTAGCGTTTTTAGGATTTTGGAGTAAATTTGTGTATTAAGTACAAGGTAATAGGTTGCTAGATAGAAAATATAGAACATCATTGGGCTTACAATGCATGAGATTATACCAAAAGCATTAGCAACAGAGAGATTTGCTCCCGTAGTTTTAGGGATTGTTACTAATAACATTGGCAGGTTTAAACCTATTCCTGATAGAAGAGATAAAATGATTATAATGGGATTCTTAGGTAAGTACCTATCATAATATTTTGCATAATACTCTCGCACTGGTTTTTCTATCCATTCTACACGTTTTTCTAGTGTTAAACCTAAATATCCATCGTGTGTGTACTTCAAATAGAATAAGGAAAATAGCACTCCTCCTAGTAAAGGTATGAGCACAGAAACAGATAAATCTACCATGATTCTGCTGAGATTAAGTGGGTTTGCAAGCTCCTGGAATGGAACAATAACCATTATAATTGTTGGTATAAATAGTAATACAACATAAAACCACAATTTAATGTAATTCCACCACTTCAAAGCTAAAATGGAATTAAGCTTAACTTTGAAGAGCGCAATTGGAACTAAGTAAAAATAGCGAAAAGGATTCTCTAGAGCTTTCAAATAGCGAGGATTCTCTACCATCGCAGCTGTTCTAGGATACTTCTTATAGTGCTTAATAATTAAATCTTCAAATTCGAAAGAAGGTACCTCAACATCGTTTGGTTTTATCACTTTTGCTTTTACTGAAATAGATTTAGAAGTACTAGTTTCCATGACATTTCCTTATATCGTGAGCTTACTTTTAACAATTTCGCATGAGTAAATTATTTCATCTCTCTCATTTATGTTAGCTTTTTATAGGAAATTCTAATACAAATACTGATTCCAAAATGACGAGTGGGGTGAAAACGACTGTTAGAGTGAAAATTAAAGCAGAAGGACTCACAACACGGAAAAGAACACGACTAAAACAGATTACGGGAAGAGATACTAGAATAATTAAACAGTACCTCAAAGTAATCTATCACAATGAAGAGAAACTAGTGAACAAGAAAAGAGAAAAGAAGATAAATAAATTAAAACTCAACCACCTCACTCTTACAACAAGTAAGAAGAATAAACAATTTAACCGGCTGAGTGTTAGACACGATTTAAAAAAGAACTTTCTTCGTTGCTCCCAGAATGAACTACAAGAATGTAGAGAAAATGCCGTAGCAATATACCACAGCCAGCGAGTGAAAAATACCTTACCTGCTAAAGAAACACATGCTAAAAGATTCCTCGCACGCAACTAGCACATAATAAAAGGTTTGTAATTGCTTTTTCCCCTTCAAACACTATTGCTCGATGGTGGGTAGGGATTAGAGACTCTTTAGATACAAAGAAGAATAACACTCGCAATCACGAGAAATTATGGTTACCTCTTGCTTGTTCACCCTATCACGAGTATAAACTCCACCGGGGGAAAATACAGGCTCTCGAAGTGCTTTACTCTCCCAAGAAAAAGGAATGGTGGGTACATTTCAATCTGCTTCATGTTCCAGATAAGTACTCTTCTTCTCGTCCTCCAGCTGTGCTGGGGATAGATTTAGGAATCAATAAACGTGCGGTAAGTGCACTCCTTACACCAAAAGAAACAATCAACCGACATGAGATCAGTTTTTGGTCTGATAAGACACGAAAAAAACTACTAAAGGAAAAAGAAAGAAAAATAGCAGAACTACAGAAACTTCTAGCTAAATCTAGTTTGACTTTTGGAAAAAGAAAAGAATTTCTTTACCAACTTAAGTCACTTAGAAAAAGATAAAGAACGGAACATAAGCTAACCGACCACACATATGTCAATAAAATCGTCAAGTACATTCTCTCATTAGGAAAGAGGTACGACCTCTTTGTGGTAGTAGGTTTTCCAATTCATATCCGCAAAAGTCATTATCGCGGTAATCTCCGCCCCTATTCTCGTAAAAGTGTCCACAAATGGAATTACAGGAGAATGACAGAATTGCTCAAATTCAAGCTTTTTCTGCATGGCTGGGAAGAGTACAGAATCCTAGCTATTGGTGAATCGTGGACCTCTTCTACCTGTTCTCGTTGTGGCTCCTATCACACTATCCGTCCTAACCAACCTACATTCATCTGCAATATTTGTGGGTATCAACTTAATGCTGACTTGAATGGAGCGAAGAATATAGCTAAAAGACTGATCAAGTATGTTCTACAACCAAAATATAACTCTATTAAAGATCAAGTTAGTGGAAAGTTTTTTCCTCTCAGTTCTTTTCGTGTCTTCCCTGTCCTAAGCCAATGGCTACAGACAAAGCAGAGTCATCTGCTTACTCCTGGAGCTGGAGTGAGTACCTAAGGTACTCAATAACATTGTCTCCAGTAATGAGTCCCGGGGAGGAGATGAACCCGCTCACCTTCACTAACCCCGTGTGTTGAAGGTGTAATCCTAGATCTTGAAGCTACCTTACGCTACTGCTTACTGCTATGCTACCTTAATACGTTCTTGGTTGGGAAGAGTCCTCAAAATTATTTTCCGCTACCCTTAATTGTGGAAAGTAGGAAAAATAACTCATAGTTACAAAACAAATTTATGTGAATACATGCTTACTAAACTTGATTCAGTTGAAATATTCGAAAATAGTTTGTACGATTGGACCTTCTTCTAGTGATGAATCAACTCTCAAAAAGATGATTAACGCAGGCATGGATGTAGCTCGGTTGAACTTCTCTCATGGGACTCACCAATCACATGAAGAAGTGTTCAAAAGAATAAGAAATATCGATTCTCGCATTGCTATAGCGATTGATATTAGCGGGCCAAAGATAAGACTTGGTAAACTAGAACAAAGTTATGTTTTAGAAAGGGATCAACAGGTTATACTTACTACTGACGATGTAGTGGGAACTAAAGATTTACTCCCTGTTAATTATCCTTCTTTGATAAAGGAAGTCCAACAAGATTCTTTTGTTTATATTAATGATGGATTTGTAAAACTCAAGGTTATTCAGAAAGAGAACAATAATCTAATTTGTAAGATTATTTATGGCGGTTACGTCTCATCTAGAAAGGGTGTTAACGTTCCAGAATCTAATCTTTCGATGAGAGTTCCTACAGAGAAAGATATAACTGATATCAAAAAAGCATGCGAACTGGGTGCAGATTATCTGTTTATATCCTTTGTTAGAAGTTCTACTGATCTTGTTAAAGTAAGAGAAATTATCAATAATTGCTCCGATAGAACTATTGGATTAGTTTCAAAGATTGAGCACAAAGACGCAGTAGATAACATTAAGGAAATTGTAACTGCAAGTGATGGTATAATGGTTGCTAGGGGCGACTTAGGCGTTGAAGTAGGTGCAGCTAAAGTTCCTGTCCTTCAGAAGGAAATAATTAGGCTTTCTGTGAATATGGCCAAACCTGTAATTGTTGCAACACAGATGCTTGAATCTATGACTAAAGAGTCTTTACCTACACGAGCTGAGGCAAGTGATGTAGCTCATGCCGTATTTGATGGAGCTGATGCACTGATGTTATCTGGAGAAACAGCTAAAGGGCATCATCCTGTTACGGTTGTTAAAACTATGTCAGAGATTATTCATGAGGCAGAAAACAATCTTTCCTTCAACACTTCCTTTATTTCTGAATCAAATCTTCCTAAAGGAGGCGAAATAGGTCAAGCAGCAGTTAAACTTGGTCAAAAATTAGCTGTGGAAGCTTTAGTTGCTATTACTCAAACAGGATACTCGGCAAGAATGATATCAAGAAACAGAGTCCCCCTACCTATTTATGCTGTTACTCCAGACGAATCAACAATGAGAAGGACCAATTTATTATGGGCAGTAAAATCTCTCTATCATCCTTATGATGGTGACTTTAATCAGATGATATCGAGTACAATAAAAAAACTCCACACTGAAAAATTCATTCATCTTAACAATGATGTAATAGTTGTTGCTGGTTCAGTAGTTGGACTTCCTGGAAGGATTAATACCATACAAGTTCTCAATGTTAAAGAAACTATTGAGAGTTAAACTAACTCTCACCTATTTTTCTTTTTACAATAAATTAGAAAACTCTTAAAAGGAAGAATGAATCTCAGTAATTGAAGTAGAGATGACAAAGATAAGCTCAATATTTGGAAAGAAAAAACGAAAAGAAAAGGAAGAACAGCCAAGTTTTTTCAATGGACTATACAAATTTAATCATCAAAATATAGTTAAGAACAGTCAAACCTCTGAAGAGATCTTGCTTGGCAGTGAAAAATCCGATACTTTGTTTTTAGAAACTACTACAAAATTTTCTTCGTTCGGATATGTTTTTGCTGGAAAAACAGGGATCAATATACTTTCTCAAATGAAGACACGCATAAGAGAAAACTTCCCCCCAGCACTAATTGTATCTACTTTAAATGAATTCGATAGAATTGGTGAAAAATTTCCATTTATTGAAGTTCCAAATATATCCTTAGAGGATCAAACATTCTTTCAGGGTAATCAGTGGTATCTTACAAACAAGGACAGAGTTGAGGATAGATTAGCTCGTTTACACAAAGAAGTTTCAATTGTATTTATCTTTGTAGAAAATAATGCTTTCTTATTAGGCTTGCTTACACCCATACTCAAATTCTTAGAAACTACTGATGTTCAACCCGTTGTGGTTCTAAACTTACCCAATGATGAAAGTGCACTAAATGAAACTGTCAGTGCTCTTACCTTCATTTATAATCTCATGAATAAGGAAGAATCAACAAACATTCCTTTCATCCTCTTCGATGAAAATATACTTGTGAAAGCCAATCCAACAATGAATTTGGGTGAGTTATTAACAAGATTTACTGATCGAGTAGCTAATATATTCTGTGATATAATGCTTGGTTCGTTAACTACATCAACTTTCTATCAAACAGATTTAAGCAATTTTATTAGAATATTTGAAAATGTGAGAGGACCTTGTAAACTGGTTTCCGTTGATATTTATGATAATAAACCAAATATATCAAGTCTTCTTGAACAGAAACAGCTCTATGGGTCAAGTTTTTCAGTGAAAAAAGATGCAACTAGAGGATTTATGATAATTCAACCAAGTAACAAAGGCCTTAGTACTAAGGAGTACAGAAATTTTAGAGATATTTACTCCAATTTTGATGTAAACATCTCAATTCTTGAAAAGCGAAATAATGGTTCAATAATTAGAGGTATTTTTACTTATAATGAGTTACCAAAATCATTATTAGAGCTGTATGAAAACCTCTCTGAAATCTATATTGAAATTCTAGATGATCAAAATAACGTTAGTGAATATTTTGATTTAATAAATCTTGAAGATTTAATGAATATACAACGATACAGAATCAATGTTAGAGTTAAAGAAGAAAAAGTAAAAGAATAGGAGTAAACTTTTTCTTATTTCTATTCATTATTTCATGCTATTTAAAATATCTAAATTAACGTCTTATCCTTTCTTTTTACCAAATTCTTGGTATATGTAGAGCGAAAGGTATATAATAGTTCAAAATTGTTTTTTACAAAATTAAATCTCGCTGATGAATGTTTCAGTCATTACCTTTAAATATATATTAGCGAGACGAAACGATAAATAATCATTAATGAGGATACTAGAATGCAAGGTAAACTCCGTACAATTATAGGTATTTTAATTTTAACAATTACAGTAAGTTCATCAGTCGCAATGGGTGTATTGCTTCCTCTTCACTCTTCGAATTTAATTACCCAAATATATACAGATATGGATAATAATGCTCGGTTGACAGAGAGTGATTTCTTTCCAAATGACGGAAGCGGTAATTACTCTGAATGGATGTATACAGGTGTAGGAACAAACACTTCAAAATTTGTTGATCAAGCAGTTTTTGAATTCTTCAATATTACAGATAGAGAGGCTTACCTCGACTACAATACGAAAATAGCGTACTTCTTTGTGCAAGGTGAACTAGTTTTTGACATTATTATTAATAAAACAGTTTTAGAATACGACGTAGAATCTGACTATGTAGTTTATGCTTATAGAAAACAATTTCTCTTCAATGCAGAAGACTCATCCCTAACTGGTGATGAAACTGTTTTGAATTTCAACTATCTTTGGCCATATTATATTGAACATTTTGGAAATGGATCAGAATATGGTTTTCAGAGTTTTATAGCATCAAAACTAATTCAAGAAGAATTAATCGGTTTTAATACATCACTAGGTTATACCTTTGATGAATTAGCTTATGCAGTTATGAATAGAACATATGCTGAAGAAGAAGGTATAGTGGATTTAGGCATCTATTTGCCCCACAATTGGTTAAGTGTAAGACCTGCTTTTCCAGATCTTAACTTTGATATTGCAACAAGTTATCAGATATTGTATGATGCTATATATAATGGTCATGATTACTCATTACTAACAGGCGAAGCTGGTTCAACTAAATACTTCCTTGATTTAGTAAGAGGTCTTGATTTTGAAGGACAATATGATTTGATTGTTGATGTTGAACAACTTTTAACAGATATTTATGGAATTGATACTCCACAAGAACAAGAATACGCAAAATCCCTTGCAGCCTATATGAATTATTTACTAGGAAAGCCTTCATTGGATTGGCTTTATGAAAATCAAATATCATATGTTTGTGAAAGAACTGCTATGGATTGGGTATTAGGTATTGAAGATCCTCTTATGGATGGAAAAAGATTCCCCTTAGTTAACAATCAATCATTATCAAGTTCAAGTATTGATTGGGATTTAGATTTGTATTATGCAGAAAAACTTGGATCATATGATGTAAATGATGTTGGTAAAATCATAGCAATAGCTAATATTCCAGGGTATTATTATTCTCAATCTATGGAACTATTCGTGGAAGATAACCTAGCTTACGTGATAGAAGGTGGAACTGATATTAAAATAGTTAATATGACAGATCCCTTATTCAAAGCAATCGGTCAATTCGGAGACTTCATTCTTGACACTGCTCTTCCCAATCCTTCATACGATCCTATAGGCGTTGATGGTTATATTTCAAACCTTGTTGTAGTTGATTCATATATTTATGCAGTAGAAGGTGACACTGGATTAGAAATACTCAATGCAACCGACCCAAGTGCTATTTACGAACTTGACCAGTGGGATAATTTTGGGAATGCTGATATGCGAGATGTTGATAACGCCGTTTTTGGAACATCAACTCCTTATGATGCTCTTATAATAGCAAATGGACAACATGGTCTAACTTATGCCAGATTGCAAACTGAAGATAGAACAGTAAGTACAGTTGTTAATTTTGCAGGGTTATCTGGAGAGGCTTATTCCGTAGATGAATACAATGATTACGCTTTCGTAGGTTTAGGAATTGATGGAATTGATGTAGTTAGTATAGATGGTCTCGACGGTACAATGGCGCTTGAATATCATTATGATTCAATCAATTTTGCAACATTCAATAACATTCTAGATGTTAAAGCAGAAAATGGATTCCTATACGTTCTTGATGCAGTTGAGGGATTGTTAATATTCGATATATTGTTTAATGGTACTCTTATTGAACAAGGTCAATTTGCATATGGACCTACGGAAACACCTTACATTGATGTTTATGTTGAAGGAACTAATGCCTATTTAGCACAAGGAGATTATGGTCTTGTTGTAGTAGATATCTCTAACAAACTCAGTCCTTCTGAAAATGCCAGATTTGACGGTGCTGAACACAAAGGTTTAGCATACAGCGTATATGTTGATGGAAGTGATGTTTATCTTTCAGATTATTCTCAAGGACTGGTTCATCTCAATTATGTCTCTAACACCTTTTCAATTGCTAATAAAGATCAGTTACACACTTTCGTTGAAGCTTGGCAAAGCGAGAACAATATTCAATTCAATAATTGGCTTCTAAGTGATCCTGAATTCGAAGCAAATGAAACATATGATTCATTCGGATTATACACATTTGTTGAAAGAGGTTTCAGACAACAATGGACAGAGTATTTCCTTAGACCTTACATCTTCTCCTCATTAACAGATACAGCTCTGTTTGTTGATAAAACAGTATTAGTTTATACCGCACAAGCTCAGATACCATATCTACAAAATGAGGAAAACAGCCTGTATTGGATGCAAGACGCTAACTTCCTCAATGAAAGTTTCCAACATGCAGGAAGATGGAGCATCCTTCATGGGGTAGAATATCAAGCAACAGATTTTGATATTACTCATTCCTTCCCTGGTACATTACGAGATGAATTCCACATGCAATTCATGTTAGTAGAACCTAAAACAGGGTCTATAATTGAACGCAAAGATAGAGTACAATATAATACACGAGCTATAGACTATAAAGAGGCTTATTCACTTCTCAATAAGACTACATTCGGATACGAGTGGGAAGTCCCTGGGGCTAATTACGTCAATTTACCTGTTGATCACATCTACAAGACATGGCATGTTACATATCCAGCTTTACCTGGAGATATGGCAACACTCTTCTGGCAAGAAGATGTCTACAAAGCTACAAATAATTTCTATGAAGTGTTAAGAGAAGACTTCTTAGATAAAATCGACAATGCTGATGCTCTGAGAACATTAGGTGCTTTTGGTTCAATGTTCAGTGTTGCCGCTGGTTTTATTGTAGCTTCTGTTGTGCTCAATTTCATGAAGAAGAGAGCAGAAATTCCAAAATAAAAGAATAAACTGCGCATTCTTTTCACTCTTTTTTTCTATCTAAGTTTTTCAAAATGCCTGTCTAATCATTTTTGCCGGTAAAATTTAACTTTAAATAGGTATAACAACAATATGATTTATATTGACAAGAACAGTCTCAATATTATTATATGTTAAGGGGACATATGACAAGAGGATAAGAGGTAAACACATTGTCTGATGATACAAGAGCAAAGAAAATGTCAGCAGCTGCATTCTTCAATGATAACAAAGCAATAGCTGGCTTTGGAAATTCAATGAGGGCAGTATTTACGAGTATCAGAGAACTTGTAGAAAATGGTTTGGATGCAGCAGAAATAAGGGGAGTCAACCCTGTTATTTCAGTTGACTTACGTAAGCTTTCTAGCAGAGAAATTAACGATCTGCTAGATGTTACACAATATAAAAAGTTGGAAAAGCATCTTGATTTTCTGCAGTTAACTTGTAGAGATAACGGTGTTGGGGTTCCAAGTAATCAAATAGCAGATTTGTTCGGACGAGTATTAACCGGAACTAAATACGGTGTGATTCAGACTCGTGGTCGATTTGGTCTTGGAGCAAAAATGTGTTTACTTCACTCTATGTCTTCAGTTGATCTACCTGCTCGTATCAAAAGTCGTTATTTTATGGATGATATGACTCATGAACTACATTTAATGATAGATCTTGAAAGAAATCAACCTATCGTCATGGAACAAAGAGAATATTTATCTGGAGATCCAAATGCGCTAGAAGAACCGGGTGTTGAGATTAGCATAACCTTTACAGGTGCTTGGAGATTAGCAAAGAATAGCGTTAAAGAATACTTCAGACAGTTAGCAATTATTACTCCTTATGCAAGTTTTGATATAAAAGTTCCTGGTGATAAGGAAGGAGAATATGAGGAATTACATTATGTGAATGTGGTAGATGATATGCCTTCCCCTCCCCAGCACGTTAAAATTCATCCTTGGGGTTGTGATATCACTCAATTCAAATCAGAATTATCTTCAACTAAAGCTAAAAAAATGAAGAAATTTCTTGCAGAACATTTTATGGGAGTAACAGAAGAAATTGCTGAAGATTTCTTCCAGTTATTGGAAATCGACCCAAACAAATCACCTTCGAATATAACTTCAAAAGAAATTCGAAGAATAGTTCACGAAGGTTTTGTTAAAGCTTATCAAGAAGCCAAGGATGTTAAGAGGAAACGAGATAGGATATTTCAGTTTGACCCACCTAGAGGAGATGCTCTTTCTCCATTAGGTGCAGGAAGATTAAGGAAAGGTCTCGAGAAAGAATTACAACCAAAATTTGTTGAAGCGGTTACAAGACCTCCTAAGGCTTATTCTGGTCATCCTTTCGCAATTGAAGCAACAATGGGTTATGGTGGGGGAGTAAATGAAGCAGCTCAAGCTAAAGGAACTACCGTCCACGACAATAAGATAATTTACAGGTATGCTAATAGAATCCCTCTTATTTTTGGGGCTGGAAATGATGTTATCACTCAAGTCGTTTCCTCTATTCGGTGGAACGATTATGGACTAACTAGACAGTCTGACCCTCTTGCCATCGCTGTTTCGTTAGTCAGTACAAAAATACCTTTCCCTGAGACAAGTAAAGAATATATTTCTAATGTTCCTGAAATTGAAGAAGAAATAAGATTAGCTCTGATGCAATTAGGAAGGAGACTTAAAACCTTTTTGAGCAGAGCAAAACGAAGAAAGAGAGAACATGCTCGATTATCAAGATTTGTTAAATCAGCACCAGTAATAATTGAAAATCTCACTCAAATTCTTGAAGATGAGAACCTTAAATTTACCGATTTCCGACTAGAAACAGATCGGATTTCTGCAGCTCTCGCTCATGGTACTCCGAGGAAGGTTCGCCTTTATATGCCAATTGGAAAGCGGTTATTCGGAGCAAATATTTGGTGCCCAAATAATATTCAAACTACATTAAAGAATAACAATGTTGAGTCAGTTGCAGAATTTTTACTCAAAGATTCAAAAGAATTAGTTACAATCCTTCAATTAACAGAATCTCAAGTTTACGACATAAAATTAAGAACCATTTCTGAATTGGATAGAGACAACTTGAGTCCAAATTTTGACACAAAGACCTTAGTATCTCGTCTTGTTGAAAGAAGGTTCTCCTCCGAAGGTGAAAGAAAATTCATTTCCCTAAAAGATGCATTATTTAGGCGATGGATACAAAATGTTTACCACTATTTAGCAACGGATTTCGAAAAATTACGTAATGTCTCCGGAATGCTTGAGAAATTTTTTGAAACTAAAAAAGACGAATTACTTAATGATTATTTAGCTAAAGGAGCTAAAACAAGTAAAAATACCATATTAACAATAGACAAAGCTATTGCTACTTACGCTAAAGCATCAGATTTAAAGAAAGAACAACTTTACCCTCCTTTTAAATATTTAAAATCTGAAACTGACAATGTTCTTGGAGAAGATTTATCGATAGAAGAATTTCTTTACCAGACTGTACAACCCACATCTATCAACTATCATCCAGAAATAACTCGAACACTTATCGAGTATCTGAAAATTGTATTTACCCACATCAAAAACAAATTCCCTGCTTTCGCAACAACCAGTATAACAAAAATGCAACCTGATTGGACAGACGGTTATACAAAAAACGCTTTCCACAGAAGAAAGATAAAAACTGTTGGTGATTTTCTAAACCATTCTACTGATGATCTTATCGACATAAAAGAACTGGAAAGAATAATGTATGAACAATACATTGAACTGATCACATTAAATACCAAATCTGTTCCTTTGAATGATTTCTCTTTTGTTGAGATTCAACAGCTAAAAGAAGAAGAAAACCGTATTAAGAGAGTTTTGGCTAAACACGGAATAAAAACCCTTGCTCAGTTCTTAAGTTATCCCTCTGAATCGATTTTACTTAAGAAGTTTGATACTTTAAGTGCTCTTCTGCTCAAGGAATCAAAATTCAAATTATTTACAAATTTACACGATACTAATAGAATTATTAATCAATCTTACATCAAAGTTATTCCTAAAAATGTTGAAACAGAATTAGTGAAAAATCAAATATTTACAACTTCTACCTTTTTAGCCAAATCTTCTGTAATTTTGAAGAAAATGGGCATGAAGAAAAAAGATATTGAGAAAGCAAAGA
Source organism: Candidatus Heimdallarchaeota archaeon (assembly GCA_018238545.1). GTDB lineage: Archaea > Asgardarchaeota > Heimdallarchaeia > Heimdallarchaeales > Heimdallarchaeaceae > UBA460. The sequence continues at coordinate 42,332 of JABCTC010000003.1, forward strand.
AAGAACTTGGTACACCTTTACAGAATTGGGTTGATCATGATGAAATTCTCAAGAAATGTGGTATAGTAGTTTTAGAAGAATTATTCTTCAATGACGCCTCTGAATATAATCTCACAACTGAAGAAAGTAAGAAATATACTGAAAATATCATTTTCCTCCGTACGCCATTAGTTTTTGTGTTACCTGAATTAAGAAGTTCTTCTTATCTTCTTACTGAAATTGGCATCAATAATATTGGTCGTTTTTTGATATGGTCTAATACTGAACTTTCAGATATCCTTTATCTATCTGTCAATGAAATAAAAGCTCTAAAGAAGAAAATTGCCTTTCAAAAACAAATTCAATCAAAAGAAGAACTGAAGAAAGATTTAGTACTTTTTTCAAGGCACTATCCCAATTTAGTGAAATATTTTGGTAATGAAACACCATCGATTCAGGATTTGTATTATGCTTACCAATCAGAGAATTTCTCGCTTAATACAGGTTTTTGGAAGAAATTATACAAATTGAGTGAACTATCTCAACAAGAAGCTGTTGATTTAGTACATCTTTATCCAAAGAACTTCAAAGATATAGAGACGGTGAAAGATGCTCTTCTACGCTTGAAATCGAGGAATGTTGAAACTATACGTCAATTCATGGAATTACAACCAGAGATAATTGAATCAAAATTGAGTAACTCAAAGGAAAGAAAAGTTGCATTAGATCTTTATGATAAAATACTATTCAGAAGATTTGAAGGAGAACAGGAACTTCATAAACAAATACTTCTTCTTAGTGAGTATGATGAACTTCAAAGAAATTTTGGATCTCCTATCTCTAGAATCCCTGAACTTACTCTAGAGGAATTGGAAAAATTCCGAAGCCACGATATACTAGCTGTTCATCAAATATTCGATTATACAGTTGATGAAATTGCTACTTTGCTTGGTCGTGACAAAGGCTCGGTTCAACACTTCATGGAAAGCTTTACACTCTTACGGAAAGGAACACCGTTTTTTGAGAAAGCAGATAGAAACAGATACAAATCACTTGTTTCCTTTGAATTTGAGGATTTAGAACGATTTTCTTCCATAGAGATTCAATCCCTTATTCAAGCTGGCTATGCTTCAGTTGACCAGATTTTTTACCTCACACACCCACTTACTTTTTCCTCTTCCATTCTAAATTGGAATGTTGTAGACAAATTTAGAAAATTATTACGATCTCCACTTACATTGGTTACATGGGAAAAATCAGTTAAGTTAAAATCTTTTGATGAGGTTAAAAATAAAGAAGTTGAGGTTGTGGATATTCAGATTTCTACATTAACTACTTCACAATTAACCGTTTTGCAGAATCAAGGCATTTCAAGAATCATCGATCTTCTTGTAAGTGAACCAGAAACGCTTTCAGAATCTCTTAACATCAGTTTGGATGAAGCTAAGATGCTTCAGAAAGATATCAGAATTATTGATACTGGAACTGATTTAGCAGATTTAGACATCTTCAAATCAGAAATTGTTGATCAATTAGAAGAAAACAACATCTTAACTCTTGAGGATTTATATTTCTCAACTACGAAGAGTAAATGGCGAGTTAAGGAAGTTCCATGGGATATCATTATGTCATTCAAAAGTGTCCTCAACCTCCCCCTTGCACATTTGTCAGATATGTTGGATGAAGATATTATAGTTGCATTAGAGGGCGCAAATGTTAAAACTCTATTAGGATTTATTCTTACAACTCCTGAAAGTTTAATGAATAAAACTGGTATACCTGATGAAAGATTCGAAACAATAAAACGCGGATTGGATATCTCCGATATATTCAGTTATTTCTCACTTCCAAGTTATTTTCTTCCAAATTTAACCTTCCAGCAAACCGAAATTCTACAAGAAAATGGCATTAAATCGGTTGCAGAATTTGTAAATAGCTCTCCACAGAAAATTAACAAACTAATCAAAGTAACTGCAAAGCAGTTTCGAGAAATCACTACGGCTTTAACCACTCAAAACCTCCAAGCTCTTTACGATGAGAAAGGTATCTTTGCTTTTGAAACAAAGCTCTTCGATAAAATGGAACAACGGCAATTGGGCAGAGATTCAATATTTGAATTTGATAGGTTTCAAACTATCCAAGAAATATACTATACGTTGAATAGAGATTTCTATTCAAATAATCAAAACCTGTGGGGAAAGGTCTCGGCAATCCAGAAAGTATTATTACTTCCTCTGCACATATTCACCGAAATTTCTGAATATGCTCTTGAGATTATGAGTCAAAACAGTATTGATTTTGTTTATCAGCTACTCTTTATTCTTGATGCAGATATTACTGATCCCTTATTATTCAGAACTGTATCAACTTATTCTTCAAAAATAATTGAGATGAGAGCATTTCATTACTTTTCTAAGCTCCCTGCTTCTGTTTATAACTCAAGTTATTTCAAAAAAATATTGAAGGATACTGACAACAAATCTCTATCTGATGTTATTACTGATGAGAAGATTATCAAAGATTTATCTGCTAAGGATAAACAATACCTATATGAAAATTATAACTTAACTCTCATTCGATCAATTCTAGAATTACCTCTAAGGATTACTCCTTACTTTACAAGAATAAAGAAAGTTAGAAGAGAAGAATATAAAAATACAAAAATCGGAGATGTTTTTGATATTGATTTAGAGGAGCACTCTGCTCTGTCTTCTTTTTACTCTAGATTACTTGAAGAAAATTCTTTCAACAAATTAATCTCACAATTAACTATCCCTATATCTTCAATGGGATTACCTCGCGAACTTGCATTGAAGCTAAGCAAATCCTCTATAGGTACGTTATTAGCTTTCTATTCTACTCCTGAGAAACAAGTTTCTGAAATCTCTGGTTTCTCACAGAAGAATATTCGAGAAATAAAAGATGAATTAAAATATTCCAACATTGTTTCTATCCGAGTTTCACAAGCTCATAAAATTAAACCCTCTTCCTTTGCATCAGAAAAACAAATTTTTGACCTTATGGGGAGATCGATATCGGATATTGAGTCTCTCTTCTACTCCGCAGAACATTTAGGAATCTCAAAATGCCTTCCCATTGAAAATTATAAGAAAATCAAGGAAATTCTATCAGGATCTATAAGATTCATAGGATTTCTTTCATTTGATGAAATAAGGCGGTTGGAGTATCATAATATTAATTCAATAATAGATTTTGCTCTACTCTCGAAAAAAGAACTTTTCACTATTACACAGAATCCAATTTACAAGGAATTTCATGTTCTAGATCTGATTTCTTTTGATGAATTATCAGAAAAAAGGATTCAAGCTGCTATACCCCTCTCTCTGTGTCCCTCGATAGAAGAAGACTATTTAGATAAAATCAAAGAAATAGGAATCAACTCTATTCAAGATTTTATCTCTAGAATGCCAGAAATTAGAGAATCTCATCCTCATTTAGTGAAATTAGATATCTTCCGCGAAGTGCAAATGTATCTGTCCTCTGTTGCTTATATCGGACTTCCAAATGAAAGCGTTCAAAAACTGATTTACTCAGGTGTTGGCGATATTTTATCTTTCATTACTGAAGATCCTTCAACTATCTCTCTGATTCTTGGAATAAGTGAGAAACAAGTTGAGAAATATAGCAAACTTGCTGTTCCAAGTAATTTGGTCACAGAAGTCGACAACAAAGGTGTTCTTCTCACTGAATTTTCAGCGTTATCTAAAGGAAGAAGAAATTCCTTACTTAAATCTGGTAAAGAAACAGTTCAAGATCTATTTAGTTCCCGTTATCAAGCATATTCTCAATCTAACATCTCTGATGTGTTAATGAGCGAATTTATTGAAAGTTGTAATGTGTCTTTATACAGAATTGAAGAAATTGAACCAGAAATTAAAGCTAAACTTTCAAAGAGTGAAATAACTAGGATTATTGACTTATTATGTAGTACTGATGCAGAACTAAAGAAAGCTCTTGATGGTAAACTCCCAAAAGAGTTTAAGCAAATTAGAAAAGGTCAGTTTACTTTAACAAAAGGCATTCCACTAATTTTGAATGAACCTTTGCAGGATATTATTAGAGAACTTAATATCGAACCTTCCAACAAAAAAGTTGAGGACATGTTTGGTTTTGTACCCGAATTTCTACTTCAATTTACAGAATCTGAAAGGATTGAAAAAGACAAGAATTTGGCTTTTCTTGAACAGATAGTTAGTTTCTTGAGTCTTAATATACTATCATTACCATTATTTAATACAACTACTAAACTAATTCTTTGGAACCGTGGAATCCGACATGTTATAGAACTTTTATCTACTAATATGAACACAATTGATGGTATCCCATTTCAAGTAATATCAGAGGTTCGCTCTTTCCAGAAAGAATTTAGTTTAACTAGAAGCATGTCAGAGACATTGTCACCATACATTGATGATGTACTCATCTTGCCTGCAAAGAAGCAAGCTAAATTCCAGAATTATGGTCTCACTAATGCATTGTTATTTGTTGATTTTATACCTCATCCTATATTCAGTTTCACAGCAAGTGAGCAATCTATTCTCAGGATTGTTTCAAATAACATGTTCAAACCTATAGCCTGGTTATCTTCAGATATGTCATTTAAGATAGAAGATATGAATTTACTTATTCAAAATAGAGCAATAAATATCCTTTCAGCTCTTCTTTTGTTATCTGATCAAAATGATACTAAAGTTCTAGAAACTTTATCTAATAAATACTACAAATCGATTTCTACTTACCTAAATTCATCAATCTTACAATTTAGTGCTCCTGAATGGGCCTTGCAATTAACAGATACAAAGATAATAACTGATTCTAACAGTTTGAAGATACTAAAGAAAGATAATATCTCTTATCTTGATGAATTTTTAACACTAGAAAGCAAGTTCTTGAATAACCCTAATCTTGTAGCAGAGATTTTGCCAAAATTACTCTCCCTAAAGAGTCTCCCTATTTCCTCTATCAGTGATCTATCACCCAGTAACATTCAAAAATTAAAACGTTCAAGAATAAATAATGTTTATGAGTTTCTTGTTTTTCCAGCTCCGTTGCTTTCAAATCTTCTGTCGATTTCTGTTGAGAATGTTAACGCAATTAAATCTTCAATTGATCTTTCATCATTGGAAAAAACAGCTAAGCTTACAGGTTTAGATCTAGAGCTCTTCCCAGAACTTTCCCAAGATTCTAGAACAATTCTTCAAAGAAGAGGTTGCGTATCTCTGAATCAAGCATCAAAAATGGATCTAGACTTGATTCCACTTCTTTCAGAAGATAAAGCGATTCTACAAAATCTAATAGCTATGTTGTTTACTCCTACTACATTAATTGGAAAAATACTTAAATTAACAAAAAATGAAATTGATGAATTATTGGTTCAGAACGTATGTACCTATGCAGACCTGTTGGAGCTTCCTCAAAAAACATGGCCAGCAAAAATAAGGAAGAGTCTTTCTGATAAGGATTCTGATCCAACATACCTTATCAAGAATCTACAGAACCTTGAGAAATTCGGAGTACCTATAGAAAAGTTAGATTTAGCGAAAAGTGTAACTAAATCTTTGGTAGAAGCAGGAATTGTGACAATTGATCATCTATACTATCTACCCATAGCCTATGTAAGTGCAAGAAGTAAAGTTAAACAGCATATTCTTGAAGAAATAAAGAAGAAATTATCATATAATATTAATTTCCTTCAAGATATCTCACTTACAACTTTATCTGTTTGCTATTCAAAAGATTCATTCACGATAATTAGTTGCTTGATTTATTGGAATGGTTTATCGAAAGATGTAAGAACAGACTTAGAAGGTTCTTTAGACAGTATCAAATTAATTGAAGAAACAAGTTTTATAGAACCACTGACTCCAACGGAAACAAAGTTAAAATCAATAGGTATTTTCTCCTTAAGATCATTCATTTTATCTCCTCAGATTAAGAAAGAAGCAGGCTTAACAACCAAACTTTTACCATCTCTATTAGCAAATATTCGTTTCTTAAATCTAGATCCAAAGCAGAGTTATCGCTTGAAGAAAACAGGTTTTACAACTGTTGCTGACTTGCTTCTAAATACATCAAAAACTATATCTGTTAAGTCTAAATTGGGCAAGAACGCAATTGATGAAGTTATCAATAACATAAAAATTGATAACCTAACCAGTTTGATTAAATCGATGGAACGAGAGCATTTACATGATGCATTTTATCTGAATTCTAACGATAAAGCATTCTTGAAATCAATAGGTGTTTATAGTTTAGCAGACTTAAACGAGTATACTGTTTTTGATTGGTTTGTTTCAAAACAAAAAATACAGAAAATCAAAAAGAAAATTAATTCCTTATTAGATACTAACATTTTGTACTATCCAGGAATCACATCTAAGCAGTATGCAGAAGTTGTTGAACAATTCTTCATGAAGGATATATTTACAATCAAAGATCTGATGATATCAACAACAGTTGAGCAGTCAAGTGATTTAATTGAATTTTTAACCATTTTCTCTACTAACAAACCTAAAATCCAATCCCAGTATTTAACTTCTCTATCATTCTTAAAAGGGATTGAAGCCAAAGACTTGTTTAAGATTGACGTAAAAATGGAAAAATCTGCAACAATTAATGATCTTATTATAGCATTATACAAAAATTCAGCAGAATTGACCAAAAAGGGTGATGATGTTCTTAAGCAAATCAGCTACCCCATTTCTATTTCATCGAAACTCAATCTCGATGAAGTAAATATTTTACTTAGTAAAAATATCCTCTCTTATGGAGATGTGCTTACCAAACCATCAGGTTATTGGGTAGCATTTACTCCAGTGAAACTAAAGAAGAAACTTCTTGAAATTCTTAGTACAATAACATCGAAAACTATTAGCAATGATAGTAGTAAGGGCGTTCAATTAAGTAACATGAAAATATTTGATGCAAACCTCAAGAAACAGCTTACATCAAATTTTAAAACACTCGATGAAGTTGCTCATGCAATAAGAATAGGTGATTCTCGGATCTTAAAACCATTAGAGAGGAAAATCACTAAGGTTCTCTCTACTCCTATTTCTCTCCTTAAACTGCCAAAAATCAGCATCAAATCTTGGAAACGACTGTTATCTACAGCATCTACATTAGAAGAATTTTACTTATTAACAGATCAAGAACTTGTCAAAATATTTTCTTCTACCAAAGAAGAAATCGTAAAATTAAAAAATAATCTTGGTCCTGATAATATCGTCCTACCTCCAAGGATAAAGGAAAATAAAATCTTTACTAGTTCTGATGTTAAAGAATTGAGTGATAATAGTATTTCAAATTACATACAAATATTTGATAAATCTGCAGAAAAAGCAGATCTCAGCACTTCCTTAAAAGATAAAATTGCTTTCTACAAAGAGTTTGATGTTAAGCAACTAGATGAAAACTTAGAAGAAACTATACTCTTGAAAGATTTTGTAATTCTTGAATCTTATGCAGATTCTCTAGAATTAAGTAGAAAACAAAAAGAATCTGTAAAGAACCTTTCTTCCTTGCTTCTATCTCGTGGTACATATTTGTCAAAGATTTTTGATATAGATTCTAATAAAGACAAAAGTGGTTTGCTCAATACAACTATAGAGTATTTCCTCTTAATTGAGAAATATCAACCTAAAATATACTCGAAAATTATTGAATCTTTACCGGGAAATATCTCTTCACAATTCAACTCTTTACTGTCTTATCTCAATCGATCACCAATTCTCCTTTCAGGACCAAATCTAAAAAATATCAATAAAATAGTTAAACTTCCTTATGAAAATGTAAAGGACTTGCTATTATTGTCCAAGGAGAAACTTGTTCAAGAAATAGATGACACTGCAGTTCAAAGAAATATTAGAGGATTGACATTATCTATTTTGAAGAGTCTTAATTCCAAACTGACCTCTATTCCAAAAGAATTTTTGACAGCTTACGAGTTAAATCAGTTAAAGAAAGAGAATATTTATTCCTTTGAGGAAGCTTTGGTTTTCAATAGAAAATCAACTAGTAAGAAGTCTAAGACTTGGTTACTCTCTGAGAAAGTAAGAAAAATTTCCACTATCAACACACTCTCACTTTCTTCGTATCTCCCCTCATCTAAAATACAAGAAAGACTACTAAAACTTAAGATATCCAATGTTTATGAGCTGGTTTATTATTGCCAGAATACAGAAAAAGAAGAAGATCTGAGTCTTTGTCAAACTGTAATTCAATCTGTAAGTTCCATTAACATTGAGGAAATTGAAATAAAAGAGAGAAAAAGATTTGCTAAATTCTTTAATGACCCTGATATTCTTTCTTATTTGCGAAGCCAAGATATCAGAACTTTTGGACCTTTAGTACACTATCTAGAGCAATTAGAGGATGAAACTATTACACCTGAAATTGAGAAAATCTTATCCGTTATGCGTTTTCCAATTTCTGTTCTATCAGAAAATAAGAAACTTGTACAAAAATTAGAAAGTGAAGGTTATAACCAAGTAATTGATCTTCTTCTTCCTGCAAAAATTCAAAACAGTTTGAAAAGCAATATTACAGAGAATCAGCGGAAAGTTCTTGCGTCTTTAATCAACATGTTTTATCAAGAAATATACCAAACAATCCTAAAAAATCATTATCCAGTTTCAAAACTTACTTTGATCGATGATATTTTACAAAAAGAATTAATAAAAGCTGGATATGCAACAGTAGCTCATCTCAAATCACCTGATATAATTATTGCTGATACAAGCAAATTAAATCTGCAACAAATTTCACGTATTGTGAGACTGTTTGATGCTTCTACCTACTACTTGTCTGAAATGCTCAAAGACTATCCACAAAGTGCTTTTGTTTTGTATAGCAATGGAATTAACACACTATGGGACATTTTCCTTACAGGAAGTAAGGAAATATCCAAGATTACAGGTATATCTGTTCGTCAAGTAAATTCCTACTTATCAACTATCAATCCTCAAGCTATGAAACTTTCGCAGAAAGATCAAATTATTCTGAAAGAAACACTTACCTACTTAACAACCGATGATGTGGGACGATTGGAACAAGATAACATCACATCTATCCAACAATTATTGTTCCTAACAAAGGAAAACAAAACCAGTTCTTCACTCCAACGAAGTAATGTAAAGAAATTCATTCAATTACTTAGTATGCCTTTAAGTACAATAGACATACAAGAAACAGTTATTAAACAGCTGGAAGTACTCGGCATTAAATTAGTAAAAGATTTTGTTGTTTATCCAGCAGAACCTATGGCTGGCAAAGTAGACATAAGTTATGTAATGATAAAAAGAATTAAGGGAAGACTTCCTTTGGTTACAAAAAAGAAAGTAAAACAAACTGCCAAAACTTCGACCTTAAAGAAACCAACAGCTAAAAAATCTGCTACAACTAAGGGAGCTACTCCCGCTAAAAAGCGTTCTTCAACAAAGTCTAAGACCACAAAGAAAACTATAGCTCCGAAGAAATCAGCAAAAACTCAACAAAAAGCTAAACCAAAGGCTAAACCAAAGGCTAAACCAAAGGCTAAACCAAAGGCTAAACCAAAGGCTAAACCAAAGGCTAAACCAAAGGCTAAACCAAAGGCTAAACCAAAACCGAAATCCACTAAACAAATGACTTTGATGGATATTAAACCTACTTCCACAAAGAAACCATCTTCAACTTCAAAAACGAGAAAAAGCTCAAAATCCACTACTAAAAAAGGTGAAAAATCATGAGTTCAGATTGCAAATTCATTATTAGTAATTCAACAGTTTTACCTGCTATTGAGAGAACTGCTTCTTTTGACAAGGATATTCTAGTTCGAGAGATATACAGTTGGGCCAGAGAAACATTTGACCTCAAACGAGGGTCATATGTACTATTTTTAAGAAGCTTCAAGAAATGGCACAAACTTGAGCCTACAAGAAAATTATCTAGATACAATCTACAAAAAGATACCATGAGTATTAGTGTAAAAAACACAGTTTCAATCGACAAACTAAAAATCGTTAGAGAAGAATTGAAACATCTAACTGAATACTTGATGCCTTTCGGTGTTACTCACGTAGCAACTAAAAATTCTCAAGAAACAAACAATCTTCTTGTAGAATATTCTTTAGATTTCCTAAATCAAGCAATGTTATCACCTAATGATGCATCTTTTCAGATTCCATCTAGAGCTGGTACAAATGTAGGTTTTGATGAGGATCAAGAATTAGTTCTTATTGGTCGTCAAATGATTGATAGACAATTTAGAAATTTAGCTTCAGTTAGTTCTGTCGAACAAATGACCATTGTTATGAAACTTATTCATGATATTCTATCCAGAGATATTCACAGTACTAAAAGAGATATATTTTACATGAATGTAAATGCATTTGATAAACAGTCTGTCTCTGATTCTCTCATAGAAGATGTTGGCGCAATGTTACAGGTTACTCGTTCATCTTTGAATATTAGTGCTTCTTCTAAAGGTATTGTTGTTGGGAGGATTAGTTTCAAAGAAAAAGGAGATCTCATAAATTGCCGTGCAATAGGGGCTGGCAAAGCTATTTCCCCTAATATTGATGATATAGAAAACATGGAAACTGATGCAGAGATGTGTTTAGTTATTGAGAAGGATGCTGTCTTCAATAGGCTAGCTGAGGATCAATTCTATGATTATGTCCCAAGTATCCTTGTAACAGCAAAAGGTCAACCAGATATAGCTACAAGACAATTTTTGAAGAAGATAAACGATGATCTCAATCTACCTATATTTGCTGTAATGGATGCTGATCCTTATGGGTTCGAAATTATGAGAGTATATAGTGTAGGGAGCAAAGCATTGAGTTTTGAATCAAGTCATTTAGCTGTTCCCAGCATTAAATGGTTAGGTTTACTACCTAGTGATCTCGCTCCTGAAAGTGGATTTGATATTCCGAGAAGTGCTTTAATTAAAATGACTTCCAAAGATCTTCATCGATCTAAACTGATGCTAGATGAGGAATTTGTTAAAAGAAAGCCAAAATGGAAAGAACAACTAGAAATACAAATAGCAACTGGTTTAAAAGCTGAAATACAGGCTCTTAACGCAAGAGATCCACAATATATTACCAATTTTTATCTTCCACAAAAAATCGAGGCTGGAGATTTTATCTAAAATTATGTAAACTAATAGGATAAAAATTATAGGAAAAAATTAGTGACTTAAAATCCCTAATTATCCCTTTAGAAGTACAATCTCAATTGTGGAAACTGTTTTTGGACCGTATCCTTCTATATCGCTTGGTAATTCTTCAGATCCTATAACCACTTTATCTATTACTACACTATCTTGTAGAAATTTTCTGCGAGCAATTTCAGCAACATCAACTGCTTTAGAGATTTGTCTCCCGCGGGCTTGAATTGCGCATTTATCGCGTTTATTTAATATAGTAACTGCAACTAAAACATAACTAATTGTTGGTTTTTTTCCAATGTAAATAATATGACTCTGCTCTCTGTATTCAGTTTTAGGTTTAGGTTTAGGGGTTTCTTTGGGAGCTTCCTCTTTGACTTCCTCTCTGACTTCCTCTCTGACTTCCTCTCTGACTTCCTCTCTGACTTCCTCTCTGACTTCCTCTCTGACTTCCTCTTTGACTTCCTCTTTGACTTCCTCTTTGACTTCCTCTTTGACTTCCTCTTTGACTTCCTCTTTGACTTCTTCCTTAGCTACTTTCTTACTCATGAACATCACCTATTTTTCTTTTGTCTGTCAAATGTTTCAGTATAAGTAGTATCAAAAAGGTATTGCAACGTTAAAAATATTTCCTATTACATTTGTGACAGAAAAGAACAGATAAATACATTAAAGTAGACTACATTACGGGTTTGATATCACCAAAGGATGTTTAATAGATTTGAAGCCTCAACGTTTACTAATTGATTCTTTAATAATTGTGCTAAGCATATCATTGCTTACTGCCCTTTCTACTACATTTAGGTGGTTTTTACCCCTCTATGAAAGTTACATTATAATCTTATATATTTTCGTTGGGATAGGTTTTATCATCTATGGGTGGTTATTAAGACGATGGTTTATTAAGAAGAATCTTGATGAGAAAGATGGTTCATTAATACATTTACTGAAGATAATTCTACCAGTATTTAGTTTAATATTGATTTTTACCTTAGTAATTGGTTTATCAAGTCTATCAGAGATTATTCTCCTTTCAATGATATCTAGTTATTTGCTAAGTATATTTCAAATCTTCATAATATCGATTCTAGTTGGGATTTTCGCGTTTACTTTTATCGAGAATAATTTAGGAATTCTTCTTTTCAAAGAACCGGTTGCAGAACAAGAAACCGAACTGGGTTTTGGTTTAATGAGAAAACAGCTAAAAAATCTCATGGACAAACAATGGAAATATGGTATGATTATTCTTTGGCTTTCTATTATGATTGCAAACATGCTGGTTTTTTTTGTATATCCATCTATACCTTCAAGTGATGTGGCATTTGGACTACAAAGTCTACATTTTAGTTTTCCAAATATTGCGTTTACATTTAATCCAGAAACAGGCTTTTATCAAGAATTTTTTTCTAGTGTTGCTCTCCCCTCATCAGCATTGCTAAACTGGAAGTTAATTCAATCTCTCATCAGTCTTACTTTTCTAGGCTTGCTTGTAATGCTAATATATCTACCTCATTCAAAGCTCCTAATGAACAAAAAGAAGGTTGATGAAAATACAAACAATATAGAGAAAATTCAAGAAAGTGATGAGAAAATAGTTGCTGTTGTAACTTCTTTAACCGCTCCTGAAATTATTGAGCACTTTGATGATATAGACCCTGAAATTCTTGCTTATAAAATTCTGTCTCCATTGTCTACAAAAGAATACTTGCCTTCAAATATAATAAATCCTAAACCAAGGAGAAAGTTCTCTAAACTAATAAACAGAATGAAGAATAGTGATGTTATCCCAGTTATGAATTTAGCGAGCTTAAATCTTGTTGTTGCGGTTTATATAGTTAGTTTATTTCAAAGATTGGGAATAATAACAATTATTGTAAATGATCTGTATCAAGATTCATATGCTCAATTAACACATCTTTACTGGGCTGGTTTGGCCGAAGAAATATCTTATCGTTTTCTTATTTTTGGTGTCCCATTGTTTATCATCTATGGAGTAGTTTTTCTATTTATTTTCATTTTAAAGAAGACATTAATCAAAGAGAAGAAAGATGAAGATCTTTCAAGATTTGCATTATGGGTTAAGTCTAGAACACCTATAAACCCCTTACTTTATTTGAGTGGAAGATGGAAAAAACTGAGGATTCTTGACATTATGTTACTATTATTATCGTCATTTGGTTTTGGTTATGCTCACTACCAGTTTAGCCCAGATTACTGGGGTACATGGAAAATATTTCAAGCTGGTGTAGCTGGACTTATTTTTGGCTATGCTTTCTGCAAATACGGATTACACGCTGCAATAATTTTACATACAATTAATGATTTTGTCATAGGAATGATTGTAACTCCTAATCTTGGACTTTTGTTAGATGGTGGTATTCTATTTATGGTTATTATTTTTGCTGGAACGTTAGTTTTACTAAGTTTAGTGGCAAAGGCACTAACAGTATCTTTTAAATTCATAAATACAACATTAAAAAGAACTCAACCAATTACTGATACCTCTAAACAAAAGTGAAGAACATGAGCTATGGACAAAAATTATTCCTTAAAGTAATTTTAGCTGGAGAAGCGGAAGTAGGAAAAACAAGTTTAAGACGTTCATATCTTGGAGAAGGATTTGTCAAAAACCATCTTCAAACAATCGGTGCTGATTTTGCTTCATTACCAAAAACAATCAAAGATTATAACGTTCTTTTTCAGATCTGGGACGTAGCAGGACAAGATATTTTTGAAAACGTCAGGATGATGTACTATAAGGGGACTCTTGGAGCTCTAATGGTATTTGATGCTACAAAGATTGCTACATTTAGAACATTAGATCGTTGGATAAAAGAGCTTGAGAAAGGTACAGAAAGAGGGATTGTTCCATTCTTTATACTTGGTAATAAGATGGATTTAGTTACTTCTGCAAAAAAAACCAAGCTAAAAGCAGAAGTCACTAAGTATATAGCTGCATTAAACAAGAAGTATTCTGATAAGGGATTCACCGTAGAGTATATTGAAACCTCTGCAAAAACAGGTGAGAATGTCCATTCAGCTTTTGAGCAATTAGGTGTTAAAATTATAGATTACATTCAGCATAGAAAGAAGATGAGGGGGAAATAAATTGAGTTTAGAGGAAATTAGAAACCTCATAATAGCTGATAAAAGCAATGAAATTAGACTTAATAACATCAAAGTCTATCAGCATTTAATAAAATTACTTAAGGATACGGAAGATTATATTAGAAAAAAAACTACTTCAATTATATTTAATTCTGATTTTGTTCCAACAGAGAAAATTATTGAGGAATATCTAAGTGATCCTGACCCCTTACTTAAGGACATAATTGTCAACAAGTTTCATTTTTTTGTTCCAATTTTATCGAAATATCTTGTTCAAGATAGAAGTTTCAAACCAATTTCAGAAATTATCAATTCAATGAAAACTAAAACTCTGCACGATGCAATAGCGAAAGCCTACAAAATTACACCCGTGCTAGCATCTTTAACAGAGCTATCAATTAGAATATGTCATTCTTCACTAGCTCAACAAGAAGCAACAGTTATTTCTTTTCATTTAATTACTGAACATGCAAAAGAGGTTAAAAGAATACTTATTTTCGGATTCAAGCAAGTAGAACCAATCTATGCAGAACTTGTTTTGCTAACAGTCACTTTGTTTCCAGAATTAGCCACTTTAATAGAAAAACAAATACGCGATGTTGTAGTGAAATCTAATTCAGAGGAACAAATAAAATATGCATCAATTGCTCTTATGAACCTGCAAGATCCTAAAAATGCAGACGTGCTAATCACAAGACTCGCAAATAAAGAAGATTCTCTTGACACAAAATTATCGATTATAGAATCACTTGGAAACTTAGGTAATCAAAAAGCTAGTCAAGTATTAATTAATCAATTCTCTAAAAATGATACTCTTGCATATTATTCAACTCGATCTCTTGCAATGCTTGGAGATAGTGTTCTACCTTTGCTCATAAAAGAGCTAGAGCATGATAGCAAAGTTCCTTACATTATTGAAACTATGAAGCGCATTGGTGATACTAGTTACGATTATTTAATGTACGCTCTCAATAAAGGAAAAGGTAACGTTCGAAAAAATGCAGCTCAATGTCTTACACTTGTCATGAGCCAGAAGTATGGATATGAAGGTGCAATACGCTTACTTACTACTCAGCTCGCAGGAAAAAACACAGCAATTGTGGAATCAGTTACTCAAGCGCTGTTAACCTTAGGTACTCCATCGATTAGGGTGTTAATCGAAGAGTTGGCAGATGATGACCTAAAACTAAGGAAAAATGCAACTGAGGTTTTACAATATTTTGGTCACAATAATATAGAACTCACATTAGATGGTTTATTGGAAACTGACATTACGCTTGGAGTGAAACTTGGTATTATCCTTTACATGTATTATCCAAATGATGAAATGCAAAAATTAGGTTATGGTTTTGCTATTACCAAGAACAAGATACGGGATAAAGACGACGTAACATATGAACTGATTTTAAAAGGTTTGAAGGAACTCGATCCAGATATCCGCGAAAAATCATGTGAATTACTTTATTACTTTGGAACAAAAGCAGTGCCAACACTTTCTTCAGTTTTATCTGATCCCAACATACATGTTAGACGGAAAGCTGTAGGGTCTCTTCGGAAACTAAAAAATAAACGTGCTCTTATCACCTTAATCAAAGGTGCTAAAGATAACGATGATATAATTGCAGAAATATCAACACGAGCACTGGGAGAACTGAAAGATCCTGGCGTGATTGATGTAATAGTTAACAATATGAAGCGTTCAAAAACTTTAGTCAGGGATGCCGCTGTATATGCCGCAACACAAATAGGTTCCCCTATAGCAAAGAAACTTTCAGCTCAGCTTAACGCGAATAATCAGTACTTAGTTAAAGCAACGATAACTGCTTTGAGTAAAATGGATTGTAAAACACTGAAAGATATGTTATCTAATTTGCAAAATGCTGATGAACGTTGGTTTTCAAATATGAAGAAAGTTGTCCAAAAGATGGGTCCTTCAGCTGCCCCTACCCTACAATCTTTGCATAAAAAGGCAAAAAATGAAAAAGCTAACCATCGATTACTCATTTTACTTTCACTATGTAAAGATACTACCATAATCCCCAACTTGATTCAATTGATACTTGAAGATAAACAGAAAACTGGTATTGTAGGTCTAAATAATTTTGGAGAAGATGGATCAGAGAAAATTGCCGAAGTGTTACTAGATGCACCTGCTAAAAACAGAAAATTGTTCGTTGAAAAATCTAAAGGATTAGACGGAGAACTAGCTGTAGCTTTAGTTTCAGCATTTAAGAAAGAGAAAAAGCTGAAATCTCTTATTAACTCAATGTTGAAAGTTCACAATAGATCAATCAGAAAATACTGTCAAACTAAAGAAATGAAACATGAAAATTTCATAGAAAATTACAGAAAATAATATTGCATCAAATCAGTAATTTATTACTGATTCAGTTGTTATCTTATCTAATGTCTCTTCCTCTTGTTTTGAAACTAATTTGCTTAAATTACTTGCTAAAACAGGAGCTAAAGAAAATTCATGTTGGAGGGGCAGTAAAAACTGAATAAGTTTTGTATTGGCATATCTCTTAATACTACTGTCAGAAAGCACAGGATTTTTTACAATTGCAAACATTTCATCAACTATTTCGAGAGTATCCATATGAGGGAAAATGGAAGTAAATAATGCTTTAATCTTGCTCGTAGCTTCCTGAGGGTTAAGATCGCTTAATAGTTGAAAAATATGGAAGTAACCAGCTTCTTCTAACCACATAGAAGAATTCGTATCTACATCATACAAGCTTATGCGCGGAAATTTTTCAATAATTGGTGTTGATACTTTGAACCCTTTCATCTCTTGATAAGTGCTATTTGGTAAAAGATCAATTGATGTTGAAATGATGAGATTTCTAGCATTGTACGTATAATCTTTTGTAATAATACTATTGTCTGATTCATCATATTTAATCTCACTATTCTCGCTTATTGTGTGGACATTGTTTTCCTCTGCAACTTTCGTATATGTAGCTATAAGACTGTGAATATCAGAACATGTGAATGAATCAAATATTTCAGTCAAAAAAATATCATTTTCTAGATTTATGAACGAGTAGTTTCTAGCTATATCTTTAGCTGTATAATTGATGTGTTTAATATCCGAATCTTCTATTTTGGAGAGGATCTTATCCATCAAGTTAATTGACTTCTTAGTTCGGAATAGTAGTGCTAAGGGTTTTTTAGAGAGTTCAAATTGAGATGTGATAGAGTGTAAATCTTCTAGCAATAATCCAGATTTTAAATATGCTTTTGCCATCAGTGAACTTTGCAATTCAGTAACTGGAGTTAGGACGCTTGGTGTTAAGAATGAAAACGTATCTTTCCTATCCTCTCTTTGTAATAATGTTATATCCTCGTTTGGATTGTTTAATGAAATATAATAGGCAAGAGCTGATGCAGATAATCCATCTCCTTCAATTAGAATATCTGTGCTATACTTTTCATGCATAAGGTAAGAATAAGGAATACCTATATAAATTTAGAACATTATCTACTGACATGAGTTATTTTTCCCACTTTCCCCATAGTGAGGAAGGTGGAGAGCAATTTTGAGGACTCTTCCCAACCCAAGAACGTACAAGGTAGCATCGCAGCAAGCAGTAGCGTAAGGGGGTTCAAGCTCTGGAATTACACCTCCAACACACAGTGTTAGCGGAGGTGAACGGGTTCATCTCCTCTCCGGGACTCATTTCTGGAGGCAATGTTGTTGAGCACCTTAGGTACTCACTCCAGCTCCGGGGGTAAGCAGATGACTCTGCTTTGTCTGTAGCCATTGGCTCAAGACAGGGAAAACACGAAAAGAACTGAGAGGGAAATATTTTCCTGTAAGTTGATCTTTTATTGAAGTATACTTTGGTTGCAGAACATATTTGATCAGTCTTTTAGCTATATTCTTCGCTCCATTCAAGTCAGCATTGAGGTTATACCCACAAGTCTGGCAGGTGAATGTAGGTTGGTTATGACGAGTAGTGAGATAGGAACCACAGCGAGAACAAGTAGAAGAAGTCCATGATTCATTGATGGCTAGTATCCTGTGTTCTTCCCAGCCATTAAGTGAGAGCTTGAATTTGAGTAATTCTATCACTCTCCTATAATTCCATTTGTGGACACTTTTACGTGTGCTCGGTTTTTGGTTTCCCCTATATTGACTCTTACGGATGTTATGGGGGAAACCTACTACCACATGGAGATCATACCTCTTTCCTAAGGAGAGAATGTACTTGACAAGTTTGTTGACATAGGTATGGTCGGTTAGCTTATGTTCCGTTCTTTGTCTCTTTCGGAGTAGTTTAAGTTGATAAACAACTTGTTTTCTTTTTCCAAAACTCAAACTAGGTTTAGCTAGAACCTTTTGCAGTTTAGAGGTTTTTTGTTCAGTTTCCTTTAGCAGTTTTTTTCTTGTCTTATCAGACCAAAATCTGATCTCATGTTGGTTGATTGTTCCTTTCGGAGTTAGAAGCGCACTTACTGCACGTTTATTGATTCCTAGATCTATCCCCAGCACAGCTGGAGGACGAGATGAAGAATATTTATCTGGAACATGAAGCAGGATGAAATGTACCCACCATTCCTTTTTCTTGGGAGAGTATAGTACTTCTAGAGCTTGTATTTTCCCTTGGTGGATTTTGTACTCGTGATAGGGTGAACAAGCCAGAGGTAACCATAGTTTCTCGTGATTGCGAGTGTTATTCTTCTTTGTATCTAAGGAGTCTCTTATCCCCACCCACCATCGAGCGATGGAGTTTGAAGGAGTACAAGTAAGAACAAATCTCTTCTTATTCGCTGATTGTGTTCGTGGTATTTTCTTTGGTAAGGTTTTTTTTGTAGGGGAAGAGTTGAGTGCTTGTTGGCTGTGATAAATAGCTGTAGCATTGTCTCTACATTCTTGTAGTTCATCATGAGAGGAGCGAGGAAAGCGCCTCTTCAAATCATGTCTAACCTTAGGACGAGATGCATGTGTAGTATTTTTTGTTGTTGTCAAGGTAAGTTGATCTAGTTTAACTTTATTCACCTTTTTCTTCCCACTTTTTCCACTGATAAGGTGATCTTCATTATGGTAAATGACCTTAAGAAAATGGTGAATGGTTCTTGTATCTCTCCCTGTAATCTGTTCCAACCTTCTCTGTTTACGAGCTGTGAGCACTTCTGTTTTAATTCTCGCTTTTACAGTTGTTCTCACTCTACTTCTCGTCATTCAGGAATCATTACTTATAGTAGATTTTCCTATAAAAAGCTAACATTAATATGGGAAAATGGGTAGAAACTACCATGGCTCACGATATAGTGTTAAAAGTTATCAAACAAGAAGGTAATTGTGCAGCTGGTCACAATGTTGGAGATGAAATCATTATAAGCTTCGAAAATAATGAAATCAAAGGTAAAATATGCCTCCATGCACTTTATTCTGTTTTCCCTAAAGTGTTTGCGATGGCTTATGGGGCAGAATTTCCTTGGCTAGAAGATGCTGATATATCAACTCATGCTTGTCCTGATGCTTGGAACCCTCTTGTTTATGAAGTAAAAAGAAAAAGGGAAAAGTAGGATAGTTACTATATTATTAAGTAAACTATCTTGTCGACTATAAAGAGTGTTAAGAAAACTAGGAAGACTATTAGAAGTATTTCCTTTGTGGTATAAGCCCACTTAGGGCTCTGGTTTATCAAGATAGCTACAGCTAAGAACAACACTAACGCGATTACAAGATATCCAATTATTTGGCTTGCCAAGTAATGTAAACCGATAAAAACAGCTGTCCCCCCTCCTGCAAGTAGACAAAATAGAAAGAAGGATCCTATAATAGCAGCTTTTTTAACTCCAAATTTCACGGCTAATGTTCTAACTCCTGCATCTCTATCTCCTTCAACATCTGGTAAGCCTTTTATTATTTCTCTACCAATATTTCCAAGACCTGCTGCAGCTCCTACTATTATGGGTACATATTGGAACTCTCCACCATATACTAAATATGAGTGTAATGCACCATAAGCAAACAATGCAGTAACATTCATTCCTATTGTGGTATTCCCCCAAATTCCAAGTTTCTTTAGTTTAAAATCATAAAGGTCAAGAGAACCTCCAAATAGTATTACTGTTAATACACTCAAACCATACAAACCGTTGATTACATCAATTACAACACCTGTAATTAATGCAAGAATAGCAACAATTACTCCATAAATATACGCCGCTTTAATAGATATTTTTCCGGAAGGTATAGGTCTATGAGGTGCATTAGTTTTATCTTCTTCTATATCAGCTATATCATTGAAAATCATAGCTTGACAGGAAACAAGTGCCGCTGCTAGGACTACCAGACCTAAACTTAGATAGTCGATGTTTGATACAGAGTCGGGAAGCGAAAGCACTAATCCGAATGCTGCTGCAGCTCCTGATACAATTCCATTGACTATTCTTATAATAGTAAAATAGGAAAGTACAATTTGTCCTTTTGAAAATTGGGTTTTAGACATGATGCTATGATACCATCAAGTCAGATATAAAATTTACCTAGCATTCTTTCAATCAGCTAGCGTAATAGATAGTTCTATCTCTTTAAGATTCTTTTCGTCAACACCTTTAAGAGAGGTAATTAAAGCAAGGTTTAATTTCTTAAATAATTGTTTAATGTAATTGTTCATCGGAACTTTTTCGTTATTAATTTTTAATAGAATCCTGTCTGTCATTTATGTCACTAATAACAATAAAAAAAAGAGTATAATAAAAAGTTATTTTAGCTTGATAGTTGGGTTGGGGTCATCTTTTCCATGCATTTCGATATCAACAAGTCCTGCAGATTCTAGCATTTGTACATATCTTAGAATTGCATGAGTTGATGAACCGGTAGACATAGCTAATCTTTTCAGTTCAATTACTTTGTATTTTTCAAGAGTGCCAAGCCAGCTATAGGATGGATCATTTTCTGCTATGATTGTATATCTTCTAACAGCTTCCTCTTTGTCTTTTAATTGATCTTTTATTTGATCTAATCTAGAAGATTCAGCTAGAAACTCATTATGTTTGTTCTCAAGTGTTGCATTCTCGTCTTTAAGTTGCTCTAACTGTGCTTTAAGTTCAGTTGTAACACTTTCAGTCTCCGCTAAATTTTCTCTTAGCTTGTCTATTGTTTGCTGTTTTTCTTGAAACTCGTCTTTATCAGTTTCTACTTCTCTCTTGAAATTTCCAATTTCTGTTTCCTTTTGTAATAAGTCATTTTTTAATTGTTGAATCTCATTTTGGCTGTCTTCTTTCTCAGTTTGAAATTCGGAAATTTGTTGATTTAGAGCTGATATTTCTGTTTCTAGGTCAATCTTTTTAGTTTCTAGTTTCCCAAGAACAGCTGATTTTCCTTTAATGTCAGTTAGCTCTTCAATGAGAGAATTGTTTTTGGTTTCTAATTCTCCGTTTTTTGTTTCAAGTTCTTCTATCTTTTTCTCAAGATTCTGAACTGTATTTTCTAATTCTGTAATTTTAATTGCGTCACTAACTGAAATACTTCCATTTTCTTCTGCCAAATAAATCACCATGTTATTGAAAGAATCTTAATTCTAACAAAAATATCTGAATCGAATTACTTAAACCTTGTGACTTTCCTAGTCAATTTCAGCTACATCAGCTATCCCGTCATTTGTTATTGCAAATATGGTTTCAATTTCTGGTATGTGGGGACTATCTATTACTCTAGCAATCCTTTTTTCTCCTTTTCCTTTTCGTAGGAAAACACGTGTTGTGCATGAATGAGCGACTATATTTCCACCAATTGGAAAAATTGTTTCACCATATAGAACGTCGGGTTTTGAGAGTACTTGGTTGGTTGCAACTATTGCTATGTCATAAACTTCTGCAAAACGTAACAGTTGATGTAAGTATTTGTTTAATTTTTGTTGTCTTTCAAGTAGCGATCCTCTACCTGTATACTCAGCTCTGAAATGGCTAGTGAGAGAATCAATAATCATCAATTTAACATTATTTTCTTTAATTAATTTAGGACTTTCAAGCAGCAAAACCATTTGATGATCAGAATTATACGCTCTTCCAACATGTATTCTGCTCAAAACTTCTTCTGCTGGGGCACCAAATTTGTTGCACATTTGAATTACCCTTTCAGGTCTGAAGGTCCCTTCAGTATCAATATAAATTGCACTTGAACCTAACCCGCCATATTTTTTATCCATAGCAGTCATAACACATAATTGAAAGCAAATTTGTGTTTTACCCGTTCGGAATTCGCCAGAGATTTCTGTTAATGAACTTGTCTCGACTCCTCCAGCGAGTAATGTGTCAAGAGATTTGCTTCCAGTGGGAATTTTAACCAATTTTTGTCGAGTTTCAAGTAGAATTTTAGCGCTTTGAAATCCAATGCCCATCTGACTTCTCGCAGCTGTTATTAACCTCTTTGCGGTTTGTTCTCCAATTTCGCAGTGCTCTACTAGTTCCATAGGTGATGCATGACCGACCGCAGCTAAAGTTAAGTAACCAGAAGTTATCAGTTTTTCCGCTATTGCAGGACCTATGCCCGGAATCTGATTGACAGCTATGTCACTAAGATCCTGTTTTTTTGGTTTTTTTGGAGTTGATTTCATTTGTTTAGGAATGATATCTTTAATCCAATCCTCTTCTTTTTTGTCACTCGCTCTTTTAATAGATGACTTCTTAGCTGTTGTGATTTTTTTTGCATTTTCTGGAGCATTTTCTTTCTTTGACATATTTTCACTTTCTATTCTCGCTATTAGACAATTTTGTTTTTAATATATAAAAAATGCTGTTACCATATGGTTTTTGCTACTAAACTGAAACTAATATTGCAATTATCGCTCATTTTGATATGTTCCAGAATAACCTTTCTCTGTTTCTTTTTGAGTTTTGATGAACATAATCTGTGCAATTCGTGCATTTTTGTGAAAAGTTATTTCTGAATAAGTTATCATTAATCCTATCCCTCTTCCCTTATATCCAGAATCCCAGACAGCTGAACACAAAGTCCCTCCTGTCCTCATGAGACTAGACCGAGGTAGAACTATTCCAACTGCATCCAAAGGAACTTCCACAATTTCATTATATCTGACGAGATACCCACCCGCTTGAAGCTTCCATTTATCATTAATTGGTTTAATAGTTTCATGATCGGGAATCTTTCTGCTCGAGTTATCAAAATCTATCTCACCACCATCACTTAGTTTCATGATATCACGAATAGTCAAATCGAAACCAGCTATTTGGGTTTGCAATTTAGCATCGATATATTCTTTGATGATGTTATTCGAAAAAGGGGGAAGAAATACCATGGCATAGTATTTAGTTAATTATGGTTTTTAACCTTTTCACTATTAAAATCATAATTGGAACATTCTTGCAACAAGCTTCTTTCTACAATTTGGGCATTGAGGCTTAACCTTTATCCATTCTACAATATGAGCATAATGTGATGGTATCTCACAGAACGGACATCGCACGAAACTTTCTCCAGCTTTTATTGGTGACATACACACACTGCATCTCTCATCTAAATCGGTTGTAGCAACTTTCAGTGGTTGAGTTCCTCTAAAAACTTGTTGTGGTTCAGGTTCTTCTTCTACCTCAATTTTTTCAATAACTTCTGAAGCTATAACTTCAAGTTCTTCAAGACTTTTTTGGGTTTCTAAAGTTTCATCTACTGTGGCTGTTGCTTCAATTTGTGTTACTTCAACTGTACCTGATGGTGCTATATCTGCGATGGATTTTCCAATAGTTGCTAAAACAGCATTTGCTTCGTCGGTTAAATCTTTCTCATAGAGAATCATTGCAGATATTTCAGTTTCTCCACTGTCAAAGAAATAACGTGATAGATTTCTAACCATTTCTTCTTCTCGTTCAGGAGCATATCGGGTTATAATCTGCAAAGCATCTTGAACAAATTCTCCCCCTTTTGCTGCAACAGATTTGCTTGCTCCGAAGATTCTACCAGTTTTTAGATATTCTTCCTTAGCTCTATCATACATGCCAGCTCTAAAATATTCATCAGCACTAGCATAAGCTGCTCGAGATTCTACTTGAGTTCTAGCATAAGGTGAAGCAGTTGATCTGGACCTGGATGACTGCGTAGAGGATCTATATGGTTGTACTGTCTGTTCTACTAAATCTCGATAGGGGCGATATCTCTTCTTTGGTGTTCTTTTCTTCTTTTTTCCTTTGATAGCAGCTCTTGCTGCCACTATAAGAGATATTGATATAAACACCAGAAATAATAGAAGTCCCAAATCAGCCATATTTTATCAACCATGAATATAATTCATTTTTATTTTTTCGTTAATTTGATTAACTTTTGCATATCCGAAACGCTCAAGTTGAATTATTTCTCCAACTTCGAGCTTTTTAAGGTTTATCTCACCATAGCCTTGTATTTTCTTCAAGCTATTCTTATCTATTCGATTATTTAAATATAACATTTCGGGCTTAATGATTTCGACAGGAATATATTCAGAAACCCATTGAATTCGTGGAGCGTCTGATAATAATGCATGTCCATGAAACTCTGCTAGATATTCATTCTGAGATACTTCTTCTGCGATTTTAATGTTATACAAATCTTTCAAACGAAGTATCTTACCCTTCTTTAACAATCCTCTATCATCTCCACTTAAGTAAACAATATCTTTGACATTAACCTTCCTTTTTCCCAAAGAATCTTTCTTTGGGTGATAGGACATTTCTACTTCTTGGGCATCAACATTTGCTATTTTAACCTTAATTGGATCTTGAACAAAGAATAAGTGTTTTGAAGTTGGTTCAACGAAATTTCTGTTAATTGAGAATATTAAAGACCAGTCTATACTTGTAGCTGATTTAGTTGCTCCTATTCTTTTAATAATCTCTAGAAAAACTTCGGGTTGGATTCCTCGTTTCTTTAACGCTTGATAGGTTACTAATCTATAATCATCCCAGCCAGTTACAATTCCCTTCTCAACTAATTCTCTTATTATTCTGCCTTGAGTAGGCGCACCGATGATTTTAAACCTTCTATATTCTGTAAAATTTGGTGGAATGATTTCTAATTTTTTCGAAATTAAACTTTGAAGTTCTTCTCTCATTTTACCAAATTCACTACTACGTAAAATATGCGTTACTCCAGTGATATTTTCCATAATTGGTGATTCAAAGTCATACATAGGCCAAACTCTATATTTATTCCCATGTATTGCATGCGGTACCGTTGATATTCTTAGCAGAACTGGATCTCGAAGAACATGATTCTTTGATTCCATATCTCCTCGCAATCTAACTATAGCTTCTCCTTCTGCATACTCTCCCTTTAGCATTTTATTGAAAAGATCTAAATTGATTTCATCAGTATTTTCAGTGTTGCAGGAACACTTCTTACCTTGTTCTCTATATCTTGACATTAATTCTCGGGAACATCTGCAAACATAAGCATCATTATTTTTTAGTAATTCCTCAGCTTTAGTGTAGTAAAGTTCCATGTAATCAGAAGCGCGAACCTCTTCATCAATCTTTAAACCCATCCAAAGAATAGCTTCTCTAAAACTATCATAGAATTCTTTTCCCACTTTCCCTGGGTTAGTATCATCAAACCTCAGAATGCGCTTCCCTCCAAATCTCTCAGCAATAAGGTGATTTATGCAGAAAGATAGCATTTGTCCTATGTGAGGGTGTTTGGAAGGTTCAGGAGGATATCTAACTACAACTTTTCCTTGCTGTACATTTGTAAGCGGTGGGAGAAAATCTCTCTCCTTTTTCTCTTCGATTATTTCTTTAGGATACTTTTCTTTTGCTATTCTCTCGATTTCTTCTCGAGGGAGAGCATTAATCTTCTTTATCATTGGATCTAACATAGCTTTTACTTCTTTAGCCTGTTTTCTTAATTCAGGGTAATAAGACATGATTTTTTGAAAAACTATTTTAGATTCTGCGGTACCGTATTTGTATGCATTGATCAAAGTTTCTTTGTAAATAATATCCTTAGCATTCATTGGTATGTAAATCGTAGGTTATTTCAAGTTTAAATATTTGATTATCGTGAATAACTTTGAGTATTAAATAGCATGCTACTTTAAACTCAAGTTGAAAACTAAATTTACAGATTCTAAGAAATCAAACCTGTAGGATAGATAGCTAATTGTTCTTTTTCTAGAATCTTTTCATTTTCTCTTAGTATATTTAATTGACTGACGATTTTTCTACTGATTCTAATTTGATGTTTATCTATTTGTATTTTAGAACAAAGTAATCCAAGATTGCATGATCCTTTACCAAAATAATCTTCTTTTTTAGTATCATAGTAAAGAGACCCCCCTTTACTGGGACAATTACAAATCTCCAAAAATATAGGGGAGTTGTTGTAACCATGGTGTGTCTTAATTTTAGCAATAGCTTTTTCCAACTTGAAACTAAGAAATGTGTCCTTGGTACTCATATTATTCAGTATACACAATTATTTGTACAATATGTCCTTTTGTAATATCCAGAAATTATACTTGTCATGTCCCAGATAAATTTGAGATATCATCTAGGTAAAACTTCACTCATTCTATTTTCATGGGTAAACTATTAAAATCCATTCGAACATAAGCATTTGAGGGTACCTAAATTGTGGTTTGCAAAAATATCTGGTGTTACAAATTTCGATGCTGCTCTATCTATCGATGTATCTTCGGAATTTGCAATTGGCGTTATAGTCGATGATATATCTGATGTTAGGTCAATTAGCAAGTTTGATGCAAGACGAATATTTGCGAATATAGAACACTGTGTGAAGATTGCTCAAGTTGCGCCTAGCTCTCTTGACGAAATATTTGATATGTTTGAAACATGCCAACCAAACATGATTCAAATAAATGGAGATTTTTTCAACGACATGAATAACCTAATTTCTTTACAATCTATTGCAACAGTCCCGATTATTGGTTCCATCTTTCTCGATAAAGAAACTTTAGAATCTAACATTATCAATCCTTCACCTCTATCAGCTGCCCAAGAAATAGCACCTTTTGTTTCAGTAGTTAACATCAATCTCCCACTAGGTTCGTCGTGGAGTTCACAGAAGAAAAAAGCAGAAGTAGTTGATTTAGTAACCAGTATCAAAAACTCGATTGACAAACCATTGATTATAGGTGGGGGATTAAATTCATCAAATGTAGGGAAGATTATCTCTGAATTAACGCCCAATGCAATCGATATTTCATCTGGGGTTGAAAAAGTGTCAGGCATAAAAGATCCTGCACTAATGCAAGATTTCCTTGATACCGTCTTTGATTACAAGACATTTCTCTTAGGTGTATGGGCACCACAAAAATAGGCATTATTTCAGAATAAAGATTTGAAGAATTTCCAGATAACTTTTTTGTTAATTTTTGATTCACCAAAATCCCTTGTACCAAATACGTAATTAACATGACTTATCTTTAGTTTGTTTTTGTGTATTTTCAAAAAATCAAAAAGAACCTTATAACCTTCCAGAATGAAGTCTTTTCCATGATTGGATATAGTTTGTTTCCAGATATTAGTTTCTGAAGCAAATAAGCCAGACATTATGTCTTTTACTCTGTTTCTTCTTCTAATCATTAATGAAAAACTTCCTAAGTATCTAGCAACATATGACATGAGTTTCCGTTGAATTGGCCACTTCCCAATCACTTTCACTCTATTCCCCGCAACTAGATTATACCCTTCTTCTAACTTCACATAAAATTGTGGCAGTGATTCTGCAGGATGTTGCAAATCGCCGTCCATTACAAGAAAATATCTGGTTTTACATTCTTCTATTGCATCTAGGACACTTATAGTTAATCCATGTATTGGTTCATTTTTCCTATCAAGAAATTTCACACTTAAATCTCCTTCAAACCCATCTACCAATCTCTTTGTATTATCCTTTGATCCATCGTCAGATACTATTACATTAGCATGGGGTGTGATTCCTTCTATCTTTTCTAAGAGCATTGAGATAGTTTTCTCTTCGTTTAAGGTTGGGATTATCACTGTTAAATTTGTATAACTTTCATTTGACGGTTTCATTATCTCTGATGGTCTCTCGAAAATGCCTTTAAAAATCTTAAGCAAACTCTTTGAAAAAAATGTTTGTTCCTGTTTTTACTAAAATTCAATGAAACTAAGAAAATACTCAAATACACCTCAAAGTTATTTATTCTAATGAGCTTATCGCCTAACGTAACTTACATAATAAAAATCATCAATGCTGGGGATTATGCAGTAGGCAAAACTAGCTTAGCAGTACGTTATACTCAGAATCGTTTCTCTTCATCTTACCTTCCAACACTTGGTGTTGATTTCTATAGTAAGAACATTCAATATGATGAAGATACTATCCTCCGAATAGTTCTTTTTGATACAGTTGGTCAAGATAAATTGGCCACTTTAAGAAAACGATATTATACTGGTGCTCATGGTGCAGTTATTGTTTATGATATAACAAGAAAAGAATCATTTGACCATATAAATAACTGGATTAATGAAGTTGAAGAAAAATGCCCAGAAATTCCCATTATCATCGTTGGCAATAAAACTGATTTAAAGGAAAAACGTGCAGTAAAGGCTGAAGAAGCTGTTGACAAATGGGTAGAAAAAGGTTACATGGTTCTTGAATCTTCAGCTAAATTTGGTGAAGGTGTCGACGATATCTATACTATCATTGCCAAAAAAGTTATGGAAAAGATGGGCTATTAAGTAGCTCTCCACAATTCAATTGCTATTATCTTACCATTTTCTAAGAATAATCTTGGAATATAATCATCTGCTACAAATGAACCATCTTGTAATGAAACTTTGGATTCAGTACCAGGTTTTTCAAGATTTTCTGGAGCAATGTAAAGCGAATCATCTATAATAATGTAATCTCTAATGCTCTTATCTATTGGTGGTAGTATTTCTAATTGTTTTATGACGTGTTCTACATCTATGACCTTTGTATCAATAGTAGAACTATATCTACGTTCAGTTTTAGCGATTACTGCTTTCTTAGTTTCAGTTTTTGGTTTTGGTTTAGCCTTTGGTTTAGCCTTTGGTTTAGCCTTTGGTTTAGCCTTTGGTTTAGTTTCAGTTTTAACTGTTGGCTTTGGAGTAGATCTTTTAATTACTGCAGCTTTGACTGCCCCAGATTTTGGTTTTGGAGCAGATTGACTTGTAGCTTGAAAGTTGCACGCTTCATCTACTGCTTGAAAAAATTCGTCGGTTGAATATGATTCTTCTAAGTTAACAATTTTGTAACCAAGTTCCATCCGAACTCTTGCTGTTTCCCTTGCACAAGCAAATTTTGAATGTGGAGATGCTTGTTCTCCTATCCAAGTGTAAATTTTCTTCTGTAAGTGAGAAATCACTAACAAGACGTTTTCGGATTTTATTGCTACTTCCCTATTAGAACATTCAGCTAACTCACCTGAAGATTGTATAATGTAAAGACTCATACAAGAAGGTTACCCATACTTCATTTTTATACTTGGTGATAGCTTCAAGAGATTTTCTAAATTTGTTCAATAACTGGTATTCTATCTGGGTTCCTTTCCGCAAAAAAATTAATGTTTTTTCCTTCTATAACAAGAGAATTATAATCATCAGATATAGAATGCATAATTTGATGTGATATAAAAAGAACTTTCTTATATTAGTTCACAAAAGTTTTTACGAGCAAATGTTAAATACTCATTCTACAATATAGTTTTGTAGGATATAGTCTTAATATTTACAGCAGAGGATAATATTATGAGTTCAAAAGTTATTGAATCAATTGCTTATTCATATATTGGTAGATTAGTTGAACCTTATTTAGCTGAATTTGACGGTCTCAAAATGACTTTAAGAAAAGCTGGAATAGATAAAAGCGTAAGAATGTACCTAAGTGTAAGAATCTTTTGGGCAATAATTTTAGCTGTAGTTTCATTGATATTTCTGATTGCTATTTATATTATAGTTCCAGAATTTTCGATAATTTTAGTGATAATATTACCTATACTAGTTCTTACGAGTATGTTTGTATATAGTTGGGTTTACCCTAGTTATCTTGTAGGAGAAAGAAAACGAAAGTTGGAAGCGGCTTTACCGACTGCAGCAAGTTACATGACTGCAATGGCCTCAGCTGGGGTTACACCAGATAGGATTTTTCTTTCTTTGACAAAAGAAAAAATTGGTGAAGCTATTGTTAAGGATGCAAAGAAAATTTCTAGAGATATTCAAGTTTTTGGTTATGATATTGTTCTTGCTTTAAGTCAAGCATCTCTTAGATCTCCATCACCCAAATATTCAAGCTTCCTTGAAGGAATTGTTGGAACTTTTACTTCAGGAGGAGAACTTCAAAGATTTCTTGAAGTATCCACTGAAACTCTAATGAATGATAAAGTTCAAAGTGAAAAGAATTTCATTGAAGTCCTAGGAATCATGGCCGAACTATTCATGGTTCTAGGTGTAGTCTCTCCAATCTTCTTTATAGTTATTTTAGCTATGATGTCAATGCTTGGAGGATCATCTGGAAATTCTACAACAATGATGGCAGTTTTAGTTTATATAATTATTCCAGTTTCAGAAATGGCGATTATTGTGCTCATAGATGCACAACAACCAGAAATGTAGGTGAATGAAATGTCAGTAGGTGAAGAAGTAGAAGTAGAAACAAAACAGTTTCAAATTACACAAGATATAATTTATTGGGCGATAGCTATCGCTTCTGGATTAATTTTAGTTACACTCGGTATAGTAGATGTTATTGCCACAAGTCAAGGTAGTGACTTTATAACGATTTTAGACATTAATGATTTCGTCATCTTAGCAATAATCGTTGTCATAGGTATCCCCACATTTCTAATTGTTCTAAGAGAAGAAAGAAGACAATCAAGAATTGACGAAAATTTACCTTATCTTCTTCGAGAGATTAGTAATGCACAACGAACAGGTATGAGTTTACCTAGAGCAATTCAAGAATCTGCTAAAAGGCATTATGGACCATTGACTCCTGAGCTGAGAAAAATGTCAAGCAAAATTACTTGGGGAATTCCATTTAGCAAAGCAATGACTGACTTTCAAACTGCTGTAAATACTCCTTTGGCCCAAAGAGCAACTGTACTTATACTTGAAGCAGAGAGGTCTGGAGGAAATCTCGAAGATATTTTTGAAGCAACTGAGAACCATATTCAAACTCTTCTTAATCTTAAGAAAGAAAGAGAAGGGGCAATGAAACCTTATGTTATGATAGTCTACGCTTCCTACATAATTTTCATCATGGTTGTCGTTATCTTATTTGTAACATTCTTTATTCCATTCGGTTCAGCAAATATCTCGCCAGATCAAACAGCTGGGATGTTTTTACTGGAAATAGATTTAGATACGTTGGAGATATTATTTTTACACATGCTTGCTGTTCAAGGCTTTTTCTCGGGTCTTGTAGCAGGAAAGATGTCTAAAATGTCTGTTAAGGCTGGCTTTATGCACTCAGTTGTGATGATGTTTATTGGTTGGTTTGCATTCAAAATACTTATTCAACCTGACAATCCATTGATTTCTATAAATGTATAATAAAACGGTGAAACTAAAATGCCTAAATTAGAAGATGATGTCAAATCTCTAAAAGATGAGATTGAGGAAGTTAAACGAGTTGTAAATCAAATCAGTTTTAATATTGTAAGAATGATGGGTAACCTAGACAAAGCAGGGGGAACGAGCTCTTCAGGTGATTCTGAAGGATCTATTGGTTCTGTTTCGGTTGATTTGGGTCCTTTAGAGGATAAGATTGATAGAATAGAATCAATGATGAGCACTAAATCAGATTTAGCTGAACTAAGAGAACAAGTTGAAAACGTTGCATCTGAAAAGATAAAAAATGCAGAGAGTATGCAAGAAAGAGCTACTAATCTACTTGAAAAAGGCATGGAACTAGTTGAACTAGAAGCCACTTTAGCAGAGATTAAATCACTACTAGAAGAACGCATATTGGGCGATGATTCAGAAGAAAAAGGAGAATAAAAATTGATAAAATCTAATAAGAAGCATATGCTGAAGAGACTCAGAAAGAGCAAGATTGCACAAATTAGAGGTGTTGACTTTGCTTTAGCTATGCTGATTTTTATTCTGGCGTTTAGTCAAATTGTATTGGTTCTAACAAATTTACTGATTCCTTCACTTGTTCAGATAGAAACTTATTCACAGGAACAAGATTTGAATAAGGTACATCACAATATATTTCTTACAGAGGGCACCCCCTCTAACTGGGGACAGATAGGAACAGCTTCAATGTCTGATTTCCGATTAGGTTTGTTGAATAACCAAAATTCTCTTGATTTCACAAAAATCAATAGATTAGTTTCTAGCATAACTAGTTATTGGAGTATTAATTATATCAATGTCAAAATGTCTTATGGGTTAATTGCTGATTTTGCTATTGAAATTAGCTCATCAATTCGAGTATCGATTGATGAATATACATCTGCATTTGGCAACATAAATCTTTATGGCTCCGTTAAGGAATTCCAAACTAATATTGAAGATGCAAAAATTTGGGCATTTGTTATTGATGCCAATGGCAATGTTGCAATAAATTCTACTACAACACAAGATATCTCTGATTCTATTATCTTTCACTCTTCATTCTCAACAACAATAAGCGATTATTATACAATAGTGGTTTTTGCAGAGGTTGGAGAACTTTATCAAGATTATACTGTAATGAGAATATACAAAGGAGGGGGACTAGAGTATTCAGAAATTGCAATGGATTATACTCCTTTTGTAAGAGAGAATACTGATGTAGATTATAGTGCAGTTGATGTAAGTGTTACTAGAGCTCCTTTGAGTGATGAGGCTCAAGCTATAGTTGTTTTTCCATTTGAAGATCCTAGTGTTTCTTACTTTAAACAGAATCTTCAACAAATCGGGAGTGTTGAAGGAGAAATTTATTTTGGTGAGCAAGTAGCTATGCCAGCTGATGGTTTAGCAGTGGTTGTTGTACATGAGCGAGAAAACATAGAATATAGAGCAGGATATCTCGGTGTTCCTATGTTCTTGAGACAATCTGATGGGGGAATTTACGGTCCCTATTCCGAACTTAATCAACAAACCTACATCTCTGAAACTTATACAATGAATATGAGAGGTCTACTGGTTAAATGCCGAATTTGGTATTGGTGATGAATATGAAAAGAGGAATAATGAACAAAAAAGGTCAGCTGTTTATTATTGAAGCATTCATTGCAGTTTCTGTAATGATTATCATGGTAACTGCTCTATATGAAGTACAACTTGCGACACAACCTCCAATAGAAACAGGATACAATGTTGAGATATATGATATTCTGACATCTCTAGACAATAATGGACAATTGGATGAATTTCTTATAGCTATTAATTCTGGAACATCTGAAGATATATCCTCAATAAAGAATTTAATTAATCAAGCTATTTCTGGAGTTCTGCCTGACAATGGTGTATTCACTTTATATTGTGAAAATCTCGTTACGGGAGAAGTTATTACAAACAGTTGGATAAATGAAGGTTATTCCTATACAGGAAAAACTATGGGATTGGACTATCTTTTGCTGTCAAGAAATGGTGATTATGCTCCTCACCAAATTCATATTCAATACTGGTTAATAGGTGTTTAGAATGGGTAAGAACATATTCAAAATAAGAAAAAGAAAAGGGCAAGTCTTTCTTCTTTTAGCTATAACTATCTTGATTTACCTGGTACTCCTATCAACAACGGTATATCGCATTACTCAAAGCCCATATATCTCTCCAGCACCAAATCAAGAACAAATCAATTTCTATGTAGAAAATTCTGTTTCTTCATTAGAGAAACTTGTTGATGTTGCAATCTCCCAATTCTCAAGAAGCTATACTGTTAGTAGCATTATTTCGATTATTACTGAAGGGATTGCTATGGTAGAATCCTTCCTAGATGAACACAATCTACCGGCAACATTGATGTTCGACAATTCGACATTTACCTTATCAAACTCTAGCACTGCTACAAATCCAACGTATATTACTTGCTCCATGGAAGTATCTATTCATATTGATAGTCCAGATTTCTATTATGATGCAACGTTCGTTTTTGATACAACATATTATCTAGAAATATCAGAAACAACAGGAACTGAAAATTATATCTATACCTATAAGATTAGCAATGGTTATAGAACCATTATCAATGATGCAACAATTACTATAGAACCAACAACTCCCGTGAGTAACCTTCTAGATGGAAGATATGAAGCAGATTTACAGGTTGGGCAAATGATTTTCGCAACCATTCCAACTAATATTCTTCTATGGTTAGAAGTTTAAAGAGAAATTAACTCTCTTTACTTACTCTACCTCAATTTTATAGTCTTTCTTCTTATTTTTATCTTCTTTAACTTCAATGATTACTTCTAGAACACCGTTTTTGTATTTGGCTTTAGCTGTATTGATGAGAACAGCAACTGGCAAACTTACGGATTTTTCATACTTTCGGGATTGAGAATGAGCTTTTATTGTGAGAGTTCTTTCAGATCCACTTAATTTTATATCTCCTTTGTTGATCCCTGGTACTTCCGCGATTACTCTTACTTTGTCTTCTTCTTTGAAAACATCAATTAGCGGTTCTCTAACATCTGTAGCTTCAATATCCCCATATGCTTTAGGTTTTAGGTTTCCAAATTGGCCAAAACTGGGCTTTCCATCAGGTCCAATCCCGATGTTGAAACCAAAGACATATGGATTATTCATTATATCTTCAAGATTTCCTGAATCTATTCCCTCTTCTATATTTTTCATAAGATTTTTCATCAATTCATCCATGATTTTTCCAAAGGAGGACCCCTTGAAATAAGGTAGGAACTTTTCCATTATTTCATCTATATTACCAAACTCTCCACTTATTTTAGATAAATCGAAAGGAAAAGCGAAATCATCATCTTTATCATCTTCGGGTTTTTTCTTTTTCTTTTTATTTTCATCATCATTTGAGTTCAAGTTACTGCACCTATGTTTACACATTGAAAACTTAGTTCTCTAATTATTTAAACCCGATTATTTGAAGAAAATAAAAAATGAGAAATAATTAGAAAGAGAAAAAGGATTATGCTTTTAGTCCTTTTCTAGCTTTTTCCAAAGCTCTATCTGGATCAGAATTATATTCTTGAATAACAGACGCTACATCTTCGAAGTATCTGATACGTTTCTTAACCATCCATCGGAGAATAGTTTTTCTTCTTTCTAATTCATCGAAGATATCTTGTTCTTCCAATCCTGTTATTTCCATAATTTTCTCGAGAACGTAACTTCTCCCAAAGTAGATGAAAGTATCATCTTTTGGATTCCACTGGAACAATTTATTTGTCAGTATTTCTTCTGTTACGGGGTCAAGACCAATCAATTCTGTTATTGATTGGGTTCTACGAGCAAATTTAGATTGCAATCGGACTTTACGAATAACATGGATTAAATCAAGAGATTTCATCATTGAACGTGGAATATTCATTGGTTTACTTTCTAATCTGTGGATGATACCTTCAACAGAGTCACCATGAATAGTTCCCAGACCTCTGTGACCTGTACTCATTGCTTGGAACATAGCATAAGCTTCACCACCACGGATTTCTCCCACGATAATATAGTCAGGTCTCTGTCTCATGGCCGCACGAAGCAATTCATACATAGAAATCTGACCTCTTCTGTATCCAGTTTCAGTCGCTTCACCGAAACCTGAACGCACGACACTTGGTATCCAGTTCTCGTGTGCAAGATTCAATTCTGCTGTATCTTCAATGGTTATAATCTTCAAATCTGGTTTAATCATCATAGATATGGTATTTAGTAGAGTGGTTTTACCAGCTGCAGTGCCCCCTGCAATGAGAGTGCTGACATTGTGTTCCATTGTGAACCAATAATATGCAGCTATGTCTAAATCTATTGTATTGTATAGAATAAGATCTGTTATTGTGAATGGATCTGCTTTGAATTTTCTTGCTGTGAATGTAGATCCTCTTTGAGTAACTTCTTTTCCATAAGTTAGTTGGATTCTACTACCATCTGGTAGAGAAGCATCCAACAGTGGATTAGCTATACTAATATGTCTGTTTGCTCTTTGAGCCAATTTTATGATGAAACTATCCAAAATTTCTGCATTGTCAAAAGAAACATTGGTA
The DNA here is from genome assembly GCA_018238545.1 of Candidatus Heimdallarchaeota archaeon. Lineage (GTDB taxonomy): Archaea > Asgardarchaeota > Heimdallarchaeia > Heimdallarchaeales > Heimdallarchaeaceae > UBA460. The sequence goes on from JABCTC010000003.1 coordinate 78,707, forward strand.
GAAATAGATTCATATTTCCTGTGCCATACATAGATTGGGATACCTATGCCGTCACATGAGATGTCTTCTATATTTGGATCTAACATAAAAGGTTGGATTTTTCCGTAACCTATAAGATCTCGAGCTAGATAATACATGATTTTCTCAAATTGTGATTCATTTAGTGAAATACGATATCGTTTAATTATATCAACAATTTTCTTTTTAAGAAACTCTTCAGCTTTTTCTGTAGATTTTAAAACGGAAAGATCAACATCAAGTTCATCAATCATAATATCCAAGATTTTCTTGTAGATTGCTTGTTCTTTGCTGTCAAGTGGGATTTCAACAACCATATATTGTGTTCTTTTAGAAACTGGGTCAGTTTGGATTAGTACATAGGAAAATGGAGGACTGACAGGATATGTTTCTTCAAGAATCGGAACAGCAGCTGTATCAGTAAAAGCTTCGCCTGTATCTTCTTGCATAAAATATTATTATGATTTACTCTTTTTAAATGTATTTTTCATATTAGATGTAAAGTTAATCAAAAAAACTGTTTGTGGACTAAAATTTAAGAAAAAAATAAGAAGTTTTTTAGTCTTCTAAAATTATGTTACTGGTTATACCATTATAAGTGAATCTTACTCTTGGAACTTCTCCCGTACTTTCTATTAATCCTGATATTGAAATACTTTCAGGAGATATTAACAATGATACTGTTACAGAAACATCTGTATTACCAATTAAGCTTGCTTTTAGAGAGTAAGTTAGATTATTGAAAATTACTTCTATTTTATATTCTTCTTCTTGTATTTGTTCTGGAATAGCCAACATTATATGTATGTCAAGCTCTGTTGCACCTTGAGCTATTTGCTGTTGTGCACTCTCCTTGAGACCATATATTGATTCAGCAATGTTTTGGAGAATATTTTCCATTCCCGTTTCTATGGCCCTGTCTTCCATAGAATTATTTATCGAAATCATTGTAACAGAAATCCCTCCAATAGCTAGGGATCCAACAAGAAGTATTGATAGATACATAATATATTCGCTTGGCATTTTATTCTCCTATGTCAATGTTACAGATACTAACATGTTTATTATATTTATTCTAATTAAATGGCTTATAAAAGCTGGGTTAGCTGGATAGTATATTGGATACTCGTATTGGAAAAAACCTCCACCATGTAATATACGAATCTCACTATAAATATCATTTACAAAGCTTACGTCCTCTAGCTCTTGCTTTTCAGTTCCTAAATAATTTAACTGCATTGTTACAAAATGAGCAGTAGTTCTTTCTTGTGAAGTTTCATTTAGGAATAATTTAATATTAATTATATCAAGATTATAGATTTCGGTAGCTCCTTCTGTTGTGTAATGTGTTGATAAAACATATCTGTAGTAAAGTGCTAAATCTAAATAATTCGAAGCGTACACCGATCTTGTTGCATTAATTACAGTAATATCATTGTAAAGGGTACTGGAACCGTTTAAAAATACGTAATCTTGATTTTCAGGACCAACAATATATCTATGCTCTCCTACATCATAATCAGCTACAGCTGTACTTCTGTGCACAATTCTTGTAATATTTTCCTCAAAAAGGAGTTCGTTCTGTGCCCCGGTTACATCTTTGAGTAGAAATATGACTAACCAGCTTGAATCAACATATAGTTCCCCTATTTCTTGGTTGAAGTAAAACTGTCTATCGCCTGGTGGTGGGCTATTGACGAGGTCTTGTATCGTGGCATCTAGTGCGACATAATACAAGTTGTTGCTGTTGTTGTAACTTTTATCTTTGAATCCGTTGATACTAGGCATCATATACACCAATGATATGCCTATTGCAGCGGTAGTTAATACAAACATCAATATAATTGCAACAATTGGAGAAACCGCTCGTTTTTTCTTCATGAATTTCATTGTATAAAGTTACAATAATGTGCACCAATTAAAATTTATCGGAAACAGTAAGCTGTTTTTTGTGTAAGGCAAACTATTTTCAACTTCTCTTTTATATCATTTAAAAATGACTGCTTTTTCTAAGTTTTTTAATCCTTAGAGATTTCTCTCTCCAAAGCCTTAAATCAACTTTAGCGAGTGTTATAAACGCTTAAATAGTGTATTATATTTCCTATTATAAACATCTGTAACAACAAAATTGCTAGTATCTCTCCAAGATTGCAAGTAATTTGGTGTTCTGAATTTCGGGGTTTAAAAATCAATTTGTTTACTAAAATAATAAGGGGATACAATGACTGCAATCGAATTAACTAAAAATGCTTTAATAGTTTTAGAAAAACGCTATCTGTTACGCGATGAAAACAAGAAACCGTTGGAAACACCAGAAGGGTTGTTTAAACGCGTAGCGGATTTCATAGGAGAAACAGATGAAGAAAAAGAGAAATTCTTTGAATTGATGGCCTCACTAAAGTTCCTTCCAAATTCTCCTACGTTAATGAACGCAGGCACTAAGCTAGGAATGTTGTCGGCTTGTTTTGTCCTTCCAGTAGAAGATGATATGACATCGATATTTGATGCAGTGAAGCATGCAGCTTTAATTCAACAAGGGGGAGGCGGGACAGGTTTTAGCTTCAGCAAAATTAGACCAACAAATGATGTGGTTAAGACAACTGGAGGAGTAGCTTGTTTCCCTTCATCTGTTCGCATTCATACAGATAAAGGATTAATGAAAATAGACGATATAATGAAATTTAATGGCTCAATCAAGGCTCTTACTCATAAAGGTTTTCGCAAAATAACTAACAAATATGAAAATGGAATAGCTACAATCTATGAAGTAGAAGTTTCGAATGGTTATGTTTTGAGAACAACTTCTAATCATAAATATTCAACGATCAAACAAGGTAATATAATCTTAAAACCTTTATCTGAACTTAAAGAAGATGATCAACTACTTCTTCTTGCAAATGAAGTGGAAGAAAACAGTCCTAGTGTCATAGCATTAACAACTAAAATATCTGAAAATGAAGATTATTCAATCGAACTAGATGAAGATTTAGCCTATTTGATAGGTCTAACCTACGCTGATGGAAATATTGTAAATGATGGTCGTCATTATTCTATCAATATTTCTTTAAATATAAATCAGAACGATGTAATTGACAAAATTAGAAATATTTCTAAAAAAAGATTTGATTATGATATCAAGGAATACAAGAGGGAAAAATTTAACAGAGTAGAATTAAGAATTCATGGAAAAAAATATGTGAAACTTTTAGAAGAGAACCAACTTCTAAAAGAGAAGTGTGAGAAAATAAAAATTCCTGAGAAAATATTTCAGAGCCCATTTAAAGTTGTTTGCTCATTTATTGCTGGCTATTTTGATGGAGACGGTAATGTTGGAACGGATGGTAGAATAAGTATCAAAACAGTTTCTAAGCAAATGAGTGATGATTTTGCATTAATAGTTACAAGATTGGGTGTTTTGACTACTAGTTTTCGGGATGAATCTAATTTTGTAACTAGAAATAACAAGGTGTCATACAGACTATCCATTCCTACAGCAATATTCAAAGAAAGGTTTGTACGATACATCTCTAAATATTCCATGAAACTTCGAGACTATGAATTAAAAAAAGGATCGACAAATAGAAAGTTTTCATATCCATTCAACATTCTTCAGAAAATAAGTAATCCAAAAACAAGAGCTAAAATCTCAAAAACCATAATTCCATATAATAATAAAGTTACAACTAGAAAAGCTCTTAGAAGATTGTTAGATGAAAACGAGATCTCTAATCTTTCTCAAAAAGAGTTACTATATATAGAAAAACTAGACAAATTATATCCTGTTAAGATAAAAAGAATTACAGAAATAGGAAAAGAGGCAGTTTATAATCTAGAGGTTCATGAGGTAAATCGTCTTTCTGCAAATGGTTTTTATGTTTCCAATTCGGGACCAATTTCTTTTATGGAAGTTTTCAATGCAGCAACAAATACAATAAAACAAGGGGGGTGTGTTGCTACAGATAGTTTGATCCGTACAGATACAGGTTCCATACCAATTGGAGAGCTCCTTAACTGTCCACCTTTAAGTGATAATCCTACTAAATCCCTAGTATATGATGGCGAAGATTTTAATCATGCATATATTTCCATGGACAATAGCATCGCTGAAGTAATAAAAATAACCACAGATATAGGTATAGAAATAAAACCAACTTACAACCATCTTATTGCATCCATAAACGAGGAAGGTGATTTTGTTTGGAAGGAAGCAGAAAATCTAAAGGTGGGTGATTGGTTAGTTATCTCATTAGATGGGCACTGTGGGAGCGATGCTTTTCTACCTTCCATCAAAAAACAGCATCATAATGCTAATCCGATAGTTATTCCAGAAAAAATAACACCTGAACTTGGAGAGATTTTAGGTTTATACATGGCAGATGGTTGTATCAGTACGCAAGGAAGAATAGTTTTCAGTTTAGGCAATAAGGATCCTGACTTAATTCAAAGGATTAAAGATCTTATGATAAAAACATTTAACCTTCCTGTGGGCATGGTTGATGATAAGAACACTTATTCTGATTTATTCTTTTATTCTAAAGATTTATGCAAATACTTTGAGAAAATGAACTGGAAGAAAACCTCTTCAGCTGATGCTTTTGTTCCACAAATCATATTTCAATCCTCTATTTCTGTTGCTAAAAGCTTCATTAGAGGTTTGTTTTCTGGCGATGGGGATGTACATGTTGATGGTTATCCACGTTATCACTCAATTTCAGGGACTTTAGTGAAAAAACTTCAGCAATTATTGCTTGGTCTGGGAGTTGTTTCCTCAATTTCGTTAAATAAAAACCGTTTAGGAAGTTTTGGAGACAAACCAATTTATTGTCTCTCCATTGTTCCTGAGAGGAGCTTGAAAATCTTCAAGGATGAGATAGGTTTCGCAGTTAGTAGAAAAAATAATCTCCTAAGAGAAAGGTTTCCTCAGAAAGCATTTGAATATGTGGACTATATTCCACATCAAGGTTCTAAATTAAAACAAAAGTATAACTATGTGGGAGCTGGAACTAATAAGGGTATAACTAAACGAGGGGCAGATAAGGTATTCTATAGAGCGATCTATCATTACATCTCAAAATCCCCTAATTCATACAGAAATATTACAAGAAAGAGACTTCTCATATTATTTGAAAAATTCCCCTTTTTGAGGGAAGATTCACATTTCAAAGAAATTTCGAATCCAAGATACTATTATTCCCAAGTTCGTTCTATTGAAAAAGAAGATTGCTATACTATGGATATCGAAGTATCAGGTTCAAATAAATTTGTGGCAAATGGTGTATTAGTTCATAACCGTCGTCGTGGAGCGAACATGGGCATTCTCAGAGTTGATCATCCTGATATTCTCGAATTTATTTCCTGCAAAGAAGATCAAACTAAATTAACTAATTTCAACATCTCTATTGCAATAACAGATGTTTTCATGAAAGCAGTAGATGAGAACAGTGATTATGATTTAATAAATCCTAGAAATAAAGAAATTGTCGGCAAACTAGATGCAAGAGGAGTTTTTGATAAAATAGTAGAAATGTCCTGGAAAAATGGAGAGCCAGGGATGGTTTTCATCGATAGAATAAACAGAGACAATCCAACACCAGAAATAGGAGAAATTGAGAGCACGAATCCTTGTGTGACAGGTGATACTCTTATTTCAACTGAAAAAGGATTAATGAGGATGGAGAAGCTAGTAGAGCAATATGGAGAAGGGGGCATAGCAATTGCTACAGACAATCGTGTTCCTGTTCAAGTTCCCAATGGTGATGGAACTGTTAGTCTGATGGAAGTTAAAGAAAAAGGTGTAACTCTAAGACCAATTACAAGAGCTTTTTCTACAGGTATAAAAGACGTTTATAAACTTGTTACAAAAGCAGGCTACGAGCTTAAAGCTACAGCTGATCATAAAATGGTAACCAATGAAGGTTGGGTTGAACTCAAGAATCTTGATCCAGCCAAACATCAGATCTTGCTACAGTCGGGAAAAGGATCATTTAATTCTTCGTATGATTTACCCTTTGAAGTACAAAACAATTTTATTGGTAAAAATGGTAGGTCTTATTCCTTTAACTTTCCAACAAAATGGTCTAAAGAACTAGGTCAAACATTAGGTTGGCTTATAGGTGATGGATGGTTACGGGCAGGAGACAAAAATTGTCGTGTTGGGTTTACTTTTGGTGAAAGAGATAAGAAAATTATGTGGCATCTCAAACCCTTCATTAACAAGTGGTATGGTTCAGAAATAGAGGAAATTAAAAGAAAGAATAACGTTTATCATCTTTCTTACCATTCGAAATATTTTGTAGAATTTTTCAAAAAATTAGGCGTTAAACCAGTCAAAGCAGGTGAAAAGGTTGTTCCAGAAACAATATTTACTGCTCCTGAAGAAGCAGTAATTGGTTTCTTACAAGGATTATTCAGTGCAGATGGAACAGTAAATTATAGAGAAGATCATTCATCTTATGTCAGATTGACATCCAAATCAAGATTGCTCTTGAGTGAAGTGCAGATATTATTAGCTAATTTTGGAATTAAATCCAGAATCTATAACAGAAGTAGAAAAGCAAGGCAAGTATTCAATTATATCTCAAAATCAGGAGAAAAAAGAAACTACATCAGCGATGGTATCTGTTTTGAACTAGAGATTTCAAGAAAAAGTGTTTTACGCTTCTTATCAGAGATAGGATTTCTTCAAGGATTACATAAAAAGAAAATAGTTAAGTTTTCTCATAAAAATTTCAGAGAAGATATCTATCTTGAGAAAATCAAATCAATCAAAAAAGTAGGTAAAGAAAGAGTATATGATTTAACCGAACCAAAAACCTTAACCTTCATTACAGGCGCTCTAGTGACCGTTGATTGCGGCGAACAACCACTTTTGTCCTACGAATCTTGCAATTTAGGTTCTATCAATCTTCTTAAGCACGTCAAAGATTCTGCTCTTGATTGGTCTCTTTTAGAGGATTCCATTCGTTTAGCTGTTCGTTTTCTTGACAATGTTATTGACAGGAATCAATACATTCTTCCTGAAATTGAACACATGACTAAAACCAACCGCAAGATCGGTCTTGGCATCATGGGCTTTGCTGATGTTTTGGTCTCTCTTGGCATTTCTTATAATTCTAAAAAAGCTCTAGATTTAGCAAATAAAATTATGTCTTTCCTTCAAGAAAAAGCAAGAGATGAATCATCCAAACTGGGTAAAGAACGTGGTAATTTTCCTAATTTTGAGAAGAGTATTTACAAGGATAATTATGAATACATGAGAAACGCTACAACAACTACAATTGCCCCAACTGGGACTATATCCCTTATAGCTGGATGCTCCAGTGGAATAGAACCTTATTACGCAATAGCTTTTACTCGCAATGTCCTAGATGGCAAGAAATTGTTTGAAGCTAATCCGCTTTTTGAAGAACAATTAAAAGCAAAAAATATTTACTCTGAGGAACTTCTAGAAAAAGTTTCAAGTACAAACTCAATCCAAGAATTAGAAGAAATACCAAAGAAAATACGACAGCTGTTTGTAACTACTCACGATATAACTCCTGCAGATCATATCGAAATGCAAGCAGTCTTTCAAGACTATGTTGACAATGCCGTCTCAAAAACTATCAATTTCTCTACTACAGCAACTAAAGAAGATATAGCTGAATCCTTTTTACTTGCCTATAAGAAGGGTTGTAAAGGAATAACAGTCTACCGAGATGGTTCGAGAAAATATCAAGTATTATCAACAAAGAAAACTGAAGCAAAATCAAAGTTGGAAGATCAAATTAGGCACATAGAAAAACTTGAACCTCGAGAAAGACCTGAGATAACTATTGGTCAAACTCACAAGATAAGAGCAGGTTGTGGTAATCTCTATGTTACGGTTAATCAAGATGATGAAGGGGTCTGTGAGGTTTTTGTGCAAGTTGGTAAAAGTGGTGGGTGTATAGCAAGTCAAAGTGAAGCGGTAGGTCGGTTGATTTCCTTATCCCTTAGATCTGGGGTAAAAGTTGAATCTGTAGTAGATCACCTCGCTGGTATAAGGTGCCCCAGCCCTAACTTCTATCAAGGTAAAACAGTCTTGTCTTGCGCTGATGGTATATCTCAAGTTTTAGCAAATTACATTAATGGTGATCACGTTGTTAAGCATAACGGACTAATCGCTTGTCCTGACTGTGGTGGGATGTTAGACTTCGCCGAGGGGTGCTATACTTGCAGACAATGTGGTTTCAGTAAGTGTGATTAGAGCTAAAATGCACGTAACTTTCCATAGAACAAACAAGATACATTCTCATCACAAGATTTTTTTGCAATGAATATAATTCTCCATTAATGATAATCTGGTTTGACACTGTCACTGCTAAAGAACCTTTGTTATTTAATGCATTAGCTCTTGAACTTGAAAAAGAAGGTCATGAGACATTATTCACATGTAGAGATTATGATTATATTGTAAGTTTATTTGACTTGTTGCAGAGAGATGTAGAAGTGTTTGGTAAGCATGGAGGAAGTTCACTCTATGGAAAATTAATGGCTGGTAATAAGAGAATAGAGTTACTTGCAAATTATATTAACAATCTGGATGCAAAACCTGATTACCACATCTCATTTTCAAGCCCTGAATCAACACGAGTTGCTTTTGGACTCGGGATTCCAACAATTACTATTAACGATTCACCTCACGCTAAAGCCGTTGGAAAGCTAACAGTTCCTCTTTCAAAATATTTAGTTTATAGTTCGAGTATACCCAAAGAAAACTGGTTAGTTTTAGGTGCACTAGAGGAACAACTACAACCTTATGATGGAATTGATGAAGTAGCATGGCTTCTAAATTTCGAGCCAAATCCTGAAGTTCTAAGTCAGCTCTCTCTTACTGTGGAAGATCATTTTATTGTAGCTAGACCCGAAGAAAGCAGTGCATCTTACATGCTAGAACTAGGAATCGGTGGTCTTACCTATCTTGATTTGATCCTAGAAGAAATTTTTAAAGAATATGAGGGAAAAGTTGTGATGTTTCCTAGATATGAAACACAAAAAGAAGCTTTGGTGAAAAAATTTGGAGACAAACTCATCATTCCACCTAAAGCAGTGGATACGTTATCCCTCTATTACTATTCTGATCTCTGCATTACTGGAGGAGCTACAATGGCAAGGGAAGCCGCTGCAATTGGGACGCCTTCCATTTCATACTACCCTCAACCTTTAGATGTGTTAGAATATATTTCTTCTATTGGTATACCTTTGTATAATGAATACACAGTAGATCAAGCAATTGAAAGGGCCAAAATTTTAATTAACAATACAGCTGAGAAAAGTTCGATTAGACAAAAAACAAAACTAATTTTACAAGAACTTGAATCTCCCATAGAAAAAATTGTGAACCTATTGTGACATTTCTATCAAGATTCCTCATGTTTTTACGCAAAGATTTAATTTTGATATATTTTATCAATAGTTGAATATAGATGAATTTCACCTCTGAGAAACTTAAAAAAATAAAACCAAGCGGGATAAGGGAGCTGTTTGCTAAATCTCAAGGAATAGAAAATGTTATCTCTCTTGGAATAGGTGCTCCAGATATACACACTCCAGCTGAATTGAAGGAAGCACTTAAACAAGCTGTTTACGATAACTTCAACAATTATGGACAAACCCCAGGGCATCTAGGATTAAGAGAAGCAATCACCAAGAAATACAAAGCAGAGTATGGTGTTGACTATAGTTCTGTTGATGGTACAATTGTAACTTGTGGTGGCGTTCAATTAATCTACATAGCACTCCAAACTTATCTTTCACAAGGAGATGAAGTATTAGTCCAAGATCCTTGTTTTCTAACTTATCCTAGGCAAGTTACTCTAGCTGGAGGCAAAACTGTCTGGATGCCTTCCACAGAAAATTTTGAGATTGACATTGAAAAGACAAAGGAGTTAATTACGGATAGAACTAAAGCTATAATGCTAAACTTCCCTTCCAATCCAACAGGGGCTGTAATGAGTAGAGAAGAATCGAAAGCAATGGTGGATATTGCGGTTGATAATGATCTGCTTATTCTTAGTGATGAAGTGTATGAATATTATACCTTTGATGATTCTAAACATGTTCATATAGGTTCAATTGATGGTGCTTACGAAAGAACAATTACAATTAACTCCTTCTCCAAAACATATGCCATACCTGGTTGGAGGATGGGCTATGGAGTAACAACACCTGAACTGATGAAACCTATGTTAGGTTATCATGGATTTGTTGTAGCAAATGCAACAACACCAACACAAGTTGCTTTAGCAAATTTCATGCACACTCCTGCAGCTGTGAAATTTAAGAAAAATATTAGAGGAATCTTTCAGAAAAGAAGAGATGTCATAGTTGATGGCTTAAATTCTATAGATGGCATTACTTGTCAGAAACCTGTTGGTTCTTTCTATTGTTATCCTGATATATCTCAAACGAAATACCCAGATGGTAATAGTTTCTCAACAAAAGCTTTTGATGAATCTAGAGTTATCTTAGTTCCAGGAACTGAATTCGGTCCCAGCCAAACAAATTATGTTAGAGCGAGTTTTGGGTCAGCTGATGTCACACAACTTGGAGAAGTGGTAGAACGATTAGCCTCTCTTGTTTCCTAGAAAGCCCTATGCAAATAACTTAAAAACAATAAATATAACGATAAAGTGAATACTAATGGTAGACGAAAAACCAACATTGAGAATTTACTGCAAATTTTGTGAAGAAGAGTGTGATCAAGAATTTATTGGAGAGAATAGAAAAGATACTTTTTCACTAACTTTCGTTTGTAAGTCGTGTGGGAATTATCACACATTCGAATTCTTCGGGAGCCAATTTGTACAACCTACCGAGCTGGATTGACCAAAACTCTCTTTTCTTACACTTTTAGCAAGTCTAATAATTGTATAGTTTTACACAATAGTATATTTTTGTAAAAAGTATTAGAAAGGCAGAAGTCTTCGGAGGTATAAATCTACACATATGTTTCGATAAAACTAGAACATTAGGTTTTTAAATGACATTTTCAATATGTAATATTAGAATCCAAGAAGGGGTTTAAAACATGAAAAAAAGAATATTTTTAGGCATTAGCCTTTTATTGATAATGCTGCCTTTAATCGTGCCCACTTCTGTAGTTAATACGAGTGCGAGTGACAACCCACTAAACACTGGATCAGCAGAGTTAGATGCTATTGATGCTGGTACAAAACTTACTTATGATATCACCACATTTGAATATGGTGAAGGAATATGGGATGTCCTTGACTTATTATTAGCACAGACAAATGCACCTGACTTCGACAAAGGTCTTGCAGGCACTTTAGAAGGTAGTGAATTTATTGTATATGTGACAGCAACAGGAGATATAACTCTCTACAAATACAACTATACAAGTGGGTTATACTACGATCCAATAACAGTGACAGCTGAACAGATATTTGGGTTTTTGAAACTCAATACAGATATAACTGCTTACGCAAATGTATCAATGTTCTCTTTTCCTGACGATTTCTTAGAAGGTAACTTCACCCTCTATTACGATTATTGGCCATGGAGTGATTTTGTAGATCCTGTATTAGACGATCCTACTGACATCTTTTGGATGAATTTCAATAGCACCTTTATAAGTGAATTTGAAAGAGGATTTGATGATGCTGCACTAGAATACCTCTACGGAGGCTACTACTGGAACCCATCTGTATGGGATGAACCATGGGCAGACTGGTATGGCGATTATGACATATCCTGGTTTGGACAAGACAAGGGAGCATATCATGGCTACCAATTTGGTTACGATGCCGTTTGGCATAGTAGTTTAAATCTAGCCTGGAATGATTCCGCAACAGCACTAGATGCTTATTATGCCAGCTACTTTGATGGCAGAGATGATGGTTTCGCTGAAGGACAAGCAGATTATTTGAATAACAAAATACCAGATAATAATCCTCCTACACTACCTGCTCCAACAAATCTTGGAGAATGGGTATATGAGAGAGATTACCAAAGATATTGGAGTGATTTCTACCAAATGGGTTTCAGATATGAAGCTGATTTAGATAACTTCAATTTCGAACTCTATAAGGATCTTTATGAATCCTGGAATACCTGGTTTAACGGATATGTTGACGGTTACCAAAATTATTATTGGAACGGTAGAAATGACGGATACTGGGATGCTTTCAATTCAGAACTATACGGAACAAATTACTATCCTCCAGATTACTTGGGTGGTTACTATGATGACTACGATTATGGTTATGAAGCAGGTATGTACGATGGATATGACCAAGGATACTCTGACGGCTACTATTCGACGTTTGTTGGAGAAGAAAAACTAAATGGTTATCACAGTGTTCTATACTCAGCTTATCAAGAAGGTTTTGCAGAAGGTTCTGCTGATAATTTAGCATCACAACCTTACGATGAAACTCCTACACTACCATATCCGTCTCCAGCAAATACATTTGAAGAAGCAGCTAACGATTGTTATGACCAACAATATCGTGAAGGTTATGGCAATGGTTTCCTATATGCTACTCTAGTATCAAGTCCAAATTCATTAGACTGGTTAAGAAGTTTAGGACCATTCTACAATATGACTCTACCTGATGTTGAAGTCAGTCTTCAAGGTGGTTCTCTATTACCAACACCATTAATGGATATGACAACATTTACAGAAGTCGATTTGAATTTAATGGATGAGTATGAATTCGATAGAGGAACACACGATTATGGTGTATTCAGCAGTAATTTCATGTCATTCATGTCTTTTGATGCTGTAGACCAAAATTGGACTGCATTCGATGAAATAGATTTTGCTCTAAATGAAACAGAAGGTTCTCCAGGATTTAATACAACTTGGGATGTTGCGGATGATTCCTTCGTATTTGAAGTTCATATCAATGCTACAGAACCAGGTATTGCAGCAGACATCTATATGGGATATGATACTCTCACTGGAAAATTACTCAACATTTCAGCAAGTTTAGATTTCTATTCTCAGACTGATATTTGGGCAAATATAGTTCTTAAGCTCAACGAAGGCAAAACAGAAACATGGACACCACAACTGCCTTCTGCATATGGTGATCCAAATTCGTGGACTTACTCTATAGACAATTTTGTCTTCTACTATGACTTACCACCTACAGTTCCAACTGATTTTGCAGATGGTGTAGCTGAATTCAAGGCTGATGGAATATCTACAATCGGAAATCCATTACTTGGAGTTGATATGAAAAGCTATGATGGTATATGGGCAATCGCTGATTATACTTTCTACGATCCTACCAACACTTCAGAACTACCAAATACAGAAGAATATAGATATCCTATGATTTTCCCTGCAGGTCATCAGATTTTGCCTGATTGGGATTTCTATGATGGATTCGCAACAACTGTTTCTTCAGTCTTTGGTCATGCAGATTACCTAGTGGACGCTGCAACAGCCCTATCAGGAAAAAATACTAATGTCAATATAGTTAATATCGCTTTCAATCCAGTAATTGGTTCTTATCACCATGTTGCTACTGGACTTGATGTAATGTATTATTATGTCTCATTAGAAGCAGATGTTGATATGACATTCAGTATGTTGAACGGTGACTATGTTTGGGAAACAACAACTGTAGATGGAACGATCGATGCATTCCTTTGGGTAGGTATTGATTATATTACTGGTGTTGTTCTAGGAGCTGGTGTTAAAACTAGTTTTGACTTTGAATTAACAGCAGTGCCAGACTATGGAAACAATGGTGCAATAGCAGCTTACTTAGAGGTTACTGTAGGTGTAGACTTCAGAGCTATCCCACATATTGATACTCTGATTGGTACATTACCAACAGTCTTTGAGTTCAGTTTATTACCACTGTTAAGCATTATCGGTTTAGCAGGAATGGTAAGCGCAGTAATATTCTTCAAAAAGAAATAATTTTCTTTTTCTTTTTTCCTTTTTTTATTTTTCAATCAGAAAAAAAGATGATGTGATAAAAAATTAAATGAAGGGATTTTTTGCTAATCCCAGTTTAATCATAGCTTTCAAAACTTTTATTCCAAAACGAAGTTTAAAGTCAAGCTTCTTTGCCGCTACACTAAGTTGAGAAACTCTCAAATAGGGAACTTCACTCATCAATCCTCGCACTCTTTCTTTTGATATCATGTCGATTTTTAGTAGCAAATCTGGTATAGTTCCAGATATAGAAATATCTTGAACAGGATATTTGATTTCTCCTTTCTTTATGTACCAACCTGAACCTGTGACAGCAAATCTTCCACTACTCAAATCTGACATGTGAATACCCATGAAATTTTTTAACATGAAACCCTCTTGAGTTTCACTAATCATCTCATCTAAGGAAGAGTCACCAGGTTCGATTTTTGTTGCAAAAGAACCAATACTTGGTGGAGATTTTACTGGATTTCCACCTAAGAAACCTCCTCTAGAAGCTTTACCATTGCTTTCCATGTTCAGTTTATTACCATAGTAAGTGTCAAGGTAATAGGTTTGAAGAACCCCATTCTCAATTAGTTTTGTTTGCTCAGTTGGAACACCTTCTCCATCGTAACTAGCAGATGTAACCATGTCGGGATCAAGAGGGTCATCTATCATAGTAAAATTCTCATTAGCTATCAAATCGCCAATTTTATCCGCAAAAACCGTTTCTCCGCGTGAAGCTTTATCTCCATGCAATAACCTGTTTAACACATTGAACAATCCACCCATGATACCATAAGAGCCATCAGGCGATATTATGATTGGATACTCACCTGAAATAGAAAGCGTTCTTGGTTTTGCTATCTCAAGGACTTTATCTATGGCTTTAATGCCAAGTTGTTTTGTATTGATTGACCCAAGCTTTCTTGCTCCTTCGATATGAAAATCATAATTTGGGAACCCATGAGTGGATAAGTAGGCTAGACCTAAACCATAACCAGCATCCTGATCATGCAAATCAATACCTTGAGAATTCTTTAGGAAAGTCTCTCCCATCCCAAAGAATCCCATTGATTGTAGAAAGAATATGTCTGATGGTAGTTTATCAACGTGTATTTCTTCAAACAAATCAGCTGCACCATCTGCTTCGATTTCAAGCAGTTTCTTGTCTACATCTAGCTTGTGTGTTGCTTCTTTGGGATCTGGAAAACCCATTAAATCGGGATCTGGTTTTTTTGTTTTTGCATTTTGTATAGCTAAGTTCACAGTGTATTTGATATCTTCTTCACCGAATGATGATGTATAGGCAAAACCTTTGGCTTGTTGTGCTATAACACGAAATGAGAGACCATGTTGTATCCCAATGCTGTGTTTAGGTTTGTTCTTTTCTAACTCTAGGTTGTAAGCTTTTTGGTTTACTCCATAACCCTCACAATGAGACGCACCTTCTTTCTTAGCATGTTTCAACCCTATGTCTATTGCTTTTTTTATCTTTACGTTTAAATCGTTTTCAGTCATTTTTCACATCATCCTATTACTATACTTTTCACGGCTAACCATCCGCCAGAAACTCCTACAGGAGCTGATTGCCCATCCTTCCCACAGAAACCTATAGAGTCTAAAGGATTCTCCATCTCAGGGGATATTCCTGTGATTTTATTTAGAGTTTCAAGAGTGTTGCCTGCTAATGTTGTTGGTCTGTATCTCTTTCCAACTTCCCCGTTTTTGATTTCATAGAGTTCTGCTACTCCGAAATTAAAGGTGCCCTTGATTGGGTCTACCTGTCCACCTCCACCTTGCATGAGGAGAAATCCGTTCTTTATTTGTTCTAGCAATTCTTCTGGTTTCATTGGATTAGATGCTGGAGAAATATATGTGTTAGTCATTCTGACTATTTGAGGAACATTATAAGCTTCAGCTCGAGAATTTCCTGTAGGTTTCAATTCGAAATAAGCAGCTGTTGATCTATCATTAAGATATGTTTCTAGAATGCCATTTTTAATGATGTATGTTTTCTGACCTGGAACTCCTTCATCGTCGTATTTCAAGTAACCAAAGGTTTTGATTCCTGTAGATTCTTGTAGCGATCCATCGTCTATTAGATTCACAATGGGTGCAGCCACTCTCTTCTCAAGTTTCCCTTTCAAAACACCTGCTGTTTGCACAAAATCTCCTTCAGCACTATGTCCAGCTGCTTCATGAGCAAAAAGATGGTTTATTGTACCATCTAAGACAACTGGGTATCTACCACTCTTAACCTTTGGAGATTTTAATCCTTCTAGCGCTCTTTCTTTAGCTTTTTCTCCGATTTCTGTTGGAGATCGAAAATCAAAGACCTCTAAGCCACCCAAATGTCCAATCCTGCTTCTCCCTTCTATTGTTTCAGATTCCTCTCTTGCAACTGATAATCCATACATCATTACATATGGAACATTATATTCGATGATTGTACCTTCTGTGGTTTCTAGAACCATTTTACGTAGAACTTCTCGATAAAACGAAGTTCTTGATTTAATTCTTTCATCCTCTTGTGCTTTATCGGCTTCCATTGTTAATTCTATCTTTTTGTCAAAGCCGACATCGTGGAGTTTCTTCTTTTGTGCTCCTTCAAACTTATCTTGAATTGTTTTTACTTCTGCAAGTTTTATATCCTGTGTCTTATTTCGCAAATTTAGTCTGTTTGCTTGCAGAGCCATTTTGACTATATCTGAACCGCTTTCTACAGGTCCACATGAAAATCCCCAAACTCCTTCTTTTAGAATTCGCAACCCTATTCCTGATTCAATCCCAGTTATACTCTCTTCTACTTTACCATTGACAGTTTTGATTACTGTCATGTGCGAGTTTTCTAACCGTATATCGGCATAGTCAACTTTCTCTTTTCCAAGAGTTTCAAACATTTTTGAAATTATTTTGTCTGACATTTCATAAAAAAGGGGATTCATGCTTTTATAAGTATAACCAAATATAGAGTAAATTTAAAATCTCAAGAACAACATTACAATCATGGATTTACAGTTAAAGGGAAAACATATCTTAGTTACGGGAGCAAGTGGAGGAATTGGAAAAGCTATCGTAGAAGCATTGTATGAGGAAGATTCAAAGATTACTCTACATGTGTTTAAGAATATCGAAGTAGCAAAGGATCTAGTGCTTAAATTAGGTGATGAAGAACGTTTACATGTCATTCAAGCTGATTTGAGGAAGGAGGAAGACGTCTCCAACATGTTTAGATCTGCAAATAAAAGGTATGGGAGAATTGACGGTTTAGTAGCTAATGCCGGAATCTGGTCTTCTGAACCTAAATTCACTTCTCAGCTAAGTTTAGAACAGTGGAATAACACTATTAAGGTAAATCTAACGGGAGTTTTTCTCTGTGTTAAGGAATTCTTCAAGAATTTAGAAAAACACCCAGAGAAACAAGCATCTGTGGTTCTTATTGGGTCAACTGCTGGAAGTTTTGGTGAATCTGGATATGCGGATTATTCAGCAACAAAATCAGCACTGATGTATGGTTTAACTAATACATGGAAAAACGAAATAATTCATTTTGCGTCATTAGGTAGGGTTAATACGGTAGCTCCAGGGTGGACTTTCACTCAAATGGCAATGGAATCTCTTAAGGATGAGACAGAAGTGAAAAAAGTTCTTCAAACCATACCTCTTAGGAAAATAGCTAGTGCCGAGGATATAGCTTCATCTGTTTTGTTTTTACTATCAGACAAAGTAGCAGGACATGTGAGTGGTGAAACACTTATGGTTGATGGAGGAATGGAAGGTAGGAGATTGTTCGATCAGAATGAGATTGATGTCAACTTTCTGAAGAATCTAAGAAAAGAATGAGGTAAGTTCGTAGCAATATCTTTAATTTATACATGAGGTTGTTTACGTAGATGTCATATAACTCACTTGAAGTTGATGTTGCAGCTAATTACAATAATGTTTTACAAAGGGTAGAGAATAGTGCAAAAATATCTTCTCGAGATGGTTCAAACATAACTGTAGTGGGAGTTTCTAAAAGGATTGAGCTTTCAAGGATTAAATCTGCTATCGATGCTGGTTTGAAGATAGTGGGCGAAGTAGCAGGAACAGAATTAAAGAAAAAATTGCCAGATATTATTCGATACAGTCCTTCGACTGAAATACAAATCGTTGGTCATCTTCAATCAAATAAGATCAAATATTCTGTAGAAAACTGTCAACTAATACAGAGCATACAATCAGAGAAAATACTAATACTTGTAAATAAGTTCGCACAGAAACAAGATAAAATCTATCCGATTTTTCTACAGGTCGATTTTAGCAATATTTTGAAACAAAAAGGTTTGAACTTGGAAGAAACTCTGAAGATGTTAAAACTTAGTGATTCACTGGCTAACGTTGAAACCAGAGGTATTATGACAATAGCTCCTCTTGAATTAGAAAAAGATGAACATAATCTGCGTAAATTTTTTGCTAAAACTCACAAAATATTCCAAGAAAAAATAAGACCCAAACTGTCCAATACAGATGTTCAATTATCAATGGGGATGTCTAATGATTTCGAAATCGCAATTCAAGAAGGCTCAACTATGGTGAGAGTAGGAACAGCTATTTTTGGTCCGAGGATGAACTAATTCTTTTTTATATTGAGCAATTTAGATGAGTTTAAAAGTGAGTAATAGTAAGTTAAAATTGTAAACAATTATACACGGTGTTAGTTATGGCTATGTGGCGATTAATTAAAAATTCGGTACGCTTTGCTTTTCGAGCTAAAAAGCGTTGGATAACTTTTGTTGTAATTTTTGCATTTCTTTCTGCTTTCATTACTTTCTTCGCAGGTACATTCAATCAATATGCAACTGATGATTTACTTGAACAGAAAGGATTTTACATAAAAGCACAAAATACTGAAAGTTTGAAGGTCAATGCTAGTCAAGCTGAAGCTCTAGTAGCTCAAATTGAAGATCTGCCAGGAATCGAATCAGTTGCGATGTTTCGTTTCTTTGATCTTGGTGACTATATTAGGGTTTTTGGTGTCGATCCTGGGAGTAGTTGGATGTTCAAATCTGCTAAACCGTCTTTGATTAGAGACGGGCATTATATCTCAGATAGAAGTGATGTGGTGATATCTACAGGATCTGCCATTAAAGCTGATTTGGGTACATTTTCCAGTAATGTCAGTGCAACAATACATATTGGAGAACAAATTAACTTTGTTAATGCAGCTGAAACAACTTTTGAATTAAATGTTGTAGGTGAAATCAACGATACAGTTAATGCTCCAGATAAACTGAGAATGTTTATTTCGGATGAAGATTTTGATTATCTTCATGATAATTTTGCTGATACAACTCCAATTTATTGTGAGAGTATTTCAGTACTAGTAATTGGAGATCTCTACAATCCATTCAGTGATGAAATTTTTGAAAATATGATTCTTTATGATGAACCCTCAGAACCTCTGTTCACATTGGTAAATGAAGGTTCCTATGGAAATTGGATACCTCCTGATACTGTTGCAGAATCAGTGAAAAAACAGAGAGCAACAGACTTTCTTATTTTCATTTTTGGTATAACTGGTGGTATTTTACTTACAATATTGTACAACTTCTTGATTGTTTGGTTTAGAAGAAGAGAAGTAGCAGTACTTCGAGCAATGGGTTACGAGAAAAGAGAAATTCGAGTTAATCTATTGGGTGAAAGTCTTACGATAAGTTTCGTAGGTTATCTTATAGGAATTCTTGCAATAGTAATCTATTTCTGGGTTCAACAAATGGCTTTCAGTAACTATCTATTAACTTGGACCACATTACTGATTTCATTTGTTATAGTTGTAGTATTAACTATCCCTGGACTGTTATTATCAAGTTTATCGTTCGTTAGAGTATCTCCAGTGATACTGTTTAAGGCAAGGTGATTATGGTGTCAGATGCAATATTAAAAATTGATAAAGTGACAAAAATTTATAGAAGAGGAAGATCTGAAGTAGTAAGAGCACTTGATAAGGTAAGTATGGAAATTAATCCTGGAGAAATATTAATGGTGATAGGTCCTTCAGGAAGTGGAAAAACAACTCTTCTCAATGTTTTATCTGGTCTAGATAAGCCTACAAATGGGAAGATTTTGTTCAATACTTCAAGAGCTGGTGAAGGTTTCAAATACATCTCAAAGCAAGAAAATGAAGACAAGAAACGAGGTGATGACAAACACTTTGTTGACATCACTACGTGGGATGAAAAACAGTTAACAAAATATCGTCGTCATAACGTGGGTTTTGTGTTCCAAGCATGGGAGCTAATTCCTACACTTAAAGCTGTTGAGAATGTTGAATCAAGTCTTTATCCCTCAAAAATACCAACACCGGAAATAAGAGAAAAAGCAATTAAATTAATTCGGAAAGTTGGGTTACTTGATAAAGAATACGCTTATCCTGATCAGATGAGTGGTGGAGAACAACAAAGAGTTGCAATATGCAGAGCTCTAATTAAAGAACCAAGAATCGTTTTTGCTGATGAACCAACAGGTAATCTTGACAGTGAATCAGGAAATCAAATTATGCGACAAATGAAACTTATGTCTCGTGATGGTGCTGCTGTTTTAATAGCAACACACAACATGGAATTGAGAAAATTTGCAGATAGGATAATTAAGATTCATGATGGTCAGATAACTTATTAGGTGAAATGAAATGGCAAATGAAATATTTCTTAAATTGATTACTTCTGAATTCACAGGAGATGAAGCTAAGCAAGTTGAATATTCATCTATAGTTGGGTATGCACTAGACAATATAAAGCGAAAAGAAATTTTAGAGGGAGTTTACACTTGTTATGTTCCTTTTTATGCTGTAAGAATAAGTGACGGTAATTACATTGTCATTAATACATTACAACTTGAAAAAAATAAACTACTTGTTAGTAAAATTCCAGAGCTTTCAGAAATTAAAGCTGTCCTAGAAGAAGAATACTCCTCTTTAGAAGCTCACTATAGAGCCATTGAAGAAGCACTCGTATCCATGAACATTTTTCATTTAGAAATTAGTGGTGTTTTAGTTAAGAAAGGAATTGAGGGAACAGCTAAGCTAGTTACTCAACATGGTTCAACTCGTAACAATTCTTTCAAAAAAATATCTCCATTGGTTTCTAGAGAAGACATCAAAAGAGAGATTGCTTCAGCTGGCAAATACGCCATCACTGACCATGAATTAGAAACTAAGCTCAATGTCCTTCTAGATGAAGTTGAAAAACACCTCCAATTTGTTGTTGAAAAGAAAAAACGTGATAGAGACAATATCGAGGAAAGATACGATCAAAAAATAAAAAACCAGAAGCAAGAAAATGCTAAAAAAATTCAACAATTCAAAGAAGATGAGAGGCAGCAACATAATTCAATAGAGTCTGAATCAAACAAAGAAAAGCGTGACCAAATTGCTTCTGTTAAAGATAGTAAACGTTGGAATCAACTAAAAAAAGATATTTCTTCCTTGCAAGAATCTTACAATCATTTGCTGACTAGTCTAGATAAAGTCAATACAGAAAATGATTTTGACGTAGTGATAAGTAGAATTAGAGAAGTACAAGATGAGACTCAATCCTTTGGTGTTGGACTCAATAGTGCAGTTTCTGAGATAGAATATAGAAAAATTGAATATGAAGACATAGGGCATCAAGAAGATGTAGACAAAAGAAATGTTTCCGATAGGTTAAACACAGCTAAAGAAGATTTGAACCTACATGTAGTTGATATTCAGGATGAAAAGCGTAAAAAACTTGAAGAACAAGATAAAGAAATTCAGAAAGCGAATAACATCTTTGATAAATTCAAGAATAATCGCAACAATCTGATTAAAAGAGCTCAAAACAATTATGTGATGATTTCTGCTTATTCCTTATCCTCAGATTTACTTGGTATTTCGGATAACGAGCAACTTGTTACTATCAATGTACCTGTTGCAATATGTAAGTATAAAGACAAAAGTGGGTTCATATACAACGTTATTCCTCCATTCGAAATAGCTAACAACATGAAGAAACCAAGATCTCTTGCTATACATGGTGCGAATGGTTTAATCGGTTTTGACTGTATAGCTAGGGAATCTTTTGATTTCTTAAAACATCCGCTTGAGAATCTTTTGGCAAGTAAACAAAACTTGCAAGCAGAAATACAAGCTGAGAATAATGAGCTAACTCAGACTGGCGATCTGTCATCTTTAAATTCTGGACTTGTTCTATTAGAACAAAGAAAGAAATATTCAAAGAAAAATGCAGATGCAATATTAGCAAAATCAAGAAGTTTCTTATCCTAATATTTTAAGGAGATTTATTCCTTTCTATTTCTTTACTTTTTCTTCGATTACTTGTGTAGGGTATTCTGATAATCTGAATAGAGCCTCTTTCAATGTTTCAGACAGATCTATAATGTTGGTGTCACCGTTTTCTATAAGGTACGGAATGACAGATTTTAAACCTTCTATAACGGGACCAGTATTTTCTTCAAACTTCATTCGAGCAACAAAACGAATAATATCACTCATTACAATTAACCGTTCCCTATTTTCATCCATAGCTCTTCTATATTCTGGTTCTAGAAACAGCCTTATTTCCCAGTCTTTACCACTACTTACTGCTTCAACATTAGGAAAAGTGAGCATTGATAGCACCTCAGTTTTTGTTTCGTAAATTTCTTTTGGTATTAATCCCAGTGTGATGAAATGGCCGTTCTTATCGCTAGACAACTCTATATCATTTTTAATAAAAAATGTACTAGTTAATCTTCCGTATGTATTGATGATTTCAGTGAAAGTATTTCCTAGAGCTCGCATATTCAGATAAAGATTGTTCTCAAACTCACTTCTAGATTTACTTTTACCCCAAGCTCGAAGCACTGCATCTGCTACACGTTTTTCGCCACTAATCATCTGATTATATGATTCATCTATAACATAATCAGGTATTCTTCTGTACAATAGGATTGACAATGCTATCTCCATGAAGTTTTTGGGTAAATCTCTAAATTCTTTTGGATGAATTTCATTTATTGTGTTTAGTATCTCTTTTTGTGCTCGTTTGAGCGATATCGTGAATTTACCATATTCTAATCTTTGTAATTTGAATATATCTCCAGTCCAACTGGTAACATTCCTACTAACCTCATTAAGGTGACCACTAAGATCTATACTAACATCTTTTGACCATTTCTCAACAACTTTTGTCATTTGATCATTTAATGGATTCCAGTTTTTGAGTAGGTTTTTTCTAATATCTTTCAGCTCTTTGCTTGCCTTATTGTATAAACGCATAGCTTTCTTCTTGTAGCTCAAATCGTTCTTTCTCAAGTTAGAAAATCCTGTTAAAAGATTTTGAATGGTTTTATGGATTTTTGGCGCATAATCATTCCAGCTTTCTTGACACCTAACATGGAAATGTTTTCCTGCGAACTTCTGAGGTATATCTCGAATCTGTGGGAAGGATGGGAAACCATTTTGAATGTCTGGTAATCGGTGGGCTGGTGTTAGTTTACCCACCATTTCTCTGTTGAAAACTGTTATCAACGTATCTATAAGATTTATGACCTTTCCTTCAAATGTAAACATTTTTTGTAAATATGAGGAAACCATCCCTCGTAGAATTGCTTTAGCATAGGCTTTCTTTAGGGTTTTTGAATTCGTAAAACAAGTAGTGAGAAACTCAGCATCTTTTTCAACATCTCGTAATGGAAATATCTTATTTCCTAAACTAACTGTAACTCCCTGTTTTTGTAGAAGTTCATTTGATGAGATTGTTCTACCATCAAAACGTAGATACGATTCTCTGAAAAATGGGCGTTTATTTTGCACAGGAACCGAATTAACATATGCTTTAATTTCACCTTCATCAATTGCTGCACCAATTAGATCTTTTGCTGTTAAACTCATTTGTTTAGCTGTTTCATAACCCCTATACTTGACATCAACTATGACTTTTGATAGAATATTGACAAGTACAGTCTTTGGCGCAATCTCTCTAAATGCATTGATCATATAGGTAAAGATATCCCCAAGATTGAAATTAAACAGCTGGTCTTTCACCATTTTCTCTAATGTGGTGATAATCGCTCTTTCTAATGCGCTTGCAAACAGCACAGATTCTTCAATATTGGAAATTTGCAACTGTTTTCCAACTCCCATAGTATTGAATTTATCAATAAGTTGTTTGATCCATTCAGGATGAATATTTGTTAGTTTGGATAATCTATCCTTTACAATTCCACGTTTAAATTCAATAGAAGTTTTAGCTGTTTTCTTAGTTGTAGACTTTTGAACAATCTTCTTTTCATCTAATATTGAAAAAGTGAAATCAATTATGACATTCCATATGCTTGTAGGTAATTTTCTGCCAGCAAAGGGATCGATTAGTTGTTTAAAGAACAGTCTTGCTCCTTGTAGAACTAAAGGAGTAACATCTTCTATAAGACCATTACAGATTATACTTCCAGGGTCTGGAACATCTGTTAAAGTTGTAATTTGATTTTGTATTGCAGTATACAGCGGAATATTACGAAAATCAGTTAGAGTATGTAATGGGTTATCTTTTGCAATCTTGTAAATGATCTCTTTTGCGAGATTATTTGCTATGAAGGTTTTTGCAGTGTGTATCTCACTTATATTCAGTTTCTTCAAGTGAACATCAACGTTCTCTTGAAGGTTTTTCGCTAAGTAGAGATCTATTAATTCCTCTGGTTTGAATTGCTTCTCACGTAAATATAATTCAATGGTATTCCTTATTTCTTCAACCGTATATCTCGGTGTTTCATATTCTAGTATAACAAATGGATCTTCTAAGATGATTTGATTGAGAATATCTTGTGCTACCATCTGTACTAATAATTGTCTCTTAAAGGGGGAAATTGACCCTTTATCCCAAGATGTTTCTTCTTCTCCAATCCATTGTTTGATGTCTTTAAGCTGTAAGACCGTGGGAAAATCCACAGGTTTATTTTCTATTAATTTGAGTTTTGCTTTTATCAGATTAATTAAAGCATCATTATTCTTACTTACTGCAACCTTCTGTTTAGCAATTGTACAAGCTTTGAGATATGCTTTCGATACGTAATCTAAAGATATCATTTTTCCTGTAGCTAAATTCCTGTGAAAGTTTGGTGTCAAGGTGATAAATTTACAAAATGAAAGTGCTAATTCTTGAACTAACATTTCATTTTCTTTTGAGAGTTTGTTTGCTTCATCTGATTTGACAACATATTGAACAACAACGGTGTCAGATTCTTCAGATATTGTAAAGGTACCAAATTTTACAAACTCATTTTCACCTGTCATAAATTGTGAATTTGAAACCTCAACTTCTGTAGTCATTAAAGATTGAAGCGAAAGTAAGATTCCTTGCATCATACTTGAGTCTTTAGCTAATCTACCTACTGTTGCAAAACTTATTCCGGAATCACTTCCAGTTGAAATCCATAAGTCGAAAGGGAAGTTTTTTGACATATTCTCACACTTGTACTGAATTCTAACGCTCTTATTTCTTAATGTATGATAGCGTTAATATTGTTTTTTCTATTGGTAACTAAACTAATAGAATATTTATACATCAAACTATGATGAGTTTTTGTCTTGTTGTCATATAAGGACAGCTTTAGTTGAGTATATTTATTAGAGGTCAACATATAAAACTATAACAGTTCTATACTAACTCTGAGTGGATACATCACGTATCCTCCTACCCCGTTCACCGTGCGTTTAGGCAAGGCTTTCGGATCGCTTTTGAGTAGAATATTGTATGCAGCATTGACATCAGCGTTAATGAGATGACCTTGAGCGGTTCGAAACAACCCTCGAGTAACTCTCCGACCAGCATAGTTTTTCCTGGCTTGGGGAAATTCATTATCAAGGAAACTAGACTTGGAAGTGTATTCTTCGGGAATCATCTCTACCTTTATCCCTCGTTCTGCGCCCTTATACTTCAAAATGTTGATAATACGTAGAAAGGGGATGGTGACGAACATTTGGTTGATCTTCTTCCAGAACTGCACCCCTTGTTTCCACTTCTCATTGTAACCGATGATAACCTCGTGCAGCCCTCTTTCCACCCACAAGTCAAGTAAATAGCAAGTGAGTTTGTGGATAGCGTCCTTCAATTTCCTCCTCCACTTTTCTCGGAGTTTGTAGTAGGTATGACCATAGGTCAATCGGTTCTTTCCTGTCAGTTTTTGTCTTTGCTGTTGAGCGTATTGTATCTGTAATTGTTTCTGTTTTTTTAGATAATATTGGGTTATGGATTTTATCCCTTTCCCTGCATCTTTGACAACAATCGGTTGCCCACCGAGGTTATCCACAAAGGTAGCAATGTTGATTATCCCTAAATCTACCCCTCCTTTTCGTATAAACTTTTTACGAAGTTTAGGCAGAGTTTTCTGATAGACTAACTCAAGGGTATACCCAGGTCTTCTTGGGACGATTCTCACCTCTCGCAAATCCGTGTGAGAAGTCAATCGTGTCTTGTAAGTGAATCCCACTTTCTTCGGCAGAACCAGCCATCCATTGACAATCCTCGCTTGTTGGTTGGTAAAAATAGCTACCACTTCCCCATCCTTTTTTTTGTAATTAGGTGGGCGGGGCATAGCGAAGAAATCTCCAGGGTTGACTTTCCACTCTTTCATTGCTCGGAAATACCCCTTCCAGTTTCTACAGAGGAGTTTGAGCGAATGTTGGGCGGTGTGAGCAGGGAGAACACGATAACACTCTTCATGGTTGAGTAACTTGTTGAGATCATTGTAAAAGAGGAGTTTGTTCTGTTTGTTCAATGAGGTTTTTATCAGAAAATTCGCTCGATTATAGAGATTTTTAGTTTGATGACAAAGCTTGCTCAAGACAAGATGATACTTTACTTCTATACACTCCACCCTAGGAACTTTAGCCATCTCTTATTTATCTAGAGATTCTTATAAAAACTCCCGTAATATTCACTTTAACCACCCATTTAAACTGATACAATTGTTAGTTAATATGACTGCATGACAAAAATATATCATAACTGAACAACGTAAAGTTTAATAATCTCCCGATAAATCTTTCCATGAATTACTATTAACATGGGATTAAAAGATGGCAGAGCCCTCAAAAAGTGTCCGCATAAGAAGACTTGTATTAGACGTTTTAAAGCCCCATCAGCCACGAATTGATGTTTTAGCAACTGCTATTGGGGAATTGGAAGCTGTTGAATCTGTTAATGTTGTTAGAACAGAAACAGATTCTAGCACTGAAGGAATTATTGTAACAATTGTTGGTCCTGATCTAAATTATGATGATATTGAAGCAGTTCTAAGAGATTATGGAACATCTGTTCATTCTGTAGATGAAGTTGTTGTCGGTGAAAAAATAATAAACACGGTAAAAATTCCAAACCAAGAACCATTTAATGCATAACGTTCTAATTTTATTCAAATAAAAAGAGGAAAAAAATTCCTCATTTTTATGTTTTTACAGCTCTGATTCCTAAATCAAATGCTTTTAGATTCACTTCTAGAAATCTGGGGGGGACTCTAATTTTCAAAGCCTCTCTTAGTTCATTATCTGTTATGGGAAAACCTTCCACTTGGGATAAGGCACCAAGTAGAACAATGTTTTGTGTTAAAGCTAAACCTGTTTGATTAGCTAAGCCTTCTGCATCAATGAAATAAATAGTTGCATCGAATTTTCCAAGATTGCCTTTAATGTTTTCTCTAGCTTTATCTGCAGCCTCCTTATCTTTTTTCCATGTAATTGGAAAAAGTACCGTTTCAGATGTTATGACAGTACCTCCAGGTTGCAAATATTTGATATACCTCAAACTTTCATTTTGCTCTAAACCAACGAGCATTTTGCTAGTACCGATGGGAATAGTTGGTGAATTAAGATTCTTACCAATTTTGAGATTTGTTATGACGGATCCTCCTTTTTGAGCCATCCCATGAACTTCTGAACCTAGAACATTCAATCCTTTCTTCTGCGCTGCAATTGTAATGATATCGGATATTGTTAGGATACCTTGTCCCCCGACTCCACAAATAACCATTTGATATGTTTCAACCATTTTATTCATCCACCTTTGAGATTGCTCCAACAGGACAAATTTGAGAACAGACACTACAACCTGTGCACATGGTTGGATCTATAATTGAATATTTCTTTCCTTTAGAATTTGTGTCTAAACTCCATCTTATTGCTGGGCATTGATATTGTACAATACACGTTCCACATGCGATGCAAATTTCTGGGTCTATATGGAAAACCTCTATTTTCTCGCCTTTTCTTCTCTTTCTTCTCCAATCTTCATTGGCACAGATTTTTCTCATTATTATTACTGTTGGCCCTTCATGTTTTAATGCATCCTCAAAAACCTTTTTACCATTCTCGAAATCGTAAGGATCAAACACAACAACATATTCAACTCCTAATGATTTAGCTACCTCTGCGATATCTATCTCCTCTGTAGGATTAGGTTGGAAACCTGTCATGGCGGTCATTCTGTTATCTAAGACTAGAATGTTAATGTTTGCTTTATTATAAACAGCATTAGCCAATGCAGGCATACCTGTGTGGAAAAATGTGCTATCTCCGATATAAGCAAATATAGGTTTGTCTTTTATCACCTTTGAAAAACCATTTGCCATACCTATCCCTCCGCCCATACATAGTATGGTATCAGTTACCCAAGGATCTAATGAATAACAACCAATATCTGAAGCAAAAACACCTTTGTTTTTTCGTACAACTTTAGATAATTCCCAAAATGCTGCTCTATGTTGACATCCTGCACAAAACAGAGGTGGCCTGAAAGGAACAAAATCTTTAGTTTCTTCAACTGATTTCTCAATTTCAATTACTGGAACTATTGACCCCCCAACTACTTTAACTAGAGCTTCAGCAACTAGTCTAGCGTTTAACTCATGATATCTCTTAGTAATCTCTGAACTTTTCCCATGTATTTTAGGTATGACTCCGTTTTGAATAAAAAGAGCACATATGCGATCTTCAAGATAGGGATCTACTTCTTCAATGAAGATAATATTTTCCTTATCCTTCGCAAATTCTAGAATAGTTTGCTCATCTAAAGGAGCTACCATACCCAGCTTCAAAATGGGTAATTCTTTCTTTAATGTCTTCAAAGCATCTTTTACATAAGCATAGCTAATGCCACTTGTGATTATCCCAAATTCTGTATGACTATCTGGTCCCTCAATTGTTGAAAAACCACTTGTTGGTAACCATTCCTTTATCTTTTCCATCCTTTCCAATAGCTTTGGATGATTAGCTCTTGCCAATGCAGGGAGACATGCAAAGCGGTTTGTTTTCTCATATTCTCCTTCTCTGAAATTTGATTCAAACTTGTTGAATTGTACATCTGTTCTTGCATGAGATACTCTTGTTGTTGAACGAAGTAGCATAGGCATCTCGAATTTTTCACTCACATCAAAAGCTCTTTTTACATATTCTTTCGCTTCTTGTGGACTAGATGGTTCGATAACAGGAAATTGTGCTGATACACCAAGCCATCTAGAATCTTGCTCATTTTGACTTGAGAAACAATGAGGGTCATCCCCAACAACTGTTACAAAACCACCTTTACACCCCATATACAAAAACGAATAAAAAGCATCAGCAGCTACATTTAGTCCAACATGTTTACAAGCAGTCATTGCTCTTACACCACTTATAGATGCAGCAAAAGCTGTTTCCATAGCTACTTTTTCATTTGTGCTCCATTCAGCATAAAATCCTAGTTTTGGAGCAGCTGCAATCATTGCCATACTTATCTCAGAACTTGGCGTTCCAGGATAAGCAGCAAAAACTTGTACCCCAGCTTCAATAGCTCCCCTTGCTATAGCTTCATTTCCTAAACAAAGTACTCTGTTTTCTTCGTTTGCAATAATCTCTTCTAACTTTGCCATATACTATCAAGAAAAGGTGACACGCTAGCTATAAAAAAGATTTTGAAATGAATATCCAACAAATTAATTGACAATGTTGCTGGTTAGTTGAGTTTGATATAAATCATAATATCTTCCCTTCTTTTTAAGCAGATCTTGATGTGTTCCCTCTTCCACTATCTTTCCATCATCAATTACAACTATCTTTGATGTATTTTTAATCGTGCTGAGTCTATGAGCAATAATTATCGAAGTTCTCCCTTTCAACATATAATTTATTCCTTTTTGAATCAATGATTCAGTAATTGGGTCTACTGAACTACTGCATTCATCTAGAATAAGTATGCTTGGGTTAGCAATTACAGCTCTAGCTAAGGATATTAGTTGTCGTTGACCTAGAGATAGCCTTGCTCCTCCTTCTTTTACATCAGTTTCATACCCTTGTGGCAATCTTAAAATATAATCATGAAGACCAAGGACAAGGCATACGCCATAGACCTCATCATCTGTAGCTTCCTTTTTACCATACTTCAGATTCTCCATTATAGTTCCACTAAAAAGATAAACATCTTGTGGAACAACTGCTATATTTTTTCGTAAAGTTTTCAAATCGATGTCTTTAATATTGATTCCATCCACTAACAGTTTACCATTTGTAACATCATAATAACGAGACAGCAATTTGGTGATTGTGGTTTTACCTGCGCCCGTTTGACCCACCAAAGCAATGCTTGAACCTTCTTCAATGGTTAGATTAATATTTTTCAATACTTGGACTTCTTCTTGATAATTAAAATCTACTCCTGTCAACTCTAATTTGCCTTTTATCTCTCTAGGAAATACAGGATCTAGGGAATTTTTAACAGATGGTTGTTCATCTAGAACATCAAAAATTCTTTCAGCACTTGCAAATCCTGACTGTATGATTGTATAAAAAGTAAAGAGACTAATCACAGGTGCAAAGAAACGATTCGAATAATCTAAAAATGCGTAGAGCACTCCAATAGAAATTCTCCCAGATATAAATGCAGACCCTCCAAAGATAATAACGATTGTACTTCCTAGTGCTGCAATAATTTGAATCAAAGGCATAAATAACGAAGATACACCAGCAGCTTCTACGTTCGCATCGTAATTTTCTCTGTTCAAGTCATCGAAGTTTTCAATATTTTTCTCCTCCCTAGATAAGGCTTTGGTAACCCTAACTCCAGTAATCGTTTCTTGTAAATTAGCAGTAACTTTAGCGATTGCAACTCTTGTTTTTCTATAAACAAATCTTACTCTCTTTTGGAAAAAATATGCTGTAATTAGCAGAATTGGTATCACAGTAAATGTGAGTAAAGTCATTTGCACATCATAAACGAACATGATTACTAATATCCAAATTAAACTTACAAAATCTGCAAATATGTCAATTATTCCTGTTGTAAGCAGTTCTCCTAAAGCATCAACATCATTTGTAACTTTAGAAATTGTCCTCCCAGATTCTGTTTCTGTGTAGTAATCAAAAGAAAGATATTGAAGTTTAGTAAATAAGTCATTTCTTATTCGATAAATCAGTTTTTGACCCAATCTGGCAAAGAAAATCGTTCTTGCCAGGATAAGGAAGAAATTCAAAATGATGAATACAAGATAACACGCACCCATGATTATGATTTGTGTAGTGTAATCTGCAATCCCAGGTTTGATAAACATATCAATTATTTGTTGCATTAGTATAGGTAAAGAAGTGGAAAAAACAGAGACTGTTAAAACGATAGCAACAACAGATATTGTTTCGCTTTTATAATATCCAAAGATTCGAAATAATCGCTTGAATAAAGTCCAATCAGAGTATTTCTTCTCTCTTTCTTCTTCTTCTCTTGTCATACGATGAAATGCCCAACCCATTAATCCTTCCTCCTATATTTGGTGTCAGTATCAATTTTCGTACTATCCTCTACATAGCTTTGAGCAAGAGTTTTGTAGATTTTGAGATATAAACCTCCAATTTTTATAAGTTCATCATGAGTCCCATCTTGAACTATTTTTCCCTTTTCAAAAACCAAAATTCTGTCAGCATAATGTACAGAAGAAATGCGTTGTGAGATGATTATCGTGGTTCTTCCAAGACTTAGTATATTCAAAGCTTCTTGAATCTGAGCTTCAGTTTCTGCATCCACTGAAGCTGTTGAATCATCAAAAATGAGTATTGTGGGATCTATAAGAAGAGTCCGCGCAATTGATATTCTCTGTTTCTGCCCTCCTGATAACGTTATTCCTCTATCTCCAACCTTTGTTTCATACTTATCAGGAAGCATCGCGATGAAGTCATGAATTTTTGCGGTTTTTGTTGCTGAAATAATTTCATCAATTATAGCATCTGGTTTTCCGAATGCGATATTTTCTTTAATAGAGTCATTAAACAACATTGTTTCTTGGAGTACCAGACCAATTTGTTGTCTCATTTTTTTCAATTTGTAACTTTTTATGTTCTTTCCATCAATAAGTACTTGACCTTCTAATGGATCATAAAATCTCACTAATAGATTTACAAAACTGCTCTTCCCACTTCCTGTCCCTCCCAAAACAACAACTTTCTGTCCATGTGGAATCTTTATGTTTATATTTTTCAGAATTGTTACTCCTTCTTCATATCCGAAATGAACTTTTTGATATTCGATATCACCTTTAAATTTGGGGGGGTCAATAGCGTTAGGATCCTCTTGAACTTCTCGTTTGGCACTGATTAGTTCAATGATTCTATCTCCACTTGCTAACATTCTTTGAATTATGCCTACTAGCCATGTTAGTTGTCTTGTGGGTCCAGGTAATAAAGCTAAATATGACAAGAAGGCTATAAAATCTCCTAAATCAAGACTTCCATTAGTAACAAAAATACCTCCAATAACAACTACCAAAGTTGTACCAACTCCAATAAGCAAGGTCATACTTGAGAAATATATCGCTCTATAAACTTGTGTTTTGACTCTTAGGTCTCTATAAACGATATTAGAGTCATCAAACTTTACAATCTCATTTTCCTCCTGAGCAAATCCACGAACAATATGTGCTCCTGTAACATTTTCTTGCAATATTGATGTAACTGCTCCAAATTGTTTACGAGCTTGATAAAATAATGGCCTAACCTTAGTGCTAAACCAATATATTAGCCAGATAAATCCAGGGAACAATGCAACAAGTATCAATCCTAGTTGCCAGCTCATGATGAGCATGGCTATATATGCTCCAATAAAGAAGATAGCACCGTTCATGACCAATCTAATTGTGAAACTAACAAAACCTTGAATCGCATTAAGATCAGTTGTGACTCTGGTCATTATTTGACCTGTATTTTCATCATCATAAAACTCTAAACTCAGCTGTTGGAGTATTTTATAAATATCATTTCGTAGGTCAAAAATCACTCTTTGAGCATAAACAGCTGCATAGTATCTAGATAGAAATTGCATAACACCTCCAACTACAGCTGTTCCTAACATCGCCCCTCCAATGATCCAAATAAAAGGTATACTCTTTGAATCGATAGCGTTATTGATAGCCTCTCTTATCAGTAAAGGAGTCGCCAGACCTAAAACAGCTGCTAGGAAAGCAACAGAGCTAACAAAAATGAGCAGAGGCACATTTTTTGCTAGATATGGAGTGATAACTGCCATTATCTCTCTAAAAGAGTGGATGCGTTTTCTATTATCTAGCCATGCCATCTGGTTTAAGAATTCCTTTTAACGATATAAAATTTATGTTTTTACCTTTTTTAAGAAATACTTTTTTCACAATAGAACTTATCAATAATCTTTATAAATGTCATACAATCCTTTCTTTCAGAAGATATGATTTGGAGGAACATGAGTGAAACATTCCAGATTTATTAGTATAGCATTCATTATTTCGCTTTTAGTAGCTCCTTTCCTTTCGACTTCAACAACTACAGTTAATGCTGTTGTTGGGGAGGAAAATTGGGATTATCAAGGCGTTGTTAAACAGCAGAAACACAGATTGAAAATTATTCCTTCGTTTACTGTTGATCCTTTACAAATGCGAACATTTCTATTTTGTTTGGATCAAGACGATATTACAGGTGTCGATGCTCTGGTTGCATTATATGGGATACAACCTATACGAGACTCCCCACTGTATTCAGATTTCTTTGAAACTACAAGTTTGGGAGGAAAGTATGGTTTCAATGTAACTGGTGAAGGAATGTCTTGGATAACCATGACTGAAGATGTGATGGATAATGAAACGGCTGAGTATGATGAAATTCTTGCACCAATATATAATACACTTCTAACCAAATTAAAATATACACATGAAGAATTATTTGTTGCAGAATTATATGACCAATCAATATTTGTACTAAGATTACCAATCCATATAGCTATATTGAATAGTCAAATTGGTAGTGTAGGTCTCTGGCAACAAATAAACAAAGATCAGACAATTATCTATGGTAATTTAACAACCTATGGTGCATTAAATCCATTATATACTGATCCTAAAGAACCAGAAAATCCTGATTATTGGTGGCCTCAATATAATGTAACTATAGCTCAAGATTTCCTGAGAACATCTTTGCCGAGAACCCATAGTTTGACAGTGGCTTTCCCATTTCTAGCATCTCTTGCAGCATTTGGTGGTATAATCTTTCTATTAGCGATTGTTCAGAACGTTAGGAGGAAAAACAAATGAAAAACAAGTATTTAATTATTGCAAGTTTCTTGATGGTGACAATTTTTATCACTTCATCCTTCTATCAGTCTACACTAGCACAAGAGGAAGAAGAGGACGTGTGGGATTTTGAAGGCGTAATGAGAATAGGAAGTGATGAAAAGCGTGTCCTACTCTTCGACCCTCAAATTGATGGTGGTCTGAACGAAACAGTAGGTGAGTATGAGAGACCTAAAGTGTATTTTAACATTATAGGACTAGACTCAGATGAAGACGAAAAAATGGATGTTTATTTTGGTTTTTATGGTGTAAATGTATTTGATTTATCGCACATTGGATACAAAACAGAACTCGAACTATTTAGAATTATCATTAACGCTAAGTGGAAATTGAGAATACCAGTTGAATCGCAAGCAAGATGGCAGGTGCTCTATTATCCTGATCCACTCTTCGATGAAATAAGTATTAACTTGCAGTATGAAACACCTATTTATTTCATAAATCTCACTGAACATGTTGGGGTTAATCTTCAATACAGAATAGATTTAGGGATAAATTATACTACTGGGAATTTTACAACATTTGGCCCAGGAAGTCCTCTAGTTCCTGAATATCCGACTTTTCCTGAATATAATGTTTCAGTCCCCATATTCACAGAAACGCAATTTCTTGGTGAGGCAACAGCAGGACTTTATGATAGTCCAATTAGTTTCATAACAATTACAGGATTAACATTTGTCTTATTATACGTCTTCCGGAAAAAGCGGAAGAAGAAAACGAAAATAACGTGATTCTGTTACCAAAAACTTTTATTTTTCCTTTTCTTTATCTTTCTTTGACCAGTAATGTTTGGGATGTCATATCTTTTGAGTACGATCATTCTATGTTTACTTAGTTTAGTAAATATTATTTTTCTAGCATTACCAAACGTTTCAAAATTAAAAGATTTGAATTGGTCATTAATCAAAGTGACTGTAATTACATTCATCACTATTTGGATTATAGTTATACCTGAAGAGATTCATGAATTTTACTTCTATATTGGAGGATCTTTTGGTTTAGGTTTTCTAATAAACGGTTTTCTAACAAAAAAAGGTAGTAAATACGTATTTCATGTTTTTGCATATGCTGCTTTTTCCTTTATTTTTCTTGCTGTTAACCAGACATTTTTGTTCATTATTAACGTTGGTCTCTCTTATATTCTCTTCTTGTTTATATTCTTTTACAATCTAAAAACTGACCCATTGGAAGATGCTGAAATAACAAATAGTAATGGTTCAAAACTGGCTATAAATGCAATTATTGTTCTCGCTTTTGCTTCAATATTTGGTTTCTTAGTTTTCTCTATTATAGGTGGAGACATGATAGATGTAATAACTAACCCTCTTGCCAATTTATTTGCTTTTCATACAGATTATCGAGCAATGCTCGCAGTAATAATCATTGCAATGTTTTTTGCATTTATTTTAATTATAGCTGAATTTTACACTCAATCAAAAAAGAGAGATGATGAACAATGGTATACCTGAGCTTCATCTTATCAATTGCCTTCATTTGTTTCTTATGTGGGATTATATTCATTTTATTTAGTAAGAAGAGCTTACAAGTTTACATAGGTTTAGTACTGATTTTTCTTGCTGGTATGTTTTTCCTATCAGCTGCACAATTAACTGCTGAAACATTAACATTTTCACTGCTTGGGGTATTATCTATTATCCTTATATTGTTCTTTTATGTAAGAGATAGGGTGTTTTGCGTAGTACCTACAATTGATGAAAGGAGAGAAGATAATGAACATAATTAACATACTATTACTAATACAGATGGGGATATTATTCACATTTCCACTTTTTAGAAGATTAATTGGAGGAAGTGCCAAAAATCAGAAACAACATCAAAATTTCTTCTCTTTAATCAACATTTTCTTATCAATAACAGTTTTAGCAATGGTTCTCTATTATAATAGCAATTATGAAATTTCTATAGATTTATTCAGTATTGATAATCTCTCCTTCAGTTTTGGTTTTTCAGTATCAATTCTACGAACAATTTTTTATGCTGTCATTATAATTTGTTTAACCATATATCTAAACTATTTGACAGCTGAAAAACAAGATTTATCAAAGTCAACTCTGGATCATTTGCCATATTTTGCAATGCTTATAATCCCCTTTGTATTCTCACCAAATTTCTTCCAACTAATAGTAGTATGGTTTATTTTAGATATTTTATATCTAGAGTATCTCAATTCATTATCAAAAGACTCTGGATTAGAGAACCGATTAGGATTCAAACAGCTGTTCTTCAGTTTAATAATTGCTAATACCTTGATTATTACTTCCTTTATCTTACTAATAACAAGAGCAGGTTCCTTCAATTATACCATGATAATCAATGATATTCAGTTAAAGTTCTTTATTCACAATCAATACTTTCTCCTGCTAAACACTCTGTTTTTTGTTGGTGTTTTAGCAAAAATTTCCATTTTCCCCTTTCATACATGGTTTAGAAATGCAAATAAGGATAATTTATCCTGGAACATACCAGTTTTAGCCTTCTATATTTTTGCTAATTTGTTTACATTTGTTTACACGCCTTATTTCAATCTTATACCTGTTCTAGCAGATGCTTTTGCGTGGGTTGGTATCACTGTAGCAATAATTTCCATCACCATTGCAGTTTTTACTAACAATAGAAGTTCACTACTAGTTCTGATTCTTTCAGCACTATTTGCTTACATTCTCTTCACATTTGGTTCAGGAAGCTATGCAATAGGATTTCATGCCATGATTACAACAATAATTGTAGGAACAGCAATTCCGATTATAATTACAAGCAGAAGCAAGGAAGAATCACTAGATGAAGTGGGGACAACTAAACCTCAATTGTTTACTAAAATAATCTTCTTTCTAACAACCGCTATAATCTTCCTTGGGCTTATTGGAATCCCCCCTCTCAACAGTTCAATTCTAAGTATAATCATAGTTTATGCATCCCAATCTAACTCTCTCTCTTTAGCATTATTCGTAATAGGTTTATTATTCATATTACAGCTTGGAATAGTTGGCATCAAACTTGTTTATGATCTTTGGAGTAAAAGAGCAGAGCGTAAATCTATTAGAAATGTCATTTTGGTCGCAGTTTTAGCAATAACTCTTATACTTACATTTGCCATTTACCCATATTTCCATATTATTAATCTCTTTGATACTCCAATTGCAATTGAAAACACTATGTTACTAGTATCTGCTCTGCC
Source organism: Candidatus Heimdallarchaeota archaeon (assembly GCA_018238545.1). Classification (GTDB taxonomy): domain Archaea; phylum Asgardarchaeota; class Heimdallarchaeia; order Heimdallarchaeales; family Heimdallarchaeaceae; genus UBA460. The sequence goes on from JABCTC010000003.1 coordinate 116,452, forward strand.
TTTGGGTATACTTTTTCTCATAGCGATAGTAGTCTTTGTTTTATTGAAGACCGTATTCACTGAATTTAATGATTTGATGGATCCATATTTACTTAACATTGAGAGAACTTATCAGAAAATATACTATTATGATTTTCTCTATTCTCCTCTAGAGCTTCTATATCTTAAACTCCTCTTTCCTAGTATTAAATGGTTTTATCGGTATTTCATTAAAGCATTTTTAGTAGGAGTTATTTTTGCTGGATTGGCGCAAATTAGCACATACATTTGGAAAAAATTAAAGAATTATGTTGTAAAAGTAGCAATACCTAAAATTGTATCGTTTTTCATTGTTTTATCTAAAACTATCAGAAAATTTGAATCTGCTTCAGAAAAATCACAGTTGATTTGGGTCCTTTTCTCTATTGTTATAGTACTTCTACTTACTATCTTTCTATTTATAGGAGGTGTTATCGTATGAGCGATAAGGTCTTACTTCTAATTAAATTCATTCCCCAACTTATCTTAATATTGGGTGTTATCATAAATCTGATAATTGGTCTTTTTGCTGATAAAATAACAAAAAAACTAAAATTCCTAAAACAGCGGATGAGAATAATCTACGGCTATTTTTCTGTGATAATAAGTGTTATTTCATATCTTACTTATCTCTATATACTCACTCCTTTCCAAGGAACTAAAATTGAACTTCTTCCAATTGAAATAGATATATTTTCAGCTTCGATCTATAGTGTAGTTGTTCTATCATCTATTGTAATTATTTTCTTCTCTATTGTTGAGGCTAACCTGAATTCCGAGAAGAGTTTCATGGCTTTTATTTCTCTATTGCTTATTCAATCGTCATCCTTTTTCATTGTATCCTCACTAACATGGATTTTCGTTTTCTTTGGTTTTGTTATACTATTTTCGAGTATGAGTTTTTACATACGCTCTTTGTCTCCAACAACAAGTTCACCCGAAAAAACGAAGTCTATTTCCAGTACAACTCTGTTGAACAGTATTTCCCTTACCTTGTTATTTGTAGGTATATCCATTTTATATTTCTCCCAGAGAAGCTTTGAAATCTCATTAGGATTATATTCAGGTTTGTGGAGTTATTTAGGTATAATACTTATTGTTATCAGTTTGTTTGTTAACTCTGGAACTCCTCCTTTTCATTTTTGGATATTTGATTATTCTAATGAAAATGGTATCTCTACATCTTCTTACCTTCTAGTTGTTCAAAGAGGAATAAGTTTAGCTTTTATGAGCAAATTCTGTCTACAACTCTATACATTGGGTCTTTCCAAATTGTTAACCTGGTTGTTCATGATATTAGGTGTTATTTTTGTGCTCTGGGGATCTATTGCTGCGATGACGGTTAACAAACTCAAGAAACTCCTACATTATACAAGTTTGATTCATCTAGGAATTATTTTTATGTTAATGTCGAACATTATGGCTTCAACAAAAAATGGCGCTTTTCTCAATGAATCAATAAAATCGCTTTCCTTCCTTATAATATTGTACTTTTTGATATTTATTTTTTCATTCAGTATCATTGGTTTACTCTCCTCAAGATACGGAAATGATGATTTTACTGTACTGAAAGATTTAGGAAGGCGTTCGAATTCCTTATTCCTCTTTACTAGTTTAAGTTATCTCATAATCTTTGCTCTTCCAATCGCTTTACCTTTTATTTCTCGTGATATTTTCTTCAATAAAATGCTAGATATTAGAAGTTTGTTGCTCTCAATTACTTGTGTGATTCTGCTGGTATTTTCATTAGTGTATATGATACGATTGGTTAAATGGTTCTTTGTAGAAAATTACAGGAAAACAACAGGCATGAATTTTGTGGAGGCGGGATTTCACATCTCGTTTATCGTATCGTTAGTTTATGTTGTTCTACTACTAGTTTTCGTGAATTCTTTTCTAGAATACTTGTCTATGATAGTGGAATCTCTCACAAAATAGAATAATTCTGCAATTACAATAAGTTTTTTTAGGCAAATTAGAGTAGGAGTTTAGATAACAGTGTCCTTAGCTAACTTAGATTTTACCGAAGAGGTAAAAGAAATAAATGATTATCTTTCAACTCTTAAAGATCAGAGTCCATATGATGATGAAATAAATGAGCTAATAACTCAGATTCTCCAGAATGGTGGAAAGCGGATTCGTCCTCTTATATGTTTATTATCTTTTGAGATGATTTCAAATAAAGTACGTGACGACTCAAGTTTTGCTGCTGCTTGTGCCCTAGAAGTCATTCACAACGCTTCTCTGTTAGTTGATGATATCTTTGATAAGGACATTTTCAGAAGAAATGAGAAATCTTTCTATTTACAATATTCAACTTTTGCAGCTATTTCAATTTCATATTCGATGAGTAGTCTTGCATTAAGTTTAGCAACAAAAACTAAAGTGATTGATGTTGTAGATGAGCTTGTTAAAACTATTCATAATCTATCCTCCTCGTTGTTTTTGGAAGCGAAATTCCGTTCAGGGAAGAAAAAAATGTCGAAAGAAGAAGCTTTACTGCTAATAGACAGAAAAACATCTAGTCTTTTTGAAGCATCTTCAGTAATTGGCGGAGTTCTAGGGACTTCAAGCAAAGTAGACAGAAAGAACATGCAAGAATTTGGTAAATATTTTGGTCGAGCTTTTCAGTTAAGAGATGATCTTTTATCAATTACATCTACTGTAAAAGAGCTTGGAAAATCAGGTGCTTTAACTGATATTTCTAATAGAATCCAGACTTATATAGTGCTTGAAACAATAGAATTAGCAAAGAAAGAAGAGAAAGATATCTTAATTCGATATTATATGGAAAAGAAAGAGTATTCCCCTAACAAAATCCGAAAAATAATTGCAAAATCTTCATCTATTGATTCAATAAAAAAGGAAATCAGAAATTACATTAAATTAGCTATTGAGATTCTTGAAAAATACCCTCAATCAGAACCAAGAGATAAACTGGTATCTATTACAAACACACTTAGAATAAAATGAGAAAAAGAGCAGAAATATATTATTCTGTTCTTATGCCTTCTAGATATTCGTTAAACCATTTATGTGCATTATGTCTATCTGAGAATACTGGCGGAGCTTTGAACCCATAAGCACAAATAGAACTTATAGGACCACTTCCTGCTCTGTTAATAGCCACCTTTGTTGCACGAATAACGTCTATTAAAGTTGCTGCACCATTGGGTCCATCCAGTGTTTCTAATCTCATATCAATTTTAACAGGCATCCCCATAAACCCTTCTCCTCGGATCCAGAAGTGACTTATACGGCGATTTCCAAGAAATTCTAGATAATCTGAAGTCCCACTTGCCAGATTAATATTATTCTTGAAAGACTGTTTCAAAGTTCTCTCTTTAACTTCTCGTTTGTACTGTTTTCTATCATCATCCAATGTATTAAGAGTCTCAAGTCCACCTGCAACATCGAGTTGGTAGGTATCTTTAATGGTTACACCTTGCTCTTTGAGAACATCAAGGAAACCTTTATGCAGAACGGTTCCACCAGCTTGGGATTGTAAATCATCACCAATTAAACAAACATTGGCTTTCTTGAATTTTCGAGCCCAAGAAGGTTCACAAGCAATTGTAGTAGGAGTACAGTTTATGAAAGCTACTTCAGCTTCTAAAGCTGCTTGTGCATAAGTTATGACAGCTTCCTCTGCCCCTGTTGGGATAGCACATACAAGTATGTCTGCTTTTGATTCTCTTAGTTTTTCTACAACATCAACTTCTTCACCCTCAGCTATTGTTATAACCTTCTTCAAATGATCTGATAGACCGTCCTTTACAGGACCTTTATTGACAATCACTCCTGTTTCTTCAACTTCTATGAATTTTGGTGTGCTGTTAATTGGAGCAAAAATAGCTTTTGCAATGTCCTTTCCAACTTTTGTTGAATCAACCTCAAAAGCAGCAACGATTTTAATGTCTCGTGCTTCAAACCGTCCAATAGTTTTGTGTAAGAGATTTTCTCGTTCATCTGGATACTCCTTACAATAAGCAATACCTTGTACTATCCCCGAGGCAATTGTTCCTACTCCAGCAATAGCTACTTTAATTTCATTTTCTAACATTCATATCACCCTAATTTGTTATTTCTCCCTTGATAAATTGTTCAACAAGTCGTACTGCTTCAGCGTCATGAATCTGCTTTGGTGGGTGTTTAAAGAAATAGCTAGAAACACCAACTAAAGGTCCTCCTATATTTCTGTCTTTTGCAATCTTAAGAGAACGAACTACATCGATCATAACACCTGCACTATTTGGAGAATCTTGAACCGAGAGTTTAAGTTGTACACTTAAAGGTTGCTCACCAAAATTCTTTCCTTTCAACCAAAGATAACAAATCTTTTCATCTTCAAGGAAAGGAACATAATCAGAAGGTCCAATTCGTGTGGGAACTTCATAAGGTATCATGCTTGTTACTGCTTCAGTTTTGGAAATCCTCTTTGTGGTCAATCTATACTCTTTTTTCATGTTTTCAAAATCTGTATTACCACCGATATTCAATTGAAATGTTTCATCAAGCTTGATACCTCTCTCATGTGCTAAGCTTACTAGCATACGATGTAAAATTGTGGCACCTAACTGTGATTTAATGTCATCTCCAGCAACTGGGATGTTTTTGTCAGTGAATTTTTGACCCCATTCTTTGTTTGATGCAATAAATGCTGGAATACCGTTTGCAAAAGCAACATTTGTATCAAGACATGCTTGAGCATACATCTGAGCTCCAGTTTCACTCCCAACAGGAAGGAAATTTATCAAAACATCTACACCTGATTCTTTCAATACATCAGCAACATTTACTGGTTCCATTTGTGTAGGATCATAACAGTGAAAAGATTCTTTCATATGAGGAGCTACACCATCCATTATAGGTGCTGGGAGAACAGTAACTCCTTTATGAGGAACATCCGAAAACTTCTTACTCAGATTTGGACTTTGCCAGATTGCTTCGGAGATGTCTTTTCCAATCTTTTTAGTATTTACCTCAAATGCAGAAACTACCTCAACATCAGATAAATGATAATCGCCAAATTTAACGTGCATTATTCCGGGAATGAAATCTTTTTCATCAGCATTCTTGTAATATTCAAGCCCTTGTATTAGTGATGAAGCACAATTTCCTAACCCTGCAATTGCGATTCGTACCTTCTTCGTCATTAGACCACCAGTCGTATTCTTGTCTATTAAAATTGTCATAGACAACGATAGTGGAAATGAACGGTATGCTTTTAAAAAGTTTTAGTATAAGAATATGTATGCCTAAACATGCTGAAACCGTATTAATCACAGGAGGTCTAGGACAGATTGGATATTACACTTATCTTCTTTTAAGGAACAAATATGAAATTTGTATTCTGGATAATTTGTCAAATTCGAAATTTGAGGTACCTGATGATGTCACATTTATCCAAAATGATGTTCAAAATAAAGACAGTTACAAGAATTTGCCTCGTATTGATTACATAATTCATTTGGCTGCACAGCTAAGCATTAATAAATCTATTTCAGAACCTATTTTTGATGCTGAAAACAACATATTGGGAACATTACAATTACTAGAGTATGCAAGAAATGAGAATATTAAACGGTTTATTCACATCAGTTCAGCTTCGACTTTCGGTGACCCTAAGTTTCTTCCAATAACAGAAGATCATCCTAGAAACCCTATATCTCCATATGGTCTGAGCAAATTGGTTTCAGAAAAGTATGTTTGTTTATATTCAGAACTATATAATTTGGAAACGATTATCTTGATTCCCTTCAATATTTACAGCCCACTTCAACATGCTGATGATCCATATGCAGGTGTGATCTATAAATTCATAGAAGCAATAAAGAAAGGTGATACATATTCTATTGAAGGAGATGGAAATCAAACAAGAGATTTCATACACGTGAAAGACGTGGCAAGGGCAATTGCGATGGCTCTTGAGTCAGAATCAGCTGTTAATCAAGTGATAAATATAGGTTCTGGGGTTCCGTATTCTATTAATGATTTATCAGACACTTTGTTGAAACTTAGTGAATCCGAAATGAAACCCAAAAGGATTGAGGAAAGGCAAGGGGATATTTACGAGAGTTACTGTTCTATTCAGAAGGCTGAAGAAATACTTGGTTTCACGCAATCTATTCCGATTGAAATTGGGTTAAGTGAATTATTGGAAAGCATCTAAATTCACTGTAAGCAACAGTTGAAAGAAATATTGCTCAATCTTGCCAAAAAACAGAAAATTTTTCGTAAGAGCAGTAAAATTAGAACTATGTTAGTAAGAATTGGCAGAGCAGCATACATGCAAGGAGTATCAGCTAGCACTATGAGGAGGTGGGAGAAGGAAGAAAGAATCCTCCCTTGCAAGAGGACAAGAGGAGGACACAGGAGATACAAACTCTCCCAGATGATAGGAGAA